>JANWHD010000019.1 GCA_025450585.1 Solirubrobacterales bacterium
GACGTAGCGGGGGGGTGCGGCGCGGGGGCGGGGGCCCCGGGGCCGGCTTCGCCGGGTGTGCCCGGGCAACCCCCCCCCGGCGCCGCTGCTTGCACGCTTGAGGGTGTGCTCAGGGGAGGAATTCTTCGAGCAGGTTCTGGGCGGGGCCGAGGAAGGTCTGCAGGCTGTTGAGCAGGGTGCGGGCGTCGTTGATCAGTTTGATCGCCTGGTCGAGCGGGATGTTCCTCAGCGACTCTCGCAACGGCCCGGCCAGGAAGGGGCTCAGAGCCCCGGCGTTTTCGGCGTCGTCGACGGCGCGCAGCAGGCCCGCCCGGATCGCCCGCGCGAGTTCGGCGTCGTCGATCCCGTGGCGCTCGGTGAAGCGCTCGCGAGTCTCCGGCGTGGCCAGGGCCTGCGCCAGCGCCTCGCGGCTCACGCCCAGCTCGCAGGCGGCGCCGTCCAGCGCCGAGAGCGAGAACTGCTCGGCGAGCTCGTCGAGGCCGGTGGGGTCGCGCCAGGGACGCGTCTCGCAGGGATCCGCTGTCTTCGCCGGCGCATAGGAGGAGCCGCCCGACGCCAGGTAGATCCCGGGGAGCGTCACCGCGGCGGCGATCGCCGCCGCGACGAGCACCTGGGCCTTGCGAACGGGGTTCACAGCTCAATTCTCCTCGCGAGGCCGATCGGAATCAGCGCGAGCAGGCCGAGCAGTGCCGCGAGGCCGAAGGACGGGCTGAAGGCGTGGGTGGCGCCGCGGTTCAGCTGCTCTTGGAGTTCATCGCGGAGCGCGACGACCGCGGCGCGGTCCTCGGGGTCCTCGGGCAGCGGATCGAAGGCAGGGCCGATCGTCGGGACCCTCCCCTGCTCTCCTTCGAGCTGGCTCTCGATCCGCTGCGCGAGCTCGAGCTTGAGCAGCGGCGGCGCCGGGGAGTCGAGGATCACCGCGGTGCCGGCGTCGATCGCGTCCTGGCGCTGCTCGGCGATGTCTGCGGTGAAGATCGGGGTCAGCGCCAGCAGGCCGAGGACGACGCCCGCGTGGCGGGCCGAGATCGTCCAGCCGCCGTGGATCGCCTGCGGCGCCCGCCCGTGCAGGGCCGTCTCGGTAAGGGCCGAGAGCACCAGGGCGAGGCCGATCCCGACCATGATCTGAGGCGGCACGGTCAGCGCCACCTCGGCCTTGGGCAGCAGCGCCAGCGCTCCGAGCCCGCCGGAGACGAGGATCGCCCCGGCCGCCGCGCGCGCCCTGGCGCTCGGGACCCAGCGCCCGAGGCGGCTGCCGGCGATTGCCGCCACGGGCATGACGCTGACCACGATCGCGGCGCCGATCGGAGTCAGGCGCCAGCCCTCTATCAGCAGCAGGACGAGCAGGAAGAGAGCGGCGGCGATCGCCGCCGAGACCATCGCCAGCGCCAGGTTGGCGAGCAGGTGGGGGCGGCCGGTCCGAGGCAGCTCGGCCACGAGCACGCCGGTCGCCGCCTCGTGCCTGGCGACGGCGAGGATCGGCACCGCAGCGGCCAGCGCAACCGGCACCTGGATCAGGAAGATCGACTGCCAGGAGACGAGCTCGGTGAGGAGGCCGCCGAGAGCCGGGCCGAGAGCCGCACCGGTGGCGCCGGCGGTGGCCCAGATCGCTGTCGCCCGGCGCTCGGAGCCGACCGTGGCCGGGAGCAGCTCCAGCACGGCCGTCACCGCCAGGGCGCCACCCAGGGCCTGCACGCAGCGGGCAGCGATCAGGGTGCCGAGCTCGGCGGAGGCCCCGCAGGCGATGCCGGCGCCGGCGAAGACGGCGAGGCCGACGGCTGCCGCACGCCCCGGGCCGACGCGGCGCGCGAGGTGGGCGGCGGGAACCGCCGCCAGCGCCATCACCAGGTTGAAGGAGACGAGGACCCAGGTGACGCCGGCGACGCTCGTGTCAAGCTCGCGGTAGATCTCGGGCAGCGCCAGGACGACGATCGAGGAATCGGCCAGGACCAGTCCGACGGCTACTGCCAGCGCGGCGAGCCGCGGTCTCGGTGCCTCGCTCACCTGTAGCCCAGCTCCCTCGCGTACTCCTCGCGGTATGCCTCTTGCTTCTCGAGCACCTCTTCCACATAGGCGCGGGTTTCCGGAAAGGTGATCTTCTCGACGCGGAGGGCGCTACCGCCCCACTCGTCGGCGTTGCCGGGGCCGGCGTTGTAGGCGGCCAGCGCAGCCGCTACGTCGCCCTCGTAGCGCTCGATCAGTTCGTCGAGCAGGAAGGTGCCGTAGCGGATATTGATTTCGGGGTCGCCGAGATCCGCAAGCTTGAACGTGGTGCCGCCGCTGAGACGCTCGATTTCGCTAGCCGCAGCGGGGGTGATCTGCATCAGGCCCCGGGCGCCGGCGGAAGAGGTGCGGTCGCTGAACTTCGACTCCGAGTAGATCACCGCGGCGATCAGGGCGGCGTCGACGCCCTTTTCGCGCGACTGCTGGCGGATCACGTCCTCGTGCTTCAGGGGCAGTGTCAGCTCCTGTAGCCCTCGTTCCAGTGTCCCCACCACTCCCAGCAGCACGCCGGCGACGATACCGGCGGCGAGGAGCGATGCGCCAATCGCGATGCGGCGCCTTCTCCGTTCCCTAACCAGGCTCTTGCGGCCCGTGCTCATCCCTTCAGCTTCGTGAGGAGGCCGGACAGGCGCCGCTCGAGGTCCTCGAGCGTCCCCTCGTTCTCGATCACGTGCTCGGCCCGAGCCGCCTTCTCCGCCTGGGGCAGCTGCCGCGCCTCGCGCTCTCCGACCAGGGCATGCCCGCGAGCCTCGGCCCGCACACGGCGAACCTCGTCGGAGGTAACGACCGCCACGGTGGTGTCGAAGACCGGCGCCATCTCGCCCTCGAACAGCAGTGGCACCTCGACCACAGCGACGGCGACGTCGTCGCCCAGCGCGGCGAGCCAGCTTCCGATCCGTTCTCCGACCAAGGGGTGAATCTGTGCCTCCAGCCATTTCAGCTGCTCCGGATCCGCGAACACGATTGCGCCGATCCTGGTGCGGTCGACCCGGCCGTCAGGCGCCACCTCGTCCCCCCAGCGCTCGGTCAGCCTGCCCAGCAGAGGCTCGGAATCGAGCAGCTCGTGGACGACGGCATCGCTGGAGATAGTCGCAGCCCCCAAACGCTCAAATGCCGCAAGCGCCTCGGACTTCCCCGCCGCAATTCCCCCGGTCAACCCGATGGTCAGCGGCACAGCGAACTAAGACTCGGAGGAGTCCTCGGCAGGCGACTCGGCGTCGCCGGTCTCGTCGGACTCCCCGGCGGCCTCGTCCACGTCGTCGGGCGAATCCGGCCTCTCGACCACCGATTCCCCCTCCTGCTCCGCCTCTTCGGCCTCCTCAGGCGTCTCGGCCACAGGCTCCTCGACAGCAGGAGGCTCCTCAGCCTCGGCCACAGGCCCCTCGGCAGCAGGCGCCTCCTCCGCAGCGGGCTCCTCAACAGCTGGAGCCTCAGCCTCAGCCGGCGGGGCCTCCTCAGCCTCAACCGCCTCATCCGCGGGTGGCGCGGCGGTGGGCTCCTCGCCCGCAGCTTGCGAGGACGAGGAGTCCTCTGCCGCGACAGGACCCGCGGTCGATTCGCCTGAGTCCTCGGCGGAGTCCTCCGCCGCAGCGGCATCGATCTGCTCGCCGAGATCCCCCATAGCCATCTTGCCTTCGGCAACCTGCTTGATGCTGAGCGAAAGCCTCCGTCGCTCCTCGTCGATCTCGAGGATCTTTACATTGAGCTTGGTACCGGGCTCGACCACCTCGCTGGGGCTCTCGACATGGTGGTCGGCGAGCTCGGAGATGTGGACGAGGCCCTCGACGCCCGGCAGGATCTCGACGAAGGCGCCGAAGGCGACCACCTTGGTCACGGCCCCCTCGAGCACGTCGCCGGGACGGTGGGTGCTGATCACACGCTGCCAGGGGTCCTCCTGGGTCTGCTTCAAGCCCAGGGAGATGCGCTGGCGGTCGCGGTCGATGTCGAGGACTTTGATCCGCACGGTGTCGCCAATCGCCACCACCTCGGAGGGGTGGTTGACGTGGCTCCAGGAAAGCTCGGAGATGTGGATCAGGCCGTCGATCCCGTCAAGGTCGACGAAGGCACCGAAGTCGACGATGTTGGAGATCTTGCCCTCGACCACCTGGCCGGCCTCGAGGCGCCCGAGGATCTGCTCGCGCACCTCCTTGCGCTCTTCCTCCAGCACCGCGCGGCGGGAGAGCACGACGTTGTTGCGGCTGCGGTTGAGCTCGATCACTTTGCATTCGAGCGTCTGGCCGGTGAACTCCTCGAGGTTGTGGACGCGGCGGATGTCGACCAGCGAGGCGGGCAGGAAGCCGCGCACCCCGAGGTCGAGGATGAGACCGCCCTTGACGACCTCGATCACGTTTCCTTCGACCGGTTCGCCCGACTCGGCAGCGGCCTCGATCCGGCGCCAAGCCTTCTCGAAGCGGGCCCGCTTCTTGGAGAGGACCAGGCGCCCCTCGTTGTCCTCCTTGGTGAGGACCAGGGCGTCAACCTCCTCGCCCAGCTCGACCTCGTCGGCCGGGTTGACCGACTTGCGGATCGAGAGCTCGTGCGAGGGGATGACCCCCTCCGACTTGTAGCCGATGTCGACCAGGACCTCGTCCTTGTCGATCCGGACGACGTGGCCCTTGACGACGTCGCCCTCCTCGAAAGACACCATCGTCGCCGCGTAATTGGGTACGACCTTGCCGTCGACTTCCATCAACAGGCCGCCGGAGCCCTCCACGGGTGTACCGGTGGGAGCGGTGGACTCTGGGGTGATGGTCGTATCGGTCACGGACACAGCGGCGCATGATTGCAGGTGGATACGCTCTGCGTCGTGCCGATCCGGGCGACGAAACGAGGCGAGGAGCGAACGCCCCTCGACGGCAGCCACGACGTGCTGATCTGCGGGGCGAGCTTCGCGGGGCTCGCGGTCGCCCGCGAGCTGACTGGCTCCGGGGCCGACGTCCTGATGATCGACCGCTACGAGATCGGCGAGCGGCAGACCTCCGCCTGTGGCATCCCGACCGAGTGGATGCGGGCCATGGGCCTGATGGACGCCGAGCGCCAGCGCTTCGACTCGCTGCTGATGCACACGCCCCACGGCGACGCGCGCTACCGGCTGCCGTTCACCTTCTCGACCTTCGACTACCGCGAGCTCTGCGAGATCCTCTGGCGCGACTGCGACGCCAGGTTCGAGACGGCGAAGGTGAACCGGCGCCTGCGGCCGGCCAGCGGCGACAAGGCGATCGCGGTCGAGACCGACCGCGGGACGATCTCGGCGCCGCTCGTCGTAGACGCGCTCGGCTGGCGCCGCATGCTCGCCGCGGGCGACGGCTACCAGCCCCCCGACGCTCCGCTCTCCCGGGGCCTTGAGGTCCACCCCCATGGAAAGGGCGAGGACCTCGAGGTCTGGATCGACCGCCGCTACGTCCCCGCCGGCTACGGCTGGTCGTTCCCCGCGGGCGACGAGCTGCGGATCGGCGTCGGCTCCTTCGACCCCCGCTTCCACGTCCGCGCCACCACCGAGCTGCTCGCCGAGGACCTCGGTAGCGAGAAGGTCCGCTACCAGGGCAACTGGATCCCGCACGAGCTGCGCCGGGGCACCGAGGGCGGCGTCTTCTTCGCCGGCGACTCGGCGGGCCACTGCCTGCCTCTCAGCGCCGAGGGCATCCGCACCGCGCTCTACTTCGGGATCGCGCTGGGACGTGAGCTGCGCAGCGTCGTCGACGGCCGCCAGAGCCGCGAGAGCGCGGCCGTCCGCTACGCCGAGTTCAACGACTCCCACGAGTGGAAGTTCCGCTGGATGCTGCGCGTGCAGCGCCTCGTCCCGAAGATCCCGCCGCGCCTGCTGGGGCCGCTGGTCCGCACGCTCGGCGCCAAGCGGTTCATCGACTGGTCCTTCGCCCACTACCTGCGGATCGCGCCGCCGGAGTTCGCGCTCGCCTCAGCGAACCACCAGGACGGTGCCGGCGAGAAGCAGGCCGACGCCGACGATGCGCTCGGGGCTGAGCGAGACCTGGTCGAGGCCGAAAAGGCCTAGCCGGTCGATCGCCACCGAGGCGACCAGCTGTCCGGTGATCGTCGCCGCGGCTACGCCGCCGGCCCCGATCGCCGTCACCGCGATCAGCGCGTTGGCAACGTAGACCGCGCCGAGCAGGCCGCCCAGCAGGTAGTACCAGCTGACGTCGAAGGTCGAGCCAAGCCCGCCGGCCTTGCCGCTGAGGACGACGATCGCGGTCAGGGCGACCGTGCCGACGAGGAAGGAGATCAGCGCCGCCGGCAGGCTCCCAGTCGCCTTGCCCAGCCCGGCGTTGATCGGCGCCTGCAGAGCGATCAACCCACCCGCAAGCGCTGTCAGAAGTACGGCCAACCCCCGGTCCATAGCCGACCGTCATATCAGTCCTTAAGGAAGGCGGGGATACCCTTGATGCATGGAGGTTGGGAAGACCACCATCGGAGGCGATCCGCTGACCGCTGCCGCGGTCTCGATCACGGGTCGAACCGGCGGGTCGGTCACCCTGCTCGACTGCATCCGCGCGTTCGCCCGCTTCCGCTCGCCGCAGGTGCTCGCGGCCTTTCTCGTCGCGTTCCTGGCCCTGCGGGCGGCGGTCGGCGGCTTGGGCTGGATGGACCTGGCCATCGCGGCGCTCCTGATCGCGGCGCAGCCGTTCACCGAGTGGCTGATCCACGTCGGCCTGCTCCACACCAAGCCGCGTAAGGTCGGGGGCAGGACCGTCGACCTGCCCACGGCCCGTGCGCACCGCTGGCACCACCGCGAGCCGACCCGGCTGGAGGCGGTGTTGATCCCGGGCTCGCTGATCGCCGCGTTCCTCGTCCCCGTGCTGCTCGTGATGTGGCTGCTGAGCTGGCCCTGGACGCTGCTCGGTGGCGATCACGTCGCCCTCTGGCTGACCCTGATGATCGTCAGCGTCGTGCTCACCGCCGTCTACGAGTGGTGCCACTTCCTCATCCACACGCCCTACCGGCCGAAGAGCCGCTACTACCGCACGATCTGGCGCTCGCACCGCCTCCACCACTTCAAGAACGAGCACTACTGGTTCGGAGTCAGCTCCGATGCCGCCGACCGCGTGCTCGGCACCAACCCGGACCACCGCACGGTGCCGAAGTCCGAGACGGTCAAGACGCTCGGCGTTCGGGGCTGACCGGGCGCTGCGCCGGCCCTACTTGGCGTCGAGCCAGTCCTCGCCGACGCCGATGTCGACCTCAAGCGGCGGGTCGAGCTCGTAGGCGGCGCACATCTCGCGCCGCACCAGCTCGACCGCGTCGTCCATCTCCGTGGGCGGACCCTCGAAGAGCAGCTCGTCGTGGATCTGCAGGACAAGGCGGGTCTCGGCCCCCGTCTCCCTCAGCGCCTCACGGCAGCGCACCATCGCCACCTTGATGATGTCGGCGGCCGTGCCCTGAATCACGGTGTTGACGGCAAGCCGCTCGCCGAGCCGCCGCGTGTTCGGGTTGCCCGAGCGCAGCTCGGGGATCGAGCGGCGCCGCCCCATCAGGGTCGTCACGTACCCCTCCTCCTGCGCCCGCTCGACCACCTGCTCGCGGAAGGCGCGCACGGCGGGGAAGCGCTCGAGGTAGCGGGAGACGAATTCCTCGCCCTCTTTGCGGGGAATGTTGAGGCGGTCGGCGAGCCCGAATCCGGTGAGGCCGTAGACGATGCCGAAGTTGACCATCTTCGCCTTTGAGCGCTGGCCGACGTCGACCTCCTCGCGGGAGATGTCGAAGACCTCCGCCGCGGTGGCGGCGTGGACGTCGTCGCCGGCGCGGAAGATCTCCTTCAGCACCTCCTCGTCGGCGACGTGGGCGAGGACGCGGAGCTCGACCTGGCTGTAGTCGGCCGAGAGCAGACGGGCTCCCGGCTCGGCGACGAAGCAGGCGCGGACCGGCCGCCCGATCTCGGTCCGGATCGGGATGTTCTGCAGGTTCGGGTTGGTGCTTGAGAGGCGCCCGGTGGTGGTCGCCGCCTGGTTGAAGGTGGTGTGGACGCGGCCGGTGCCGGGGTCGATCAGGTCGGGCAGCGAGTCGAGGTAGGTGTTCTTCAGCTTGGTCAGCTCGCGCCAGGACTCGATCTTCTCGACGATCGGGTGCTCCTCGCGGATCTGGGCGAGGACGCGGGCGTCGGTCGAGTAGCCGGTCTTGCCGCGCCGTTTGCGGGTCAGGCCAAGCTCCTCGAAGAGGACGCGGCCGACCTGCTGCGGCGAGCCGATCGTGAACTCCTCGCCGGCCAGCTCGAAGATCTCCTTCTCCAGGGTGTCGATGCGCTCGCCGAAGCCGGCCCCGACCTCGGCCAGACGCTCGGCGTCCAGCTTCAGCCCCTCGCGCTCCATCGCCGCCAGGACGTGGACCAGCGGCAGCTCGACCTCGCGCAGCAGCTCGCCCAGGCCGAGCTCCTCGATGCGGGGGCGCTGGGCGTCGGCCAGGGCGGAGGCCAGACGCGCCTCCTCGGCCGGGTCGAGCCCGGCCTCGCCGTCGCCGTCTCCGTCGAGCGAGAGCTGGCCGTCGGCGGCCTCCTCGGCCGGCGCCGCATCCGCCGCGATCCCTATCCCCGCGTCTGCGGCCAGCTCGGTCAGCTCGTAGGTGCGGCGCTGTGGCTCCAGCAAGTAGGCGGCGAGCATCGTGTCGTGATCGAGCCTGAGCTCGACCCCCCCGCGCACGGCGGCGGCGAGCAAGCCGTGCCGGCCCCCGCCGAGCGACTTGGCGTCGTGGGCGACGAGCGGACGGCTGGAGGTCGCCACGGCGAGCTCGTCCTGAGTCGAGCTGCCGGTGAGGATGCGCACGCCGTCGACGGCTGCCCAGCGCTCGCCCTCAATCGCCAGGGCCAGTGGACCCTCCCCCTCGCTCAGGTCCCCGGCCTTCCCCTCGACCGCCTCGACCTCGAGCTCGGTCTCGACCCTGCGCCCGGGCACGGCGTCGCCCTCCGGCAGCGCTTCTTCCAGTCGCTCCATCACCGCCCGCAGCTCGAACTCGCGCATGAACTCGCGCAGGGCGCCGCGGTCGGGCTCCGACCCCATCGCCGCCCCGAGATCGACGCCTGTCTCGATCTCGTACTGCAGCGTCGCCAGCTGCTTCGACATGCGGGCGTCGTCGGCGTGCTCGACCAGGTTCTGCTTGCGTTTCGCACCGGAGATCTCGTCGACGGCGGCGAGCACGCCCTCGAGGTCACCGAACTTCTGCAACAGCTGCGTCGCGGTCTTCTCGCCAATGCCGGGGACGCCTGGGATGTTGTCGGAGGTGTCGCCGCGCAGCCCCATCAGGTCGGTTATCCGCTCCGGCGGAACCCCGTAGCGCTCGACGACGGCCTCGGCGTCGTAGATCTTGGTCTCGGTGATCCCCCGCGAGGTGCTCATCACCCGCACCCCCTCCCCGACCAGCTGGTAGGCGTCGCGATCACCGGTGACGACCATCACCGGGATCCCCTCCTCGCGGGCCTGGCGGACCAGCGAGGCGATCACGTCGTCGGCCTCGTAGCCCTCCACCTTGACGTTGGTATAGCCGAAGGCCTCGACCAGCGGCATCAAGTTGGGCCACTGCTCGCGCAGCAGGTCGGGGCGCGGTTTGCGCTGGGCCTTGTAGAGGTCGTAGGTGACCTCGCGCCCCGACATGCCGGCGTCCCAGGCGACGACGACCCCGGCGGGCGCGTGCTCGTCGATGATCTTGACCAACATCGAGGCCAGCCCGTAGATCGCGTTCGTCGGCCGCCCGTCGCTGGTCCCGATCGACTCGGGCAGCGCGAAGAACGCCCGGTAGGCGAGCGAGTTGCCGTCGATCAGGAAGAGCTCGTGGGACCCGTCAGCCATCGGCGCCAACTCTATGGCGCCGAGAGGCGAGTACCGGCCGCCGCCTCCCCCTATTTCGGGAGGGCGTGCAGGCGACCCATGCCGGGAACGAAGCGTCCGACGCTCGCCGCGTACTCGGCATAAGCCTTGCCGTGGGTCCGCAGCAGGTACGGCTCCTCGACCAGGCGCACCTGGAGCTCGAGGGCGATGACGAGACAGACGATCGTGGCGATCGCGAGGACGTTCGGGACCATCAGGACGAGGCCGAAGACGGTGGGGATCATCGCGCTGTAGATCGGGTTGCGGACCAGCCCGAAGGGACCGTCGGTGACCAGCTCGGTCCGCTCCTCGGGATCGACCCCGATCCGCCAGGCGTCACCCATCGCCAGCTGGGCGCCGAAGGTGAGCGCGATGCCGCCGATGCCGAGGACGAGGCCGATGACGTTGACGAAGGTGTGGTCGAGCGCCGGGATGGGCTCGAGCACGCCGAGCAGCGCGAGGACCGGCGCTGCCCCGCCCATTGCCAGCGAAGTGACGAAGAGAACCCCAGCGAATCGCTCAAGGGCACTGGAATCTCGCGGAAGGCCATGGACCCCCGTCGACCCAGTGCGGCAAAGCTGCACTGCGATACGCACCCCGAAGGTGAGGGTCAGGGAAACGCCATAGAGAACGAGCGCCGCGGTTGCCATGAATCTAACGGGAGGCTAACGCCGCACTGCCCCTCGGCGGCATCGCTGCTCAGGACAACTCGCAGGCGTAGCCGTCGCTGTCCGAGTCGAGGCCGTAGTGGTCGTCCCCGACCACGGCAACCGGTCCGGTGTAATCGGGGCCATCGCCGCTGCCGCCTTCGCAGTCGTAGTCGGAGGAATACGGATCGAGGCAGGCGCCACTGTAGCTGGGATCGCATTCGCTCGATTCCACTTCGCCGGCTTCCGCTTCTTCGAGCGCTTCGGATTCTTCACGAGCGCGTTCACGCGCCGCAAGTTGCCTGGCGCGTCTGCGTGCCGCTTCGATATGCAGAGCGCGTCGGCGGGCCGCGGCGTGCCGTTCGCGGACAGCCGTCCTCCGCGCTTCCCGAAGCTGCTGCCGTTGCTGCGCTTCCAGAGCAGCTTGTTGCCTGGCTTCGCGCTGGATGCTCTCCGATTCTCCGCTCGAGCCGCAGCCGAGCCCGACTACGGCCGCAGCCGAGCAGACGGCGAGCAGCGCCCAGATCTTTGAAGTTCCTGTTACGTACTTCATGAGTTTCTGAAGCGCAGCATATGCATCTCTCGCGCCGATGCCCGGGAGACGTGAAGAAATTTCGGACCGTGCGTAGGCACGAAGCGCGAATCTGATTCGATAGCCGGGCAATGGCAGTCAGCGCCCAGTACAGCGTCACGATCCGGGTCGAGCTCGACGCGCGGCAGGAGCCCCTGGGGAAACTGACCGCTGAGATCGCCGAGGCCGGCGGGCAATTGCAGGGCGTCGACCTCGTGCCGGGAGCGGGTGGCGAGGGCAAGCGGGTGCGCGAGTTCACGATCGACGCCCAGGACCGCGAGCACTGGGAGAAAATCCTGCGCGGGATCGGCTCGACTCGCGGCGCCAAGGTGCTCGACTACGTCGACCGCACGATGCAGATGCACCGCGGCGGCAAGATCTCGGTCGAGAACAAGTACCCGCTGAAGACGCGCGACGACCTCTCGATGGCCTACACGCCAGGCGTCGCCCGGGTCTGCCAGGACATCCACGACGACCGCTCCAAGGCCTTCGAGTTCACGATCAAGAAGAACACCGTCGCGGTCGTCTCCGACGGCAGCGCCGTGCTCGGCCTCGGCAACATCGGCCCCGAGGCGGCGATGCCGGTGATGGAGGGCAAGGCGATGCTGTTCAAGGAGTTCGCCCAGGTCGACGCCTTCCCGATCTGCCTCGACACACAAGATGCCGAGGAGATCATCAAGGCGGTCGAATTGATCGCGCCGACCTTCGGCGGCATCAACCTCGAGGACATCTCGGCCCCACGCTGTTTCGAGATCGAGGACCGGCTGAAGGAAACGCTTGACATCCCCGTCTTCCACGACGACCAGCACGGCACCGCGATCGTGACCATGGCGGCGCTCTTCAACGCGCTGAAGATCGTCGGCAAGCCGATCGAGCAGCTTCGCGTGCTGATGGTGGGGCTGGGCGCGGCCGGGGTAGCGGTGACCAAGATGATGCTTGCCAGCGGAGTCACTCACATCGTCGGCTGCGATCGCCAGGGCGCCCTCTCGACCACCCGCGCCGACTACGAGTCCGGCGAGATGAGCGGGATCAAGCGCTGGTACGCGGAGAACTCGAACCCCGACAAGCTGAGCGGCGGCCCCAACGAGGTGATCGAGGGCACGGACCTCTTCATCGGCCTCTCCGGCCCCGGCCTGATCGAGGCCTCCTCGCTGGCCAAGATGAACGACGATGCGATCGTCTTCGCGATGGCCAACCCGAATCCCGAGGTGATGCCCGAGGACGCCGCCCCCTACGTGCGGATCATGGCGACCGGCCGCTCGGACTACCCGAATCAGATCAACAACGTTCTCGCCTTTCCCGGCATCTTCCGCGGCGCCCTCGACGCCGGCTCGCCCAGCATCACCGAGGAGATGAAGCTGGCGGCGGCGCGCGGGATCGCCGAAGTCGTCGCCGAGGACGACCTCTCCGAGGACTACATCATCCCCAGCGTGTTCGACCGCGACGTCGCCCCCAAGGTCGCCGCCGCCGTGGTCGAGGAGGCAAAGCGGGAGGGGATCGCCCGCTTCAGCGAGGAGACCGGGACCTTCTCCACAGTGGAGGTCACCTAGCACCGTGCGAGTGCTCGTCACCGGAGCCAGCGGTTTCATCGGGTCGGCGCTCTGCGACTCGCTTCTGGTCCGGGGCGACACCGTCGTCGGCCTCACGCGCGACCCGAAACGGGCGCGCCGGACCAACCCCAGCGTCAACTGGCATGCCTGGGAGCCGACCCTCGAACGGCCGCCGGCCGACGCCTTCGACGGTGTCGACGCCGTCGTCAACCTGCTCGGGGAGAAGATCAACCAGCGCTGGAGCGACGAGGCAAAACGCCGGATCATGGAGAGCCGTCGCACCGGCACCCACAACCTGATCGGCACGATCGCCGGGCTCGAGCGCAAGCCGCGGGTCCTGGTCAACCAGTCGGCGATCGGCTTCTACGGAGACCGCGGCGATGCGATCGTCGACGAGTCGAGCGATCCCGGCGAGGGGTACGACGCGGAGGTCGTACGCGAGTGGGAGAGGGCGGCACGCGAGGTCGAGTCGACCGGGGTGCGCCTGGTCGTCGTCCGCACCGGCCACGTACTCGACCCCAGCGGCGGCTTCCTCGCCGCCCTGCTGACGCCGTTCAAGCTCGGCGTCGGCGGCCCGCTCGCCGGCGGCGCCCAGTACGTCTCCTGGATCCACGTCGTCGACGAGGTCGGGATCCTGCTCTGGGCGGTGGACAACGAGAAGGTCAGCGGCGTGGTCAACTCGACGGCGCCGAATCCGGTGACCAACAGGGTGTTCTCGAAGGCGCTGGGGCGTGCTCTCAACAGACCAGCTGTCATGCCCGTCCCTGGAGTCACACTCGACCTGATGTACGGGAAAGAGTTCGGGCAGGTTCTCCGCGGTGGCCAACGTGTCTTGCCGCGCAGGGCACTGGACCTCGGGTACGAGTTCCAGCATCCAGAGTTGGACGAGGCACTCGAGGATTTGCTCTAGGCGGTGAGAGGGCCGGGAGGCCCCACCCAAAAACGCTCGGCGGGAGCCACGCGTGTGTGTTTTTGGGAGGGGCCACCCCGCCCACACTGCGACACGGA
>JANWHD010000020.1 GCA_025450585.1 Solirubrobacterales bacterium
ACCGCCGTCAGCTTCGACTCGAAGACCTGCAGCTCGCGTCCCTTGAGCGCGAGGCGGACGATCATGCCGGCGACGAAGCCGCCGATCAGGACGTCGAGGCCGAGCTTGCCGGCGAGCAGGACGAGGCCGAAGACGAGCACCACGGTGATCCGAACCGCCAGCTGGCTGCTCGCCTCGAAGGTGCGCTCCAGCGCCGGCCAGCCGCGCCAGGCGAGCCGCACGGAGACCAGTGCGAGGGCAAGGGCGAGGGCGACGAAAGCGACCAAGATCGCCGCCTCGTGCAGCGGCTGCTTGGTCGAGAGGACCAAGGTGACGAGGAGGATCGGCCCGAACTCGCCGACCCCCCCCGCCGCCAGCAGATAGGTGCCGAACTTGGTCTTCAGCTCGCCGTTGTCGCGCAGGATCGGGATCAGCGTGCCGATCGCCGTCGTCGCCATCGCCGAGCCGGTGTAGAGGAAGGAGACGACGATCCCGGCGGCGGCGAGCGCGCCGCCAAGCCCGTAGGCAAGAGCGATCGAGAGCAGCCAGCCGAGCGCGCCCAGCTTCAGCGGCCGTCCCTTGATCCGCTCGAAGTCGATCTCGTAGCCGGCGAAGAAGAAGAGCATGCCGAGGCCAAGGTTGGAGAAGAAGTCGATGAACTCGTCGGTCGTCGCGAGGTCGAGCACCTCGGGGCCGACGACGATGCCCATCATCAGCTCGACGACGACGACCGGTGGAGCGAAGCGCTTCGGCACCGCAGCGACCGTGATCGCGGCCAGGGCGGCGATCGAGACGATGACGAAGAAGGAATCTGTGTCGACCTGGATCACGGGAGGCGTGCCGATCCTATGCGCGCAGGGTAGGATCGACGACGGACCGTGCTAGGCGGGGAATCAGCGGTGCCCTGTAACCCGCAATCCGCTCTAGCGGGGCCGAATCCCGTTCCGAGGGGCTGGCCGTCGGGGTCAGTGCGCCGCGGGCGGCGTTGACGGCCGGGTCCTGCGCGACGTAGGCACGCGAACCAGGTCAGGTCCGGAAGGAAGCAGCCTTAAGCGGAAGCCGCGGGTGCCGCAGGTGAGCCCGGCTCGAGCCAAACGCGACGGACACGCCCGGTGACTTCGTTTCGGAGGACGGGGCGCACGGTCCATTTCGAGATGTCGCATTTTCCGCCGCATAGCGGAGGGAAATGCGACATCGGCGACCCCGGAGGCACGTCGGGGCTTTCGTGTCGCAGATTCCGCCGGGTAACGGCGGAAAGTGCGACATCTCGGGTTAGTCGATCAGCCGGGCTTCCATGCGGTTGATGGCTATTCGCCACATGACGAAGGCGAAGGCGACGAGGCCGGCGACGCGGAGTAGATCGACTGCTTCGTAGCCGAAGGCGCCGCCGCGGACAAGTTCGACCAGCTGGTGCAGCGGGTTGAGCTGAGCGAGGATCTGGAAGCCCTGGGGGAGTTCGTCGATCGGGAAGAAGGCGCCGGAGACGAGGAAGAGGGGTGTCACGAAGAGCGCGGTGACGTAGTTGAACTGGTCGATCTTTGCGACGATCGCCGCCATCGCGATCCCGAAGCCGGCGAAGCCCAGTGCCGTGAAGAGGCAGAAGATCGGCACCAGCAGCATCCCCCAGGCGGGGTCGAGGCCGAAGCCGATCGTGACCAGCAGCGGGACGCAGCCGTAGACGCTGGCGCGGAGGCCGATCCAGAGCATCTCGGCGCTGACCAGCTCCTCGACATCGACCGGCGCGGCGAGGATCGCGTCGTAGGTGTTCTGGAAGCGGTGCTTGACGAAGGTGCCGAACATCGCCGGCAGGGCGCTGGAGAAGATCACCGCGGTGGCGACCATGCCGGTGCCGACAAACTGGACGTAGGGGACGCCGCCGACTTCGTCGACCAGGGTCGCGCTGAGGCCGAGGCCGAAGGCGAGCAGGTAGACGATCGGTTCGAGGATGCTGGAGAAGGTCGTCCCCTTCCAGTAGGTGCGGAAGTTGGCGACCTCGCGGCTCATCACGCCGCCGATCGCCGCCGGTTCGAGCCGCCGCAGCCGCCGGCCGGGCTGGGCGCTCATTCGGCCTCCGCCCCCGTGAGTAGGACGAAGACGTCCTCCAGCGAGGCGGCGCGGATGACGGCATCCTCGGGTACCGCACCGTCGGCGGCGCGCTCGGAGCCGACGATCGCGATCGCGGGTCCGGCCGGGCGCACCGGAAGGCCCTGTCCCTCGGCGATCGCACGGACTTCGGTGAGGCGTTCGGGCGGGCCGTAGATCTCGGCGGTGTGGGTGCCGGCATGGGCGGCGATCAGCTCGGCCGGCGTTGCCCTGGCGATGATCTTTCCCTTGTCCATCACCGCGACCTCGTCGGCGAGCCGCTCCGCCTCCTCGATGTAGTGGGTGGACATCAGGATCGTGGTGCCGCGAGTGCGCAGGTTGTCTATCAGCGTCCAGAGCTCGGTGCGGATCTGGGGATCGAGGCCGACCGTGGGCTCGTCGAGCAGGATCAGCTTTGGTTCGTGCACCAGTCCGCGGGCAAGCAGGAGGCGCCGCCGCATGCCTCCCGAGAGCTTGTCGACCGCGTCGCGGCGGCGACCGCGCAGGCGGGCCAGGTCGAGCGCTTTGTCGACCGCGGCGCCGACGTCCGGCACGCGGTACAGGCGCGCGTACACGGCGAGGTTGTCCTCGACCGTGACGTCGACGTCGAGGTTGTCGAGCTGCGGCACGACGCCCATCTCGGCCCGGGCTGCCTTGGAGTCGCCGGGCAGCTCGTGGCCGAGGACGCGCAGCTTGCCCGAATCGGCGATCGCCTGCCCGGTGAGCAGCCGCATCGTCGTCGACTTCCCCGCCCCGTTAGGTCCCAGCAGGCCGAGGCAGATGCCCTCCGGCACCTCGAGGTCGAGCCCGTCCACCGCCGTGATCGGGCCGAAGCGCTTGACCGCGCCGCGGAGCTCTATCGCCGCCATGACCCGATTCTCGACGATCGGCCCCCTCGGCCGCCCGCCCCTCCCGCACAGGGGTGTCTGAGTTTCCCCGCCATATGTGGCGGGTTAAGTCAGACACGCCCCCGGGGAGGGGAGTGGGAGACTGGCGGCGTGCTGGACGAGCGCTGGATCAGGTCGCTGCACGTGGAGGCGCTGCGGGAGGAGGAACTGCACGCCGAGCGAGAGGCACACGTGCTCTTCCAGGCCTCGACGATCGCCGCCCTGCTCGAGGGCGCCTACGACGGCGACCTCAGCTTCGCCGAGCTGGCCGAGCACGGCGACCTCGGGCTGGGGACGCTGAACGGTCTCGACGGCGAGATGATCGCCCTCGACGGCCGCTTCTACCGCGCCGACGTCGACGGCCGGGTGGGCGAGATCGATGGCGCGGTCCGAACGCCGTTCGCCGTCGTGACCCGTTTCGAGCCGACCGTCGACGCGCTGATCGAGGGACGGCTCGACCACGAGGAGCTACTGGGCCGCCTGGACGCGCTGATCCCGGCGGGGACTCCGTCCTGTGCGATCAGGCTCGACGGCCACTTCGACCTCGTGCGGGCGCGTTCGGTTCCGGGCCAGAGACCTCCCTACCGGCCGCTGGCCGAGGTGGTCGGCGAGCAGCACGTGTTCGAGCTCGCCGACGTCAGCGGGACGATGCTCGGCTTTCGCTTCCCCGACTACGCGGAGGGGATCGAGGTCGGCGGCTTCCACCTGCACTTCATCGACGACGCTCGGGAGCGGGGCGGGCATGTCCTGGGCTCGCGCTCGAACGGCCTGCGGGCCCGTCTCGATCCCTCCAGCGACCTGCACGTCGAGCTGCCGCCTGGGATCGCGCTCGGCGACCCCGGCCTCGCCGCCGCGACTCACGCGGCGGTCGAGCTGGTCGAGCACAGCGGCTAAGGCGACCTGGTCAAGCAGGCCAAGGAACGCAGGGAGCGAAGCGTGCTCTGCACGTGAGCGACCGAGGACGCCGGCATGCGCCGGCCAGGTCGCCTTAGCCGTCGGCGAGGAGCTCGGCGAGCCAGAGATCGCAGAGCCAGTCCGCCTGTTCGCCGTCCTTGCGAGTGACGACGATGCCCTCCGGGCCGCCCTCGGCAGTGACTTTCTTCCACCGGGTCGAGTTGGGGCTCGCTTTCAGCGCCTCGGCGACGGCTGCCGGAGCGTCCTTGGCCGGTCGCACCCTGCCGTCTCTCGCCTTGGCCTCGAATTCCGGCGTGGCGACAAGGACCTTGACCTCGCTGCGGCCGTCGCCGAGGCGCACCGAGACCTGCCGCCCGTGCCGCTCTCCGCTCAGCACCAGCGCACCGCGGATCTTCGGCCCGACCCGCCCGGTCGTCGCATCGCGCGTCTCGATGCTGACCTTGGGCCGCTCGGTCACCTCGAACCCGAGCGGCGCCATCGCCAGGCCGACGTTCTCGTAGCCCTTGTCCATCTCACCGCCTGGAGCGACGGCCCGAATGCTGCCGTAGATCGCCGCGAGCACGATCAGCGGCCCGCCGATCAGCAGCGGCACGAAGCTTTCGAGCAGGTAGATCGAGGGGACGGTGAGGAAGATCAGCAGGGTCACGACCATCCCCAGCCGCAGGCTGCGCCGCCCGACGTCCCACATCGAGCTGCGCGCCTTGATCGCCTCGTTGTCGATCGGCTTCACCGCCAGCGCCGCCCAGAGCTGCTGCTCTTCCATCGTCGTCGGGTTCTCGATCTTGCCGTCGCCTTCGGCAACAGCCCGCGCGACCGCCTTGGCATCGCCCCCCGCGGCCCGCTCCATGTCGGAGCGCTGCAGAGCGAAGAGGACGATCATGAAGACGGCGAGGACGCCGAAGATCAGGGCGTAGGTCGTCTTCGGGTTGCTCTGCCCTTCGCCGGTGGTGAGGGCGATCGCGACAACGACCCCGGCGACGACGATGACCCCGATCAGCCCAAACAGCCCCGAACGCCTGAACCCTCCGCTGAACACGCGGCCACCCTACCCGCCGATGGGCCTAAAAGGAGACATATAGGCGTATCTAAGGCCCGTCGGCGGGCGGCGATCAGCAGCGGCGGTAGAGGATCCAGGAATCGTTGCGGGCGACCTCGCGGAAGTCGGGGGGGACGGTGAGGTTGAGCTGGGTCGGGTCGCCGGGGTCGAGGATGAAGTTGTGGATAACGAAAGGCGAGGCCGGTTCGAGGTAGTAGCCGTGGCCGGGCGGGCCCTGCTCGCCGGCGCTGACCATCTGCGTCGGGCGTACGTCGAGGTTGAAGGCGAGGCGGGGGACGGCGCGGTGGTTGGGGACGGCGATCGGGCCGCAGAGCGGCTCGGCGAAGGCGCCTGTCTCGGCGAGGTCGGTCAGGTCGCCCTCGATCCGGCCCTGGTTGGTGAGGTCGACGTCGACGCGGCGCACGAGGTCGTACTGGTTGGGCCCCCAGGCGAGGAACATGAGGACGACGAGGGCGGCGAACGCCTGCCAGGCGCGCCGCCAGGGGTGACCGGCCTCCAGCAGGCGCCAGCCGAGCAGCGCCAGGGCGGCGAAGATCGCCAGCACCGCGGCGGCCAGCATCGTGTAGCGGGGGAGGATCGCCAGGCCGGCGGAGGCGAGCACGGCGAAGGCGGCCAGGGCGAGCGCCGCGGCGGCGACGCCGATCGTGCTGCGGCGGCGCAGGAAGGCGAACCCGAGGGCGACTCCGCCGAGGGCGCCGACCATGCCCGGCCACTGCAGGACCTCGCCGAGGCGGCGCGGGCCGTAGAGGATGAGGTCGACCGGGCCGGTCTGGCGGGCCAGCTCGTCGACGGTCTCGCGTGTGCCGGTGAAGGAGTAGGTGGGGCTGCCGGCTGTGACCCAGTCGAATAGAGCCCAGAGGATGGGCGCCGCGAGGGCGAGTGCTGTGAAGGCGGCGCCTTGGGGGGAGAGGAGGGCACCCCTCGCCCGTCCAATCGCCGGCCTAATTAGGCCGGCGATTTGAGTATCCGCCCGGTCGAGGGGTGCCCTCCTCTCCTCACCGGGGCCGGGCTGGCCGGACGAGACGGTGGAGCTGCCGCCCGCATCGGCGGAAGCGGAAGCTTGTGGGGGGGCGAGCAGGAGATAGGCGAGATAGGCGATTGAGAAGAGCCAGGCCTCGGGGCGGAGCAGGCCGGCCAGGGCTAGGAGGGCTAGGACGGGCCAGCCCGATCGGGGGCGCCTGGTCTCTATAAGGAGGGCGCCTAGACAGAGGGCGATGTAGGGGAGGTCGACGTAGGCGCGCAGGCCGTTGGAGAGGTAGGGGGCGCGGGTGAGGACGATCAGCGCGGCGACGGCTCCGACCGGGCGGTCGAACCAGAGCGCCCCGAGACGGTAGACCAGGTAGCCGACCAGGCCGAGCGAGAGGTAGGCGACGACCATCGTCGCCTCGATCGCGCCGTCGCCCAGCGGCGTCGCGAGCAGGCCGAAGAGCTCGGCCAGCGGGTGCGGCGTCGGCGCCAGCGGCGCGGCCATGTCGGGGCTGAGCCCGTCGGCCATTTCCCGTCCCCAGAGGAGCGCGTAGATCGTGTCGTAGTTGGGGAAGCCGACCGGGAGGAGGAGCAGCAGGACGGCGCTGACGCCGGCCACCCAGGCGACGGGGGTCAACCAGCTGCGGGCGCTCTGTGGCACCGGCGCACGGTATCCACTGCCGCCCCGGAGGGCGTGTCTGAGCTTTCCCGCCATATACGGTGGCCAAGCTCAGACACGCCCTCCGGAATGGGGGTGGGTCGCAGATACACTGGCTGCGGTGCCGTCGTCCAGCGACTCGATCTCCCTCTACCGCCGCCATCGGCCCGGCTCCTTCGACGAGGTGGTCGGCCAGCAGCACGTGGTCCGCACCCTGCGCAACGCGGTCGAGCAGGGCAAGGTGCACCACGCCTACCTCTTCGTCGGGTCGCGCGGCACCGGCAAGACGTCGATGGCAAAGATCCTCGCCCGCTCGCTCAACTGCGAGCGCGGCGGGCCGACCGTCACGCCCTGCGGCGAGTGCGAATCGTGCACGACGATCGCCTCTGGGGTCTCGATCGACGTGATTGAGATGGACGCCGCCTCCAACCGCTCCGTCGACGACGTGCGAGACCTGCGCGAGCGGGTCGCGTACGCCCCCACCGGCGGCCGCTGGAAGGTCTACATCCTCGACGAGGCGCACATGCTGACCAAGGAGGCCTGGAACGCCTTCCTGAAGACCCTCGAGGAGCCGCCGCCGAACACCGTCTTCGTCCTAGCCACGACCGAGGCCCACAAGGTGATGCCGACGATCGCCGACCGCTGCCAGCGCTTCGACTTCCAGCGGCCCTCGCTGGAGCAGATCTCCGAGGTGCTGACCCGAGTCGCCGCGGCAGAGGGGATTGAGGCCGAGGACGCCGCCGTGGCGATGATCGCCCGCTCGGCTTCGGGCAGCTTCCGCGACGCGCTCGGCACGCTCGACCAGCTGGTCTCCTACGGCGGCAGCCAGGTCAAGCTCGAAGACGTCCTGGAGCTGCTGGGCGCGGCCGATGCCGAGCTGCTCTTCGACGCGGTCGACGCGGTCATCGCCGAGGACCCGAAGGGCGTCCTGCTCGGAGTCGAGAAGATGGCCCGCTCCGGCCGCGACCCCGCCCAGTTCGCCCGCGACCTGCTCGCCCACCTGCGCCACCTGCTGGTGACGCAGACGGTCGGAGAGGTGCCGAACACCTTCGTAGTGACCGCCACAGATGCCGGCCGCCTCTCAGCGCAGGCAAGCGCGATAGGCGCAGCCACCCTCGTCCGCACAATCGACGAGCTGGCAAACGCCCTCACCGCCGTCCGCGAGGGAGACGACGCCCGAATGGCCGTAGAGATTGCCCTGCTCAAGGCTGCTCGGCCCGACCTCGACCCCTCGGCTGAGGGTTTGCTTCGCAGGGTTGAAAAGCTGGAGAAACGAGAGGCGCCCGGCTCGCCCGCGGGTCCTGTCGCCGCAGGGGACCCACCACCCCCTGCGGTCGCTAAAGCGTCTTCGGGGGCGGTCCCCCCTACAGCGCCACCCGCGGGAGAGTCGGCGTCGAGTGACGAGGAAGCCTCCGACGCGCCCGCCGAGGTTCCAGAAGAGTCCGAGCCGGCTGCTGAGCCGTCAGCCGAAAGCGCCTCTCCCGCGAGTGGCGGCGGGGTAGGGGGGTCCAGCGCAGCGCGGCGTCCTGTTTTTCGCCCGGAGGACACCACACGCGAGGGCGACGACTCTTCAGGCGAAAAACCCAGCGCGGAGCTGGACCCCCCTACCCCGGCGACAGGACCCGCGGGCCAGAACCCCCTCAGCTTGGAGGAGATCCAGCGCACCTGGCCGGCCGTCCTCGACAAGCTTCGTGAGACGAGCCCGGCGCTCGCCGCGACCTTCGACGGCGCTAAGCCTATGAGCTTGGACGAAGAGGGGCTGAAGGTCGGGTTCCCGGCCGAGTTCACCTTCAACAAGAAGAAGGCCGAGACGCCGGAGAAGCGGGAGCTGATGGCCGACGCGATCGAGTCGGTGCTGGGAGAGCGGATGAAACCCGCCTACGTGCTGCTCGACGGCGACGCCGCGCCGGAAGAGGCATCTTCCGGCGGCGAGATCGATCACGATGCGCTGGTGGAGAAGCTGAAGAGCGAGTTCGACGCGGAGGAGGTCGGTTAGGTGGCGAGAGGCGGCGGAATGCCCGGGGGCTTCGACGTGAACGCCCTGATGAAGCAGGCGCAGCAGATGCAGAACGAGATGCTGCAGGCGCAGGAGAAACTCAAGGACGAGGTGGTCGAGGCGAGCGCCGGCGGCGGCATGGTCAAGGTCAAGATGGGCGGCGACCTGACCCTGCGCGAGATCGTTATCGACCCCGAGGCGATCGACCCCGAGGACGCGGAGATGCTCGCCGAGATGGTGCAGGCCGCCGTCAACGAGGGGTTGCGCGCCGCCCAGCAGCTGGCGGAGTCGAAGATGGGCGGGATCACGGGAGGCCTCGGCGGCCTCCCCGGGATGTGAGCAGCGAGGGCCCGGCACCGCTCGCCCGGCTCGTCGCGGAGCTCTCGCGGCTGCCGGGAATCGGCCAGCGCACCGCGCAGCGCCTCGCCTTCCACATCCTCCGCGCGCCCGACGAAGAGGCGGCGGCGCTCTCGGCGGCGATAACCGAGGTGAAGGAGAAGGTAGGCCTCTGCGAGGAGTGCTTCAACCTCTCCGAGGGTCCGCGCTGTCGCATCTGCTCGGATTCCGGCCGCGACCGCACGACGATCTGCGTAGTCGAGGAGCCCGCCGACGTGATCCCGATCGAGCGCACCCACGAGTACCGGGGCCTCTACCACGTGCTCGGCGGCGCCCTCTCGCCGATCGACGGCGTCGACGCCGAGGACCTCAAGATCGCCGAGCTGCTGCGCCGGGTCGAGGGCGGCGAGGTGCGCGAGGTCGTCCTCGCCACCAACCCGACGACCACCGGCGAGGCAACCGCGCTGCACATCGCCGAGCGCCTGCGCGGCCAGGTCGCCGTCACCCGTCTTGCCAGCGGCCTTCCCGTCGGAGCCGACCTCGAGCACGCCGATGAGGTCACCCTAGGCAAGGCGTTCGCCGGTCGCCGCAGCCTCGACTAGCGGACGATCTGACTAGACATATGTCAGTCCGCAAATAGCGATCTTTTGCGCCCTGGCGTCCGTTGCGTGCGGCAAGGTCTTCTCCGTGGCGACGCGGATGACCAACGGTGCCGGAAGCGAGTCCCCGGCGGGCCAGGTCGTCCGCGAGGTCTCCGGGCTGCAGGCCGCGTTGCTGGCCAGGCTGCGCGAGGAGATGCGCGACGGCGACGCGGCGCCGTTCGCCGACGCGGCGCAGAAGCTGGCCGAGGAGTTCGGCTCGGTCGCCGCCACCGCGGTCGCGGCGGTGTCGACCCAGCAGGCACCCGCGCCGGCGGTGGCGCCCGACGAGCACGCCAGCCTCTTTCAGCCCGGGCACATGCGCCGCCGCCTCGAGCAGCTGATCGAGACCAACAAGCGCTACGGACACCCTTTCGGACTGGCTGTCTTCGACGTCGACGGTCCCGGCGCTCGCGACGACGAGCCCGACGGGGGCCAGGAGACGATGCTCGCCGTGGTCGGGGCGGCCCTGCGAGACAGCGTCCGCCTCGTCGACGAGGCGTTCCGCCTCGAGGAGGACGCGCTCTGCGTCCTAGCGCCGAATCAGACCACGGTCGAGGGCGTGCAGATGGCCGAGCGGCTGCTGCGGATGCTCGATGAGCTGGAGGCGGCGGGGGGGCTGCGGATCGGCATCTCGGTGGGCGTCGTCGCCTGTCCCGAGCACGGCACCGACGCCGAGGAGCTGCTGCGCAAGGCCGACGAGGCGATGTGGCGGGCGCGTGCCCTGGGTCAGCCCGTAGGCGTCGGCACCTTGCAAGATCGCTGACAGATTCCGTAAATCTGTCCATAACCTGCGTAAACCTGGCGTTCGGGTGGGAGAATGCCGGCACCCGGCGAACACCGCTGGGCAAGCCACGGAACCGATCTGAGATGCCAGGAATAAGAACCAACGCAGCCGCGGAAGTGCTCGGGGTCAGCCCCAACACCCTGCGCAGCTGGGAGCGCCGCTACGGCTACCCGACGCCGAAGCGCACGGTGGGCAACCACCGCAACTACGAGCTGGTCGAGCTGCAGACCCTGCGCGACGCCCTCGCCCAGACCGGCAACATCTCCTCGGCGATCGAGCTGGCGCGCCAGCGCCAGGATGCTCCGGCCAATGGCGGCAGCCTGCTGGCCGCGTTGGAGAGTTTTGACGAGGAGGCTGCCAACCGCGCGGTCGAGGAGAGCCTCGCGCTGCGCCCGCTGGAGCGCACCGTGGAGGAGCTGCTGCTGCCGGCGGTCGACCGTCTCGCCGCCGACCCCGAGGCAGAGGCCGAGCTGGAGTTCGCCTCGCGCTGGGCGACCGGGTGGCTGCACGGCGCCCGCCGCCTTGCCTCCGCCGCCTCCCGCCCGGCCGGGATCCTCCTGCTCGACTCCAGCCGCGGCTCCGACGCCGAGGCGGTCCACGCCCAGGCGCTCGACCTGACCCTGCGCCGCGCCGGCTTTCGCGTGCTGATGCTCTCCAACGAGCTCGGCGACGAGCGCCTCGAGCGCGCCCTCGGCGCCCTCGACCCGACCGCGATCGTCCTCTGCGGCCCCGGCGCCGACACCGCCAGCGCGGTCAAGCTGGTCCGCAAGATCCGCGAGGTCGGCTTCGACGCACCGCTCTTCGGCTTCCGCGCCAGCGGCCTGATCGGCGACGCGGTCCCCTCCGCGGGCAGCAGCCCCAGCGAAGTCACGGGGATGCTCAACGCGGACCTCCGCCGCCGCGCCGCCCAGGCATTCGCCTAAGACGGTCTGACCGCATCGGCGTCCTCGGTCGCTCACGTGCTTGGCGGTGGCACGCTACGCGACCCCCGCCGAAGGCGGGGTGCGAGCGCGCTAGCTGTAGTTCCTAACAACGTTGTTCATCCGGGCCTCCTTGAAGGCTGGGGGTGTCGAAGCTCCCACCCAACAAGGAGGACACCGGATGAAGATCCACGCTAACGCCCGCACCTGCCCGAATA
>JANWHD010000021.1 GCA_025450585.1 Solirubrobacterales bacterium
CGCCCCCGCCGGCCTGGCAGCCTCCGGCAGCCGGCCTGGCTCCGCCCCGTCCTTAGCCGGGATCAAGCTCATCGCGTGCTCGGCCTTGGCGGTGATCGTCAGGCTCGGGTTGACGCCCGGGTTGGCCGGGATCGCGGCCCCGTCGCAGACCATCAGGTTCTCGTAGCCGAAGACGCGGTTCTGCTTGTCGACGACGCCGCTCTCGGGGTCGGAGCCGATGGGGGCGCCGCCGAGGATGTGCGCGGTCGAGGGAATGTTGCGGACCGACTCGGTGATCGCGCTCTGGGCGACCCCTCCCATTCGCTTCGCGAACCAGCGCGTCACCTGCTCCGCGGCGGGGATGTAGGTGGGGTTTGGCCGGCCGGGGTCCTGTTCGGTCGTCAGGCGCACGCCGCCGCCGAAGAGCCGGCGCTTGGGCCGGAAGTGCATCGCCGCGTCGACCGTCTGCATCACCAGCAGGATCACCGTGCGCTGCGACCAACGGTGGGGGATCAGCATCCGCACCGTGCGTAGCGGGTGGCGCACGATCGCCGCCAGCCACTTGATCGGGCGCGTCAGTTTCGTTCCCGGCCCCGTCATCGCGGTGAAGGTGCCGGACATGGCGTCGCCGCCCTGGCCGTAGGTGACGACCTCGATGTGGGTGTCGGGATCGGGGTAGATGCTCGAGGTGATCGCCACCGAGCGGCTGAAGTCGCGCTCGTCGTCGGGGGCGGTTACCGACTGGATCGACTCCGAGTTGGTCCGGACGAGGTCCCCGAGGCGATCGGAGATCTTCGGCAGGGCACCGCTGTGGCGGCAGTTGGCGAGCAGGTTGTTGGTGCCGAGGGCGCCGGCGGCGACGATCACGCCGCGGGCGGTCTGCGTGCGGCGCTTCTTGCGCAGCCAGGAGCCGGAGCGCTCGCTGGTCACGGCGTAGCCGTCGGAGCCGTCGGCGGCGCCGAGCGGGCGGATCTCGGTCACCTGGCGTTCGGGTTCGATCCGGACACCAAGCTTCTCGGCGAACCAGAGGTAGTTCTTCATCAGCGTGTTCTTGGCGCCGTGGCGGCAGCCGACCATGCAGCTGCCGCAGCGCATGCAGCCGGTGCGGCTCGGGCCTTCGCCTTCGAAGAACGGGTCGTCGACCTCGACCCCGGGCTTGTCGAAGAAGACGCCGACGCGGGTGTTGGTGAAAGTCTCGCCGACGCCGATCTCCTCGCCGTATTCCTGCAGCAGCTTGTCGGCGGGCCCGATCCCTTCGTACTCGACCACGCCGAGCATGCGCTCTGCCGTGTCGTAATGGGGGGCAAGCTCGCGCTCCCAGTTGCCCAGCTCGCTCCACTGGGGGTCGTCGAAGAAGGCCGGCCGTGCCCGGTAGAGGGTGTTTGCGTAGCCGAGGCTGCCGCCGCCGACGCCACTGCCGGAGACGATGAAGACGTCCTTGAAGAAGGTCATCCGCAGAACTCCCCGCATTCCGAAGCGCGGCAGCCAGAAGTAGCGGCGCGGGTGGCGCACGTTCGACTCGGCGAAGTCCTCGTCGCGGAAGCGGCTGCCGCACTCCAGCACGGCGACGCTGTACCCCTTTTCCGCCAGCCGCAGGGCCGAGACGGAACCCCCGAAGCCGGAGCCCACCACCAGCCAATCGAAATCGTGCTTCACGGTGGCCGCCGCGGGCCTAGGCCTCGCCGGGCTCCAGTAGGCGGAAGTCGGAGGTCCGTGCCCCGCAGACCGGGCAGAACCAGTCCTTGGGAATGTCCTCGAAGGCTGTGCCGGGCGGGATGCCGCCGTCGGGATCGCCGATGGCGGGGTCGTAGATGAAGCCGCAGCTCTCGCAGATCCAGAGCTTCGCTTCGGTCGCAGTGGTCATGCTGAAATCTTAGTCGGGTCAGTCTTTGCTGAAGCTGACCGAAACGGGCTCGCGCTCGGAGGCGTCCTCGATCTCGAAGAACTCCCGGGCGGTGAAATTGCCCTGGTTGGCGACGATCGAGCCGGGGAACTGTTCGATATCGGTGTTGTATGACTGGACGTTGGAGTTGTAGATCCGCCGCGAGGCCTGGATCTCGTCCTCCAGCTCCGAGAGGTTGCGGCTGAGCTGCTGGAAGTTCTCGGTGGCGCGCAGGGTCGGGTAGTTCTCGGCCACTACCTTCACGTCGGCCAGCGCCTGGGTCAGTTTCTGCTCGGCCTTGGCGGTCTCCTCGACGCCCTGAGCGGCCATCGCCTCGGCCCGGGCCTTGGTCGTCGCCTCGAAGGTCTGGCTCTCGTGCTCGGCGTAGCCCTTGACCGTCTCGACCAGGTTCGGGACGAGGTCGTGGCGCCGCTTCAGCTGGACGTCGATCCCGCTCCAGGACTCGTCGACTCGGTTGCGCGCGGCGATGATCGAGTTGCGCTTGGCGATGAAGTAGAGGACGCCGATCACGAGGATCGCGACCACTGCGATGAGGACCCAGGTCATGCATCCATCCTACTTGGCCGCCCGGCCAGTTGCATCGAGTTCCCGCTCCAGCAGGCGGTAAGCCGATGCGACCGGGCGGGCGGCCTTAGGATCGCCCGAGCATGGGCGTCAAGCAGGAAGCGCAGGAGTGGGCCGAGACCGTCCGCAAGTACGGCGAGCGGCACGAGCTGACGTACGAGCCGGTGGGGGGGATCAACCCCAAAGACGGGCCGGTGGCGCTCTGCGTGGGCGGCGCCAACCGGCTCACGGGCCAGCTCGTCGAGGGCTTCTGGGGCTCCTGCTGCGACGCCGACGAGAGGGAGACCGGCAGCCTCTTCAGCAAGGCGGTCCTGCCGACCGCGCTCCTCTGCAAGGCCCACATGCCCGATCTCGCCCAGGTCGTCCCCGCCTTCAACGTCGAGTCGATCGAGGGTCACGAGCACGTCACCCAGCGCTTCGCCCGCAAGGTCGAGTTCGAGTCGATCGACTTCAACAGGCGCTTCCTCGCGACCGTGCCGAGCGAGTACGACCCGGTCGCGCTGCGTGAGCTCTTCAGCCCGGGCTTCCTCGAGTGGACGACGACGATGACCGGCGAGGTCGACTTCGGCATCAACGACCGCCAGCTCTGGTTCCTCTGGCATCTGCGCGAGCGCAGCGAGGAGGAGCTGAAAGCGGTGCTGAAGAACGCGGGGCAGCTGTTCAAGCGGTTGCAGTCCGAGATGGACGAGAGTGGCATCCATACGTATCCACCCGGGCCTTGGCATGCGGGGCTGGCGCCGTTTCCTGCGGAGTAGTTGACGCGCGGGTCCTGTCGCGTGGGAGGGGGGCACTGCGGGCGGGCCACGGTCCGTCCTCGACCCCCCTCCCACACGCCACCCGCGCGAGAAGCGGCCTCAGGTAACGGTGGTCCCGGGGCGGCCCGGGGGATACGAGTCCGCCTTTAGCTTGGGTCAGGCCGGGTAGTCGGGGTCGCCCGGGAGGACTACTCGGTGCTCTGCTTGGGAGCCGATGACCTTGGGGAGGATTGGGTCTACGGGGCGGTTGCGGTGGGCTGTCATTGCCTCATTCGCAGTGGCGAACTCCGATAGGAGTTCGAGCTGCTTGATGGTTGGGAAGGCTAGGACGAGGTCGCCCGCGGTCTGGGCCTCGAGGGCCCGGGCGGGCTCGAACCAGGCGGCGTCGGTGGTCTCGACGCCGTCCGGCTTGGGAGGCGTGTGGGCCGGTGCTAGGGCCAGGAAGAACCAGGCGTCGAAGCGGCGGGAGACGACCTCGGGGGTGATCCAGCGCGAGAAGAGGACCAGCTCCTCCTCGGCCGGAAGCGCGATCCCCGCCTCCTCCTCCAGCTCCCGCACTGCGCAGGCCTTGAACCGCGCTTCGTCCTCACCGTCCCCGTCGTCCACCGACCCGCCGGGAAAGACCCACACCCCAGGCATGAACCGCGCCTCCTCGGTCCGCTTCAGCAAAAGAACTTCCAAAGCTCGGTCGGAGTGCTTCCCCCCGCGCCGCAGCAGCACTACGGAAGCTGCAGGCCGAGGCTCGCTCGGCTCCCCGAGGTTGGGCGCCTCCGCGGGTCCCCTCATGCGCTCCTCCATAGAGAGTGACCCTACCCCGCATCTCGCGCGGGTGGCGCCGTAGGGGGAACCGCCCCTGAGGACGCTTTAGCGACCGGAAGGGGTGGTGGGTCCCCTGCGGCGACAGGACCCGCGCGCTAAGCGGCCCGGGCCAACTGCTCTGAGGCCAACGCGCATGCCGCTCGAATCGACTCGGAGACGATCGCGACGAGACTCCGCAGCTCCTCCTCGGAGATCGACAGCGGCGGCATCAGCACGACGACGTCGCTGAGGGGGCGGATGATCGCGCCGCGCTTGCGGGCCTCGACTGTTACGCGGTGGCCCAGTCGCAGAGCCGGGTCGTGCTCGCCGAGGTCGATGCCGACCATGACGCCCCGGGCGCGCACCGCCGCCACCTCGGGCATCGCCCCGACCTCGTCGAGCAGCCCGCGCAGCAGCTCGATCTTCGGCTGCAGGCGCTCCACCGTGCGCTCCTGCTCGAAGGCGTCGAGATTGGCGAGCGCGGCGGCGCAGGCGAGCGGATTGCCGGTGTAGGTGTGGCCGTGGAAGAAGGTGCGGTACTCCTCCGGGGCGCCGAGGAAGCCCTCGTAGATGCGCTCCGTCGCCAGCGTCGCCGCTAGCGGCAGGTAGCCGCCGGTGAGACCCTTGGCGAGGCAGAGCAGGTCGGGAGCGACATCCTCCTGTTCTGAGGCGAACATCGTCCCGGTGCGGCCGAAGCCGGTCGCCACCTCGTCGCAGATCAGCAGCACGCCGAAGCGGTCGCAGAGCTCGCGCACGGCGCGCAGGTAGCCCGGGGGGTGGAGCAGCATCCCAGCGGCGCCCTGCACAAGCGGCTCGACGATCACGGCTGCGATCTCCTCTTCGTGGACCGCGAGAACTCGCTCGAGGTCGGCGGAGTCCCCGGGCTCGGCCGCGTGGGCCTGGAAGAGCAGCGGCCGGTAGGTGGAGTGGAAGAGGTCGATGCCGCCGACCGATACGGAGCCGATCGTGTCCCCGTGGTAGGACTCGCGCAGGTGGACGAAGGAGGTGCGACGGGCATGCTGGCCGCCGCGCTGCTGCTGGTATTGGAACGCCATCTTCAGCGCGATCTCGACCGCGGTCGAGCCGGACTCCGAGTAGAAGACTCGCGAGAGGCCGGGGGGCGCGAGGTCGACGAGGCGGCCGGCGAGCTCGGTCGCGCCGGGGTGGGAGAGACCGAGCATGGTCGAGTGCGCGATCTTGCCGAGCTGGTCGGTCACCGCGGCGTCGATCCCGGGGTGCCGGTGGCCGTGGGCCGTGCACCACAGGGAGGAGACGCCGTCCAGGTAGCGCTGACCCCGGTCGTCGATCAGGTAGGACCCCTCGCCCCGCTCGATCAGCAGCGGCTCTTCCTCACACCACGCCTGCTGCTGCGTGAACGGGTGCCAGACGTGATCGCGATCGAGCTGGGCGTAATCGGCCGGCATCGGGTAGAGCGACACTAGCCCGCGGCCCGGCGGCAGCGGCAATGCGTGCGGCTTCCCACACAAACCTCTACATCGATCTATGTAACATTGAAAAATGGCAGAGCGCGGAGCACAGCCGATGGTCCCGCCGGTGAGGCGCAAAGCGCTGCACGCGGTTCGCTCGCTGTTCACGCCACTCCTTCCCGACGACTATCTCGAGCTGATCAACCCGCTCTGGTCGACACGTGAGCTGCGCGGGCGGATCGAGCGCATCGACGCCGAGACGCCCGAAGCGGCGACCGTGCTGATCCGCCCCGGCTTCGAGTGGCCCGGGCACAGGCCCGGGCAGTACCTGCGGATCGGCGTCGTGGTCGACGGCATCCACCACTGGCGTGCCTACTCGCTCACATCGGAGCCCGACCGCCGCGACGGCTGCATCAGCATCACCCCGAAGCTGGTCGAGTCGGGCAAGGTCTCTCCCTACTTCGTGCGCCAGGCCAGGCCCGGAGACGTCGTCCGGCTCGGCGGCGTCGAAGGCACCTTCGTGCTGCCCGAGCCGGCTCCGCGCAAGCTGCTCTTCCTCAGCGCCGGCAGCGGCATCACGCCGATCATGAGCATGCTGCGTAGCCTGCATCGCAGCGACTCGCTGGCCGACGCGGTCCACGTCCACTCCGCCCGCGAGGCCGAGGGAGTCATCTTCGCCGGCCTCCTGGGCGAGATCGGCGACGCCCACGAGGGCTACCACCTGCACCTGCGGATCACCGGGGAGGAGGGCCGGATCGGCCCCGCCGACCTCGACCGGCTCTGCCCCGACTGGCGCGAGCGCCACGCCTTCCTCTCGGGCCCCGCCGCGATGCTCGATGCGATGAGCGAGCGCTGGGAGCGGGACGCCGATCCCGAGCTGCTCCATATGGAGCGCTTCCAGCCGGTGATCGGCGGTGAGCCCGGCGAGGGCGAGGGAGGCCGCGTGCGGTTCGCCAAGAGCGGGGTCGAGGCGAGTTGCGACAGTGGCACGCCGATCCTCGTCGGCGGTGAGGAGGCGGGCGCCACGCTGCCCTTCGGCTGCCGGATGGGCATCTGCCACACCTGCGTGGGCAGACTCTGCAAGGGGGAGGTGCGCGACCTGCGCACCGGCAAGGTCCACGGCAGCGAGGGAGAGATGATCCGCACCTGCGTCAACGCCCCCGAAGGGCCGATCGAGATCGCGCTTTGAAACCGACGAAAGGAAGACGATGAACGCACCGACCGTGGAGGTCGAGAGCCCGCTCGCGCACCTTTCCGAGGGGCAGCTCGAGGAGCTGGCCCGGGAGTTCGACGAGATCCGCGACCGGACCTTCGCCGACCTCGGCGAACGCGACCGGCGCTACATCGAGAGCATGATCGCGATGCAGCGCCGCCTCGCGGCGATGGGGCGCGTGCTGCTGCTCGGCGCCCGCTACCGCCCGGCGAAGATCGCCGGCACGGCCGCTCTCTCGATGTCGAAGATCCTCGAGAACATGGAGATCGGCCACAACGTCCTGCACGGCCAGTGGGACTGGATGAACGACCCCCAGATCAACTCCTCGACCTGGGACTGGGACACGGCCTCGACCGCCGAGGCCTGGAAGCACTCCCACAACTACGTCCACCACACCTTCACCAACATCCTCGGCAAGGACAAGGACCTGGGTTACGAGATCATGCGGATCGACCCGCAGCAGCGCTGGCACCCGGTCTATCTCGCCCAGCCGCTCTACAACCTGCTGCTGATGGCTTTCTTCGAGTGGGGCGTTGCCCTCCACGACCTCGACTTCGAGGCGATCCGCAAGGGGCGCAAGTCAAAAGCCCAGGTCAAGCGCGAGCTGGCGGGGATTCGCGAGAAGGCGAAGAGCCAGGTCGTTAAGGACTACATCGCCTGGCCGCTGCTGAGTGGCCTGGCCATGGCCGCTCTCGACGCCGGTCTCGAGGCTCGCAGCGCCGGCAAGCGCCGCGGCGGGCTGGCCGGGGCCCTGAGGCGCGCCCTCGGCGGCGGCCGGAGCTCCTACCGGGCGGCGGCCTCGGCGAACGCGACGGCGAACATCGTCCGCAACGTCTGGGCCTACGCGATCATCTTCTGCGGCCACTTCCCCGACCAGACCCACACGTTCAAGCCCGAGGAAGTCGAGGACGAGAGCCGGGGCGGCTGGTATGTGCGCCAGCTGACCGGGGCGGCGAACATCGAGGGCGGCCCGCTCTTCCACGTCGCCAGCGGCAACCTCGGCTACCAGGTCGAGCACCACCTCTTCCCGGACCTGCCGAGCACCCGCTACGCGGAGATCGCGCCGCAGGTGAAGCAGGTCTGCGAACGCTACGGCCTCCCCTACAACAGCGGTCCCTTCCTGCAGCAGCTGGGAATGGTGCAGCGGACGATCCTGCGCCTCGCCTTCCCCGGCGGGGCGCCGCGCCCCAAGCCCGGGCCGTACCGGCGGGAGGATCACCCGGCTCTGTGATTAGCGTCACAAAAGCAATTATTTCTTTCAAGAAATAGTTGCTTTTGTGCAAATATAATTCGATGCAGGCGAGTCAGCTCAAGGCGATCATCGAGAAGGTCGACGTCCCCGAGGTCAGCGAGGGCGCGCAGGAGACCGCGGCGCGGATAAGCGCCCTGCTGCGCCACCTCTTCCTCTACGACCGCGGCAACCTGTTGCGGGTGATCGAGGAGAGCGGCCTCTCGATGACCCAGTCCAAGGCGCTGCTCGAGCTGGGGGGGCTGGGCGAGGCGACCGAGACGCGCCAGGTCGGCGACCTGGCCGAGGCACTCGGCGTCTCGGTTCCCTCGGTGAGCAGGGCGGTCGACGTCCTGGTCAGGAAGCGACTTGCCACCAGGGTCGAGGATCCCCAGGACCGGCGAGTGAGGCGGGTCGCGATCACCGCCAGAGGCAAGAAGCTCGTCGACACCCTGATGGTCGTGCGGCGGGCGGGTATGGAGACGTTCGCCGCGAGCCTCACTGCCGCGCAGCGGCGCAAGCTCGACGCCGCGATCGACTCGCTGATGGACCGCCAGGACATCGCCGAGGCCTACGAGCATTTGAAGGGCGTGGGACCGGCTTGACCCGCTACCGCCACCTGATCACCGAGGACAACCGCAAGTGGTGGACGCTCGGCGCGATGTGCTTCGCGCTGTTCATGATCATGCTCGACAACACGGTCGTGAACGTGGCGCTGCCCTCGATCCAGCGTGACCTCGACGCCTCGATCTCCGGTCTGGAGTGGACGGTCAACGGCTACACGCTCTCCTTCGCCGTGCTGCTGGCGACCGGGGGGCGGCTCGGCGACATCTTCGGCCGCCGCCGCATGTTCCTCTTCGGCGTGGTCATCTTCGCCCTCTCCTCGGCGACTGCCGGGTTCGCCGCCAGCCCGACAGACCTCGTCGCCAGCCGCGTGGTCCAGGGGGTGGGCGCGGCGCTGATGATGCCGGCGACGCTCTCGATCATCACCGACGCCTTCCCGCCGTCGGAGCGCGGCAAGGCGATGGGCATGTGGGCGGGGGTCTCCGCTCTTGCCCTGGCGGTCGGGCCGGTCGTCGGCGGCCTGCTCACCGAGCACGTCAGCTGGCGGGCGATCTTCTACCTCAACATCCCGGTCGCGATCGGCGCCGTCACCGCGTCTCTCTTCGCCGTGCGCGAGTCGCGCGACGACACGGTCGGCCGCGAGGTCGACTTCGCCGGGGTCGTCGTGCTGACCGCTGCGCTGACGGCGCTGATCCTGGCCCTGGTCGAGGGCAACGAATGGGGCTGGGGCTCGACCGAGATCGTCGCCCTGCTGATCGGTGCTGCGGTCGGGCTAGCCGCGTTCGCCGTGATCGAGCTGCGGGTCAGGGTGCCGATGGTCGAGTTCCGATTCTTTTCCAACCGCAACTTCCTCGGCGCCGTCGTGGTCGCCGCGATCGTCTCCTTCTCGATGCTCGGCGTCTTCTTCTTCCTCGCCCTCTACATGCAGGACATCCTGCGCTACTCGCCCCTGGAGGCGGGGGTCAGGTTCCTGCCCTCGACTCTGATGATCGTCGGCATCGCCCCTCTGGCGGGCCGGCTCGCGGACCGCTTCGGGCCGCGCTGGCTGATCGCCGCCGGGCTCGTCGTCGTCTCCGCCTCGCTCTATAGCTTCAGCGGGATCGCCGTCGATTCGACCTACCTGGAGCTGCTTCCCGGCTTCATGCTGCTCGGCATCGGCATCGCGCTGACGATGTCGCCGATGACCAGCGCCGCGATGAACGCCGTTCCGGTCGAGAAGGCGGGGATCGCCTCGGGAGTGCTCTCGATGTTCCGCATGGTCGGCGGCAGCCTCGGCGTCGCCGTCACCGGCGCGATCTTCCAGGGCGCCGTGGGCACCAGCTTCGCCGACGCCAGCCCCCAGGAATTCGTCGACGCGCTCGGGCATGCGATGAGCGTCTGTGCCGTGGTCGCGCTGGCAGGAGCCGTGGTCGGCGCGGCGGCGATTCGCGCCAGGCGCGACCCGCTCAGCGTCGAGGCGGTCGAGGCCGCGGTCAGCCCCGGCGGCGAGGAGCTGGCCGGTCGCGAGGCCGTCGCCGCCGGCGAGCCCGTCGCCTGAGAGGCTGCGCCGGTGCTGATCCTGCTGCCGCCCTCCGAAGGCAAGGCCGAGCCCGAGGCGGGGGAGCCGGTCGACCTCGACTCTCTTGCCTTCGCCGCGGAGCTTGGTGAGCATCGAGCCACCTTGCTCGACAGGCTCGACCCGGATCTGCGCGAGGCGCCGGCTGCCCCGGCGGCCGAGGTCTACACCGGCGTCCTCTACCAGCGCCTCGGCCTGTCGGACCTGCCGGCCGCCGCGCGCCGGCGGGCGGCCAAGCGGGTGCTGATCGCGAGTGCGCTCTGGGGATTCGTCCGGCCCGGGGACCGCATCCCGCACTACCGCCTGCCGCCGTTGGCGAAGCTCGACGGAGTCGGGCCGCTTTCAGCCTGGTGGCGCGAGGCGCTGAGGGCGGCGCTGCCTGACGAGCCCGGCGAGACGATCGTCGACATGCGCTCGGGGGCTTACGTCGCGGCGTGGAAACCGAGGCGAACGCAGCTACTCGCGGTGCGTGCTTTTCGCGATGAGGATGGGGAGCGCAAGGCCGTGTCACACATGGCCAAGGCCGTTCGCGGTGAGGTCGCCCGGGCGCTTCTCCTCGCCAAGTCGGAGCCGAGGAGCTCCGAGCAGGTTGCCGCGACCGCCCGGGACGCGGGCTTCGAGGTCGAGCTGACGCCGTCGAGCCTCGACGTGATCGTCAGCTGAGCGCCAGCTTCGGCCAGCCGGATGGGTCGTCCAGGTCGATCCGCGGCAGCGTTGCGACCCGGATGCCGGAGAGCGCCTCGATCGTCTCGCGGTTGGACCGCTCGATCTCGCTCGGGGGCTCCGGCCAGGGAGTCAGGACCACCAGCTCGACGATCAGGCCTGCGGTATGCGCGGCCTCGACCGTCAGCAGCGTGTGGTTGATCGTGCCCAGGCCGGGCGAGGCGGCGACGACGAGGGGAAGACCCAAATCGACCGCGAGGTCGCGGACGAGGTAATCCTCGCGGAGGGGAACGAGCAGGCCGCCGACGCCCTCGCAGACGAGCACGTCGGCATCCCTCGCCGCGGTGGCGGCCGCAGCGCGTAGCCGCTCGGGGTCGATCTCCTCGCCGGCCAGCGCAGCGGCGAGGTGAGGCGAAGCCGGCGGCCCGTACCGGTAGGGCGCGATCTCCTCGTCGCTCTGGCTCGACCCGGCCGCCCGCCGCAACAGCGCATGATCCGCTTCCCCCTCCCGCCGACGGGCCGAAATCCGGACCACGGGTCCGGATTTCGGCCCGTCGGCGGGAGGGGGTTGGATGGGCATGCGTCGCATGCGCCGAGGATGAGCGGTCGCGGTGCGCGGGTGGTGCGCACAGGGTCATGGAACGGTGCCGGAAGACCCTCGAAACGCGAGAGGCCCGGCGGTTGCCGGGCCTCTCGCCAAAGTCACTCGCCTGTTGAGGCGAGGATACGCCTGGGCAGGCGTGACTACATCATGCCGCCCATGTCCGGCATTCCGCCGGGCATGCCGCCGCCGGCGCCGTCCTTCTCGGGCGGCTCGGCGATCACGGCCTCGGTGACGAGGATGTTCTTCGCGATCGAGGCCGCGTTCTGCAGCGCCGAGCGCGTCACCATCGTCGGGTCGATGACCCCAGCGGCGATCAGGTCGCCGTACTCGCCGTTGGAGGCGTTGAGGCCTTCGCCGGCCTTCAGGTCACGGACCTTGTTGACCACGACCGAGCCCTCCAGGCCGGAGTTCTCGGCGATCTGGCGGACCGGCTCCTCCAGCGCCCGGAAGACGATCCGGGCTCCGGTTGCCTCGTCCGGGTCCTCGTGCTTGTCCGTGTCGAGGTTGGACTGGGCGTTGAGCAGTGCAACTCCGCCACCCGGCACGACGCCCTCCTCCAGCGCGGCGCGGGTCGCCTGCAGCGCGTCCTCGACGCGGTGCTTCTTCTCCTTCATCTCGGTCTCGGTGGCGGCGCCGACCTTGACCACGGCGACACCGCCGGCCAGCTTGGCGAGGCGCTCCTGGAGCTTCTCGCGATCGAAGTCGGAATCGGTGTTCTCGACCTCGTTTTTGATCTGCTTGATCCGGCCCTTGATGTCGTCGGCCTCACCGGCACCGTCGATGATCGTCGTCGTGTCCTTGGAGACGACGACGCGGCGGGCTTTACCGAGCTGGGAGAGCTGGGTGTTCTCGAGTTTGAGGCCCATCTCCTCGGTGATCACCTCACCGCCGGTGAGGATCGCGATGTCCTCGAGCATCCGCTTGCGGCGATCGCCGAAGCCGGGTGCCTTGACCGCGACGCCGGTGAAGGTGCCGCGCAGCTTGTTGACCACCAGGGTCGCGAGGCACTCGCCCTCGACGTCCTCGGCGACGATCAGCAGCGGCTTGCCGCCCTGCATCACCGCCTCGAGCACCGGCAGGATGTCCCGAACGGAGCCGATTTTCTGGTTGGCGATGAG
>JANWHD010000022.1 GCA_025450585.1 Solirubrobacterales bacterium
GATGCTGGTCGGGCCCTTCGCCTTCGTCCACGGCTTCAACCGCGTCGCCGGCACCAACACCTACGGACCGGTCTCGCCGTTCGAGGCGCTCGGTGTGTGGCCGTCGTCGAACTACCGGCTGAGCGCGGCGGGCGGGGCGCACCTGACCGGCCCGGCGGCCACGATCGGCGTGCTCGCGGTGGTCTTCGGCGCCACCTGGTGGCTGCGGCGACGCCAGCTCGCGGTGCCGGTCGCGCTCGCTGCCTGCACGGTCCTCTACCTCGCCTCGCTCGCTACCAGTGGCGAGTACTCCCAGGCCAAGGCGCTGATGATCGCCGCCCCCCTGGCGATGCTCGTCGCGATCCGCCCCCTCCTCTTCGAGCTCGGCGGCGCCTTTGGCCGCCGACGGGACTCAAAGCGATCCATATCTTCGCTTTCAGGCCCGTCGGCGGGGATCAGCTCGAGTTGGCGGCAGGTGAAGCGCATGCTCTCGTTGAGGAGGAGGGCACCGGGGAGGAGGCCGGCCTCGCAGAGGACCTGGAAGCCGTTGCAGATGCCGAGCACCGGGCCACCCGAGGCGGCGTGCTCGGCCACCGCCTCCATCGCCGGTGAGAAACGGGCGATCGCCCCGGCCCGGAGGTAATCGCCGTAGGAGAAGCCGCCGGGGACGACGACCGCGTCGATCCCCTCCAGGTCGCGCTCCTCGTGCCAGACAAGCCGCGCCTCGCCGAGCAACGAGCAGGCGTGCAGGGCGTCCCGCTCGTCGCAGGAGCCGGGGAACTGGAGCACCCCCCAGCGCATCAGGCGGCGCCGTCGAGGCGCTCGATCTCGTAGTCCTCGATCAGCGGGTTGGCAAGCAGCTTCTCGCAGAGCTCGCCCAGCCGCTCGGGGTCCTCCGCTTCCAGCTCGACCATCCGCCCGACCCGGACGTGCTCGATCCCCTCGAACCCTAGCGCCGGTAGGGCCCGCTCCACCGCCTTGCCCTGGGGGTCGAGGATCCCCTCCTTCGGGCGGATCAGGACCCGCGCCCTCGCCACTAGAAAGAGCGCTCCGTGATCCGCTCGTAGGCCTCGACGTACTTGGCGCGCGTCTGCTCGACCACGTCGGGCGGCAGCTCGGGAGCGGGCGGGGTGTGGTCCCAGCCCTCCGCGTCGGCCCAGTCGCGCACGAACTGCTTGTCGAAGGAGGGCTGCGTCTTGCCCGGTTCGTAGCGGTCGGCCGGCCAGAAGCGCGAGGAGTCGGGAGTCAGCACCTCGTCGGCGAGGACGATCTCGGCGCCGGCGTGGCGGCCCAGCTCGAACTTGGTGTCGGCGAGGATGATCCCGCGCTCGGCCGCGTGCTCGGCGCCGCGCACGTAGACCTCGATCGAGATCCGCCGCAGCTCCTCCATCAGTGCCCGGTCGCCGACGATCTCGGCGGCGCGGTCGAAGTCGACGTTCTCGTCGTGATCGCCGATCTCGGCCTTCGTCGCGGGGGTGAAGATCGGCTCCGGCAGCTTGTCGGACTCGAGCAACCCGGCCGGCAGCTCGATCCCGCAGACCGAGCCGTCGCGCTTGTATTCCTTCCAGCCCGAGCCGGAGAGGTAGCCGCGCACGACGCACTCGACCGGGTACATCTCCAGCCGCCGCACCCGCATCGCTCGTTCGGCCACCTCTTCGGGCACGTCGGCGGAGACGAAGTGGTTGGGGACGATGTCAGCGGTCAGCTCGAACCAGAATTCAGAGACCCGGTTCAGCACCTTGCCCTTGCCGGGACTCAGCGTCGGCATCACCACGTCGTAGATCGAGATCCGGTCGGAGGCGACCATCAGCAGGTCGTCCTCCCACTCGTAGATCTCCCGAACCTTTCCGGATGAATGAAGCTTCAAGTCAGCCACGGGCGGCACGAGCCCGATGCTAGCTATCCCGAGGGTCGGAGACGTAGTGGCATGGACAGGTGCCCCTCGAACCGGCGGATACTCAAAGTGCCGCGCTAATTAGCGCGGCACTTGTCGGGACGAGGGGCACCTGTCCATGCCACCCGGTCTGCCATCCTTGACGGCGATGCTGCCGCCAGAACCGAAGAGCCCGCCAGTCGTCCAGACGCTGCGCTGGGCTTTCCGGCCGCTCCCCTTCATGCAGGAGTGCCGGGAGCGGATCGGCGACAACTTCAGCGTCAAGTTCCTCGGCTTCGAGCGGCCGATGGTGATGATCTCCGACCCGGCCGCGATCAAGGCCCTCTACACGGAGCGCGCCCACGGCCTTCCGCCCGGCCGCGAGGTCTTCCTCGAGCCGGTCCTCGGCTCGCGCTCGCTGCTGCTGCTCGAAGGCGCCGACCACCTCGCCCACCGCAAGCTGATGCTGCCCGCCTTCCACGGCGAGCGGATGCGCTCCTACGAGCCGATCATGGAAGAGATCGTCGACGCCAACATCGACTCCTGGCCGCTGGGGGAGGAGTTCCGCATCCACCCCCAGATGCAGGCGATCACCCTGGACATCATCCTGCGCGTCGTCTTCGGCGTCGCCGAGGGCCCCCGGCTGGAGAATCTCCGCCGCCTGCTCACCGACGTGCTGGAGGAGACCGCCTCCCCGTTCACCCAGCTGATGGCCCTGGCGACGAGGCGCTTCACCGGTCGCGGGCCGTGGGCTCAGTTCGAGGGAACGCTGCGCGAAGTCGACGAGCTGCTCTACGCCGAGATCACGGAGCGCCGCGCCGAGGAAAGCTTCGAGGAGCGCGACGACATCCTCTCGATCCTGATGGCGGCCCGCTTCGAGGACGGCGAGGGGCTCGCCGACGTCGACCTCCGCGACCAGCTGCTCACGCTGCTGCTCGCCGGCCACGAGACGACGGCGACCGCGCTGGCCTGGACCTTCGACCTGCTGCTTCGCCATCCCGAGCCGCTGCGGCGCCTGCGCGACTCGATCGAGGCGGGCGAGGACGAGTACATGCGGGCGACGATCACCGAGGCCCTGCGCCTGCGCCCCGTAGTGCCGCTGGCCGGCCGCCGCCTCAACGCCGAGCTCAGCGTCGACGGCCTGACCCTGCCGGCCGGCACCGACGTGACGCCGGCGATCTGGCTCACCCACACCCGCGCCGACGTTTACCCCGAGCCGTTTGCCTTCCGCCCCGAGCGCTTCCTCGGGGAGGCGCCCGACACCTACGCCTGGGTCCCCTTCGGCGGCGGCGTTCGCCGCTGCATCGGCGCCGCCTTCTCCGAGTTCGAGATGCGGATCGTCCTGCGCGAGGTGCTGACCCGCTGCGAGCTGCACAAGGCCGACCCGGCGCCGGAGAAGATCGGCCGCCGCAGCATCACCCTCTCGCCCAAAGGCGGCACCCCCGTCGTCGTCACTGCCCGCCACCCGGCGCGCGAGCGCGATCTCGCGGCGGCTTAGTCCTTCTGCGTAGCAGCCCGTGCCGCCGGGTGCTCTTGGGCCCAGCGCGCGATGGTGCCTGAGCCGGAGATGACCTCGCCGTCGTCGAGGACGAGGATCGGCACCTCGTTTGTGCCGCTCAGCTCCTTCACCTCGGTCCGGTCGTCCTCGCGGCTGCCCCAGGTCCAGAAGGCCATCCGGTACCCGCCGACGACCTTGATCTCGTACTTGTACCCGGCCGCGTCGAGCGCCTTGCCCGCCTTCGCACAAGGATGCGCGAACGCCGGCCCGGTTTTCTTCTGTCCACAGGTGTAGAGGACCATTGCCGCCACCTTATCCGTTCAGCGCAGCACTTCGAGCCGCTCGAAGATCTCGGGGATGTGGGCCAGGTAGGCGCCGTAGTCGAAGACTGCGTCTAGGTCCAGGCCGGGAGCCGCCTCGGCGAGCAGGTCGCGGAACTCGGTCCCGGTGTCCCATGCCTTCTGGGCGTTCTCCTGGACGACGCGGTAGGCGTCGTCGCGGGTCATCCCGGACTCGACCAGGGCCGTCAGGGCGCGCTGGCTGAAGAGGGCGCCGTGGGTCAGCTCGAGGTTCTCGAGCATGCGGTCGGTGCGGACCGTCATCCCGGTGGCGACTTTGGTCGCCAGATCCTGCATGTAGTCGAGGCAGATCGTGGCGTCGGGGAGGATCACGCGCTCGGCGCCGGAGTGGGAGATGTCGCGCTCGTGCCAGAGGGCGACGTTCTCCAGGCCGGCCTGGGCGTAGCCGCGCAGGACGCGGGCGAGGCCGGTGATCCGCTCGGTGCGGATCGGGTTGCGCTTGTGCGGCATCGCCGAGGAGCCCTTCTGCTGGCCGGAGGCAAACGGCTCCTCGACCTCGCGCACCTCCGTGCGCTGCAGGTTGCGGATCTCGGTCGCGAAGCGCTCCAGACCGGCGCCGGCGATCGCGCAGCGCGAGGTGAGGACGGCGTGGCGGTCGCGCGGGATCACCTGCGTCGCCACGTCCTCGCGCCCGAGCCCGAGCCGCTCCATCACACGCGCCTCGACCGCGGGCGGCACCGAGGCGTAGGTACCCACCGCACCGGAGAGCTTGCCGAATGCGAGCTGTTCGAAAGCGTCGGTCAGCCGGCCGAGGTTTCGGTCGGCCTCGAAGGCGAACCCGGCCAGCCGCAGCCCGAAGGTGGTCGGCTCGGCGTGCACCCCATGAGTCCGCCCGACGCACAGAGTGTCCCGATGCTCCATCGCCCGCTCCACTAGCGCATCGCGATAGGCGCGCGCACCCTTCAGCACCACCTCACCGGCCTCGCGCAGCTGCAGAGCCAGCGCCGTGTCGAGAACGTCGGACGAGGTCAACCCATAGTGGATCCAGCGCCCATGCTCACCCACGCTCGCGGCGACCACATCGACGAAAGCAGCCACGTCGTGATCGGTGACCTTCTCCCGCTCGTTGACGGCCTCGACAGAAAAGGAAGCTTTCGCCCGACAAGCTTCGGCGGCCTCCTTCGGAACCACTCCCTCCTCCGCCCAGGCCTCCGTCGCCGCCAGCTCAACCTCCAGCCAGCACTCCAGCTTCCGCTGCGCCGACCAAGCTTTCCCAATCTCCGGCCGCGTGTATCGGGGAATCATCCGCAGGCCACCGTCGCGAGGGTGGTCGGGGGGGTCTCCCGGCGAACTCCCGCGATAGCGGCGACGGGAGACCCCCCCGACCACCCTCCATCGCAAGACCGGCGGTTACGCATTGATGATCCGTGCCGCCAAGATCCCGGCGTTCTTGGCCCCGTCGATCGCAACGCAGGCCACAGGGATCCCCGGCGGCATCTGCACCGCCGAGAGCAGGGCGTCGAGGCCGCCGAGGCTCTTGCCCAGGATTGGCACGCCGATCACCGGCAGGTCGCTGTGCGCGGCGGCGACCCCGGGCAGCGCCGCCGACATCCCGGCGCCGGCGATGATCACCTTCAGCCCGCGCATCCGCGCGTTGGTGCAGTACTCACGGACAAGCTCGGGGTCGCGGTGGGCGCTCATCACCCGCATCTCGTGGCTGATCCCGGCCTCGTCGAGGGCAGCGCCGGCAGCTTCCATTTTTGGCATGTCGTTCTTCGAGCCCATGATGATCCCGACCAGCGGCTCGTCGACATCGATCTCCTCGAAGGCCTCCTCGACCTCGGGTGACGGGGTCGGCTCGCTGGGCTGGGGTTCCTCTGAGATCTCGCTCATCTCTTCCTCTCTATGACTGGGCTAGCTGGCGACGCGGTCGACCGCTCGGGCCGCGATGTCTGAGCGCATCTGCATCCCGTCGAACTCGATCCGGCTGGCGGCATCGTATGCACGATCGCGGGCCTCGGCCGGCGTCGCCCCCAGTGCGGTCATGTTGAGCACTCGCCCCCCGGCGGTGACGAGCTCGCCGCCGCGAGCCGCGGTTCCGGCGTGCGTGATCTCGGCCCGCTCGGCGGCGGCCTCAAGGCCGCGGATCGCGTCGCCCTTCGAGGACGACTCGGGATAGCCTGCCGAGGCGAGCACCAGGGTCACGGCCCAGTCGTCGGCGAACTCCGCCTCGGCCCCCCCCAGGCCGCCAGGCTCGCGTGCGGCGAGGCAAAGGTCGACCAGGTCCGAGCGCAGCCGCGGCAGCACCGCCTGCGTCTCGGGGTCGCCGAAGCGGGTGTTGAACTCCAGCACCTTGGGGCCGTCGGGCCCGATCATCAGGCCCGCGTAGAGGACGCCGTGGAAGGGCCGGCCGCGGCGCGCCATCGCGGCGACGATCGGACGGTGGACCGCGTCGACGATCTCCTCGACCTCGGCCGGGCCGAAGCCGGGCACCGGCGAGTAGCTGCCCATGCCGCCGGTGTTCGGCCCCTCGTCGCCGTCGAAGATCCGCTTGTAGTCCTGGGCCGGCGCCAGCGGCACGACGTTCTCGCCATCGCAGAGCGCCAGCAGCGAGAGCTCCTCGCCCTCGAGGAACTCCTCCAGCACGACCGTCGTCTCGCCGAAGCGCCGCTCGGTGAAGAAGACGTCGACCGCCTCGCGTGCCTCGGCCTCACTCTGGCAGACGATCACACCCTTGCCCGCGGCCAGGCCGTCGGCCTTGAGCACCGTCGGGTAGGAGGCGCGGGCGAGCTGAGCGACGGCCTCCTCGCGGCTGCGCAACAGCGTGTGCGAAGCGGTGGGCACGCCGGCCTCTTTCATCAGCTCCTTGGCGAAGGCCTTCGAACCCTCCAGCTCGGCAGCCGCCGCGCTGGGACCGAAGGCCGGCACCCCGGCGTCCTCGAGCGCGTCGACGACGCCCGCCACCAGGGCAGCCTCCGGCCCGACCACGACCAGGTCGACGCCCCGCTCGCTCGCCGCCGCGACGATCGCCTCGACGTCGTCGGCGGCAACCTCCGGCAGGCACTCGGCATCGGGCGCAATCCCCGCATTGCCGGGAGCGCAGAGCAGCTCGGGCGCATGAGCAGACCGAGCCAGCGCCCGAACGATCGCGTGCTCGCGCCCCCCTCCGCCTACGACGAGAACCTTCAAGGCGTTAGAGCGACCCGGCCAGATCCTCGGCCGGCATCGCCGCCAGCGTCTGACTCGTCATCGTCCCGCGCGACCCAAGCTCGACGGAAACCTTGGCCATCGTCTTCTCATCCGGCGCCTCGACCACCGTCACGAAGTCGTACTGCCCCAGCGTCGCGTACTGAGCAACCACCTTGGCCCCAATCTGCTCGACCTCCTTGTTCACTTCGGCAACCCGACCGGGGTTGTTCTTAAGCGTCCTTATGCCCTCAGCAGTGAGGTTCGTAAGCATCACGTAAGTCGGCATCGCAATCTCCTCTCGGACGGGGGCTTCGAGCCTACGTTACCGGCGGGCTGGGGGGTCGGGGGGTCCTTCTCCAGGCCGCTTCGCGGGAGTTCCTGGAGAAGGACCC
>JANWHD010000023.1 GCA_025450585.1 Solirubrobacterales bacterium
GGGTGGGGGTGGTGGGGGGGGGGGGGGGGCGGGCGGGGGGCGCCCCCCCCCCCCAACCCCCCCCCGCGGGGCCCCCGCGGGGGTGTTTGGGGCCGCCCCCCCCCCCGTCTCTACCCCCCAAGCAACCGGTCAACAGCCCGCTGCCGCGTCGCCTCCGGCACTTCGACGCTTCCTTCGGGTCCTTCGGGGTCGCAGCCTGAATTTACGCCGGCGCAGAGCACGTCGGCGGGGGCGCTGCCGCCGATCGCGGCCGCTAGGACCAGCTGCGGCATCGTCAGGAAGCCCATGTCGCTGACGAAGGCCTTGGGGGCGTCCCAGCCGATGATCGGGCCCTTGACGAAGTTGTAGGGGATGCGCAGGGGGTCGGTGAGCCGTCCCTTGATCCCGTTGATCACCTCCTGCTGGGCCTGCTCGCGATCGAAGTCGCTGTACCCGATCGAGTAGTAGCTGCGGCCCGGCCCCGGGCATTCGCTCGGCTTGCGCACCCGCGAGTAGGCGAGCGCCTTTTCCCCGTTCAGCGTGCTCTCGCCCTTGGGCAGGCGCAGGCTGACGCCGCCCTGGCCGCCGCCGGCGCCGCCGGAGATGTCGGCGCAGAGCTTGTGCTTCAGATTCACCTCGACCCCGCCGACCGCGTCGATCAGGTCTTCGAACCCGGTGAAGTCGACGATTGCCACGTGGTCGACCTCGAGGTCGAGGAAGCCTTCGACCGCTTCGATCTGCGCGGCGGCGCCGCCGAACGCGTATGCCGCGTTGATCTTCGTCGGACTCTGGCCGGGGATCTCGGCGTAGGAGTCGCGCGGGATCGAGAGTTTGCGGAAGGCGCCGCCACCGGCGCGGATCAGCATCAGCGTGTCGGCGCGGAATTCGCCGACCGAGCAGGGGTCGTGCGGCGCGTCGCCGTGGGCCTGCTGTTCGAAGCACTCCTCCGAGGGGGCCGCATCCGGCTCCTTGGTGTCGGGCGGGCGGGCGTCGGTGCCGATCACGAGGATCGTCTGCGCGCTCGGCAGCAGCATCGGGTTGCCGTGCAGGGCGTCCTTCGCTTCTCCCGAGAGCTTGAAGGACTGCAACTGGGCGGAGACGGCGAAGGCGAGGAAGCTGAGGCAGATCCAGCCCAGCGCCGCCAGTCCGACCCACTTGAGCACACGCCTGCCTGTCCAGCGGCGCGGCGGCCCGGGGCGCTCGGGACGGTCACGCTTCTTGCGCCGCCACGGCTTCGGCGCACGCGGCGTCCGCTCTCTGAGGCCTGAGAGGTCTGGGGACCGCAGCCTCGACAGAAGGCCTTTCCGGGACCGGTAGACCTTGTACTCGGGCGGCCCGGAGGGCTGCTGCTCGCCATCGGTGGGCATGAAAGACTGCGCGAATCATGCCGATGCCCGCGGTCGATCGCCTCCAGCCAGTCCCAAACGTCGCATGAATGCAGGCGAAATCATCGGCGTCGACCTTGGTGGCACGAAGATGCTGCTGGGTGTCCTCGACTCCGAGTCCAACGTCCTCTGGGAGAGCCGCGAGGCCTCGACCGGGCAGACCGAGGACGAGCTGGTCGACCTGCTCGTGCGCGAGGTGAATGAGGCGCACTCGGCCCGTCCGGGCACCGCCGCCGTCGGCCTCGGCATCCCGGCGACGATCGATCACGGCAAGGGCATCGCGATCTCCGCCGTCAACCTGCCGCTCGACGACGTGCCGATCCGCGACCTCGTCTCCGAGCGGACCGGGCTGCCGGTCTTCGTCGACAACGACGCCAACGTCGCCGCCCTCGCCGAGCACCTCTACGGGGCGGCGAAGGGCACCGAGAACGCGGTGATGCTGACGATCGGCACCGGGATCGGCGGCGGGCTGATCCTCGGCGGCGAGATCTACCGCGGCTCGACCGGGGCGGGCGCCGAGCTCGGCCACACGGTCATCGCGATGGACGGCCCCGATTGCCAGGGCAACTGCCCCGGGCGCGGCTGTGTGGAGACGTTCGCCTCGGGTACCGCGCTCGGCCGGGAGGGATTGGCCGCCGCTGAACGGGAGCCCGACTCGGTCCTCGGCAGGATGCTCGCGGACGGCGAGGCCATCGACGGCAAGGCCGTGACCGAGGTGGCGCTGAACGGGGACCCGACCGCCCGCACCGTCTTCGACCTGGTCGGCCGCCGGCTCGGCGTCGCCCTGACCAGCTTCGCCAACACCTTCGAGCCCGAGGCGATCGTGATCGGCGGCGGCGTGATCGCCGCCGGCGACCTGCTGCTCGACCCCGCCCGGCGCGAGCTGGAGGCGCGGGCGCTTCCGCCGATGAACCGCACCCCTGTCCTCGCCGCCGAGCTGGGCAGCGACGCCGGGATGATCGGCGCCGCGGCGATGGCGCGGATCGAGCTCGAGGAATCGGAAGGGGGCGGGGGCTGATGCCCGGCCACCTGATCGTCTGCCCGACCCCGATCGGCAACCTCGACGACGTCACTCCCCGCGTCCGCGACGCCCTCGTCAGCGCCGACTGGATCGCCTGCGAGGACACCCGACGCACCGGCGGCCTGCTCGACAAGCTCGGCATCCGCCCGGCGCCGCCGCTCGTCTCGAACCACGAGGGCAACGAAGCCGCCCGCGCCACGGAGCTGGCGCAGCGGATCGAGCGCGGCGACACCGTCGTCCTCGTCTCCGACGCCGGCATGCCGGCGATCTCCGACCCCGGCTTCCGGCTAATCCGGCGCTGCATCGAGCGCGCCCTCGACGTGACCGTGCTGCCTGGGCCCTCGGTGGTACCGGTCGCCCTCGTCGCCTCCGGCCTGCCGACCGATCGCTGGCGCTTCGAGGGCTTCCTGCCGAAGCGCTCCGGCGAGATGGAGCGGGTGCTGCGCTCGGCCGAGACCGTGGTCGCCTTCGAGTCGCCGCGGCGGGTGGGGGAGTCGCTGGCGGCGCTGGCGGCGATCGCGCCCGACCGTCCCGCCGCCGTCTGCCGCGAGATGACCAAGATGCACGAGGAGGTCGCCCGCGGCTCGCTGGCCGAACTGGCCCGCCGCTTCCGCGGCGACGTCAAGGGCGAGATCGTGCTGGTGATCGGGCCGGCCGCCTCCGAGGAGCACGATCACGACATCAGCTTCGCCGTCGACGCACTGCGCCACCTGGTCCAGTCGGGAGCCAGGCCGCGCGCCGCCGCCAGCGTCGTCGCCGCGCTGACGGGCACCCGCGCCAACGACCTCTACCGGGCGCTGACGGGCCGCGAGCCCCGCCAGTGAGCGTCGACTCCGACTACGCATTTGGTCATCAACTCCACGGACGAGACTGGATAGCTGGCTAAGCTAGGAGAAGCTCATGGCAGACATCGCGAAAGAGATTGAGCTGGTCTTCGAGCCAGAAGGCGATGGTGGATTCCATGTCTACGCCCCCGACCTCCCTGGGCTCCACACCCAGGGGGACGACTTCGATGACGCGATGGCAAACGCCAACGAGGCGGTTGCCCTCTACGTCGAGGGCTTGCGCGAAGACGGCGAGTCGCTCGACAGCGGCGTGATCCGCCGCACGAGTCCCCTGCCGGCGTGAGCCCACGTCAGCCGGTCGTTTCCGGCGAGCGCCTCATCAAGGCGCTCCGCAAGGACGGTTGGGAGGTCGTCCGCCAACGGGGCAGCCATGTCCGCTTGAAGAAGCCTGGACGCCGCCACGCCCTTGTCGTGCCGATGCACAAGGAAATCCGCCGAGGCACTCTCGTTGGCATCCTCCGCGATGCCGACCTCAGCTCCGATGAGCTTCGGCGCCTGCTCTAGGAGGTCGAGGGCGCGGGCTGGAGGCGCGAGCGCAGGAGGAGGGTCGTCGCCTGAACGGCGAGTGCCGCCGCCGTAGCGAAGCCGAAGGCGGTGGCGATCGCCAGCGTGGGCAGGGAGATCGCGAGCACGAAGCAGAAGGCGGCGAAGCCGTAGAAACCGAACAGGAAGTTGCGCAGCAAGATGCTGACCTGGGCAAAGCCGTTGTGGGTATGGGTGAAGACGGCGAGGACGCTGGTGATGATCGGGAACGGCGCCAGCAGGCCGCTGAGATGGGGGCCGAGAGCACCGGAGACGGCGGTCAGGACGAGCACAAGCACGAGTGCGGCGAGGGCGCGGGCGGGGAGGTCCCACCAGGGCGTCGCGGCAACGGCCGGCGGCGACGTTGGCAAAGGCGGCAGCAGCCTCAGACCGAGCGCGAAGCAGGCGGCGACCAGGACCAGCGACAGTGCCGGCGGCGGCTGGATCAGGTTCAGAACGGCGACGCCGAGCAGGAATGCCGTCCAGCCGCAGAGCACGCTCGGGATCGGCCGGGTTGCAGCCGCGACCCGGCCATAGACGACCACGAAGGCCGTCAGGGCGGCGAGGCCGAGCAGGGTGCCGGCGGCGGCGTCGGCGCCGAAGCGATGGCCATGGAGGAGGGTCTCGACCAGCAGGATCGGGCCTGCCACGACTGGTAGCCCGCCGAGCACGCCGGCGATGGCCACCCCCCAGCGACGGCCGGCCAGGGAGACGGCGACCACGCAGAGCGGGGAGAGGAGAATCTTCGCTGCCAGCAGCGTCACCGCGGCAGGCTCGCAGATCGACGTCATACCCAGTCGCACCGTCAGGGACTTGGGTCATTCGCCGTCTGCGCGACGCAGGGAACCGTTAGCGTCCGCAATCCGATGGGTCCGAAGAGCTTCTTCATAACCACCCCGATCTACTACGTCAACGCCGAGCCCCACCTCGGCCACGCTTACTCGACGCTGGCCGCCGACGTTCTCGCCCGCCACATGCGCCAGCGCGGCGAGGACGTCTTCTTCCTCACCGGCACTGACGAGCACGGCGAGCCGATCGAGACGGCGGCTGAGCGCGAGGGGATCTCGCCGCAGGAGCTGGCCGACCGCAACGCGGCGAAGTTCGAGGCGCTGATGCCGATCATCGACGCCACCAACGACTTTTTCATCCGCACCTCCGACCCGCGCCACAAGGAGAAGGTCGCCGAGATCATGCAGCGGGTCTACGACAACGGCTGGGTGACCAAGGGCACCTACGAAGGCTGGTACTGCCCGCGCTGCGCCGACTTCAAGACCGAGCGCGAGCTGGGGCCCGGGCAGACCTGCGCGATCCACGAGATCCCGCTGGAGCGGGTCCGCGAGGAGAACTGGTTCTTCCGCCTCTCCGCCTTCCAGGGTCAGCTCGAAGGCCTCTACGAGGAACGGCCCGACTTCGTCGTGCCCGAGTTCCGCCGCAACGAGGCGGTCTCGTTCATCAAGGGGGGGCTGGAGGACGTCTCGCTCTCGCGCCCGACGCTGAAGTGGGGGCTGCCGCTGCCCTGGGACCCCGAGCAGCGCATGTACGTCTGGGTCGACGCACTGCTCAACTATGTCACCGCGCTCGGCTTCGCCCGCGAGGGCGAGGACCTGACCGAGCGCTACTGGCCCGCCGCCCTGCACGTGCTGGGCAAGGACATCCTCAAGTTCCACGCGGTGATCTGGCCGGCCCTGCTCTGGGCCGCCGATCTGGAGCCTCCGCGGCGGATGACGATCCACGGCTACCTGCTGATGGGCGAGAAGAAGATGTCGAAGTCGCTCGGCAACGTGCTCGACCCCTTCGAGGCGATCGACCGCTTCGGCGCCGATGCGCTGCGCTTCTACTGCTTCCGCGAGGTCAGCTTCGGCCAGGATGGCTCGATCTCGACCGCCGGCTTCGAGGCCCGCTACGAGACCGAGCTGGCCAACGACTTCGGCAACCTCGCCAGCCGCATCCTGGCGATGGTCGAGCGCTACCGAGCCGGTGTCGTGCCCGAGGCCGCCGTTGACGCCGTCCTCGCCGAGGACTTCGAAGGCGCCGTGCCGCGCTTCTGCGAGCTGCTCGACCGGGCCGAGCTGACCCAGGCACTGGAGGTTGCCTGGGCTCTGGTCCGCAGGCTCAATCGCTACGTCGAGGAGACCCAGCCGTGGGTCCTGGCCAAGGACGAGGCCGACCCCGAGCGCCTCGACGAGGTCCTCTACAACCTCTGCGAGGGCCTGCGCGTGACGACCCTGCTGCTGGTCCCCTACCTGCCGAGGACGAGCGAGCAGCTGCTCTCGACGCTGGGTGAGGAGTCGCGTGAGCTAGCCGAGCTGGGCTCCCGCTCCGGCGGTCAGCAGGTCGAGCGCGTCCCCCCGCTCTTCCCCAAGATCGAGACCCCGGCTTAGTCGCGGAAGGACGGCCTTCCGGCGTCCGCAGGGTGCGGCCCGGATGCCGTGCAGGAGGCGACGGGCGACGCCGCGCAGCGTCTCGTTCCCATAGGTAGTCGAGGGGTTGTGCTCGGTGAGGATTGCGAGGGCGAGGCGGCAGCGACCGCGCTCGAGGAAGGCGACCTGGTGGCTGACGGTGCCGACGCCATCGTCCTCGATCCCCCAGCCCCCCTTGAAGTAGAGCCGCCAGCCGCGAGGGCGCACGCTGGCGATTCCCCAGCGCTGCCAGGCGACGACCGAGCCGAGCAGGTGACGGGCGAAGTGCCGGTGGCGGCCGGGCACGTAGCGCTCGTAGCGCAGCATGAAGCGGGCCTGGTCGCGGGCGCTGATCTGTGAGAGGCCGCCGAGCCAGCCCGGTTCGTAGACCCACTGGAAGTCGCGCATCCGTGCCGCGCGGGCGAGGCGCTCGACCCTGCCATCGCCGAGCAGGGCGGCGACCTGTATCCCGGCGGCGTTGTCGGAGACCCGGATCATCGGTTCGAGCAGGGCTCTCTCGTCCGCGTGGAGACGGCGGCTGCGGACCGAGCGCTGTCGCAGGTAGGCGACGAGAAGCATCGCCTTGATCACGCTGGCCGCGGGAGCCGTGCGGGCGCCTTGGAACGAGCGCAACCGGGCGCGGCGGCCGGCGATCGCGAAGCTGACGTCGCCAAGCCGGGTGCGGGCGTAGCGGTGGGCACCGGCGACGGATGGTTTCCAGGGGCGGCTGGCCGCTCGCTCGGCCGCTCGCCCAGGACTGGGCGTCGCGGCAAGCAGGAGCACGGCGAGAAGCGCAGCCAAACCCAAGCTCGCCATTCCCGCCGGGAATGGCTTGCCGGTCAAGGCCTGTCGTCTCCCGTGAGCGCGTCTGGGCCGAGCTGGCCGGGGCTCGTGTAGCCGCAGAGTGCCATCGTCAGGTCGAGCTCGGCTAGGACCATTTTCAGGACGGTTTCCACGCCCTGCTGGCCCTCAAGGGCGAGGCCCCAGACGTAGGGGCGGCCGAGGCAGACGGCGTCGGCGCCGAGGGCGAGTGCCTTGATCGCGTCGCTGCCGCCGCGGATGCCGCTGTCGAAGAGGATCGCGAGATCGTCGCCGGTGGCCTCGGCGATCGGGGGCAGGGCGTCGAGCGAGCCGATCGCGCCGTCGACCTGGCGGCCGCCGTGGTTGGAGACGACGATCCCGTCGATGCCGCGCGCGACGGCCTCGCGGGCGTCGCCGGCGTGCTGGATCCCCTTCACCACGATCGGCAGCTCGGTCTGCTCGCGCAGCCAGCCGAGGTCGTCCCAGCTGAGCGCGGGGTTCGCCTGCACGCCGAGGAAGTGGCCGGTGGCGGCGCCGACGTCCTCCTCGGGCGTCTTCTCGAGGGCGGCGCGGAAGACGGGGTCCTGGAAGTAGTTGGCGACGCCCACCCCGTTGAGGAAGGGGAGCCAGGCTTGCTGCAGGTCGCGAGGCTTCCAGCCCGGGACGAAGGTGTCGACGGTGAGCACGATGGCGCCGTAGCCGGCCTCCTCGGCACGCTTGACGAAGCTGGCGGCGAGCGCCCTGTCGTTGGGCCAGTAGAGCTGGAACCAGCGTGGCGCCTCGCCCCCCGCCTCGGCGATCTCCTCCAGAGTGAAGGCCGAGGCGGTGCTGGCGATCATCGGCACCCCAATCGCCGCCGCGGCCCGGGCGGTCGCCAGCTCGCCGTCGGGGTGCACCGCCTTCTGCACGCCGATCGGAGCCAGCATCAGCGGCGCCGGCATCGCCGTGCCGAGGACGGTGGTGGAGAGGTCGCGCTCGGCGACGTCGCGCAGCATCCGCGGCACGATGCGGCGGCGCCGGAGCGCCTCGCGGTTGGCGTCCATCGTTCCCTCGCCGCCCGCGCCCGCGTAGACGTAGTTGGCGGCCTGCGGGTCCATCGCCTCGGCGGCGCGGCGCTCGAGCTCTTCGATCGAGACCGGGATCGAGGGTGTCTCGCCTCCGAGTCCCCGCGCGTAGATCTCCCGGTAGTAGTCGGCGAAGTCCGCCATGCGGGAAGGCTATCCGGGCGCGGGGCAGAAACCCCCTCAAGGATTTGTCGAGTATTCAGCAGCCAAGGCTTCGGCCTGACGCCAGCCATTCAAAGGGGGCGGTTTATCGGTCGCCCCGTTATCGAGTGGCAAGGAACTCAATTCGGTTCCCCCAGGGGTCCTCGGCGTAAAAGCGCCGGATGTCGTCCAGCGCGTCATCCCACAAGACCTCCACTCCAGCCGCCTTCAGGCGGGCTGCACACTCGTCCAGCGCCTCCGGGCGTACTCGAAGCGCGGGATGAGCCTTCTCTGCGGGAGAGAAAGACTCCTCCACACCGACATGGAGTTGCTGGTGCCCAGCTTGGAACCAGACGCCGCCGCGAGCGCGCAACGACTGGGGCTTTTCGACCTCGGCCAGTCCGAGCAGCTCACCGAAGAATCGTCGTGCTTCGGCCTCACACCCGTGCGGGGCGGCAACCTGCACATGGTCAAGTCCTTCGATGAACACGCCCGCAATCTACATTTGGGTGATGGACTTCTGCCCACTGAGCGGCGGGAGGGGACCGGCGCTAGCCACTGCCGCCCACGCGGATGGCCCGAACAATTGATGTAGGAGCACGGCCATTAATACCGAGTTTCAGGTACCACCTTGTAGATCAAATGCTTGACCGGCTTGCCTGGGGGGCCCGACGAGAGGAGGTTCCCTCCATGAACGAAACCGCTGCATTCCACGGATCTGGCATCTTCCGGTCGCGGTCCTTCTGGATCGCTCTGTTCGCCTCATCGGCCCTGCTCTTCGCCGGCTTCTGTGAATCGGCCTCGGCCAAGCGCCATCCGCTGGTGGGTGGAGACGGCAAGATCCACGCCTGCTACAGGGTCAAGGGCAAGCCGAAGGGCGCCCTGCGGGCGGTGCGCAGTCGCAAGGTGAGATGTCGCCGTGGCGAGCGCAAGGTGGCCTGGGCGATCGCCGCCGTGGCCGGCCCGGCGGGTGCCGGCGGGGCGCAGGGCACGGTCGGCTCTCAGGGCACCGCAGGCGAGGCGGGAACGCAGTCGGCGCTGACCACGAAACTGACCGAACAGGTCGACTCGCTCTCCACCCGGGTCGACAGCCTCGAAGCGACGCTTGCCGGGGTCACCAACGCCGACCTGCTCGCCTTGGTCGATTCGCTGCCCACGATCGACTCGCTCTGCGAGCAGAGCGAAGACCTGACCGAACAGGTGAACCTCCTGCAGGACGTGGTCGGTGGCCTCGGGCTCGAAGGCGTGCTGGGCGGCCTGCTCAAAATCCCGCCCCTGCCCACCGAGCTGGAGCCGTTCACCTGTTCCGCTCCCTAGCTGACAGCGGTTCCCTGCAGCGCCAGCGGCCCGCTTCCTCACGGAGGCGGGCCGTTTCGCGTCGCTGCGCCGCGGATAGTCTGGAGCGGTGATCGATTCCCACACGCATCTCTTCTTCTGCGAGCGGCCCGAGGCCGAGGTGGTCGCGTCCGCGGTCGAGGCGGGCGTGAAGCGAATGCTCAACGTCGGCCTCGACAGGCCCTCCAACCTGCACGCGATCGCCTCCGCAGAGTGCTACGAGAGCGTCTTCGCGACGGTCGGCTGTCACCCGACCGAGGCGAGTGGCTTCGACGATGCCCTGGCCGAGGAGATCACCCGCCAGGCGGCGGACAGGGAGAAGGTGCGGGCGATCGGCGAGACCGGGATCGACTACTACCGGGAAACCGCGAACCGCGCTGAGCAGCGCCGCGCCTTCGAGGCCCAGATCGACATCGCCCGCCACCACGGCCTGCCGATCGTGATCCACGCCCGCGATCCCGAGGGCGAGACCGGCGCCGTCGACGACGTCTTCGAGATCCTCGACGCGCGCGGGGACGGTGTCAGCGTGATCCTCCACTGCTTTCTCGCCCCCTGGCGCGTCCAGGATGCGATCGACCGCGGCTGGTACTGCTCCTTCTCGGGGATCGTCACCTTCCCCAGCGCCGGCGAGCTGCGCGAGGCCGCCGCGAAGCTGCCCGACGAGCTCGTCCTGGTCGAGACCGACGCTCCCTACCTCGCGCCGCAACCTGTGCGCGGCAAGCCCAACGAGCCGATGCACGTGGTCTCCACTGCGGAGGTCGTCGCCGAGGTCCGCGGCGTTTCCTACGGGGAGCTGGAGCAGACCGTGGAGGCCAACGCCCGGACCCTCTTCGGCTGGTAGCGGTGGGTAGGGCCCATTCAAAGACTCCCCGCGCACGCCTGGCGGCGGCGGACACTGCGCGGCGCGGCGTCCTCGGTCGGCCGAATAGCGGTGCTATTCGCGCCTCCCTGCGTCCTTGCTCCGCTTGGTCCGGCGCTCGCCAGTCGCACACGCGGAGCCTCTGAATGGGCCCTCGCCTCGGGCAGAACTTCCTGTCCGACCCCAACCTGCTTGACGCGATCGTGCGCGACGCCGAGCTGGGCCCCGGAGAGGTCGTGCTCGAGGTGGGCGCCGGGGAAGGCGTGCTGACCGAGCGCCTCGCCGCCGCGGCCCACGTCCACTCGGTCGAGATCGACCGGCGGCTGGAGCCGGCGCTGGCGCCGCTCGCGGCGCGGCCCAATGTCGACCTGCACTGGGGCGACGCGCTCGAGCTGGACTTCGCCGGGCTCGATCCCGCCCCGACCGCCGTCGTGGCCAACCTGCCCTACGCGGTGGCGACGCCGGTGATCCTGCGCACGGTCGCCGAGCTGCCCTCGGTGCGGCGCTGGACGGTGATGGTGCAGCGCGAGATCGCCGACCGCTTGCGGGCGGGGCCCGGGAGCCGCACCTACGGCTCGCCGAGCGCGACCGTGCAGCTCGCCTGCGAGGTGAAGCTGCTGCGCACGGTCGACCCGGCGGTCTTCCGGCCGCGGCCGCGGGTCGAGTCGGCGATCCTCGGCCTGCGTCGCACCGGACCGGGCGCCGACGAGCCGACCCGCGAGCTGATCCGCGCCGCCTTCGCCCACCGCCGCAAGTCGCTCGCGCGTTCCGTCGAGCACGTCCGGCCCGGCACGCTGGCCGCGACCCGGAGGGCGCTGGAGGAGCTGGAGCTGGACCCCGGCGCCCGGGCCGAGTCGCTGGCGCCCGGGGATTTCGCCGCCCTATCCGCAAAGCTGAGCGCGGGCGCCTGAGCCCCCCGCCCGTCGATGCAGATCCACGCCCCCGCAAAGCTCAACCTCTGCCTCTACCTCGGCCCCCGGCGCGAGGACGGGTTGCACGAGCTCTGCTCGCTCTTCGAGCCGCTGGCCCTGGCCGACCCGATCGAGGTCCGCGAGGCCGAGCGCGACGAAGTCGCCTGCCCGGGGGTCGAGGGCGAGAACCTGGCGGCGCGGGCACTGGCGGCGCTGCGCGAGCGCGGCTGGGAGGGGCCGCCGCTGCGGGTCGAGATCGAGAAGCGGATCCCGGTTGCGGCTGGCCTCGGCGGCGGCAGTGCCGACGCGGCCGCGGTATTGCGGCTGGCGGCCGGGGAGGTCGCCGACCTGGAGGAGGTCGCGGCCGGGCTGGGCGCCGACGTGACCTCGCAGCTGACACCCTCGCTTGCCCTCGTTGGCGGCGCCGGGGAGAGGGTCGAGCATCTCCCAGATCCCGCGCCGCACGCGGTCATCCTGCTTCCCGACGGCGGCGGCCTCGGCACCGCAGAGGTGTTCGCCGAGGCCGACCGGCTGGGCCTCGGCCGCGACGCGGCCGAGCTGGAGGCCCTCGGCGCTCGCCTTCGCGCGGCGGCCGGCGCCGGCGCCTCGCCGCTCTCCTACCCGGAATTGCTCGTCAACGACCTCGAGCCCGCCGCGCGCTCGTTGCGCCCCGGCATCGGCGACGCCCTCGACGCCCTGCGCGCGGCGGGTGCGTCGCACGCGCTGCTCACCGGCTCGGGCCCGACCGCGTTCGGCCTCTTCGAGAGTCTCGCCGCGGCTCACGCCGCCGCGGAGGAGCTGGATCGCCCCGACGCCATCGCCTGCGAGGCGGGAAGCATGAGGATGGCGTCATGAAGATGCCGGGGGAGGGGGGCGGGAAACGCAAACGGCGGCTGATCGCCCTGATCGCCGTCGCCGTCGCGGCCGGCTACTACTTCGTCGGCCGCGAGCTCGGGCACCTCGATCTCCAGGCCCTGCTCGAAGACGTCTCCAACACCCTGGGCGCCTGGACCTACCTCCTGGTCGGCGTCTTCGCCTTCGCTGAGACCGGGGCCTTCGTCGGTCTCGTCGTCCCCGGGGAGACGGTGATGTTGCTCGGCGGTGCCGTCGCCGGGCAGGGTGCGATCGACGTCTACCTGCTGATCGCGGTCGCCTGGCTTGCCGCCTGGCTCGGGGACACCACCAGCTTCTTCGTCGGCCGCCGGCTGGGGCGCGACTTCGTGCTGCGCCACGGGTCGCGGGTCGGGATCAGCCGGGAGCGCTTCGAGCAGGTGGAGGATTACTTCTCCCGCCACGGCGGCAAGACGATCTTCATCGGTCGCTGGATCAGCCTCGTGCGGGCACTGGCGCCGTTCATCGCCGGCAGCTCCGGCATGGGCTACCGCGGCTTCGTGCCCTACAGCGTCCTCGGCACCGGGCTCTGGGCCAGCGTCCACATCCTGGTCGGGTACTTCTTCTCGCGCAGTATCGAGAGCGCCGCGCACTACGCCGGCCGGGGCGCTTTCCTGCTGGCGAGCACGATCGTCGTCGTGGTCGGCATCGTGTTCGTCGTCCGCCATCTCCGGGTCGAGCAAAACAGGCGGGACATCGTCGCCTGGATGGAGCGCCACGCGGCGAGCCGCTGGATTGTCGACCTCGTCCGCCCCTTCCGTCCACAGCTCAAGTTCCTCTGGGAGCGGGTTACGCCGGGCGGCACCTTCGGGCTCGAGTTCACCTCGCTGATGGCGATCCTCGCCGTCTCCGGCTTCGTCGTCGTCGCCTACACCGTGATCGTCGGGGCCGACCCCGGACCCACCCCCGGCGACACCACCGCGATCGACGTGGTCGAAAGCCTCGGCGCCGCCTGGCTGGTGGACCTCGCCAAGGCCTTCACCGACTTCGGCTCCTTCGCCGTCGTCGGCTCGCTGGCCTTCGTCTGCACCGTACTCCTCGCCGTGCGCCGGCGCTGGGCCGAGCTCTGTGTCCTGGTCGCCGGCATGGTCCTGATCTACGTCGGCGTGCACGAGCTGAAGGCGATGGTCGACCGGCCGCGGCCCGAGGGCGGCCTGGTCGGCGTCTCGGGCTCCTCCTTTCCCAGCGCCCACGCCGCCTACTCGACCTTCTACGTCTGGCTGGCGGTGACGATCGTGATGCGGCTGAGGCCGGGCATGGCGCGCGGCGCGGCGGTGGTCACCGGGGGAATCGCGCTGACGGCACTGGTCGGCCTCTCCCGCGCCTACCTCGGCGTTCACTACCTCAGCGACGTCAACGCCGGCTGGGCTTTGGGGGTCGCCGCGTTCTCGCTCTGCGCGGCCGTGGCGCTGACCGTCACGACGGTGCGGCAGAATGAGCGGCGTGCTGCTGCTGGCGCTGGAGAAGATCGAACATGAGTACGTGCTGTTCGGCGTGGCGGGGTTCGTCGCGCTCGCGGCCTTCGTTGGCCTGATCCTGGTTCCGGCGGTCGGGGCATACGGACGGCTGTGGGAGAAGACCGCCGCCGGCGTGCTCTCCCTCTTCGTGCTCGCGGCCCTCGTCCTGGTCGGCATCGTCCTCGGTCTCGCCGTCGTCTACTACTACAACGACATCTCCAACCTCATCAACGGCACCTAGGAGTCCCTCCTAAACGCTTGCTGGGGATAATGTGGCCATGCCAGCGGCCTCAAAAGGGCAGAAAAAGCCCGCAAACAAGGGGGAAGCCGGGACTCTCGACGCGCTCTCGGACGCGGTCGAGTCGGGGGCCGGCCTGCCCGCCGTGGCGCGTGCGGCGGCGCGGGTGCTCGACGCCAGCGTCGCCCTGATCGACCGTTCCAGCGCGGTTTTGGCGGTCGCCGGAGCCTCGCCCGACCAGGAGCGGAAGCTGCTCGCCGGGGGCGAGGGCGTGACGAGAGTGGAGCTGCGGGTCGCCGACAGCGCCGTGGGCGAGCTGCGCTACCGCGCCGCCGCCCCTCCCGAGCCGGCGATCGCGCGCATGGTGACGACCCTGCTGGCCCTGGAGCTGGAGCGCTCGCGCTCGCCCGAGTGGGAGAGCGAGGAGGTGGCGGGCGCCTTCGTCGCCGCCGTGCTCGCCCGCGAGGTGACCGACCGCGGCGACATCGTCGCCCGCGGCGCCGAGCTCGGGGCAGACCTCGAGCAGGGCGCCGGGGTGCTGATCCTGCACGCGGCGCCGCGTGCCGCCCAGACCGGCGAGTGGCGCGCCCGGGTGCTGACGCTCACCCAGCGAGCCCTGCGCTCGCTGGCGCCGGGCTCGCTGGCAAGCCCGGACGGCGAGGAGGCGGCGCAGATCGCGGTCATCGTCCCCGCCGAGGACGAGGCCCGGGTCGAGCGTGCCGCCGCCGGGCTCGGCCGCGAGCTGGAGGACGGCCTCTCGGGGTTCCACCTGACGATCGGCCACAGCCGCCGCGCGGCCGACCCCGTTGACCTCTACCGCGCCGGCAACGAGGCGCGGCTGGCGGTCAACGTCGGGGAGGCCGAAGGCCGGGCGGTGCTGGCCTTCGAGGAGACCGGCTCCTACCGCCTGCTGCTGCCCGCGATGAGCGAGGACCCGCGCGAGCTCGAGCGCTTCTACGCCGAGACGATCGCGCCGCTCTCCGCCTACGACGAGCAGTACGAGACCGAGCTGGTGGCGACGGTGGAGGCCTATCTCGACAACGACGGCAACGTCGCCGCCACCGCCAAACAGCTCTTCACCCACCGCCACACGATCCGCTACCGCCTCGAGCGCGTCAAGGAGCTCTGCGGCCACGACGTCTCCGCCACCGAGGGCCGCGAGAAGCTCGGCCTCGGCCTCAAAACCATGCGCGTCCTCGGCATCGCCTCCCCCCGCGGCCCGGCTCAGGAGCCGGGCGCGGAAGCGGGCAAGGTGCCACGCAGCGGCGAGGAGTAGCCAGGCGATTAAGCTTCAGGCGGTCATTGGGGAGTCGGCTAATTGGTAAGCCTCTGGCCTTTGGAGCCAGCTATCCCGGTCCGAGTCCGGGCTCCCCAGTCAAGAGCCGGGATCTAGTTTCCGAAACTTTCTGTCTGAGTTGCCTGAGAACATCGCTCCATGCCTCGGAGGGGCCCAGGGTTCACAGAGAAAGCTGCACGGCAGGCCATTGCTCAGTCCAAATCATGGGCCGAGTCTCTTCGTAGGCTTGGTTATTGCCCGAGCGGTGGAAACCCGGCGACCCTGAAGAAATATGCGGCGATCTGGGGTATCGACACAGATCACTTCGACCCTTATGCCCGTGTGATGGCGCGGATTCGAAAGCCGCGGTTGCCGTTGGATGAGATTCTCGTCGAGCACTCGACCTACAGCCGCAGCAATTTGAAGCAGCGCCTCTACGAAGCTGGTCTAAAGCAGCCACGATGTGAGCTTTGCGGCCAGGGAGAGATGTGGCGAGGACGCCATATGTCGATGATTCTCGACCATGAGAACGGAGTTCGGGACGACAACCGCCTTGAGAACTTGCGGATGGTATGCCCCAACTGTGCTGCCACGCTGGATACTCATTGCGGGAGAGCAAAGGAGACTTCGCCGCCGCTTCGAAATTGTGCGCGTTGCGGTGAGATGTTTCGCGCCAGGTACCGAACTCAACGGTTTTGCTCTCGATATTGCGGCATGCGAAGGGAGCGTGGGCCAAAGGGCTGCGGTCGGGGGATTCCCTGTCCGGAGGCAAGGAAAGTGGAGCGGCCGCCCTACGAGAAGTTGCTGGAGGAGATCGAGGCGACGAGCTACCTGGCGGTCGGCCGCAAGTACGGCGTCTCCGACAACGCCGTGCGCAAGTGGGTGCGCTTCTACGAGCGGCAGATTGCGCGGGAAGCCGCCGAGAGAGATGAGGCGGTCCGACAGGACTGATCGCGTCCGCCGAGGCTCCTAGGGTCTCGACCATGGAGATGAACGCAGCGCGGATGGACCCGGAGGTTCGCGAGGGGCTGCAGCGCAGCTGGAAGGCGCTGATGGCCGTCGGCGTGCTGGCGATCCTCGTCGGTTGCGTGGCGATCGTGGTGCCGGCCGTCGCCGCGGTCGCGACGGCGATCTTCATCGGCTGGATCCTGGTGATCGCCGGGGCCTTCCTGGTCGCCGGTGCCTTCATGGCGCACTCGATCGGCAGCGTGATCCTGCGCCTGATCTGGGCGCTGCTGACCGTGATCGTCGGTCTCTGGCTGATCGTCGAACCGGACAACGGCACGCTCACCCTGACCTTCGTGCTCGGGATCTACTTCCTCTTCATGGGCCTGACCCGGACCGCGGTCGCCTTCGCCGCTCGCGGTCAGGAAGGCGCCGGCCTGGTCGGCCTCAGCGGCGTCGCCGGCCTCCTGATCGGCATCCTCATCCTCGCCAAGTTCCCCAGCAGCGCCGACTGGGCCATCGGCCTCCTGGTAGGCATCGACCTCATCTTCGCCGGCTGGACGCTGACGTCGGTCGCATTGGTCGGCCGAGATCTCTCCCGTCGGACCTGAGACTTCTACGGTCCCGCCGTTCTCATACGCGGAATCGGGCGAAGGCCCGGTCGTCGAAGGATGCAGCCCCGGGCTTGACTGCCTTGGTCGATTTGTAGCGTCCGATGCGGAGCGGATCGGACGCTAGGTCTTGGGCAAGGGCCTCCTCGGACTGCTCAAGGGTGGGCTGTAGCTCCGGGTAGCCGTCGGTGGCGAAGACAATCTCGTCGCCAGGCTTGACTTTGACGACCTCGACAAAACGCTCTGGCACCGGCTTGCCGTCAAGCGCCCCGAATCCGAGTTGGGCTGAACCATTGCTCGAGTTGCGGAATCGGAACTGCTGCTCAAGCAAGGGCATCAGCATGGCTCGACCCGGATCGCGATCGCGCAGCTCCTCCACGCTTGCGCCCCCATCGAGCAGGGCGTGAAGAAGCGCTGCCCTGGCGGCTGCCACGATTCCGTCGATCTCCTTGCCCCCCCTGAAATATTCGCTCCCCCGCATCCAGGAGCAGTCGCCGACACGCCAGACCTCAGATCTCGCGGCCGAGAAGATCAGAACGGACGCGCTCGGATTGTCGTCTGGTGCCTCCGAAGGCCCGTGCTCGGCAATCGCGCGTCGTAGATCCTCGGTCATCGCTTTGACGCAGGCTGCGGCCTTTATATCTCCGGCGACGTGATCGAGTGTCCTCTCGAGAGAGCGAACGGCAAATCGGCCGCCAGCCATGCCGTCGTAGCTGGCCTCGGTCTTGTCGGTAGCTCCGTCGAAGACCGCGAGGAAGCCGTCGCACTCGACGATCAGGTCCTCGCAGGTGGACGGGTCACCTGTCTTCGATGCGATGAAGGTCTCGATTACCTGCATGGTGGCTCGACGGCGATCATCGGATCTTGGCGAAGCGGATCAACTTTGGCGACGCCGGGTATCCATCGCGGACCTGGGCTTGAACTAGGGCGACAAACGAACGGGGCCGGCGTCGGAGAGGCGAGCCCAGCTCTTCGCAGAAGTAGCGAGCGGCGGCGATCGTGCCGTAGGTGTGGGAGCCCGCGAGGATGATCACGCTCCGTCTGTCCTTGGAGCGATTGAACGGGTTTCGCGTGCGGATGATCAGGCCGAAGTCGTCGATCACCTGGTCATTCTCGATTGTCCCCTCGTACGTTTCGCTCTCGCTTCCCTCGCGCCAGGAGATCTCGCTGCCGTCCATAGAGATCGGGCAGCTACTGCCGAGGCGGTCGAGCAGATCGGCCGTGACCCTGTTGTTCTTCGATCCTCCGAGGCAAATCAGGTCGCACTCCAGGCGGTCGAGCAGCGACTCGCTCGATAGATAGATATTGCGTATCTCGAGATCGGAGTACGCCCGCTTCAACGACGGCATCAGGAGCGCGAGGGCGCGAACCTGACCGATGCCGGTCGCCGGCCTGATGTATTTGCCGGTATGCGAAGCGGCGGAATGCGCAACTGAGATGACGACGCGCGATGGGTCGCTGATCCCCCAAAGACGGCGGCTGGGCAACGTCTCACGCAGCTTCCCGAGTCCCAGACCAGCTACAAGGAAGAGGAGGGACAAGACGATCTTCACGCCAGCTCCTTCGAGCAGGGACGATGAGAAGTCAACGGTTGGAAGCATTTCGATTGCGCGGTCCGGTGCAGCAGGTTCTGACTGGAACCCGATCCTAAGAGCTGGCACTACGATTGCGCGGTGAGCATCGATGCCGTTGCGGTGATCATGGCCGGTGGCAAGGGGACCCGGATGAGATCCGCGGTCCCCAAGTTGCTGCACCCGATCTGCGGTCGACCGATGTTGGCCTGGCCACTGAAGGCAGCCTCCGAATCGGCCGCCGGTCGGATCGTCGTCATCGTCCCCCCCGATTCGCAGTACGACTCCTTGATCCCCTCAGATGCCTTGACGGTGGTGCAACCGACGCAGGACGGGACCGGGGGAGCAGCGAGAAGCGCATCGGATGCGATCCTCGGTCACGAGACAACGCTCGTCCTCTCCGGAGACAATGCGGCAATCACGGCTGAGCTCCTGGATGATCTCCTGGACACCCATCTCAAAACGGGGGCGGCGGCCACGATGGTGACGATGGACCTCGATGACCCGAGCGGCTACGGGCGGGTCCGGCGCTTTCCCGACGGCAGCGTGGACCGGGTCATCGAGACCAAGAAGCCGGGCGATGCCACTGAGGCTGACCTTGCCATCTGCGAGGTAAACGCCGGGATCTACGCTTTCGAGACTGCTCGCCTGCTCGATGCGCTTGGCCGGATCTCCAGCGACAACGCCCAATCCGAGTACTACTTGCCGGATGTCCTACCCTTGATGCGCGCCGATGGGCACTCGATTGCCGCTTACATGGCTCCGGATCCTCACCTGACCCTAGGGATCAACGATCGCCTCGACCTCGCCGCGGCCGAGGCCGAGGCCCGGCGCCGCATCCTCGAGCGGCACATGCTGGCCGGGGTCACCGTCGTCGATCCCGCCTCGACCTGGATCGACGCCGAGGTCGAGATAGCGCCTGATGCCCGGATCGAGCCCGGCACCAGCCTGCGCGGCCGGACGATCGTCGGCTCGGGCTCCACCGTGGGGCCTCTCAGCACGCTGACGGACACGACGCTCGGCTCTAACGTCTCTGTGCTCCACTCCTACCTCGTCGAGTGCAAAGCCGGCGACGGTGCCCAGATCGGGCCCTTCGCCTACCTGCGCCCCGATGCCGAGCTGGCCTCCGGCGCCAAGGCCGGCAGCTTCGTCGAGGTCAAGAACTCGCGGATCGGCGAGGGCGCCAAGGTCCCCCACCTCGCCTACGTGGGAGACGCCGAGATCGGCGCCGGCAGCAACCTCGGCGCCGGCACGATCACCGCAAACTACGACGGTTTCCGCAAGAACCGGACTACGATCGGCGAGAACGCCCGCATCGGCGTTGACACGATGCTGATCGCGCCTGTAGAAGTCGGCGACGGCGCTTACACTGGCGCCGGAGCGGTGATCAAGAGCGATGTGCCCGAGGGCGCACTCGCCGTCAGCGAGAACGAGCAGCGAAACATCGAGGGCTACGCGGCCCGCAAGGCCGCGAAGATGCAGGAGGAGCAAACCCCATGAGCACAATCGAGGAGCGACCCGAGACGGTGCCGGCCAGTGCCATCACCCACGACTACTCGAAGCGGCTGATGGTCTTCGGCGGGCGCAGCTCGATGGAGCTCGCCGCGAAGGTCGCCGGCAAGCTCAACCTCGACCTCGGCCAGGTGACGCTGAAGACCTTCGCCAACGGCGAGGTCTACTGCCGCTACGAGGAGTCGATCCGCGGGGCCGACGTCTTCCTGGTCCAGTCGACCAGCGCCAACGAGCAGTCGGAAATGACCCCGAACGACTCGCTGATCGAGCTGCTGACGATGATCGACGCCGCCCAGGGCGCCTCCGCCCACCGCATCATCGCCGTCATGCCCTGGTACGGCTATGCCCGCCAGGACAAGAAGTCAGCCCCGCGCGAGCCGATCTCCGCCCGCATCGTCGCCAAGTGCCTCGAGGGCGTAGGCGTGGATCGAGTGCTGACCATGGACCTCCACGCCGGCCAGGTGCAGGGTTTCTTCCACGTCCCGGTCGACCACATGACCGCGATGCCGATGCTGACCCAGTGGTTCGCCGACCAGTACCCGGCCGAGGACCTGGTGATCGTCTCCCCCGACGCCGGCCGGGTGAAGACGGCACGCAACTTCGCCCGCCGCATCGGCACCCACTGGGCGGTGATGGAGAAGGAGCGCCCCGCCCAGCAGGTGGCCGAGATCGGCTACGTGGTCGGCGACGTCAAGGGCAAGATCGCGGTCCTGGTCGACGACATGATCGACACCGCCGGGACGCTCTGCGCGGCGGCCCAGACCGTGCTCGACGAGGGGGCCGCGCGGGTGATCTCCTGCGCCACCCACGGCGTCTTCTCCGGCCCCGCCTACGAGCGGCTCGCCTACGAGAGCTCGGGAATCGAGAAGATCGTCGTCAGTGACACGATCCCGCTGCGGCCCGGGGCACCGGACAACATCACCGTGCTCTCCACCGCCGGCACCTTCGCCGACTCGATCCGCCGCATCTTCACCGACGACTCGGTCTCCGAGATCTTCGCCGGCGAGA
>JANWHD010000024.1 GCA_025450585.1 Solirubrobacterales bacterium
CCCCCCCCCCGCAACCGCGATTTACCCCCCCCCCCCCCCGCCCCCGGGCCCAAACCCGGCCCCTGGGGCCGGCTTTTCGCCCGGTCGGCGGGCTGTTCGGGGTTGAGGCCGGTGACGGCGGGCTTGAAGACGGCGACCGTCTTGCCTTCGGCGGCGAGGGTGTGGGCGATGGCGGCGGCGACCACGGTCTTGCCGACCTCGGTGCTCGTGCCTGTGACGAACACGCCCCGCAAGCTCAGGCGGCGATGGGTACCGGGGCCGCTGCGATCCCCATCTCACGCGCCGCGGCGCCGACCAGCTTCGCGGCCCGTTCCAGCTCACCGGCCCGATGGGTCGCCATCACCGTGAAGCGCAGGCGCGAGGAGCCCTCGGGCACGGTCGGCGGGCGGATGCCTTGGGCGAAGACGCCCCGCTCCAGCACCCGCTCGCAGAGCTCCATCGTCTGGGAGGCGTCGCCGACGGCGACCGGCACGATCTGCGTTGCCGAGCCGCCGACGGTCAGCCCTTCGGCGGCTAGCGCTGCGCGCAGGGTCGCTGCGTTGGCGGCCAGTCCCTCGACCAGGTGTGGATGGGACTCGAGCAAGTCCAGCGCCGTCAGACTCGCCGCGACGACGGGTGGCGGGGGCGCGGTCGAGAAGACGAAGGGCCGCGCGGCGTTGACGAGGTACTCGGTCAGCTCGCGGCTGGCGCAGACGTAGGCGCCGTATGAGCCAAGCGCCTTGCCGAGCGTTCCCATCACGAGGTCCACCTCGCCGGTAAGGCCGGCAGCGGCAACCGAGCCACGCCCACCGGGCCCGAGCGCCCCAGTTGCGTGGGCCTCGTCGACCATCAGCCGGCACTCGTGCCGCTTCGCCAGCTCCGCCAGCTCCGGCAGGGGCGCGATATCGCCGTCCATCGAGAAGACCCCGTCGGTGACGATCAGCGAAGCGCGCTCCCCGGCCTCGCGCAGTCCCCAGGCGAGGTGCTCGATGTCGCCGTGGCGGTAGACGAAGGTCTCGGCGCGGGAGAGGCGGCAGCCGTCGATGATGCTGGCGTGGTTGAGCTCGTCGGAGAAGACGACCTCGCCATCGCCGGCCAGGGCCGCGATCGCCCCCGTGTTGGCCAGGTAGCCCGAGCCGAACAGCAGCGCCGCCTCATGGCCCTTGAACTCGGCCAGTCTCTCCTCCAGCCGCCGGTGCGGCTGCATGTTTCCCGAGATCAGCCGCGAAGCGCCCGCCCCCGCGCCCCAGCGCATCGCCGCTTCCGCCGCCGCGCCGCGCACCCGCGGATGGTCGGCCAGGCCCAGGTAGTTGTTCGAGCAGAGCAGCAGGACCGGACGGCCGTCGAGCGTCACCCGCGGCCCCTGCGGGCCGCTGACGAGGCGCAGTCGCCGGTGAAGCCCGCGATCGCGGAGCTCCTCCAGCCGCTCTGCGACGTCGGTCATGCAGCCGAAGCGGTGCTCGAAGCCGGGTACGGAGGGGGCTTCTTGGCCTTCTTGATCACGCGCAGCTGAGTCGAGGGGTCCCAGAAGTTGGCCTCGTCCTGGCGGTCGATCAGCTCGTCGATCGGCGTCGAAGGGGCCTTGCCCTCGAGCCAGCCGTCGCGGTTGTCGGGGCGCGGGTTGGCACCGTTGTCGGGCTGGCGTGCCACGTTCAGGCCCAGCTCTTCGAACATCGCCCGGTCGTCCTCGGGCTCGGCGCCGAGGGTGGTGAGGAAGTTCCCCATCATCACGCCGTTCAACCCCGCCTTGACCGCGAGCGGCTGCAGGTCGCCGAGGTTCTCGACCCGCCCGCCGCAGAGGCGGAAGAGGGCGCCGGGGATGATCAGGCGGAAGATCGCCACCCACTTGACGACCTCCCAGGCGTCCATCAGCGGGCGGTCGCCGAACTTGGTCCCCTCGCGCGGGTTGAGCAGGTTGATCGGGACCGAGGTGGGGTCGAGCTCGGAGAGCTCGAAGGCCATCTCGACCCGCTGGCGCGGCGACTCGCCGAGGTTGAGGATGCCGCCGACACAGGTCTCCAGGCCGGCCTCCTTGACCGCGTCGATCGTTCGCAGCCGGCCCTCGTAGCGGACCGTGGTCGAGACCTCCGGGTAGTAGGAGCGCGCCGACTCGACGTTGTGGTGGACGCGCTGGATCCCCGCCTCGCGTAGTTTCTTCGCCCGATCGCCCGACATGTGGCCAATCGAGGCGCAGCGCTTCAGGTTGGTCTGCTCGGCAACCAGCTTCGTGCCTTCGAGGATTTTCTCGAAGTCGCGCTTGGAGAGGCCTTGGCCCTGGGTGACCATGCAGAAGCGATGCGCGCCGGCCGCCTCGGCTGCCTTGGCGTGCTCGAGGATCTGCTCGGGCTCCATCATCGCGTGCATCGGCGTGTCGGCCTCGGCGTAGCGCGACTGGGCGCAGAAGCCGCAGTCCTCGGCGCATCCGCCGGACTTGGCGTTGACCAGCGAGCACATGTCGGTCGAGTCACCGAAGTTCTCCTGGCGCACCTTCCAGGCACGCTCGACCAGGTCGCCGATCCCCTCGTGGTCGGTCAGCTCGCCCAGCGCCAGGGCTTCGTCGAATGAGACCAGGGAGGCCACTTGCGCGCAAGGCTAGGCACCGCCCCGGACGCCTGCCCAGGGGGCGTGTCTGAGCTTAACCACCGCATATGGGGCATAAGCTCAGACACGTGGGTGCGGCGACGGTGAGGCGCAGGCGGATCGCGGTCGGTGCGGCCGGCGGACTGGCGATCCTGGCGTTCGCCTTCGGAGCTTCGCTGGGGGACGGCTCGGGGCCGGAGCCGACGGTAGCCGCCACCTCCAGGCTGTCGCTTGCGGAGCTCGCCGGCCAGCGGATCGTCGCCGGCTTTGGAGGGACCGAGGTTCCGCCGGCCCTGGCGCGGACGATCCGTTCTGGGGAGATCGCCGGCGTGATCCTCTTTGCCGAGAACCTGCCGAGTCGCAGCGCCGGCCGCCGCCTTGTTCGCCGTCTGCAGGCGATCCCCCGGCCGCCGGGACTGCGCGACCCGCTGCTCGTCATGGTTGACCAGGAGGGCGGGCTGGTGAAGAGGATCGGTGGCGCTCCCTCGGCCTCGGCAGAGGAGATGGGCGCCCGCGGCCCCGCCTTCAGCCGCGGGCAGGGGCACGCGACCGCGGCCAATCTTCGCGGCGTGGGCATCAACGTCGACCTGGCGCCGGTGCTCGACGTCGCCCGTCCGGGTGGCACGATCTCGACCACCCACCGGGGCTTCGGCTCGACGCCCACCCGGGTCGCCGCCACCGGGGTCGCCTTTGCCGAAGGGCTCCAGAGCGGCGGCATCGCCGCCACGGCCAAGCACTTCCCCGGGCTCGGCGCCGCCCGTCAGAACACCGACTTCGCGGTCGAACGGATCGGGCTCTCCAAGGCGACGCTGCGCCGCCTCGACGAGGCCCCGTTCCGCCGCTTCGTCGCGGCGGGAGGGGAGATGGTGATGTTGAGCACCGCGATCTACCCCGCCCTCTCTCCTGGACCGGCGGCTTTCGCCCGCCCGATCGCGACCGGTGAGCTGCGCTCCCGCCTCGGCTTCCGGGGCGTCTCGATCACCGACGCGATGGAAGCCGTCGCGGTCCGCGATTTCGGCGGGGCGGCCAAGGCGGGCGTGGCAGCCGCGCGCGCCGGCACCGACCTCCTTCTCTTCGCCGACTTCCACGCGGCCGCCCGCGCCCGCCGCGCCCTGCAGCGGGGGCTGCGCTCAGCCGGGCTCAGCCGTGACGCCTTCGAGGCCTCGGTCGGCCGCGTCCTGCGGCTGCGCCACGGGGTGGCCGAGCGTTAGCGCAGCAGCGCCTACTCCACGGGCGCGTTTGCAAGCGACTCCCAGAGGTAGAGCGAAGCGAGGCTGCGGTGGGGACGCCAGGGCTCGCCGATCTCGACGACCCGCGCCGGGGCGGGCATCTCCTCGAGCTCGTACTCGACCTGCACCGCCTTGCGGATGCCGAGGTCGCCGCCGGAGAGCACGTCGGGCCGTTCGAGGTGGAAGATCAGGAACATCTCCGCGGTCCAGACGCCGAGGCCGCGCACAGCGACGATCTCGGCGATCGCCTCCTCGTCGGAGAGCTCGCCGAGCTGGTCGAGCTCGAGCTCGCCGGAGATCACGTGCGAGGCGAGGTCGCGAACGTACTCGACCTTGCGACCAGAGAGGCCGGCGGCGCGCAGATCGGATTCCCCGGCCTCGAGCAGCTGCTCGGGCGCCGGCGTGCGCCCGTCGAAGAGCTCGAGGATGCGGCCGTAGATCGTTCGCGCCGCTTTGGTCGAGAGTTGCTGCCCGACGATCGCCCGCAGGAGCGCCCCGTAGGCGTCCGCGGGGCGCTCCTCGCTGCGCCGCCGCAGGCGCGTCTCCAGGTCGATCTCCCCGACCCGCTCGATCAGCGCCGCCATCGTCGGGTCCGAGGCGGCCAGCTGCTGGCGGGGGGAGCTCACCGTCCCCTCCACTCGGGCTTGCGCTTCTCGGCAAAGGCTCGAATGCCCTCGCGCAGGTCCTCGGAGGAGAAGCAGGACTCGCGCAGGGCGATCAGTCCCGCCTCCTGCTGTTCGGTGAGGGTCGGCGCGGCGTTGAGAAGGTCGATCGCGCTCTTGTTGCCGCGCATCGAGAGTGGCGCGTTGGCCGCGATCTCGGCTGCGAGCGCGACCGACACCTCTTCGATCCGTCCGCCGTCGAGGACTTCGTGGACCAGGCCGATCTCCTCGGCCCGGGCCGCCTCGAAGTTGCGGCCGGTGATGAAGAGCTCCTTCGTGCGCGCCAGCCCGACCGTGTCGAGGAACTTGCGCAGTCCGGTGTGGCCGTAGACGAGGCCGAGCTTGACCGGCGGCATCCCGAGCTTTGCGCCCGCGGCGCAGAGTCGCAGGTCGCAGGTGATCGCCAGCTCCAGGCCGCCGCCGATGCAGTGACCGTTGATCGCCGCGACGGTTGGCCATGGGTGGGCGGCGATGGCCTCCATCGCCGCGTGGAAAGGATGTGCGACCAGTGCCTCCGCGTCGCGCTCGAAGGTCTCGGAGGGGATCGAGGCGATGTCGTAGCCGGCCGAGAAGACCGGTGGGGCGCCGGTGATCAGCAGGCAGCGCGTCTCGATCCCACGATCGAGGCGCGGCAGCGTCTCGGCGATCGCGTCGAGGATGTCGTGATCGAGCGCGTTACGGCGCTCGGGGTTGGATATGCGGAGCCGGACGACCGCCTCGGCGGGCGAGTCGAGGATGAGCTTGCCGCCCGCGAGCCGCTCAACCATCGGGCGTCTACTCCAGGACGACGAGGACGTCGCCTTCGCTGACCGCTTGGCCCTCCTCGCAGCGGATCTCCTTGACGGTGCCGTCGTCTTCGGCCTCGACCGGGATCTCCATCTTCATCGACTCCAGGATGACAACGGTGTCGCCGTCCTCGACCTGGTCCCCGACCGCGACCTCGATTTTCCAGACGTTCCCTGTGATGTGCGCCTCGATGTCCATGGCGCGGCACCATATCCATTGCTCCGGTGCGCTTTATCCCCCCATGAGGGGGAAAAGGCGCACCGGAAGGCAGAATGTCCCAATCGTGAGCCCTAACCGACCCGACGCTCTTGCCGTGGTCGTGGCCGCCCGCAACGAGGCGGACCGGATCGGCGAGACGGTCGCCGCACTGCGCGAGGCATTCCCCGCGGCCGCGATCTGGGTGGCCGACGACGCCTCCACGGACGGCACCTCTGAGGCGGCGATGACGGCTGGTGCCCAGGTGGTCAGCAGGGGCAGGCCACACGGGAAGGGGGCCAACGTGACTGCCGCCGCCGAAGCCGCCCTCGACGGGGGTGAGCCCGAGGTGGTTCTGCTCTGCGACGGCGACCTCGGCAGCTCGGCCGGTGCCCTGGCCCCACTGGTCGCGGCGGTCGAGACTGGGGAGTGCGATCTGGCCGTCGCCGCTTTCGGTCGCCGTGTGGGCGGGGGCTTCGGGCTGGCGCTCGGGTTCGCCCGCTGGTCGATCCGGCGTCTGTGTGGCTTCGAGGCCGGGGCGCCGATCTCCGGCCAGCGCGCGCTGCGCCCCGAGGTGCTGCACGCGACCCTGCCGTTCGCGAGCGGCTATGGGATGGAGATAGGGATGACGGTCGACGCCGTCCGTGCCGGCTACCGGGTCGGCGAGTACGAACTCGACCTCTCCCACCGGGCCACTGGCCGCACCCTCGCCGGCTTCGTCCACCGTGGCCAGCAGCTGCTCGACTTCGGCAGCGCCTATGTGGCGCGGCGATGACCGCAGTTGCAAATGAAATACTGAGCAATTGTGAGCCATCTCGGTACGCGGCGATCTCGGACGCGCCTGGCTTTCGCGGTCGTCCTGCTTGGGCTTGCGTCGCTGACCGCGGCCTCCTCGGCTCGCGCTGAGCTGGTCGAGCGCGGCGACCTCTTCGTCGAGTTCGGCGGGGGCATCGCGCCGAACGCTCTCCCGCGCGACCGCCTGGCCCCGATCTCCATCGAGATCGACAGCACGGTCAGGACGTTCTCCGGCGCCCGGCCACCCGCGCTGAGGTGGATCTCGATCGGGATCAATCGCGGCGGCCGTATCGACACGCGGGGGTTGCCGGTCTGCCACGCGTCGGAGGTCGATCCCGGCACCAGCGCGGAAGCCCTCGCGGCCTGCCGTTCCGCGCTCGTCGGGGAAGGTCGCTACCTCGCCAACACCGCGTTTCCCGAACAGGCGACGTTCCCCACCAGGGGGCGCATCGTCGCCTTCAACTCGGTTGACCACGGGCACCCGGCGATCCTCGCGCACGTCTACGGCCCCGACCCGGTTCCCACGACCCGGATCATCTTCTTTCGCATTCGCCGTCACGGCGGCACCTTCGGCACGAGCCTGACCGCGAACCTGCCCGTCTCCGTCAATCGCTACGGCTATCTCCGGCAGATCAGCCTCAGTCTGTTTCGCGTGTTCAGGTACAGGGGTCGGGCACGCAGCTACCTGAGCGCGGCCTGCGCGGCCCCACCCGGATTCCCCGGTGCCGTCTTCCCCTTCGCGCGTGCCTCGATGGCCTTCGACGACGGTCGCCACCTCGCCAGTACCCTCATTCGCAGCTGTCGGGTCAGCGAGTAGGGGTCGGTTCGCTGGGGGGTGGCGCGTGGCCCCCCCCCAAAACGGCGGGGGGGGGCGCGCGGGGGGTGTTTTGGGGGGGGGGCCCGGCCCCCCCCCCGGGGGC
>JANWHD010000025.1 GCA_025450585.1 Solirubrobacterales bacterium
CTGCCCGACCGCACCGTCTACGACAACGTCGCCTACGCGCTGCAGGTGATCGGCGCCAGCCGTGCCCAGATCCGCACCCAGGTGCCCGAGACGCTGCGCCTGGTCGGCCTCTCGACCAAGCTGCACAGCTACCCCGATCAGCTCTCCGGCGGCGAGCAGCAGCGAGTCTCGATCGCCCGCGCCTTCGTCAACCACCCGCCGTTGCTGCTCGCCGACGAGCCCAGCGGCAACCTCGACCCGGTCACCTCGATCGGCGTGATGCAGCTGCTCTACCGGATCAACAAGACCGGCACGACGGTCGTCGTCGTCACCCACGACCGCGAGATGGTCGACAACATGCAGCGCCGGGTGATCGAGCTCTACGAGGGCCGCGTCGTCCGCGACGAGGTCAGCGGCGGCTACACCGAGGAGTCGACGACCGAGTTCGGCGTGCGGATGCGGGCCGAGATGGGCGTCGCCCCCGAGGGCCAGACCAACGGACACGACTCGCTCTTCTGATGTCGCGCTTCTTCTTCTTCACTCAGGAGGCATTCCGCGCGCTGCGCCGCAACGGTGCTCCGAGCATGGCGGCGATCGTCACCACGGTTACCACCGTGATCCTGCTCGGGGTTCTCATCCCCGTCTTCCAGACGACCCAGGCGAAGAGTGAGTCCGTGCGCGAGAGCCTCGAGATCCGGGCCGCGATCTACGACGACGCGACCCAGGGCGAAATCGCCGCGTTGCAGACCGAGCTCGAAGCGATCCCCCACGTCGAGTCGGTCGCCCTGATCACCAAGGCCGAGGCCCTGAAGGAACTCGAAGACGACCTCGGTAAGAGCAAGAGCGAAGACCTGCTGACGCAGCTCCACGACAACCCGCTGCCGGCGAACTTCCAGATCAAGGCCGACGACGCTGCGAACCTCGATGCGGTGCGAGCGGCGATCATGCCGCCGGGCCCGAACGGCAAGCCCCAGCCGATCTCGCCGATCGTCCAGGAGATCTTCGATCGCCAGCAGGAGTCCCAGCAGATCGAGCAGGTGACCAGCGCGCTGAAGATCGTGCTGACCGTGATCACGGCGCTGCTGATCCTCGCCTCGCTGATGCTGGTCGGCAACACGATCCGGCTCTCGATCTACACCCGGCGCCGCGAGGTAGAGGTGATGCGGTTGGTGGGGGCGACCCGTTGGTTCATCCGCTGGCCCTTCATGATCGAGGGCGTCGTCGTCGGCTTCGCGGGCGGGCTCCTCGCCATACTGATCCTGTGGCTGGGCAAGATCACGATCGTCGACCCGCTGAGCAGCACCTTCTCCTTCCTGGCGGCGCAGAACAACAGCACCCTCTCGTTCCCGGCGCTGGTCGCGATCCTCTTCGGTGCCGCGGTGCTGGTCTCGGCGGTCGGCTCCGGCATCACGCTGCGCCGCTTCCTCAAGGTCTGAACGCATCGTGAGGGGTTGGGGGTGGGGGGTCGCCGGCCTCGCGGTCGCAATCGCGGTTGTCCTCTGCGTCGGCATCTGGCTCGGCGGCCACCCCGCGCAGCTGCCCGAATTCCTCCGCGACCGCTTCGTCGACGACTCGGCTGGGCTGACCGCCGAAGCGACCGAACTGATCGAGGACAACTACTACCGGCCGGTCGGAACCGAGGAGCTGACCAACGCATCGCTGCAGGGGATGGTTCGCGAGCTGCGCCGCCGCCACGACGACCGCTTCTCCGACTACTTCTCGCCGGACGCGCTGGCTCGCTTCAACGAAGCGATCTCGGGCCGCTTCTCCGGAATCGGCCTAACCGTCGAGGAAGTGAAGCCGGGCCTGCGTATCGACCGTGTCTTCCCCGGCTCGCCGGCCGAGGAGGCGGGGCTGGAGATAGGCGACACGATCGTCTCTGTCGACGGCAGATCGATTGCCGGTAAGAGCAGCGCGTTCTCCACCGAGAAGATCAAGGGCCCGGAAGGCACCGAGGTGACAATCGGCGTGCGCGAAACGCCGGGCGGGGGGGTTCGCGAGCTGGAGATCACCCGGGCCCAGATCGCGCTGCCGGTGGTGACCAGCAGGATCGAGCGGGTAGATGGGCGCAAGCTCGGCTACGTCCGCATGGTCACCTTCAGCGAAGGCGTCCACGCGCTTCTGCGCGAAGAGGTTGAGAAGCTTGAGCGCAAGGGCGTCGAGGGGATCGTGCTCGACCTGCGTGCGAACGGCGGCGGGCTGCTCGACGAGGCCGTGCTCACCGCGAGCGTCTTCCTGCCCAAGGGCGAAGTCGTCGTCAGCACCGAGTCGCGCACCCAGGGGGATGTCGTCTACGAGACCGTCGGCGACAACCTCAGGGCCGTGCCGATGGTCGTCCTGATCGGTCGCAACACGGCCTCGGCCGCGGAGATCCTCACCGCGGCGCTTGCCGATGACGCCGGTGCCACCGTGGTGGGCACCCGTTCCTATGGCAAGGGCGTCTTCCAGCAGGAGATCGGCCTCTCCAACGGCGGCGCCCTGAAGCTGACGATCGGCGAGTACTTCACCCCCGACGGCGTCAATCTGGCCGAGAGCCACGGCATCCACCCCGACGTCCGGGTGCGCAACCTGCCCCGGACCGCGCCCGACGAGGCGCTCGACCGCGCCCTGAAGGTCCTGGCAGCGCAGCGATGAGCCTCCAGTGCGCCCTTTCCCGCTCATACCCAGATGAAGCGCGCCGGAAGGACTGTCGGTGAGCAAGCGCGACTGGCGCTACTACCGCGCTCGCCAGCAGGCTCGGGGGAGGGGCCGGGAGAAGGCGCGGCCGCGCAACGCCCGCGAGGCAGTCGAAACGCTGCTGGCTGACGGGCTCGGGCGCCGGGGCTTTCCCGCCGCTATCGAGGTCGAAGCGGGACGCGCCGCCGATGCCGCCGAAGACAGCGGGATCCGCCGCCGGGACCTGACCGAGCTGCCGACCTTCACCGTCGATCCCGCGACCGCGCGCGACTTCGACGATGCGGTCTCGGCGCGGCGGGAGGGCGACGCGGCACGCGTCTGGATCCACATCGCCGACGTCGCCGCCCACGTCCGACCCGGCACGCCGCTTGACCTCGAGGCGCGCCGGCGCGCGAACAGCACCTATGTGCCGGGCACCGTCGAGCCGATGCTGCCTCGCGCCCTGAGCGAGGACGCGTGCAGCCTGGCGCCGGGAGTGGAGAGGCTCGCGGTGACGGCCGAGATTGAGCTCGGTCCATCCGGCACTCCACTGTCGGCGAGCTTCTACCGCAGCCGCATCCGTTCCCGGGCGCGCCTGGACTACGACCAGCTCGACCGGGTCTTCGACGGTCGCGAGAGCCCGCCGGAGGACGTCGTCGAGCCGCTGGCGGTGGCCCGCGAGGTGGCGGCGGCCCTGGATGAGCGTCGCGGGGCGACCAGCCTCGACGTCGAGTCCTTCGAGCCGGAGTTCCGCTTCGACGCGGACGGGAACGTGACCGGCGCTCGCTCGGTGGCGCAGACCGAGTCCCACCGGTTGATCGAGCGGCTGATGATCCTCGCCAACGAACAGGTCGCCCAGCTGCTCGAGCGCAAGCGAGTGCCCGCCGTCTACCGGGTCCACGCCCAGTCGGATCCCAGCCGGATCGAGCGCTTGGTCGAGCAGCTGCACGCGCTGGGTGTGCCGACCCCGCCACTGCGCCAGGGCCTGGCACCTGGCCAAGCGGGGGAGGTCGCGGCGGAGGCGAGCCGGCTGGTGATCGAGGAGGCGGCGCGGCGCGGGCACGGCCGCGAGGCGTATACATCGCTCGTGCTCCGCTCCCAGATGCAAGCGTCTTACAGCGACCGCAACAGCGGCCACGCCGGCTTGGGCAGCCCCGCCTACTGCCACTTCACCTCGCCGATCCGGCGCTATCCAGACCTGCTGGTCCACCGTGCGCTGCTGGCGACGCTGGGCGAGGGGGAGGAGGCCCCCCGAGCGGCCGAGGCGCGGGAGGCGGCCTGGCACTCGAGCGAGCGGGAGCGCGAGTCGGCGAAGATCGAGCGCAGCGCCGACGACGTCTGTGCTGCCTACCTGCTGGAGCGCGAGCTCGGCGAGCGCGGCGCGGAGGTCGCGTTCGATGGCGAGGTGTCGGGCGTCATCCGGGCCGGTGCCTTCGCCGCCTTCGGCGGCGAGCTGGGAGACGTATACGAGGGCTTCGTGCCCGCCCGCACGATGGCGGGCGAGCGCTTCGAGCTGAACGAGACCGAGACGGCGCTGGCCGGCCGCGAGTCCGGTGCCTCCCTGCGGCTCGGGGATCCGATATCCGTCCGGGTGACGGGAGTCGAAGCGCCACGCGGCCGGGTCGATCTGGAGATCGCCGATGGCTAAGTCCAAGAAGAAGCGAGAGCCGGCCTCCGGCGACGTCGCCACCAACCGCCGCGCCCGGCAGAAGTTCGAACCGATCGAGAAGATGGAGGCTGGCATCGTCCTCCAGGGCTCGGAGGTCAAGTCGTTGCGCAACGGCAAGGCGCAGATGGGCGACGCCTACGCGGTCGTCGAGCGCAACGAGGTCTGGCTGCGCAACCTCCACATTCCGCCCTACGAGCCAGCCAGCCGCGAGAACCATGAGCCCGAGCGGCCGCGCAAGCTGCTGCTGCACCGGGCCGAGATCGAACGGCTGGTGGGCAAGACAGCGGAGAAGGGGCTGACGCTGATCCCGACCCGGATCTACTTCAAGGGCTCGCGAGCGAAGGTCGAGCTTGCACTGGCGCGCGGCAAGGAGGGGCGAGATCGCCGCCGCGAGATCGCCGAGCGCGACGTGCGCCGCGAGGTCGAGCGCGAATTCAAGAGCCGGATGAGGTAGCTTCGTGGACATGCGATCCCGTTCTGCCCTGGTACTCCCAGTGTCGGCGCTCGTCGTGGCCCTGATCGCCCCCGCCCAGGCACAGGCCGACTCCTTCCCGAGCGAAGCCGGCGACTTCATCGGCGACAACATCCAGTACTTCGTCGGCGGCCTCGTGGCGGCGATCCTGCTGCTTCTGCTGGTCGTCAGCATCACCCAGCGCCGCAGCAAGGAGAAGGCGAAGAGGCAGGCTGCCCCACCGGCGCCGTCTATCACCTCTCCAAAGTCGCCCACCGGGTCCGTGCCCCCCTCCGCATCGACGTCCCAGACCGCCGAGCTGTCCGCCGTGCAGGCGCCGGTGGCTGCTCCTCCTCCGGCTGTATCCCCGCCACCTCCCGTCGTCGGCGGTATGGCGCCGGGTGCCAAGGAGAAGCGCAAGCAGGCGCGGGAACAGCAACGTGCGGCCCGGGTCGAGCATCGCAAGCGCCGCCAGGCGGAGTCGAAGCGCAGGCGGGAAGAACGGGCGGCGAAACGCGCCGAACGCCGCTTCAGCCCGCCTGGTGGACGCAGACACTCCGGACGCCGGGCGCGCAAGGACGCGGCGAAGGCAGAGCGGCAGCTGGCTGAGGCCAGAGCCGCTCACGAGCGCGAACAGCTTCAGCAGGCGAGCCAGGCCACCCTGGCCGGCGTGCCTCCGGTCCAGCCGGCTCCGGCGGCCCAGCCGTCGCCCTTGCAGGCGATGCCGCCCGCGCCACCGTTCTCCCAGCAGCCCCCGGTCGAGCCGGCCCCGCCACCCCCTCCGGTGGCGATGGCTCCGCAGGGGGCGCCTCCCGGCTACGACGGCCCCGCCGCCGCCGAGCAGAGGGTGCAGGCGAAGGTGGGGGAGATTCAGCGTGAGGAGGAGCGCATTCGTGCCGAGGCCGACCGCCGCATAGCGGAGGCCGAGCGGCTCCAGCGTGAGGCCGAGCAGCGCACCGCCGCCGCTCAGGGAGGGCAGGCGACCCAGTCGATGGAGGCCTTCCAGGCCAGCCCGCCGCCGGTCGCCCCAGTGGGTGCCGCGAGCGGGGGCCTCGAGACCGCCGAACAGCGCCTTCAGCAGGAACGCGAAGCGCAGGAGAGGGCGATGGCTGAGGCGCAGGAGCGCTTGCGCCAGATCGAGGAGCGGACCAGGGAAGCGGAGCGCCGCGCAGCCGAGGCCGAGCGCTTGGCAAAGCTGAAGTCCGAGGAGGAGGAGCGAGAGCGGAGGCTGCGCGAGATCCGCGACAGCGTCGCGCAGGCGGAGGAGCGAGCCCGCGAAGCCGAGCGTCGCGCCGCCGAAGCTGAGCAGGCCGTGATCCAGTCGGTCCAGGGGCAGGGTGTCCAGCCTCCTGCGCCCCAGCCGCCCACTCCGCCGTCACCCCCCCAGCCCGCGCCGCCCCCAGCTCCCGAACCACCCGCGCCGCAACCGACTCCACCCCCCGCGCCGGAGCCGCCGACGCCTCCGCCTGCACCCGTCCCCCCGGCTCCGGCTCCCCAGCCGCCCGGACCGCCCCCGACGCCGGAGCCTCCCGCGCCGGAGCCGCCTCAGCCGGCACCGCCGGCTGCGTCGGGCAGCGGCAAGATCGAGCTCAACTCGGTCACCTTCGAGCAGCTCCGAGCAGAGAACCTCTCGGTCACCCAGGCGACCCGCCTGCTCGCCCATCGCGAGCGGCTCGGCCGCTTCGGCTCGATCGACGACCTTGACGAGGTGGCGGGTCTGCCGCAAGAGCTGCTCGACGACCTGAAGCGTCGGGCAACCGTCTAGGCGGGCGATCCAAGTTTGCGTACCCGCGGATGACGCGCCTGGCGCGGCGCTGGATCGGCACGCACGGCCTTGCGCGTAGCGCTGCTATGCGCAGCGGCCCTGCGCACCGCCCAGCTTGGCCAGTCGCGCCCCCTCGGGCACGCAAACGTTGAATCGACCACCTAGTCGGTTGCTTCAGATTCGAACTTCTCGAGCAACTTCAACCAGACCTCACTCCTGGTTGGATACGCGGCGACGGCGTGGCGGAGCTTTGAGAGCGGTACCTCGCCGACTATGGCGACTGTTGCTGCGTGGAGGAAGTCCGCGGTCTCGAAGCCGGTGAAGGTGGCGCCGACGATGGTCTGGCGAGACTCGTCTACGACGATGCGGGAGGTGCCGCCGGTGCCCTTGCCCTGGAAGCTCGCGCCGGCGGTGCCGTCGGTGGGGACGTCGATGGCGCGGACGTCGATTCCGGCCTCTCGCGCTTGGTCGATGGTTTTGCCAACCGCGGCGACCTGGGGGTCGGTGAAGGTGACGCGTGGCGAGCCGAGCCCTTCGGCGACGGCCTCGACCGGGTGCCCGAGGGCGTTCTCGGCCGCAACCCAGGCCTGGTACTTGCCCATGTGGGTGAAGAGGGCGCGGCCGTTGACGTCGCCGACCGCGTAGAGCCAGTCGCGGCCGCCGACTTTCATCCGGTCATCCGTCTCGAGGAACCCGCCTTTGCCTGTCGTGACGCCGATCGAGTCCAGGCCGACCCCCGAGGTACGGGGCTTGCGCCCCACCGCGACGAGCAGCTCGGCCGCCTCGACCGCGTCGCCGTCGTTCAGCTCGACCGCGATCCCGGCACCGGTGGACGCGACGCGCTGGGCCAGGACCCCGGTGCGCACGTCGACGTCGTGGTTCTCGCGCAGCGCCTCGGCGACCTCCTCGCCGGCAAAGGGCTCCTCGCGAGGGAGAAGGTGCTCGGCGCCCTCGATCAGGATCACCTCGGCACCGAGGGACGACCAGGCCTGTGCCAGCTCCGAGCCGACCGGCCCACCCCCGAGGACGATCATGCTCTCCGGGACCCGCTTCGAGGTCGTCGCCTCGCGATTGTTCCACGCGCGCACCGAGTCGAGACCGTCGACCGGCGGCATCGCCGCGCCGCTGCCGGTCGCGATCACGACGACCTTAGTGGCCACGAGCACGTCTCCGTCGACGCGCACGCGGCGCTCGCCGTCGAGGCTCCCCTCGCCCCGGAAGAGCTCGATTCCGCGCTCCTCCAGCCAGGGCAGCTGCCCGGAGTCGTCGAGGTCGTGGATCACTTCGTCGCGGCGGTCGAGGATCGCTTGTGGGTCGAGCTTCCCGGTTACCGCCTCAGCGACGCCGGGCACCCGCCGCGCCTCGCCGAGCAGGTCGGCGGGCCGCAGCAGCGCCTTCGAGGGCATGCAGGCGTAGTAGGAGCACTCGCCACCGACCAGGTGCTGCTCGACGATCGCCACCGACATCCCGCCGTCGGCGAGCCGCCCGGCGCAGACCTCCCCTGGCGCACCGGCACCGAGGACGATCGCGTCGAACTGCAGGTCGGCCATCACAAGGTTTCGCGCTTCGCTCCCGGCGCGAAGAACCAGATATGCACGCTTGGTCGCTCCGCGCTCATGGGATATTCCTACCCGACTCCGTACAATCCGTCCACATAGCACGGGGGCGACAGGCTTCGACGTGGTCGGTCCGTGCGAAAGGTTGCAGGTCGAGGTTGCCGGAGGCCTCGTTAAACCCCGGCAAAAACCAATACGTGCGGACCATGAGTTCGCCCTCGCTGCCTAGCTAGAACCTAGGCGATGAGAGTCGGTCCTCTCCCGCCCGCGGAGGGGGCAGCCGGCTTCAGAACGCGGGCTTACCCAGGCGGATCGCCCCGTCTGCCAGGGGACAATTCAGAGGGCTTTATCTCCCGCAGTGCCCGCCGGCGCGGACCCCGGGAGACGAGAATCAAGCGCCGGCTATACCTGTAGACACCTTCGCGCTACGGTCTCGGACCCGAGTTCAATTCTCGGCGCCTCCATCGGTCCCGCCGACGGGCCTAAAACGTCCCCCTATGGGAGCGTTTTAGGCCCGTCGGCGGTGGAGCCAGGCGAGGACCTCGCCGGCATCGCGGTCGGGCGGGAAGACGGGGTAGAAGACCTTGGCGATCTTGCCTCCTTCGGCGACGAAGGTGAGGCGCTTGTAGAGGGTCATCCCCTCGGCTTCGAAAGTGGGCAGGCGCAGTGCGTCGGCCAGCCGAAGGCCACTGTCGCTGAGCAGGGGGAAGGGGATGTGCTCCCGCTCGGTGAACTCGCGCTGTTCCCCGGGGGTCTGGGCGCTGATGCCGACCACGGTTGCCCCGAGCCACGAGAACTCGGAGATGCTTTCGCGGTAGGCGCAGCTCTGCGGCGTGCAGCCGCGGGCGCCTGGGATGTCGTCCCAGCCGGTAGGCAAAGACCGGCCGGGGACGCCGGTTCGCGGGTAGAGGTAGGCGACGAGTCGCCCGCGGCCCGCGGCTGAAAGATCGACCGGACCGCCCTGGGTGGAAGGCAGTGTCAGCGTCGGGACCGACATTTCGGTCAGGTGCTCGGCGGCACCGTCGTCCTCGGGGATGGGTAGGTCGGGAGGCAGCTCGGCGAAGTCGGCGTTCACGCTCTCATCGTATGGTGAGCTCATGGAGCGCTACGTCGCCTTCTTGCGTGGGATGAACCTCGGCAACCGGCGGATCAAGAACGACGAGCTGCGCCGCTGCCTCGAGATGTTGGACCTGGCTGACGTCGGCTGCTTCCGCGCCAGCGGCAACGCGATCTTCGGCTCCGAGGGAGTCGACGCGGAGGAGTTGACAGGGCGGATCGAAGCGGGCCTGGCGAAGTCGCTCGGCTACGAGGTGCCGGTCTTCCTGCGCGGCGCGGCCGAGCTGCGGGCGATGGCGGCGCACGAGCCGTTCGAGCGGTCCGTTCTCGCGGCCTCGAAGGGCAAGGTCCAGGTGGTGCTCCTCGAGCGCAAGCCCGCGGCCGCAGACCGCAAGGAAGCACTGGCGCTCTCCAGCAAGGACGACCGGCTCGCCATCGACGGCCGGGAGCTCTACTGGCTTCCACGTGGCGGCATGTCCGAATCGGAGCTCGACCTGAAGACGATCGGCGCCGCTCTCGGCCAGCACACGATCAGGACCAAGGGCACGATCGACCAGATCGCCGCCAAGTACTTCGCGGACTGAGACGTCTATTGGCGACCGGGTCGGCGGTCGGGCGAGCTCAATGTCAAATAAACGGTGGCGGTGATCCACGAGGTGAGGATGAGGATCGCTGGGGGTGCGCCAAAGGCGAGGATCGCTATCGCGGCTGCGACAGACACGATTGCGCTGAGCAAAGATGCTCCCCGCGGTGTCCTGAGCAGTCGCTCCATCAGATCCATATTTCAAGGATAAATGCGATAAGCGCAACCGGCCAGCCCACCGCGAATCCTTGCCCGATACCTTCGTTGACTCGCTGGCCGAGGACGTCGGCCGCTTGCCCTCGCTGCATCGCCCGGGACGCCGAATACCCGCTGGTGTAGGCCATTGCGCCTCCCAGAATCGAGACAGCCGTCACCGTGGCCTCGAGCAGGTCTCGGGGATTGACAGTCTCGAGCGGGAACATGCACCTGACGCTAGCCGTCGCTTACGCACCGATGGTGCGCAGGATGTCACGCGTGTGTAGCGATATCCGCGCGGGGGAGGGCGGCGATCCGAGCGTTGGAGCTGACCGAGGCGATTTCGCCGGGTAGTGTCGAGAGCTGGACGTTGGAGACGAACTCCATCCGCTGGCCGAGGGGGCGGAAGAAGTTGTCGTAGTGGGTCGGGACTACGACCGCCGGGTCGAGGCGGGGGAGGATCCGCTTCCAGTAGTCCTCGGTGAAGCTGCGGCCGGCGACGCCCGCGAGGAAGACGTCGACGCCGCGCTCGTGGATCGCCTCGTCGATCAGGTTGGCGCTGCCCTGGTGGTAGAAGCGGATGCCGGCGACGCGGATCGAGATGCCCCAGACCTGACCGCAGCGGTAGGCGCTCGGAGAGAGCGCGTCGAGGTGCTCGCAGGTGAGGTCGCCGTCGTAGGGGACGGCGAGGCCGAGCAGCAGCTTCGAGTGGACGCTGGGCGTGAAGCTGACCTCGAAGGGGCCGAGCTCGTAGGTGCGATAGGGCTCGACCGAGACCGCCTGCTCGGCCAGCCCGTGCAGGCCCATCAGCGTCACCAGCGAGTCCGAGCCGTAGGCATTGCAGCCGAAGCGGCGGGCTATCGCCGGGGCGTCGACGGCGTGGTCGAAGTGGGTGTGGCCGACGAGAACGCCGGCGACCTCTCCCGGCGCGTGGACGAAGCGGTCCAGCGCGGCCGGATCGGGAAGCGTCGGCCGCCGCCGCAGGATGTCGCCGAACGGGACACGCGACAGATAGGGATCGATGAACAGCGTCTGCCCCTCGAAGCTCATCCGGTATCCGGACACACCGAGCCATTCGACTTCCAGGCCGGCCGGCAGCTCCAGCGGCTTCTTCTCCAGCTCGCCGAGCGCCTGGCCGTCTTCGCGCTGGGCTGATCGCCGGGTCAGCTGCGCCTTTGCCAGGTCTCCCAGGTGTCGCAGCGGCCCCGCCATGGTTCCGGTTACGAGGCGGTCCCAAGCGTGGCCGACAGCTGGGGCGGCCGGCTGAGGGTCTGGAAGACGACGCAGTAGCGCTCAGTCAGCTTCATCAGCGTCTCCAGCTCCTCCCCGTCGGCGTCGCTGTCGAGCTCGAAGGCGAGGCGGATCGCCGTGAAGCCCACCGGGGCGTCGCGATCCACCGCGAGCGTGCCGCGGAAATCGAGCTCGCCCTCGGCGCGCACCGTCCCGGACCTCACCTCGATTCCCAGCGACGTCGCCACGGCGCGAAGGGTCACGCCGGCGCACGCGACCAGAGCCTCGAGCAGCATGTCGCCCGAGCAGAGTTGCGACCCGTCGCCGCCGGAGGCCGGGTGCAGCCCCGCTTCGGCGATCGCCCGCCCCGTCTGTACCGAGCAGGAGACGCCCTCGCCCAGCTCCCCGCTGGCCTCCAGGGTGACGATCGCGGCCGCGGGCTCCTCGCGGTAGCGCTCCTTTAGCGGTGCCTGGACCTCACGCAGTTGCTCCCGTTCCACCCGGCGCAGGTTACGCCCGTCCAGGGCGAGCCGCGTAGTGTCAGGGCTGTCATGGCAATCGCGACCGCAACGACCATCGACGTCTACGCGGGCGGCGGGCTGCTCTTCGCCGACGTCTCCTTCAAGCTCGAGCCGCGCGAGCGGATGACCCTCTCCGGGCGCAACGGCGCCGGCAAGTCGACCCTGTTGCGGATTCTCGCCGGCGAGCGGCCGCCCGACTCCGGCAGCATCGCCCTGCAGAAAGGGGCACGGGTTGCCCTGCACGACCAGCGGCCCCCGCGCGACGCCGAGATCTCGCTCGGCGACTACGTCTTCTCCGGCCGCACCGACATGCAGGAGACCGAGGCGGAGCTGGCGCGCCTGGAGGAGGCGATGGCAAAGGGCGAGCCCGACGAGGAGACGATGCGCGCCTACTCGACCGCCCAGCAGCGTCTCGAAGCCGGTGGCGGCTATCGCTGGCGCGACGACGTGCTCGCCGTGCTCGGCGGCCTCGGCTTCGGCGAGGAGGCAGCCAAACGGCGGCTCTCGACCTTCTCCGGCGGCGAGCTGACCCGCGCCTCGCTGGCCCGCGCGCTCGCCACTCGCCCCGACCTGCTGCTCCTCGACGAGCCGACGAACCATCTCGACATCCCCTCGCTGGAGTGGCTGGAGCGCTACCTGGTCGACCTCGACGCCGCCGTCGTCCTCGTCGCCCACGACCGCTGGTTCCTGGAGGCGGTGGGGACGTCGGTGCTGGAGCTGGAGGCCCGCAAGGGGCGCTTCTTTGCCGGCCCATGGCACGCCTGGCGCAAGGAGCAGGCGGCGCGCGAGATCGCCCGCGGCAAGGCGATCGAGCGCCAGCAGGCCGAGATCGAGCGGATGGAGCGCTTCGTCGAGCGCTTCCGCTACAAGGCGACGAAGGCGCGCCAGGCGCAGTCGCGGCTGAAGCAGATCGACAAGATCAAGCGCGATGGGGTGAAGGCCGAGGCGCGCGACCGCCGCAACCTGCGGTTCTCGTTCGTCACCCCCGAGCGACCGGGCCGGGTCGTGCTGAAACTGGTCGGCGCGAGGATCGAGGTGCCGGGCCGCACCCTGCTCGAGAGAGCCGAGCTCGAACTCGAGCGCGGCGAGCACGTCGTCCTCGTCGGTCCCAACGGCGCCGGCAAGACCAGCCTGATCGAGACTCTGGCGGGAAAGCGCGAGCCCGCCGACGGGTCGGTGCGGACCGGCCACAACGTCAAGGTCGGCTACCTCTCCCAGCACGCCGATTCCGCGGCGGGGGAGGGGACGGTGCTCGAAGCCGCTCAGCGCGGCACCGGCCTCAGCGGGCAGAAGGCGCGCGACCTGCTGGGCGGCTTCCTCTTCTCCGGCGCCGACGCGGAGAAATCGCTCGACGACATCTCCGGCGGGGAGCAGCGGCGGCTCTCGCTGGCGATCCTCGTCGCCTCCGGCGCCAACGTCCTGATCCTCGACGAGCCGACGAACCACCTCGACGTCGAGAGCCGCGAGGCGCTCGAGGACGCGCTCTCGGCCTTCGAGGGCGCGGTGATCCTGGTCTCCCACGACCGCGCCCTGCTGGAGGCGGTCGGCAGCCGCACCGTCGTCTGCGAGGACGGCCGGCTGGAGAGCCATCCGAGCGGCTGGGCCGCCTATCAGCGCCAGCGCGACGAACGGGCCGAAGCCGAGTCCTCTGCCGCCGCGGCGCAGAAGCGAGCCGGCAAGGCCTCAAAACGAGCCAAGCCCGGCGCGGCCTCGAAGAGCGCCGCCCGCAAGGCGAGCCGTCTGGCGGAGAAGATCGAGGCTGCCGAAGCCGAGCTGGCTGCCGTCGAGGAGGAGCTGGCCGACCCAGCTGCCTGGTCGACCCCGGTCAAGGCCGAGCGGGCGGCCGAGCGCCACGAGGCCGCGAAGCGCAAGCTCGCCGAGCTCTACGAGCAGTGGGAGGAGGCCGAGCGGGCCGTCAGCGCAGCGGGCGATCCAGCCTGACGCGCGCTTCCCTGGCGGGGGCGACGGTGATGTTGCGGATCCTCGCCCGTTCCGGCTTGGGGTCGGGTGCGCTCAGCTCGGCGCGCTCGAGGAACTCGCGCAGCACTACCCGCATCTCGTATTCCGCGAAGGCAGCGCCGATGCAGCGCCGCACGCCGCCGCCGAACGGCAGCCAGGCGTAGCCGTTGGGCTTGCCGTCGAGGAAGCGCTCGGGGCGGAACTCGTGCGGGTCGGGGAAGAGGTCCTCGCGGTAGTGCAGCGCCGCTGCGGCCGGGAAGACGCAGGTTCCGGCTGGGAGGTCGTAGCCGCCGATCCGCAGCGGCTCGTTCAGCTTGCGCGCCGCGTCGATGATCACCGGCCGGATCCGCAGGGTCTCCTTGATCGTCGCGTCGAGGTAGTCGTCCTCGCCCGCGGCGAGGGACTCGCGCAACTTTGCCAGCACTCGCGGCGTGCGCAGCAGCCGCTCCATCGCCCAGGCGATGGCAGTGGCGGTCGTCTCGTGGCCGGCGCCGAGCACCGTGACCAGCTCGTCGCGCAGTTCCCCGTCGCCCATCGGCGTGCCGTCGTCGTGCCGGGCCCGCAGGAGCAGGGAGAGCACGTCGTCGCGCTCTTCCACCTCGGCCTCGCGCCGGCGGATCTCGATCTCCTCGTAGATGAACTCGTCGAACGCCTCGCGGGCGCGGAGGAAGCGCGCCCAAGGGCTCCAGGGGCCAAGGTTGCGGCGCAGCACCGGCAGTGCGATCGCGTTGACGCGCTTGCCGAAGGTGCCGATCAGGCGCTCCGCCCGCTGCAGGCGCTCCTCGTCGTGCACCCCGAAGACCGCCTCGAGGATCACCGCCAGGGTGATCCGTTGCGTGTGCGGCCGCAGGGCGAAGGTCTCACCGACCGGCCAGCTCTCCATCTCGCGCCGGGCGATCGTGCGCATCAGCTCGCCGTAGCGGCGGATCCGCTCGCCGTGGAAGGGCGGCAGCAGCAGCTTGCGCTGGCGCATGTGCGGAGCCTCGTCGAGGGTGAGCACCGAGTTGGGCCCCAAGACGGGCTCCAGCACCGTCGCGTTCGCCTCACCGGCGTGGAACTGCTCGGGGGTACCCGTGAACACCTCCTTGACGAGGGTGGGCTCGGCGATCCAGACGACCTTGCCGATGATCGGGAAGGGAACGGTGAAGATGTCGCCGTAGCGGCGCTGGAAGCGACCGAGGAATCCGTGGGGATCGCGTGCGTAACGCAATCCCTGAAGGAGCGCGGGGCCCTTCGGGCCTGGAGGCAGCTGACTTCGGGTTCGCGCTGCCGGCGCGCGGGGGAGTGTCGCCTGCTCCACGCGACGCACCATACGACATCGACTGGCTGGTCAGCCAGTCGATGTGCTCAGAACACGATCGTCCGTGCCCCGTCGAGCAGGACGCGGTCGTCGACGTGTGCTTTGACCGCCCGGGCAAGGACCAGCCGCTCGATGTCGCGGCCGATCCGTTTCAGGTCGTCGACCTCGTCACGGTGGCTGACCCGGGTCACGTCCTGGTCGATGATCGGCCCGGCGTCGAGTTCCTCGGTGACGTAGTGGGCGGTCGCGCCGATCAGCTTCACGCCGCGCTCGTGGGCCCGGCGGTAGGGGTCGGCGCCGACGAAGGCGGGCAGGAAGCTGTGGTGGATGTTGATCGCCGGCGCGCCCAGGCCCTCCAGGAACTTGCGGGAGAGGACCTGCATGTAGCGGGCGAGGACGAGCAGGTCGATGCCAGCGAAGAGCTCCAGCGCCTGCGCCTCGGCTCGCTCGCGCGCCTCTGGGTCGATCGATATGTGGTGGAAGTCGAGTCCCAGCGACTCGACCTGCCCGCGGTGGTCGTCGTGGTTGGAGACGACGGCGACGATGTCGGCGCCGAGCTCGCCGCTGCGCCAGCGCCAGAGCAGGTCGGAGAGGCAGTGGTCTTCGCGCGAGACCATGATCGCCACCCGCTTGCGCTCGCTCGACTCGGCGAAGCGGTGCTCCATCTCGAAGGGTGTGGCGATCTCGTGCTCGAAGCGCTGCCGGACCGCGGCAAGCTCGTTCTCGGGGATGGCGTCGAACATCATGCGCATGAAGAAGCGCCCCTCGTCGCTGGAGTGCTGGTCGGCGTCGACGATGTTGAGGCCGGCTTCGGCGAGGAAGCCGCTGACGGCGGCGATCAGTCCCGGCCGATCGGGGCAGGCGAGCAGCAAGCGCGAGGTCGGAGAATCCACGCGCCCATCATCCCGGCTTCTGTTCGATTGCGCCTGTCACGGCGATCCGAGCCGCAAGATGCAATTCATCCTCTGCCCACGGAAGGGATTCCGTGCCTGTTGTCGTGTCAGACGGCACTTACTTTGTGAGCAGTGTGAGCGCGATCACGTTCTGCGGTCGCAAATACCGCCACGGTTCCGCGCTTGCTCACAAAACGCACATATTTCATCCCTGTCCTGATCGCCTGCATCGCCTTCCCGGCAGTTGCCCTCGCGGCAACCGGCGACGGTCCCCCACCGCCACGGATCGGCGTAGCCGAGGCGGTGCCCGCCAGGCTCGGTCCCCTACAACGCCCGGTCGCCCGCTTCCACAAGACGATCCGCACCACCGTCAAGCGCATGGAAGCCAAGCGCCGCGCCGAAGCTCGCCGCGAGCGACGCGAGCTCTACGCATCTCTCCCGGGAGGCGTCTCGCGGGAAACCCTCGACGCCATCGCCTCCTGCGAGTCCGGCGGCGACCCCACGATCGTCTCCTCTGACGGCACCTACCGAGGCAAGTACCAGTTCAGCTTCAGCACCTGGGAATCCGTCGGCGGCTCCGGCGACCCAGCGGCAGCCCCAGAGCAGGAGCAGGACTATCGAGCCGCGCTCCTCTACGCCGCTTCGGGCTCCAGCCCCTGGCCGGTCTGCGGCTGACGATGAGAGGAACCGGGTGTCACCCGGTTCCTCCCCTACGATCACGCAAGTGAGTGAGGCCGTTCCCACCCCGGATCCCAAAGGCCCCACTCGTAAGCCACCTCGCGAGGCGATTGCCGAGGCCAAGGTCAGGGCTCCGACGCGGGGGAACAGGAAGCTCGAGGAGTTCCTTCGGGCCGTCAACGGCGACGAGCAGGTGCGGGCCTGGTGGTACATGGCGCAGGTCCATGCCGAGCGGCTGGGGATGTCGGACCACTCCTGGGTCCACACCCAGATCGTGCTCAACATCGCCCTGCGCCTGCTGCGCCTGCTGGTCAAGGCCGGGGTGGAACCGGCGGTCGTCGCCGATCACGGGATGTCGCCGCGGGACGCCGAGGTCGTCGTGGCGGGCGGCGCCCTGCTGCACGACGTCGGCATGTCGATTCACCGCGTCGATCACGAGGCCTACAGCCTCTTCCTCGCCAGCGTCGCGCTCGAGCGGCTGCTTGCGGATTCCTACCGGGAGCCGGAGCGGACGGTCGTGGCCTCGGAGATCCTGCACGCGATCATCGGCCACCGCCGCCGCGGCGAGCCCTACACGCTGGAGGCGGGCGTTGTCAGGGTCGCCGACGCACTCGACATGGCACAGGGCCGTACCCGGATCCCGCTGGAAGCCGGGCAGGAGGGCATCCACTCGATCTCGGCCGCGGCCATCGACGAGGTCAGGATCGAGGCGGGGGAGACGCGGCCGCTGCGGATCGAGATCGAGCTGAATAACTCCGCCGGCATCTTCCAGGTCGACGACCTGCTGGCAACGAAGATCCGCGACACGCCGCTGGAGGGCAAGGTCGAAGTCCTCGCCAAGATCGAGGGCGAGACCGAGAAGCGATTGCTGAGCGGCTTCAAACTCGACTGAGCTGACTCAGCCGTAACGCTCTAGGTCGTACCTACGGCGTTCTTTTCTCTTCTCGAGGCGACCCTGGACCACCGAGAGAACGATCACGAGGATCGCGAAGAAGGCAATTACGCCGAAGCAGAAGAAGGTCACCGTCTTATCGGTCGTCGGGCCGGCGAGGCCGACGCCGTTCTCGGCCAGCGCCACAGGCGCGGCCAGCAGCAGCGAGAGCAGCGCGGCGCCGAGTGCTACGAGAGCTTTGGCTGGGCGAGAGGGAGCCTTCACGGCTCCGCAATCTAGCGCAAGGGACGGGCATCCCCGGAGGAAACATTGGAGCCCCCCTTGGCCAGGACCCTGAAGGCGGTTCCTATGCGGGTTTCCGCAGGGGATGCCCGTCCCTTGCGCTCCATAGGATGCGCCGCGATGAGCACCCTCGAAGCCATCTTCCTCGGCCTTGTGCAGGGGCTGACCGAGTTCCTGCCGATCTCCTCCAGCGGGCACCTGCGAATCGTGCCGGCGCTGCTCGGCTGGCCCGATCCGGGTGCCGGGTTCACCGCCGTGATCCAGCTCGGGACGATGGCGGCGGTTCTGATCTACTTCCGCGCCGACCTCTGGCGGATAGCGTCTGCCTGGCTGCGCGAATTGCGGGTGCCGATTCGCCAGGGCAGCCAAGACGCGAAGTTGGGTTGGTTCATCGTCCTGGGGACGATCCCGATCTCGATCTTCGGCTTCGTCTTCAGCGATCAGATCGAGTCGGGTGCGCGCAGCCTCTACCTGATCGGCTCGGCGCTCATCCTCTTCTCCTTCGTCATGGTTCTCGCCGAGCGGGTCGGCACCCGGCAGCGAGACCTGGCCGAGATGAACGGTCGCGACGGGCTGTTCGTCGGGATGGCCCAGGCGCTGGCCCTGATCCCCGGTGTCTCGCGCTCGGGGGCGACCATCTCAGCCGGCCTGTTTCGCGGTTTCGACCGGGTAGCCGCGGCGCGATACTCGTTCCTGCTCTCGGTGCCGGCCGTGGTCCTGAGCGGCCTCTTCGAGCTGCGCAAGATCGGCGAGGATGGCAGTGCCTCGGTGGGGGCGACCGCGATCGCCACGCTCGTCGCCTTCGCCTCCGGCTACCTGGCGATCGCTTGGCTGCTTCGCTACCTCAGCACCCACACGCTGGAGATCTTCGTCGTTTACCGGATCGCCCTGGGCGTGCTGGTCCTAGCGCTGGCGGCCACTGGCGCGATCAGCTAAGCGGCTCAGAAATAGCGAACGGCCCGGGGCAGTGGGCCGTTCGCGGTGACGAGAGAGGAGTCTCGTGAGGAAGAGCTTGCCGTGCGAAAGGCCTCCTGGAGTGAACATCCGGAGAAACACAGATCTGGCTCGGGTTGCCCTCTTTCCCGCAAATTACGTGCATTCAGCTGTGAAAATCCTGTGAACGCAGGGGTTTTGACGACACAGCCGTCGCCGCCGGCGCATACAATCCTGCCGTCTTAGCGCGAGGGCACAGCTTCGTCAGCAACGACGTCCGCCACTTGAACCCACAGCAGACCATCCGGCTCGCGGTCATTGACCAGGACAGCGGTTTCGTCACCGTCCTCTCGAAGCGCACCGAGGCTGCCGGGTGGCAGCAGCGGGTCCTGACCAGTGCGATCCCGCCCGATGAGCTGGTGGCGATGAAGCTGAACGCGCTGCTGATCGACCTCTCGGTGCTGGGCGACGAAGCCTGGAGCTACCTGGAGCGGGTCTGCGGGATGCTGCCCGACCTCGGCGTGGTCGTCTGCGCCGGCCGCTCCACGGTGGCCCAGCGGGTGCGGGCGCTGCGCCTCGGCGTCGACGACTGGATCGGCAAGCCCTGTCACCCCGAGGAGGTGATGGCGCGAATCGAAGCGGTATCGCGTCGCCGTCGCCGCAGCCGCGCCGGCATCGAGACCGGCCCGCTGGTCGCCGGCGAGCTGGAGATTCGCGCCGACCAGTTCCAGGCCTTTGTCGGCGACGGCAGCCTCGACCTGACCCGGCGCGAGTTCGAGTTGCTCCAGCTCCTCGCCGACGCCAAGGGGCAGGTGCTGGAGCGCGAGGCGATCTACCAGCGCGTCTGGGGCTACGCGATGGCCCATGGCGATCGCTCCGTCGATGTCTTTATCCGCAAGCTGCGCCAGAAGCTGGAGAAGCGCTCGCCCGGGTGGGGTTACATCCACACCCACTTCGGCGTCGGCTACCGCTTCGACCCGGAGCCGATCGGCGGCACCGAGCCGGCGACGCCTGCCAAGGAGGCCGCCGCATCTACCGAGGCGCCGACCGGCGCCTCGGATTCACAAGTAGTTCACAGCAGCTTTACGCCCGCGTAACCGCGGCCGCGCCGGTCGTGGCGATCTTTGCTCGGGATGCTGGAGATTCGTCCTGATGAGCACGCGGCGCTGGTCGACGGACGGCCCCTCAGCCTCACCATGCGCGAGCTGCAACTGTTGACGACGCTGGCGGCGAACCCGCAGCGCATTCTCACCCGCGAGGAGCTCTACGCCGAGGTTTGGGGGCGCGAACCGCGCAACGACGACCGCTCCGTCGACGTCTACGTCAGCCGATTGCGCTCGAAGCTGAGCGAAGCCCTCCCCGGACAGAGCCTGATCCACACTCATAGCGGCATCGGCTACCGCTTTTCACCGGACGGCTGAGCCCGCGCCACAAAGCGGACTAGATTTCTTATATCGTTCTCGAATCTTCGAGCTACTGAAAGCAAGGACGTTGGTGGTTCTCCTCTCGGTTGCGGTGCTGGGGGTCGGCATCGCGGCCTGCGGCAGCGATGCCGACGGCGGCGATTCGTCAAGCGGCGCGGGTGGGGATTCGTCCGGCAACACCGAAGGCCAGATCGTCGGTGCCGGGTCCGATGCACAGGAGATCGCACAGGGGGTCTGGACGACGGGATTCAAATCAGCCGGCTCCGGGGAATCGATCTCCTACGACGCGGTCGGCTCGGAGGAGGGCCGCCGGCGTTTCATCGAGGGAGAGGTCGCTTTTGCCGGCAGCGATACACCGCTTGAAGGGGACGAGCTTGCCGAAGCCACCGAACGCTGCGAGCCGGGCGAACTGATCGAGCTTCCCGCCTACATCTCGCCGATCGTCGTCTTCCCCAATCTCAAACTCTCGGGGATGGAACTATCGCCGCAGACGTTGGCGAAAGTCTTCAACGGGGAAATCACCCGCTGGGACGATCAGACGATCCAGCGGGAAAATCCGAGTATCGGCCCGATCGGGCTCCCGCCCAAGCTTCCCATCGAGCCGGTTGGCCTCTCCGAAGAGCCGGCGATGACCGAGCAGGTAACCGCCTATCTCGCCTACGAGGCCCCGCGTGTCTGGGACTATGGAACCACTGAGGACTGGCCGATCGACGGAAGCGAGACCGCGACGGACGTGGCGAACGTCGGCGAAGTGGTCGGGGCGAAAGCCGGCAGGGTCGGCTACGTCGATCTCAGCCACGTCGGGCAGCTGTTCGGAGTGACCCGGCTCGCCGCCCGGGGTGGGTTCTTTGTCGAACCGACCGCGCAGACCACCACGACGAGGCTCGAAAATGCGCATCTGGATACGGCGCTCAGCAAGGGACCGCGGATGCTCCCGGTAGAGCTGGAGCAGAAGGTGCCGCCGGGGTCCTACCCGCTCGTCCTGGTTTCTTACCTGATTGCCTGCACCGCATACGACTCGGACGAGGAAGCCGCGGCCGTGGACGCATACGTCAAGTACGTGGTCGGCCGCAAAGGCCAGGAAGCCTCTGCGCAGGAAGCCGGGACGGCCTACGCGCCGCCCTGGCTGCAAAAGAAGATCCTGGCAGCCATCGGCTGACGCGCTTCACGTAGCCGAAGTCGCGTCTTTTACATCTTTTTCACATCCTCGACACAGGCAGGTAACAAGCTGCCTGGGGGGCCGCTGCGAATGTTGCGGCGTCAGCGGCCGCAGGGCCGTCCACTGGAGTGAACGATGAGAAGGAGACAGAGTGATTAGCTCTAGATTGCTCGTGGTCCTCGCCTCTGCTGCCGTCCTGGCGGTCGGGGTCGCGGCCTGCGGCAGCGACGACGAAAGCACGGCCGGCGGCAGCAGCGACCTCTCGGGGTCGATTCGCATCGACGGGTCCAGCACGGTGGCACCGCTCACGGAAGCGATCGCCGAGGAATTCCAGGCGGAAAACCCGAACGTCAAAGTGACCGTCGGCACCGCGGGCACCGGCGGCGGCTTCGAAAAATTCTGCGCTGGCGAAACCGACATCAGCGACGCCTCGCGTGAAATCGAGCCCGAAGAGGTCGAAGCCTGCAAGGAGGAAGGGATCGGCTACGAGGACGTCCACGTCGCCACCGACGCCCTGACCGTGATGATCAACAACGAAAACCCGGTCAGCTGCCTCACCGTCGACCAGCTGAACGCGGTCTGGGGCCCGGACTCGAAGCTCTCCAACTGGGACGAAATTCCCGGGCTGAATGAGGAATTCGACGAGGAACTGGCTCTGTTCGGTCCCGGCACCGACTCGGGCACCTTCGACTACTTCACCGACGAAATCAACGGCGAAGAGGGCGCTTCGCGCAAGGACTACAACAACGTCGGCGAGAACGACAACGCCACTGTGACCGGCGTCGAGGGCGCGCCCGGCGGCATGGGCTACGCCGGCTTCTCGTACTACACCGAGAACGAAGGCAAGCTGAAAGCACTGGAAGTCGACGGCGGTAAGGGATGCGTCGGCCCGTCGGTCGAAAGCGCCCAGGAAGGCACCTACACGCCGCTCAGCCGGCCGCTGTTCATCTACCCCAGCGACTCGGCGCTGAAGAAGCCCGAGGTCAAGGCGTTCGTCGAGTACTACCTCGAAAACGTCACCGGCATCGCCGAAGCGGTCGGCTTCGTCCCGCTGACCGAAGAACAGCTCGAAGAATCGGAAGCGGCCGCGACCAAGGCCGGCGCTTGATGCTCAGCGCGTGACCCGAGCGGGCGACAAGCAGGCGCCTGAGCCGGCGGGGGATCTCCCCCGCCGGCTTCGGGCGCCGAGCCCCCGTTATGGCGAGAAGGCGATTCAGGGCCTCCTCGCCCTCTGCGGGATTCTTTCCGTCATCACCACGACGGCGATCGTCGTCTCGCTGATCGGGCCGACGATTGGCTTCTTCGAAGTGGTCTCGGTCAGCGAATTCTTCGGCACCGAATGGTCTCCCCAGTTCGAGCCGCCCAGCTTCGGCGTGCTGGCGACCGTCGCCGGCACCCTCAACGTCACCCTCTGGTGCATGCTGTTCGCGATCCCGATCGGGCTCGGGGCTGCGATCTACCTGAGCGAGTACGCGACCGCACGCGTGCGCAAGACGCTGAAGCCGACCCTCGAGGTCCTCGCCGGCATCCCCACCGTCGCGATCGGGTTCTTCGCCGTCACCTTCATCCTGCCCGAGATCATCCAGCCGCTATGGCCCGGGGACTTCCTCGGCGGGGCGACCGGCAAGCCGTTCATGGCGTTGGCGGCCAGCCTCGGCATCGCCTTGATGATCGTCCCGATCATCGCCTCGCTTTCCGACGACGCGATGTCGGCGGTGCCGCGTGGCCTGCGTGAAGGCGCGTACGCGCTGGGCGCGACGAGGGCGAAAGTGGCGACGCGCGTCGTCTTCCCGGCGGCGCTGTCAGGCATCGTCGCCTCGATCGTGCTGGCGATATCTCGGGCGGTCGGCGAGACGATGATCATTGTCCTCGCCGCCGGCTCGACCCCGGACTTCACCCTCAACCCGGTCGTCTCGATCCAGGCGATGACCTCCTACATCGCGGTCACCGCCACCGGTGACATCCCCACGGGGTCGATCGCCTACAAATCGGTCTTCGCGGTGGGGTCCGTGCTCTTCCTGATGACGCTGGCGATGAACGTGATCAGCATCCGCCTCGTCCGCAGGTACCGGGAGGTCTACGAGTGACGATGGGCTCGGAGAGGGCAACCCCGCGCAACCGCCTTGCCGTCGCCGGAGCCAGGGCGACGACGCAGGCGATGTTGCGAGACCAGCCTCGCGGCGATGTGATCCGCAACACGCTCTTCGCCGCCCTGCTACTGCTCGCGATCCTGATCGCTCTGGCCGGGCTGGTCGCCCTTCTCATCCAGGCCTTCGCCCAAGGCGCTTCGGCGCTCAGCATTGACCTATTCACCAACGGACCCTCGTCCATTCGCCCGGAGAGCGCGGGCTTCCGCCCGGCGATCATCGGCTCCCTGGAGTTGATAGCGGGCGTCATTCTCTTCGTCGTGCCGATCGGGATCGGCGCTGCCCTCTATCTCGAGGAGTACGCGGACAAGACCCGCTGGTGGAACCGGCTGATCGAGGTCAACATCCAGAACCTGGCAGCCGTTCCCTCGATCATCTACGGCATTCTCGGGCTCAGCTTCATCGTGCGGGGGCCGCTCGACCTCGGCTTCGTCCTCGCCGCCGGCTCGCTGACCCTGGCGCTGCTGGTGCTGCCGATGGTGATCATCGCCGCCCGCGAGGCGATCCGGGCCGTGCCCGACTCGATCCGCCAGGGGTCGCTCGCGCTTGGCGCGACCAAGTGGCAGACGATTCGCCGGCAGGTCCTTCCCGCTTCGATCCCGGGGATCGTCACAGGGGTCATCCTGGCCGTGTCGCGCGCTCTGGGGGAGGCGGCGCCGCTACTGCTGGTCGGGGCGGCGGCGTTCGTCACCTTCGACCCCGAACCGTTCAGCGGTGGGTACACGGCGCTCCCGGTCCAGATCTACAACTACGCGACACGATCACAGGAGGAGTTCCAAGCGCTCGCAGCGGCGGGGATCATCGTCATGCTCGTCGTCCTGCTGGCGATGAACTCGTTTGCGATCTGGCTACGAAATCGTTACGAGCAGAGATGGTAGGTGGGCTAGGTGGCAGCGGACGAGAGCAGAGCCGGCACCGGTCGCGAGGCGCGCGAGGCGGCGGCGGAGCGCGCCGCGATCGCCGTGCGACCCGAGGAGTTCCAGCACGGGAGCTCCAGCAAGCGAGAAAAGGTCTTCGAGCTCAACGGCGTCGAGGTGCTCTACAGCGGCGTATCCGCCGTCAAGGGAATCGCGCTGGACATCCACCGCAACGACGTGACCGCGCTGATCGGCCCGTCGGGTTGTGGCAAGAGCACCCTGCTGCGCTGCCTCAACCGAATGAACGACCTAATTCCGGGGGCTGAGGTGCGGGGCGAGCTGCTTTACCACGGCGAGGATCTCTACGGGCCCGAGGTGGACCCGGTCCAGGCGCGCAAGCTGATCGGCATGGTCTTCCAGAAGCCCAACCCGTTCCCCAAGTCGATTTACGACAACGTCGCCTTCGGCCCCCGCATCCTCGGCCGCAAGGAGGATCTCGACGCCACGGTCGAGAGGGCCCTACGCGGCGCCGCTCTCTGGGATGAGGTCAAGGACCGGCTGGACAGCAACGCCTTCGGCCTCTCCGGCGGCCAGCAGCAGCGCCTCTGCATCGCCCGCTGCATCGCGGTCGAGCCGGACACGATCCTGATGGACGAGCCCTGCTCGGCGCTCGACCCGATCTCGACCGGCAAGATCGAGGATCTGATGATCGAGCTGAAGGAGGAATTCTCGATCGTGATCGTCACCCACAACATGCAGCAAGCGGCTCGCGTCTCCGACCGCACCGCCTTCCTCATGGTCGAGCTCGACGCCGACGAGGACAACCGCTGGGGCCGCCTGGTCGAGTTCGACGATACGGAAAAGATCTTCACCAACCCCTCCGACCAGCGCACGGAGGACTACGTCTCGGGCAAGGTTGGCTGATGGCGGCGACCGAAACCAGGATCCACTACCAGGAAGAGCTGGAGCGGCTGGAGGCCAGCGCGCTTGGCGGTCTCGACCTGGTCAGCGACGCGCTGGAGCGGACGTTGGAGGCGGTCGAGCACCAGGACGTCGAGCTCGCGCAGCTCGTCGTCGCCGACGACGACCGCATCGACGGCCGCTACCTGGAGGTCCACCAGAGCCTGATCGCGCTGCTGGCGAGGCAGTCGCCGGTGGCGACGGACCTGCGGCTGATCTCGGCGCTCCTGCACGTGCTGAAGAGCATCGAGCGGATGGGCGACCAGTGCGTGAACGTCTGCAAGATGATCCCGCTGTCGGGCAACGAGCCTCCCGCGGACCAGGAGATGGTGACGTTGATCCTCTCGATGGGCCGTCAGACTCGCACGCTGATCAGCCAGGCGAAGCGAGCCTTCGAGGAGCGCAGCGTGGAGATGGCACAAGACCTCGTGCGCCAGGACGACGTTGTCGACAACCTCAACCGGGACTGCTTCCGCCTCGCCTTGGAGATCGGCGACGACGCCGACCGCCGCGAGTGGGCGATGACGATGCTGCTGGGCGCCCGGGCGATCGAGCGGATCGGGGACAACGCCGTTGACATAGGCGAGCAGGTCGCCTTCATCGTCACCGGGCTGTTCCGGGAGTTCGAGGACGCTTCGCATCCGACGTCGTAGGCGCGGCGGGTCCTGTCACGGATTTGGTGCCACCACCCGCTGCGGGGGCGGCTGCGCCGCCTCCTCGGGGTGGTCCCCCAAATCCGTGCCACCCGCCGCGAGCCGCCGCATCGCAGGACGTGCCCACGGTTGGCGCAGCCCGGCAGGACGCCTTGGCTGACAGATGGATGAGACGCGGTTGAGATCCGAGTCGTCTGGGAATATGCGAGAGACGCCTGTGACGCTCTGCGCCGCCATAGATATTGGGTCGAACACGACTCGTGTGCTCGTTGCTGAGCCCGTGGAGGGACAGCTGAAAAAGGTGATGGAGCAGCGGGCCTATACGCGGATTAACAAGGCACTTGATTCCGGCGGGGCGATCCTGGCCGGGAAGATCGACGAGGTGGCAGAGGTCGTTTCGACCCAGGTGCGGCTGGCTCGCGAGCTGGGGGCGAAGGAGATTCGCGCTGTTGCTACCGCTGCGGTTCGTGAGGCCGCCAACGGCGAGGAGGCGGCTGCGGCGATCGGTGAGGCGGCCGGCGTTCCGGTCGAGATTCTCAGTGACGAGGAGGAGGGGCGACTCGCCTTCATCGGCGCGACCAAGACCCTGGGGCATCCGGTTGAGGGGAAGATCGGCGTGGTCGACGTCGGCGGCGGATCGACCGAGGTGATCCTGGGCAAGGTGCCGGGCGGTGCCGAAGAGGTCCGCTCGTGGCAGGTCGGGTCTGGCGTCCTCGCCGATGAGCTGATCTCCTCCGACCCACCGTCGGCGGCGGAGATCCGCAAGGTCCGCGACCGCATTGACGACCTTTTCGCTGGGGTCGAGATCGAGCACCCGGTCCAGGCGGTTGCGGTCGGCGGCAGCGCCACGTCGCTACGGCGCCTGGTCGGCGCCGTGCTCGAGTACGAGACGCTGGAGCGGGGGGTCCGCGTCCTCTGTGGAGACCCCGCGGCTGAGGTCGCCCGCCGCTTCGAGCTCGATCCCGAACGGGTTCGCATCCTCGCCACCGGCGTGCTGCTGCTGGAGAAGGTCTCCGAGCTGCTCGGCCAGCCATTGCAGATCGGCAAGGGGGGGCTGCGCGAGGGCGTCGTCCTCGACATGCTCAACGGCAGCATCAACGGCTCGCCGGTCCGCATCGCCGCTTAGGCGCGACCGCCTTCGCTCCTCTAGCCTCAAGGCGTGGCACGCGCACGCAAGGTCGAGCTCGACTGCGAGGCGCCGTTTGCCGTGGCGGCCGCACAGGTGGTCGAGATCCGTTCCGAGGAGGTTTTCGAGCAAGCATCGGGGGTGCTCGACCTCGACGACGTCGAACGGGTACATGACATGCGAGTGGCGACCCGCCGGCTGCGCGCCGCGCTGGAGATCTTCGAGCCCGTCTTCCCACGCAAGCGGCATCGCAAGGCGCTGAAGCGGGTGAAGGCCCTGGCCGATGCGCTCGGCGAGCGTCGCGACCTCGATGTCGAAATCGAGCGTCTGGAGGATCTCGCGGGCAATGTCGCGGACGAGGACCGAGATGCGCTGGCGAGCCTGGTCGGGGAATTGAGAGCCGGGCAGCTGCAAGCCAACGAGGCGCTCGCCCCGTTCGTCTCCGCCAAGCGGCTGAAGAAGCTGCGCCGCCGCCTCGCCAGGCTCGTCGAGGAGGTGGAGACATGAAGGCACGTGAGGTCGAGGGCCTCGATCCGGGCACCCCGTTGCAGCCGAACGCTTCGCGCATCGTGCGGACGAGGCTCGATGAGCTGCGCGCTTTCGCCCCCGGAGCTTTGACCCCCGATGCGGCGACGGCCCAGCACGACATGCGGATCGCGGCCAAGCGGTTGCGTTACGTACTGGAGATCGTCGGGCCGTGCATCGGTGCGGAGGCGAAGGCGGCGCGCAACGCTGCCAAGCGGCTCCAGTCGGTCCTCGGCGACCTGCACGACTGCGACCTGATGCTGCCCAAGGTCGAGACCATCGAGTCTCTGTCCGCGATCCTGCGCGATCGCCGCGAGCGCCTGTTCCACGAGTTCGTCGAGCGCTGGCAGATCGAGGCGAGCAAGGGCACCTGGGCCGCCCTCGAAACCGCTTTGTAAGAACGAAGCGCACATTTTCCATGCCTGACATGGGAAATCGGCGTTTCGTGCACGTCACGGGATGTTCACCTCGTGTTGGCCGGTTGTTCACATTGTTTGCCTGCACATGTCGAACCCTGGGGGTGACAGAACGATCTAAGCAGGGAGACGCCGATGATTTCCCGAGTAGACATGCACTGCCATTCCACCGCCTCGCAGCTCTCGCGACTCGGGGTTCAGCGCTCGCTCGGATTGCCCGAGTGCGCAACGCCGCCCGAGGAGGTCTACGAGCTGGCCAAGCGGCGGGGGATGGATTTCGTCACGATCACCGACCACGACACGATCGACGGTTGCCTCGAGCTCGCCGATCGTCCCGATTGCTTCGTCTCCGAGGAGCTGACCGCCCGCTTCGCCGGCGAGCCCCAGGCGGTTCACGTCCTCTGTTACGGGATCACTCACGGGGACCACGAGTGGCTGCAGGCACACGCCGGCGATCTGGAGGCCTGCGCCGCATACCTTGACCGCAACGAGATCGCCTGCGCGCTCGCGCACCCCTTCTACAACGTCGCCGCGCCGCTCGTGCCACGGCACCGTCGCCGCCTCGCCGAGCTCTTCGGAGTTTGGGAGGTGCGCAACGGTTCGCGGGCGGCGGAGCTGAATATGCCGGCGGCGATCTACGCGGAGACGCACGGGGGGACCGGGATCGGCGGTTCCGACGATCACGCCGGCGTGGACATCGGCCGCACCTTCACCGAGGTGCCGACGGCATCCACGCCGGAAGAGTTTCTAAGGCAGGTGCGCGCCGGCAACGCCGTTGCCGGCGGCGAGCAGGGCAGCGCCGCGAAGTGGGCTCATGCGGCGATAGCTCTTGCGACCCGGGCGCTGGCGCTCGACGGAGCCGAGGCGGGGGAGGCGGCGCTCGACCCCGCGGCGGTGCTGAAGATCGCTCAGCGGACGATCGGCGAGGGTGTCGAGCGCGAGGGCAAGGTTGCGGCCGACATTGGACCCGGGGACGCTCGGGCGCTGCTCGAGGCCTGGCTTCGCTCGCTCGAGATCGATCTGCGCGGCCGCGACCTGCTCGCCCATATGCAGGTCGAGGGCTTCTCTCATGCAGACCTCTACCGCCGCGCTCGCCGCACCCACGAGCGACGCTTGCGCACCGCGATCGCAGACGGCTCCGCGGCGGCCGCCCGCGGCGACGTCGGCGCTGCCTTCGGCGGGCTCTTCGATGCCCTCGTGCCGGTTGTGCCCTACGTCCCCGCGACGGCTTTCCTCGGCGCTGAGAAGGCGAAACTAGCTCCCCGGCCCGGTGATCGCCAGCGCGTCGCGCTGATCGCCGACGGCATCGGCGCCATGCACGGCGTCACCGCGACGATCGAGAAGATCCGCGAGCTCGGCGTGCCCGGATTCGAGATCGAGGTCGTCGGCACCGACCCCGGCGTCGACCGGCGGCTGCCGGCGGCGGCCGAGTTCGAGGTCCCCTTCTACAGCGGACTGAGCCTCGGTGTCCCAGGCCTCCCCGGCCTGGTTGAGACTCTTGCCGAAGGCCGCTACGACGCCGTTCACGTCACCGTTCCCGGCCCCGCCGGGGTCGCCGCCGCCCTGCTGGGCCGGATCGCGGGAACGCCGCTGATCGCCAGCTACCACACCGAGCTGGCCACCTACGCGGGCATGCGCAGTGGCGACGGCGGGCTCGAGTCGACGGCGCAGATGACACTCGGGGCCTTCTATCGCGCGCCCTCGCTGGTCCTCTCTCCGAGCCCTGCGGCGGACCGCTCGCTACTCGCGCTCGGCGTCGAGCCGGATCGGCTCGGGCGCTGGGAGCGCGGGGTGGACGTCTCCCGTTTCGACCCTGACAAGGCCGCGCGCGGGGAGTACCCGGGAGAGGTCAAGGTCCTCTACGCAGGCCGGCTCACGCGCGAGAAGGGCGTCGACCTACTCGCCGAGAGTTTCCTGCGCGCGCGTCGCTCCGACCCTCGCCTGCACCTCCTGCTTGCCGGCGGTGGGCCCGAGGAAAGCGAGCTGCGAGCGCGCCTCGGCGAGCACGCGACCTTCCTCGGTTGGCTGGAGGGAGACGATCTGGCCAGGGCCTATGCCAGTGCCGACGTCTTCCTCTTCTGCTCGACCACCGACACCTACGGCCAGGTCGTGCTCGAGGCCGGCGCCAGCGGGTTGCCGGTCATCGCCGTCGCCGAGGGGGGGCCGGCGTCGCTGGTCGAGAACCGCCACACCGGGATGCTCTGCCAAGCAGACGCCGACCACATCGCCGGCACCGTCCTGCAGCTTGCCTCCTCGCCGCTCCTGCGCCGTCACCTCGGCGCCTCCGCCGCGCGAGCGGCCCGTAGCCGCTCCTGGGAGCGAGCTCTCGAGCAACTCGGGGACGGCTATCGACGCACACTGGGAGCAACCGCCGAGACCCCCCGGCAAGCATCTGCCCGGGTCGCCTGAGAGCCGGTGGGATGACGGCACCGCGGCAGTACGATTGGCCGATCGACGATCCCGCCCTCTACTTCAACCGCGAGCTTTCCTGGCTCGACTTCAACCAGCGGGTGCTCGAACTGGCGGAGGATCCTGAGGTGCCGCTGCTGGAGCAGGTCCGCTTCTGCGCGATCTACGCCTCCAACCTGGACGAGTTCTACATGGTCCGGGTGGCAGGTCTCTTCGACCAGCTCGATGCCGGGATCGACGCGCGCGGTCCCGACGGCCTCGCCCCCGGCGCGCAGATCGACGCGATCCAGGCGCGGGTCCTGGAGCTCGACCGGCGCCTGCACCGCTGCTTCGAGGGCAAGATCCGGCCGGCGCTGGAGCAGAACGAGATCCGCATCGTCACGCTCGACTCGGCTACCGCCGAGGAGCGCCGCGAAATCGACGAGCGCTTCCACGAGCAGGTCTTCCCGGCGCTGACGCCGCTGGTGATCGGCCTCGGCCGGCCCTTCCCCTACATCTCCAACCTCTCGCTCAGCCTTGGCGTGTTGCTGCGCGATCCCGACAGCGGGACGGAGATCATCGCCCGCGTCAAGGTGCCGAAGGAGCTGCTGGGCCGCTTCCTGCCGGTGGGGGACGACGGCAAGGCGTTCGTGCCGCTGGAGGAGGCGATCGCCGCCAACCTCGACGTGCTCTTCCCCGGCACCGAGGTCGTCGACCACGGCTATTTTCGCGTCACTCGCGACGCCGACTTCACCGTCTCCGACGAGGCTGACGACCTGCTGCAGGCGGTCCAGGACGAGATCCGCCGCCGCCGCTTCGGTGAGGTCGTGCGGCTGGAGATCGCCGCCGGGATGAACCCGAAGCTGCGCCAGCAGCTGATCGACGCGCTGCGGCTCGAGGACCGGGAGGTCTACGACGTCGACGGCCTGATCGACCTTGCCGATCTCACCGCGGTCGCCGACGTTCCCGGCCACGCCGAGCTGCGCTACTCGCCCTGGACGCCGGTAACCCAGCCGCGCCTGCAGGGCGAGGACGACGAGCCGGTTGACATGTTTGCGGCGATCCGCAACGAGGATATCCTCGTCCACCATCCATACGACTCGTTCGCGACCTCGGTCGAGCGCTTCGTCGAGCAGGCGGTCGCCGATCCCGACGTGCTGGCGATCAAGCAGACCGTGTACCGGACCAGCGACGACTCGCCGCTGGTCCCCTCTCTCATCCGCGCCTCCGAACGTGGCAAGCAGGCGGTCTGCATGGTCGAGCTGAAGGCCCGCTTCGACGAGGAGGCCAACATCGCCTGGGCCAAGTCGCTGGAGGAGTCCGGCGCGCACGTCGTCTACGGGATCCCCGGCTTGAAGACCCACGTGAAGGCGATCGTCGTCGCCCGTCGCGAGGGCGACCGGGTGCGCGAGTACGTCCACATCGGGACCGGCAACTACCACCCCAAGACCGCTCGCCTCTACACCGACTTCGGCCTCTTCACCGCCGACGAGGAGATCGGCGCCGACGTCGCCGAGATGTTCAATTTCCTCACCGGGTACGGGCGCCCGGCCGAGTACCGCAAGGTCCTGGTCTCGCCGACGACGATGCGCGACCGCATCCTCGAGGAGATCGAGACCACGGTCGAGGCGCAGCGCGCCGACGAGGAGGCGCGGATAGCGCTGAAGATGAACTCGCTGGTCGACGCTGCCTGCATTCAGGCGCTGTACGAGGCCTCGCAGGCGGGCGTGCGGGTCGACCTCAACGTGCGCGGCATCTGCTGCCTGCGGCCGGGCGTGCCGGGGATCTCCGACAACATCCGCGTCATCTCGATCGTCGGGCGCTTCCTCGAGCACTCCCGCGTCTACGCCTTCCAGCGCGGCGAGGAGACGCGGGTCCTGGTGGGCTCGGCCGACCTGATGCCGCGCAACCTCGACAGCCGGGTCGAGCTGGTGACGCCGGTCGAGGAGCCCGTCCTGAAAGCCGAGCTGCTCGACGTGCTCGAGCGCTGCTTTGCCGAGAACGCCAATGCCTGGGAGCTGGACGCCGAGGGTTCCTGGACCCGGCTCGGGCCCGAAAACGGGCAGCGACGCAGCGTCCAGGAGGAGCTGCGCGAGCGCCACGCGGCGCGCGCGGCCGAGCAGCTCGCGGCGAGCACCGGCTGAGCGAACCGCGCCCGGCTCGATCAATAGGATTGCCAGGTAGTGCGCCTCTCTCTTCTGCCTCGCGACCGGACCTTCTTCGACCTCTTCATCGAGGCCGGGAAGAACACCCTTCACGCCTCGCAGCTGCTCGACGAGATGATGGGGTCGTGGCCTGACGACCGCGATCTCGCGCGCGAGATCTTCAAGGCCGAGCACGAGGGCGACCGGATCACCCACGACATCGTCAAACGCCTCAACTCGACCTTCGTAACGCCGATCGACCGCGAGGACATCTACGGGCTGGCAACCCAGATGGACGACATCGTCGACTACACCGAGGAGGCGGCGGACCTGCTCGGCCTCTACAAGATCGAGGCGCCGATGTCGCAGGCTCAGGCGCTGACCAAAGTGCTGGTCGGAGCCTGCGAGCAGTTGGCCGCGGGCCTCGAGCACCTGCCCGACTTCAAGGATCTCGACAAATACTGGATCGAAATCCACCGCTTGGAGAACGAGGGCGACCGGATCTCCCGCGACGCCGTCGCCTCGCTCTTCTCCAACGGCATCGACCCGATGGTCGTGATCCGCTGGAAGGACATGTTCGCCGTGCTCGAGAACGCGATCGACGCGACCGAGACGGCTGCTCAAATAATCGAGGGCATAGTCATCAAGAACTCGTGACGGGCCCAGACGTCGCCATACTGCGTCCTCGGTCGCTCGCGTGCGGAGCACGCCACGCTCCCTGCGTCCTTGTCTGGCAACGTCTGGCCCTCGTCACTACATGAGCTCCGACGTCATCCTCGTCATCGTCGTCTGCACGGCACTTGCCTTCGACTTCACCAACGGCTTCCACGACACCGCGAACGTCGTCGCCACCTCGATCTCGACTGGTGCGGCGCGCCCGCAGGTGGCGATCGGGATGGCCGCGCTGCTCAACTTCGCCGGCGCCTTCATCTCGATCTCGGTCGCGGCGACCGTCGCCAACGACGTCGTCAACTCCGGCGTGGTCACGCCGACGGTCGTCTTCGCCGGGTTGATCGGGGCGATCGCCTGGAACCTGATCACCTGGTCCTTCGGCCTCCCGTCGAGTTCCTCGCACGCGCTGATCGGCGGCGTGGTCGGCTCGGCGGTGGCCGCTGCGGGCTTCGACGCCGTGATCGCCGACGGTTTGGTCGGCAAGGTGCTGATCCCGGCGGTGATCGCGCCGATCCTCGCCTTCACCGTCGCCGGGATCGCGATCGGGCTCGTCTACAGGGTGGTCGGGCGGCAGCGGCCGGGATTGGTGACGCGCGGCTTTCGCTACGGCCAGGTCGTCTCCGGCGGGTTGCTGGCGCTGGCCCACGGGACCAATGACGCACAGAAGACGATGGGCATCATCACCCTGGCCCTGGTCGCCAACGGCACGCTGGGCGCCGACGCCGACCCGCCGCTCTGGGTGATCGTCTCTTCGGCGGTGGCGATTGCGCTCGGCACCTACAGCGGCGGCTGGAGGATCATCCGCACGACCGGCACGCGGATCATCAAGATGGACGCAGCGCAGGGATTCTCGGCCCAGGGGGCCGGTGCCACGGTAATTCTCGCCTCGACCCACTTCGGCTTCCCGCTCTCGACCACGCACGTGATCAACGGTGGCGTGATGGGTGCTGGCGCCGGCAAGCGGGTCTCGGCTGTGCGCTGGGGGGTCGCCGGCAACATCGTCACCGCCTGGTTGCTGACGCTGCCGGCGGCGGCGGCGATCGGCGCCCTCGCCTACGGCGCGACTGCGATCTTCGGCAGCGGTGCCCTGGGCCCCGTCCTCGTCTCGTTGATGTCGCTCTCGCTGATCTTCGCGATCTTCTCCCGGCGCTCGCGCCAGGGCTCCCCGGTCCCGGCGGGCTGAACATGGCGGTCGTGGTCGAAACCAAGGAGCTTCTGCAGACGGTAGTCGCGTCGCTGGTCGCCGGCGTCGGCATAACCGTTGTCTTCTCGGTGGCGATCTGGGGCGTTGCCCGCTTCGCCGACCTCAGTCGCAACGAACGGACGCTGGCGGCGGGCGGGGCAGCGGTGCTCGCAGGCCTGGCCGTGCTGGTCACCCTGGCGGCCGTGGCCTTCGGCATCGTCGTGATGTCGAGTAGCTAGACCCTCCTCGGGCCGACGCGTAGAATTTCCCCCGTGCGTACCGTGCGAAACGTCGCGATCGTCGGGCTGCTGGCGCTGGTTGTCGCCTTCGCGCCCGCCGGCGGCAATGCCGCCGAAGCGATCCTCACCGCGATCACGATGGGCTTCCTGGCGGGGATCGCCTGGACGCTGTTCGTGCTCAGCCGCCAGAACCAGCTGACCCTGGCGACGCTCAGCGACGGTCGCCGGGCGCTGCTGTACGGGGCGCTGGGGATGATCGCCCTGCTGATCGCCGGCAGCGACGAGCTCTTCTCCAGCGGCGGCGGCACGCTCGCCTGGATCGTCCTGCTCGGCGCATCGGTCGCGGCGATCTGGCGCGTCTGGGTCGACGCGAACACCTACTGAGCGCGCTGGGCGCGAGAGAATTCACTGGTCCGCGCGGTTGAGCGCACCACACACGCGTCCGGGCTTGCGACGGTCACGGCGTGCCGCCACGGACCGCCAGCAGTGCAGGCCACAGGGAGGAGGGGATCGCCTCGGTCGAGCTGATCGCGGTGGTTCCGCTTCTGCTGCTGGCGGTTCTCGTGGCGGCGCAGCTCGGCCTCGTCGGCCACTCGCTGTGGTCGGTGGGCGTGGCCGCCCGGGCCGGCGCGCGTGCGGCGGTTGTGGGAGGCGATGCGGCGACGACGGCCCGGGATGCCCTGCCGCCGTCGCTGCGGCCTGGCGCTCGCGTCGAGGACTCGGGGACTGTCTCGGTGCGGGTGCCGGTGCCGCGCCTGCTCCCGGGCCTGCCACGGCTGACCGTCGAGGCGGAGAGCGGGCTGGGCGATGGATAGAGAGAGTGGACAGGCGACGGTCGAAGCGGTCGCTGCGGTGCCGCTTCTGCTGCTGGTCGGCGCGGTCGTCCTGCAGCTGCTGTTCGCCGGTTACGCACTGACCCTCGCCGACGGCGCCGCCGAGGCGGGAGCGCTGGCGCTGGCTGCCGGCCGGCCGGCAAAGCCCGCCGCCGGAAGGGCGCTCCCCGGGTGGGCAGCGGAGGACGTCGAGGTGGCGGTTCGCGGGGGAGAGGTGGCTGTGCGGCTGCACGCGCCGTCGCCACTGCCCGGCCTCGCCGGGGTGCTGGTCGTCACGAGCTCCGCCTTCACGAGGCCGGCCGGGCGATGAGTGGGCGCGTGGTCCTGGTCACGGCCGTCGGCGACGCGAGCGGCTCGAAGGTCGCCGCGGCTGCGCTTGCCTGTGCCGGATCGGATCCCGACCGACCGGGCCTGCTGGTCGACGTCGGCGGCCGGCCACCCCGCCCGACGCTGATCGCATCGGCCGGGGCGCGCGAGCTGGAGGAGCGACTCGCCGCTCACCTGCCGCAACTGCGGGCCGCTTCGCGAGGGCAGACCTGCCACCTCGCCGTCCCCGAGGAGGAGGGGGCGCTCGAGTCGATACGAGCGGCGCTGCCCCTGGTCCGCGACTCGGTCGCCGCCGTCCACCTGCCGCCCGCCTGGCTGCAACCGCTGCTGGCCGAGGAGGGTGTCCGGCCGGCGGGCGCGATCCTCCGCGCCGACCTCGCCTCCGATCGCGCCCTGGCAGCGCTTGCGGTCGGGGACCTGCTGGGCCGTGGCCTGCGAGTCAAGGTGCTGAAGCAGCCGCTCGGTTGGGTCCCCGCACGGCGGGCGCTGTTCGGAGTTCTGTCGGCAGACGGCCCAGGCGGTCTGCCCTCGTATGTGGTCGATTCCCTTTTGGAAAGCGAAATCTCAGCGGCGCACGCGTGCTACAGTGGGTCCGATGACCCGGAAGCTGACCCAGAGGGAGCTGCGCAACAACAGCGGCGAGGTGATGAGGGCTCTGGACGCTGGCGAGGACTTCATCGTGACCCGGAACGGGAAGCCGGTCGGTGAGCTGCGCCCATACAGGCCTCGCAGATTCATCCCCAGGCAGGCCTTCCTCGACCTCTTCGCCGGTTCGCCGCCGATCGACTACGAGCGGTTCCGAGCGGATATCGACGCCTACGCCGATCAGGATCCTACGCCCCGTGGTTGACCCGCCCGAAGGGCGCGGTCTGGTCGATACGTCGGTGGTGATCGGTCGCGAGCAGGTCGACCCAGGACGACTTCCCGCTGAGATCTCGATCTCGACCCTGACGCTCGCCGAGCTTACCGCTGGACCCCTTGCCACCTCCGACGATCTCGAGCGAGCGCGGCGTCAGGAGCGTCTGCAGCGGTTCGAGGCGGGTGTCGAATCGCTGGACTTCACGCCCGGCTGTGCGCGGGCATATGGACATGTCTACGCCGCCGTGGTCTCAAGTGGCCGTAAGTCCCGAGGCGCGCGTGCCGTCGACTTGATGATCGCTGCAACGGCTCTCGCCCACGACCTTCCTCTTTACACCTTGAATGCGAAAGATCTACGTGGCCTCGAGGGGTTGGTCAAGATCGTCGACGTCAGCGCCTGAGAGGCGCATAGCAAGGCGGATTGCCTTCGTTCGGGAGCGCTACTTCTGTAATAAGCTCGGGTTGTGTTCGGCATGGGAGGGAGCGCACGAGCGTCGTCTGGCGGGCTGCGCCTCGCCCTGCTTGCCTTCTTCGCCGCGGGCCTGCTGCTGATCCCGGCGGCTCAGGCTTCCGCCGACTTCACGCTCACCATCAATTTCGCTGGCACTGGCGAAGGCAGGCTCGCATGCGAAGTCGAAACCGAAGAAGAAGCCTTCGAAGAAGAATGCGTAGAAGAAAGCGAATATCCAGAAGGCGCCGTAGTCAGGATTTCCCCCGAAGAAGAATTCGGGTCCGAATTCATCGGATTCTCCGGCGACTGCGACCTACTCGCCTGCGAACTGACCATGGACGAAGACCATGAAGTCACCGCGACCTTCGACCTCGAAGAATTCACCCTCACGATCGAAACCGACGGCTCCGGCACCGGCGAAGTCGAATGCGAACTCGAAGAAGGTCCGGGACCCTGTGCGTCTGAATATCCCGGAAATACCGAAATCAACTTGATCGCCGTTCCGGACTCCGGCTCCGAAGCCGTCGAATTTTCTGGTTCCTGTGAAGCGTCCGGCTCCGAATGCGAACTGCTAATCGAAGAAGACAGCACCGTCACCGCCACCTTCGACCTCGTCGGTCCCGCGCTCACGATTCTCAAAGCCGGAACCGGCTCGGGCACGGTCAAATGCGAAGTCGAATCCGGGCCGCTCGAAACCTGCGCTCCCGCGTACGTGGAAGGGACCGAACTGACCCTGGTCGCCTCGGCGAACTCCGGCTCCCAGTTCGCCGGCTGGTCTGGTGCCTGCACCGCTGACCCGTGCGAACTGACGCTTGAAGAAGACACCGTCGTCACCGCGACCTTCAACCTCACATCGACCTCAGGCGGAGGGGGGTCGGGCGGAAGCGGATCCGGCACCGGCACCAAATCCCCAACACCGCCCCCCGGCAAGCTGAGCGTCTCCGGCGCCGCGCTCTTCCAGGGCGGCAAGGCCGTGCTGAGGCTCTCGTGCAAGGGACAGGGTCCCTGCAAGGGCAGCCTGAAGCTGGTCGCCAAGCTCAAGGTCGGCAAGGCCAAAGCTAAGAACACCGAGATCGGGAAGGCCTCCTTCAGCCTTGCCGCAGGCACATCGAAGACGCTCAAGGTCAAGCTCTCGGCTGCCGCCAAGAAAGTGCTGGGCAAGGCCAAGACCGTGAAGGCGAAGGTCAGCGGCGCCGGCGTCACTTCGTCCACGGTCACGATCAAGCCCACGGCACGGTAGGCACACCCGGCACCGTTGGGCGCTCGAGCGAGCGCCGCGCCGCCGCACCTCGCGTTTCGACAGAATCGCCGCATGCTGACCATCGCAGTCACCGGCCCCACGGGCGAGATCGGTCGCCCCCTCATCGCCGCGCTCGAGCGAGCGCCTGAGGTCGACCGCGTAATCGGGATGGCGCGGCGCCCCTTCGACCTCGCCGGCCACGGCTGGGAGAAGACCGAGTACCGGCGTGGGGACGTGCTCGACCGGGAGGCGGTGGAGGACCTGGTCGAGGGGGTCGACGTCGTGGTCCACCTCGCCTTCGCGATCATGGCCGGGGACCGCGACAGCCGCGAGGTCAACCTGACCGGCTCGCGCCACGTCTTCGAGGCCACAGCGGCCGCTGGCGCGAAGCGCCTGGTCTACACATCCTCGGTCGCGGCTTACGGCTTCCGCCGCGGCATGCCCGAGCTGCTCAGCGAGGACGACCCCGTCAAGGGCACGTCGCGCCACCCCTACTCCGCCCACAAGGCCGAGGTCGAGGCGGTGCTGGACGAGGCCCTGGAGGGGTCGGCCACGGACGCCTACGTCTTCCGTCCCTGCATCGTCGCCGGCCCGGAGGCGACGCTGCTGCTCGACATGATCCCGCTGCTGGCAATCGGGCAGCGGATTCCGGGGCCGCTGCGCTGGGCCCTCGGCAGGGTCCCCGAGCTGCGGCCGGTGCTGCCCGACCCGGGCGTGCCGTTCCAGCTCGTCCATCACGACGACGTCGCCGCTGCCCTCTGCGCCGCCGCGATCGGTCACGGGCAGCCGGGCGTCTACAACCTCGCCGGGCCCGGGGAGATGACGATCACCGACCTTGCCCACGCTCTCGGCTGGCACGCGGTGCCGGCGCCGCATCTGGCCGTCGGCGTCGCCGCCGAGGCGGTGGCCCTGATGCCCTTCCTGCCCGACGAGGCGGCCTGGATCGAGGCGGTTCGCCGACCCGTGCTGATGGACACCGCTCGCGCACGCCGCCGACTGCACTGGATGCCGCACCACGACGCGCGCGAGACGCTGAGGCAGACGATCGCCGCCGTCCGCTCCCGCTAGCCCTTCCGGTCTACATCCTCCTACGGCGCGGCCGCGTGCCAGGTACCGACGTCCTTGAAGCCCTCGCCGTTCGCGTCGCCGGCTCTTTCGTCGCCGTCGAACGTGTAGAGGGGCCGGCCGCGGAAGGTCACCTGGCGCCGCCCGTTGTCGGGGCGCTTGATGGTGCCGAGCTTCACCGGGCCGGTCGGCTTGACCCCGGCCGCGACGTAGAGCGGGTGCCAGGCGACCAGGCAGCCCCCCTTGCAGATGAACGTGCCTTTGGTCTCGGCGCTGAGGGTGTAGAGCGTGCGGCCGGCCAGGGTCGTGAGGATCGTCTTGCCGAGGGTCGCGTTCTGCGCCTGCTTGGCGACGCGCTTGCTGGACGTGGCGCCCTGAGCGGGCATCGCGATGGCCAGGAGCGCGAGCGTCGCGATCGCGAGCGTCGCGACACAAGTCCTCGGGTGAGAGAAGCTGACTGTGGACTGCTGTTGCATCGGTCCTCCTCGGCTCGTTGGGTTGCACGCCAGCCTGCCGGCGGACCCTCAGACGGTTAAGTCACGTTACCGGCTCGGTTCCGCGCGATTTTGCGCACCACGGATGCGCCGTGGCTCGGCAGGGTCTGGGGCATGGATTGGAAGAACGAGGGCGGGCAGGCTCTGCCGCTGGCACTGGGCGGATCGGTCGCCTTGATCGCGGCGGCGCTGGCGCTGGTGGCGATCGCCGGGGCGGTGACCGGCAAGGGGCGAGCGCAGCGGGCGGCCGACCTGGCGGCGATCTCCGCTGCGCGCTCGATGCGTGACGACCTCCCGCGCCTGCTCTCGCCGCCGCGGATGCCCGACGGCGCGCCCAACCCGCGCCACCTGGCCAAGGTCGCATATCTGGGGCGTGCCCAGGCGGCAGCACTGCTCGTCGGGCGAGCGAACGGCGTGAGCGCGGAGCACCTGCGGGTCTCGTTTCCGGACGGCGACTCGTTCGCGCCGGTCCAGGTCAGAGCGGTCGTGCTCGCCGATGTCGACGTGGGACGCCGCCCGTCGCGCACCGAGGCATCCGCCGTTGCCGAAGCCGCCGCGCCGTCCTCCGGCTTCGGTGGATCGTCGAGGATGGCGAGTGGTGGCGGTTACAGCGGCCCGCTCGTCGTCAGGCAGGGGGAGGGGATGAGGCCCGACGTCGCCGCCTCCTTCGACCGGATGGCCGCCGCCGCCGCGGCAGCCGGTATCGCGCTGGTCGTCAACTCCGGCTTTCGCTCCGACGCCGAACAGGCGGCGCTCTTCGCCGCCCACCCGGACCCGCGCTGGGTCGCGCCGCCCGGGCAGTCTCTGCACCGCTGCGCCACTGAGCTCGACCTCGGGCCCGAAACCGCATACGGATGGCTGGCGTCCAACGCGAGCCGCTTCGGCTTCGTCCAGCGCTACTCCTGGGAGTCCTGGCACTACGGCTTCGACGCCGGCCCGCCGCCCTGTTCGGCAGCCGGAAACGCCGTCGGGGCGACCGCGTCGCCGGCGGCAGGGCGCGGGCCGGATGGAGCACTTGCCGGTAGCGGTGGCCTGCCGTCCTTCGTCCCGAACGAGTTCCGGGCCTCTCTCCTCCGTGCCGCCACCCACTGGAACGTCTCCGCGGCCTTGCTTGCGGCACAGCTGATGGCCGAGTCGAATTTCGACCCCTACGCGGGTTCCCCGGCCGGCGCTCAGGGCATCGCCCAGTTCATGCCGTCCACGGCGGCGGCCTACGGCCTCCGCAACCCCTACGACCCCGAGGAAGCGATCGATGCCCAGGCCCACCTGATGTCCGATCTGCTGCGTCAGTTCGGCTCTCCCCAGCTCGCCCTCGCCGCCTACAACGCCGGCCCGACCCCGGTCGAAGCCTGCGACTGCATTCCCGCCTATCCCGAGACCCAGGCCTACGTGACCCGGATCCTGGGGCTGCTCGGCGGTGCCGGCGCCCTAGTCGTGCCGACCTTCGAAGTGAGGCTTGTCGCATGACCGCAATGACCGGGCAAGGATTCATACACCATAAGGTGTACGATGGTGCAATGACGCGGACGAACATCGAGATCGACGACGTGCTGATCGATCGCGCGATGCGCCTCTATCGCCTGCGCAGCAAGCGCGAGGCTGTCGACTTCGCACTGCGCAAACTCGTGGGCGAGCGGATGAGCCGGGAGGAAATGCTCGAAGCAGAGGGGCGTGGCTGGGGCGGCGACCTCGATGAGCTGCGTTCGCGCGAGGAGTTTCCGGAGCTGTGATCCTCGTCGACAGCTCCGCCTGGATAGAGCTCTTTAGGTCGCTTGACAGCCCGGCCCACCATTGCCTGAAGTCCGCCCTCGAGAGCGATGCCGCCTTGGCTACGACCGATGTCGTCGTGATGGAGGTCCTGGCAGGGGCCCATGACGCTGCGGATCGCGAATGGCTGCGGAGGCTTCTCCACAGCCAGCACTTCCTCTCCGTCGACGGCCCAGGCGACTACGAAAGCGCCGCCGATCTGTACCGGCTCTGCCGCCGCGGAGGGGACACGCCACGTCAGCTGGCCGACTGCCTAATCGCGGTGGTCGCGATTCGCAATGATGCCGAGCTGCTCTGTGAAGACGCCGACTTCGAGGCGATCGCGCGGCATGCGCCGCTGCGGCTCGTCGGCGTTTAGGCGGTCATCGGTCTAGACTCACGACCCGATGGCGACCGTCGAGGTCAAGGGAGTCGAGGGCATGCAGTCCCTGATCGGGCAGGAGATCGGCCCGAGTGAGTGGCGCACCGTCACCCAGGCCGACATCGACACCTTCGCCACCCTCTCCGGCGACGACCAGTGGATCCACGTCGACGTAGAGCGCGCCAAGGCCGAGAGCCCCTTCGGCACCACGATCGCCCACGGAAACCTGACGCTCTCCCTGGTCGACGGCTTCCGCCAGCAACTGATCTCCTCGACCGGCTTCGTTCTCGGCGTCAACTACGGCTGGAACAAGATCCGCTTCCCGGCCCCGGTGCCGGTCGACTCCAAGGTCCGCGCCAAAGCCGAGATCGTCTCGATCGACGACAAGGGCGGCGGCTGGTACGAGGCTGTGACCCGCTTCACCCTCGAGGTCGAGGGCAACGAGAAGCCGTGCTTCGTGGGCGACAGCGTCACCCGTGTGATGGTGCCCGCCGGCGGCTAGTGACCTGAGTCGTAAGTCCTGCACCGCCCCGACACACCACTTACGACTCCGGTCACTAGGCCGCGACGTTCTCGCAACGAGAAGCCGTACTTCGTGGGCGACTCGGTGCCCCGGCGATGGCGCCGGCAATAGATACACGGAAGTATTTTAATATTAATTGACTCGGGTGCGATCGCCAATATAGTGCGGTTGTGGCTGCCGGGAGCTGGGAGGGAGAAGGCACCGCCAGGCGATCCTGGCTTTTTTTCGCGATCATTCTGGCGCTGACCGTATTTCCCGTTTCCGCCGGGGCGAAGAACGTTGGCCCCAGTGGGGTGCGATCGGCCCATGGGAGCGCGCCGCGGTCCCAGACGGCGGCGAGACCCGGACGGGCGATCGAGCCATATTCGAAGAACCCGACCGAAGAGCGGCCATATGCCGTCTGCCCGCCGCCCAGCGATCGGCGAGCAACCTGCATGTCGGCCGTCATGCCCACCGAGTACGGCCAGCCGGTGGTTGGCCCAGCTCTGCAGGGAAGCGGAAAACTGGGCGGGTTCTCCCCTGCGGATCTGCGTTCTGCCTACAAGCTGCCGGCGGAAGGTGGCGAAGGGCAGACGGTGGCGATCACCGTTGCCTACGACAATCCCAACGCCGAGTCCGACCTCGCGGTCTTCCGAAGCAACTACGGGCTGCCACCGTGCACCACGGCAAGCGGCTGCTTTAGAAAGGTCAATCAACGAGGCGAAGAAAAAAACTATCCCGCCCCCAACGCGGGTTGGGGTTTGGAGGCGTCGCTCGACCTCGACATGGTTTCGGCGGCCTGCCCGAAGTGCCACATCGTCCTCGTCGAGGCTGACAGCAACTACTTCGAAGACCTCGGCCCGGCCGTGGAAAAGGCCGCCGAACTTGGCGTTTCGGCAATCAGCAACAGCTGGGCTGCGGAAGAGTTTGCGGGGGAGACGAGCCTCAACGATTACTTCGATCATCCTGGTATTCCCGTTCTCTTCGCCACGGGGGATTGGGAGTACGGCGTTTATTACCCCGCGGCGTCTCCAGATGTCGTCGCGGTCGGCGGTACCAGCCTGATGAAAGCGTCGAACAAACGCGGCTGGACCGAGACGGCGTGGAGCGGGGCGGGCAGCGGATGCAGCAGCTACGAGGAAAAGCCGTCGTGGCAGAAGGACGGTGGCTGTACGGCGCGTGCCGTTGCGGATGTCTCGGCTGTCTCGGACCCTGAAACGCCGGTCTCCGTCTATGACAGCTATGGCGAATCCGGCTGGACGTTGGTTGGCGGAACCAGCGCCGCGACGCCGATCATGGCGGCCGTGGAGGCGCTCTCCACGGCCGACTTCCGCTCCGCCGGGCCCAGCGCCTTCACCCGCGTCGGCAACGGCGAAGGCCTGTTCGACGTCGTCGCAGGGGAAAACGGGACATGTGGCGCCGAAAGCGATTACGGATTCGATGCCGTTTACCTGTGTCAAGCAGACATCGGCTATGACGGCCCGACCGGGTGGGGCTCGCCCAATGGTCCGCAAGCACTACCGGTCGCAATCACCGAAGGTGCCACGGCCGTCTCTGCGCAGAAAGCAGTTCTGCACGGCTCTATCGATCCGAGGGGGTTGGCTACCGAATACCGCTTCGAATACGGGGAAACGACGGCTTACGGCCAGAGCGTGCCGATCGCCGGTGCAAGCGCTGGCTCGGGCAAAGGCTACGTCGAAGTGAGCCAGGCGGTTGAAGGCCTGAAAGGACAGACTCCCTATCACTACCGGATCGTCGCCACAAACGCAGCGGGCACCTTTACGGGCATAGATCGCGTCTTCGGAACAACAGCCCCCGTTGCTTCGACGAACACCGCGAACGAAATAGGCATATTGAGCGCGACCCTTCGCGCGACCGTCAATCCCCAGGGCCTCTCGGCCAGCTATTACTTCGAATACGGCCCAACCACGTCGTACAAGTCGAAGGCTCCGGTAAGGGCACAGGGAATTGGCTCGGGCGCCGAAAACGTCGCCGTGAGTACGCCCATCGGCGGCTTGACGGGCGGCACCATATATCACTATCGGATCGTGGCCAAGAGCGTCGCAGGCGTGGTCCGTGGATCAGACAAAACGTTCACCACCGAACCGGCGCAGTGGATCGGAGAAACTCTGCCTCAGCCTCCGAATTCCGGCAATGGCCACGGGGCCTTGGGGGTTGCTTGCGCGCAGGCAAATCAGTGCATCGCCGTGGGGCATAACTGGAGCCTTGCCTTGCACGCGCAGGTGACGTTGGCGGAGCTCTGGAACGGGAAATCCTGGTCGGTCATGCAGACCCCCAATCCGCCCGGGCTCGAGGAGGGTTGGCAGTATCAGAGACACGCGCTGCTCGCGGACATCTCCTGCGTCTCGGCGAGCGATTGCGTCGCCGTAGGAAACTTCAAGGGCCCCTCCGAAGTGGTCGAACCGCTGGTCGAGCGCTGGAACGGGAGCAAATGGTCGATAGTTCCCGCGGCCACCCCCAGCGGGGGCACAAACGGTTGGCTGGAAGGCGTTTCTTGCGCCTCGTCCACGCAATGCACGGCCGTTGGCTACCTCGAAAAAGAATCGGGCGTGATCGAGACGCTGGCCGAGCGCTGGGATGGGAGCGAATGGTCGATAGAGCCGACGCCCAGTCCCGGCGGTACCCGGGGCAGCAAATTGATGGGGGTGTCATGTCCGACCGCCACGGCATGCACGGCCGTCGGTTTCACGGGCGACCCCCTCCACGTCGAGGAAACGCTCGCTGAGCGCTGGAATGGAACCGAATGGCTGGTGCAGACGACCCCGAACCCACCCGACCTGGATGCCTCGAACGCTTTTTCAGACGTATCTTGCAGTTCTTCTACAGTCTGCACGGCGGTGGGTCATCATGAGTACAGGGTGGGGACGCGATTCCTTTGGTCCACTCTCGCAGAGCGCTGGAGCGGAGGCCAGTGGCTGGCGCAATCGACCCCGTCGCTGCCGAGTGAACTCAGCGCACTATCGGATGTGATGTGTGTGTCTCCGACATCATGTACAGCAGTCGGCAGAAGTTCGGGTGTGCTGGGGGAGCGTTGGGATGGCAGTAGCTGGTCCCCCCTGCCCATGGCGGGGTCGGGATCCCTCCAATCGGTGTTCTGTACCCAGGCTACCCACTGCACGGGTGTCGGGTTGGGTGAGCGAGAAGTATCTCCGGGATGGTGGACCGACACCGCAATAGCACAGCGTGAGGTAACGCCGCTGCTTGCCAGCTTCTCGGCATCTCCCGAAACACCGGGGATCGGCGAACCGGTCACCTTCGACGGCTCCTCGTCGAGCGCTTCTAATGGAAGCATCACCGCATATGACTGGAACTTCGGCGACGGGTCGGGCGGCAGCGGTGTGAAACCTTCACATACATACGTCAAAGCAGGCGAATATACGGTCACCCTGACGGTCACCGACAACGAAGGCAAAACCGCCAAAGCGTCGCGCACCCTCAAAATCGTCAATGATCCGCCCGCCGCTTCCTTCACGGTCGTCACGCCATCGCCTGCAGCGGGCAAACCCGTCGAATTTGACGGTTCGGCCTCGAATGATCCGGACGGCACGATTACGGCCTATGGCTGGGACTTCGGCGATGGCTCCGGCGGCAGCGGCGCGACTCCCTCGCATACCTATGCTCACGGTGGTGAATACATCGTCACGCTCGTCGTCACCGACGACGAAGGCGCGACGGCAAGCGTCTCGCATGCTGTCTACGTCGCGGGACGGGGGCAGCTGCTTGTCTCCAAGTCTGGCACCGGCAAAGGCACCGTGACAGGCAAGCCGTATGCGATCAACTGCGCCGCAGCGTGCACCTCGGCCAGTGCATCTCTCTATGACGGCGCCAAAGTCACCCTCGTTGCCAGCCCGGCCCTCGGATCGACGTTCACGGGGTGGTCCGGTGCGGGCTGTTCGGGAACGGGGGCGTGCGAAGTGACGCTCAAAAAAGCCCAGTCGCAATCGGTGGTCGCAACATTTGACGGCACCGCCAAGGCGATCGTCAACCTGCAGACCCTGACCTTCGAAAAGGCCGCGGGAACCGGCGCCGGCACAGTAAAGGCCACCAACCTCGCCTGCCTCACCGCCTGCGTGGGAACCGACGTCGCCTACAGCGGCGGCACCACTGGGTCGAACCCCAAGCCCCCCACGCTCGTCACGCTCACCGCCACCCCCGGGATTGGCTCTGCCTTCACCTCTTGGAGTGGCTGCCAAACCGTCGAAGCCAACGTTTGCAAAGTCACGATGAGCAGCGAAAGGCTTGTGACGGCGCAGTTCTCCGCCCTGCCCCGCAAACCGCTGGCTCTGGTTAAGGCGGGCACGGGGGTTGGCAACGTTTCGAGCAATCTCAGGGCAGTCAATTGCCCAGCTCGCTGCGACGCTGCAAGGGCATCGCTATACGAAGGGGCGAAAGTGGTGCTCACTGCGAGACCGGCGATTACCCTCGGTTCGACCTTCGTCGGGTGGGAAGGCTGCGACGAAATCACCGCCGAAGGCAAGTGCGTCGTCAGCATGACTTCCGCCAAGGAAATCACGGCGATCTTCGGCGGCACCGCCAAGGCGATCGTCAACCCGCAGACCCTGACCTTCGAAAAGGCCGCGGGAACCGGCGCCGGCACAGTAAAGGCCACCAACCTCGCCTGCCTCGCCGCCTGCGTGGGAACCGACGTCGCCTACAGCGGCGGCACCACTGGGTCGAACCCCAAGCCCGCCACGCTCGTCACTCTCACCGCCACCCCCGCGCCGGGTTCATCCCTGACAACCTGGGTCGGGTGTCAGGTCACCGAAGGCAATGTCTGCAAGGTGACGATGAGCGGCAGCCGTTTGGTCACGGCGAGCTTCGACGAATAGGGACGGCTTGCGACGCCCGCCCTGCCCAACGGGCGCCGCGCGCCCTCATTCGACCGTCAGTGTCCCTTCCATGCCCGCTTCGCGATGTCCCGGAACCGAGCAGAAGAAGGTGTAGGTGCCGGGTTTGAGGTTGACCGTGGTCGAGTCGGAGCTGTCGGCGATCAGTTCGGTGGCGCCGACCTCCTTGCCGCTGGAGTCTTCGATCGCGACGTCGTGGGTCAGCGACTGTGGGTTGTCGAACTCGACGGTCACCTTGCCGGCCTTGGCCGTGGCTTCGGTCGCGGTGTAGGCGAGGGCGCCTTCGGGGTCGGCCTCGAAGCTGAGGGTCGCGCCCGCACCGCCCCCTTCGGCACCGCCGCCGGCGTTTTCCTGCCCATCCGTTTCGGCTTCCTGGGTGGTTTCGCCGCCGCCGGTTGGGGTCGTGTCGGAGTCGTCGCCGCCGCAGGCGACGAGGATGAACGCTGCGAGGGCGAGTGCTAGAAGTGCCGCGACCTTGTTCATGACCGGGGATCCTTTCCGTCGGGAGAACGCTCAGTGGGACTGTAGCTGCATACGGCGCAGACCCGGATGAGTTCAGCGGCCCTTGAACTCCGGGGTGTCGCCGCCGAAGAAGGCCTCGACGCCGTTGCGCAGGTCCTCGGTGGCCATGCTGTCGGCGATCCCGTGGCGCTCCAGCTGCAGGTGCTCGGTGAGGTTGTTCTCGATGCTCTGGCCGGCGAGGATTTTTGCCATCCGCACGTAATGGGGGGCCTTCGCCGCCAGCTTCTCGGCCTTCTCCCGGGCCCGGTCCATCAGCTCCTCGGGGGCGACGACCTCGGAGACGAGCTTCTCGGCCAGCGCGTCCTCGGCGGTCATGTTGGGGTCGTTGAGGAGGATTTCCAGCGCCCGGCTCGGCCCGACGACGCGCGGCAGGAAGTAGGTCATGCCGCCGTCGGGGGAGGCGCCGATGCGGCCGTAGGCGCAGGCGAAGAAGGCCTCCTCCGAGGAGATCCGGATGTCGCAGGCGAGCGCCAGCGAGAAGCCCGCCCCGGCCGCCGGCCCGTTGACGGCGCAGATCACCGGATAGGGGATGCGGCGGAGGTCGACGATCGCCATGTGCAGCGCGTCGGCGCCGCGGCGCACCTGCGCGGGCAGGTCGATCTCCTCGGAGGAGACGCCCTCTTTGAACCAGTTGACGTCGCCGCCCGAGCAGAAGGCTTTGCCGGAGCCGGTCACGATAAGCGCCCGCAGCGGTGCCTGGTCGGCGAGCCACGGGAAGGCCACCGTCATCTCGCCGATCATCTCCGGGCTCATCGCGTTGAAGGCCTCGGGGCGGTCGAGGGTGAGGATGCCGATCTCCCCGTCGATCTCGAGCTTCATCGTGTTCAACTCGGGCGGGCTGCTCAGCGTCTCCGTGGTCATCGTGCTCTCCCTCTGGCGTGAAATTTGGTCTGGTCGATCTGGCCGGCTGGCCAGGAGCCTACCCTTTGGCCTGTGAACGACGCCGACGACAGGACGCAGGCGACACGGGCCGAACGGGTCGCGCAGCAGCGCCGCGAGCTGCCCGACTCGCCCGGCGTCTACCTCTTCCACGACGGCGAGGGCGAGATCCTCTACGTCGGCAAGGCCCGCTCGATCCGCAAGCGGGTCGCCTCGCACTTCTCCGGTGGAGACACCCGGCTCACCTCGCGAGTGGACCGGATCGAGTGCCTCCTCACCTCGACCGAGGCCGAGGCGCTGCTTGCCGAGCAGAGCTTCATCAAGCGCCACCGGCCGCGCTTCAACATCCGGCTGCGCGACGACAAGTCTTACCCCTACGTCTGCGTCAGTCTCGACGAGGACTACCCGCGCGTCTACTTCACTCGTGAGAAGCACCGGCCCGGCCGCGCCTATTTCGGGCCGTTCTCCAGCGCCAAGCGTGTGCGCGAGACCCTCGACCTGCTCGGCAAGCTGTTCCAGTTCCGCACCTGCGAGGGCGCCGAGCCTGGCCGCCGCTCCGGCAGCCCCTGCCTCGACTACTACATCAAGCGCTGCGGGGCGCCCTGCGTTGGCTACGTCAGTCGGGAGGAGTACCGACGCAACGTCGACGCGATCGTCGACTTCCTCTCCGGGCGCTACCGTCGGGTCGAGGCCGACGAGCAGGCGAAGATGGAGGGGGCGGCGGCGGAGCGCGAGTTCGAGCGCGCCGCCCTGCACCGCGACCGGCTGAAGGCGATCCAGTCGCTGTTCGAGCGCCAGCGCGTCGCCGGCGGCTCAGTCGGCACCGCCGACCTGATCGGGGTCGCGGCCGAGGGGGCCGACGCCAACGCCCAGGTCTTCCAGGTCCGCGACGGCATCCTTGCCGAGCGCCAGAGCTTCTATCTCGACAACCAGGCCGAGCGCGAGCTGGCCGAGGTGGCGGAGGAGTTCGTCGGTCAGTACTACTCGGCATCGCCGGCGGTGCCGCGGACGATCGTCGTCGGCCCCTACCTGCGCGACCGGGTCGAGCTGCTGGAGGCGGCGCTGAGCGAGCGGCGTGGCGGCACGGTCGAGGTGCGGGTCGCCGAGCGCGGCGACAAGCGGCGCCTGCGCGAGCTGGCCGAGCGCAATGCCCGCCTCGCCCTCGACCAGGACCGGCTGCGGCGCGAGCACCGCCGCCAGCGCCGGGTCGAGTCGCTGGCCGACCTGCGCGAGGCGCTCGGGATGCAGGAGCTGCCGGTGCGGATCGAGGGCTTCGACATCTCCAACCTCGGCGGCGAGCACACCGTCGCCTCGATGGTGGTGTTCGAGGGGGGTGCGACAAAGAAGGCCGACTACAGGCGGTTTCGCGTGCGCGGCGAGAATGGTGACGGGCGCGGCGAGGGCCCCGACGACTTCGCCTCGATGGAAGAGATCCTGGGCCGGCGGATGAACCGCTACCTCGAGCAGGTCGACCTCTCGCCGCACGACGGCAAGCGCGACGCGAGCTTCGCCTCGCTGCCGTCCCTGGTCGTGATCGACGGCGGCAAGGGGCAGCTCTCGGCGGGGATGCGGGTCCTGCGCCCCTTCGTCGAGCGCGGCGTCGCGGTGATCGGCCTGGCCAAGAAGCTGGAGGAGGTCTACGTGCCCGGCCGCGCCGCGCCGATCGACCTGCCCGCCGAGTCGGAGGCTTCAAAGCTGCTGCAGCGGGTGCGCGACGAGGCCCACCGCTTCGCGATCGACCACCATCGCGGCCGCCGCGACCGAGCGATGACCGGCTCGGTGCTCGACGAGCTGAAGGGGGTTGGGCCGGTGCGCAAGCGGGCGCTGCTCCAGCATTTCGGCTCTCCAGAGCGGTTCGTCGCGGCCACCCGCGAGGAGCTCGAAATGGTGCCCGGCGTGCCTGGCAAGGTAGCCCGTGAGATCCACGAGCAGCTGAACAGGACGGGTTGATGGCGAGGAGTCCTTCCAGGGCAAGGGAAGCGGCCGCGGGTAACCGGGAGGCCGGGGGGCGCGAGGTCAACCTCGTCCTCATCACCGGCCACTCCGGCGCGGGCAAGTCGGAGGCGATCGCCGCCTTCGAGGACGGCGGCTACTTCTGCGTCGACAACCTGCCGCCGCGGATGATCGGCAGCCTCGGCGAGCTCTTCCGCCACGACGGCAGCGGAGTGGAGCGGGCCGCCGTCGTCTCCGACGTGCGCGGTGGCGATTACTTCGACGACCTGCTGCAGGTGCTGGACGACCTCCAGGCCGACGGGCTGAGGCCGACCGTGCTCTTCTTGGAGGCCGACGAGGAGACGCTGGTCGACCGCTACAAGGAGACGCGACGCCGGCATCCGCTGGCGCCCGAAGGTCACATCGTCGACGGCATCAGGGCCGAGCGCGAGATGCTGGCGCCGCTACGCGAGCGCGCCGACCTGGTGATGGACACCAGCAACCTCAGCGGCGGGACCCTGCGACGCCGCATCGCCGAGGAGATGCTCGGTCGCCACGAGACCAGCAAGATGGCGCTGACCCTGCTCACCTTCGGCTTCAAGAACGGGCCGCCCCACGACGCCGACCTCACCCTCGACGTCCGCTTCCTGCCCAACCCGCACTACGTCGACGACCTACGACCGCTGACCGGGCTCGACAGCAGGGTGCGCGATTACGTCGAGTCGGGCACGCAGGCGGGGGAGTTCTACGGCCGCCTGTTGCCGCTGCTGGAGTTCCTGGTCCCCGCCTACGTGACCGAGGGCAAGAGCCACCTGACTATCGCGATCGGCTGCACCGGCGGCCGCCACCGCTCGATCACGGTCGCCGACCGGATCCGCCGCGAGCTGGAAGGACGCGACGACGTGGTCGTCCACATGAAGCACCGCGACGCCGAACTGGACTGACGCGGTCCAGACGTCGCCATGCGGCGTCCTCGGTCGCTCGCGTGCAGAGCACGCCACGCTCCCTGCGTCCTTGTCTGGCAACGTCTGGACCCCGTCAGGGAAGCGTCCATAGAATCGGGCGGCCCTTGCCCGAACCCGTCATCTCCATCCGCGGCCTGCGCAAGAGCTATGGCGACTTCGAGGCGGTGCGGGGCATCGACCTCGACGTTCAAGCGGGCGAGGTCTTCGCCTTCCTCGGGCCCAACGGGGCTGGCAAGACGACGACGGTGGAGATCCTCGAGGGGTACCGCAAGCGCAGCGGGGGGGAGGTCGCCGTGCTGGGCGAGGATCCCGAGCAGGCCGGGCGCGCCTGGCGCGAGCGGATCGGGATCGTCCTGCAGAGCTGCCGGCTTGACCCCTACCTCACCGTGCGCGAGTCGCTTGGGCTCTACGCCGGGTACTACCGGGCGCCGCGCCCGGTCGAGGAGACGATCGAGCTGGTCGGCCTCGGCGCCAAGGCGGATGCCCGCACGGGCAGCCTCTCCGGTGGGCAGCAGCGCCGCCTCGACGTCGGCATGGCCCTGGCCGGCGACCCCGAGCTGCTCTTCCTCGACGAGCCGACGACCGGCTTCGACCCCTCGGCGCGCCGCCAGGCCTGGGACGTGATCGAGGGGCTGCGCGACCTCGGCAAGACCGTATTCCTCACCACCCACTACATGGACGAGGCGCAACGCCTCGCCGACCGGGCGGCAATCATCGCCGCCGGCGAGATCGTCGCCAGCGGCGCCCCCGGAGAACTGGGAGACCGCGAGAGCCTGCCGACCACGATCAGGTATCGCCTCAGCGGCGAGGAGGTCTCGGTGGAGACGAGGACGCCGGTCACCGACCTGCACGAGCTGACCGGGCGTGTCGTGGCCGAGGGCCTCGACCTGGAGGGCCTGGAAGTGACGCGGCCCAGCCTCGAGGACGTCTACCTCTCTTTGACCTCCGAGAGCGGAGAGGACGAGCGATGAGCGGCCCGGCGCTCGTCGCCCACCAGTTCCGCTACGACCAGAAGGCCTTCTGGCGCAATCCCGCCGCCGTCTTCTTCACGGTCGGCTTCCCGGTCATCCTGCTGCTGATCTTCGCCACGGTGTTCGGCGACCAGACGATCGACGTGCGCGGCGGGATCGATACCACCGCCTACTACGTGCCGGCGATCATCACCCTCGCGGTGATCTCGGCGACGATGCAAAACCTCGCGATGACGCTGGTGATCGCGCGCGAGGACGGCCGGCTGAAGCGCGGGCGGGGGACGCCGATGCCCGCCTGGGTCTTCATCGCCGGCCGGATCGGCAACTCGATCGTCCTCGCCCTGATCATGCTCGCCCTGGTCGCGGCGCTCGGCCGCGTTCTCTACGGCGTCGCGATTCCCTGGGCGCAGCTGCCGGAGATCGTCGTCGTCCTCGTCGTCGGCGCCGCCGCCTTCTGCTGCCTCGGAATAGCCCTCACCGCGGTGATCCCCTCGCAGGACGCCGCCGCGCCGATCGTCAACGCGCTGCTTCTCCCCCTGTACTTCCTCTCCGGCGTGTTCATCCCCGAAGACGAGCTGCCACAGGGCGTCACCGACTTCGCCAATCACTTCCCCGTCCGCGACTTCTTCCAGGCCTTCTTCGACGCCTACATTCCCGGCGGTGCCAGCGGCATGGACTGGGGCAACCTCGCCGTCGTCGCGATCTGGGGCGTCGCCGGTCTCCTGCTCGCGATCCGCTATTTCCGCTGGACCCCGCGCGGCGGCTAGGCCCTCCTAGTGACGCGGCACTGAATCCGCCCGCCGGTATAGCCTCCCTGGCCGAATGTTGCACCACGTTCTACTGGAGGTGTCCGACCTCGAGCGGAGCGCGTCGTTCTACGACTCGCTGCTCGCGCCCCTTGGCTGGCGGCGCCATTTCGAGGAGGACGAAACCGTCGGCTGGGGAATCGCCAAGCCCGTCTTCTTCATCTCCGCTCATCACGAGCCGAAGGCGGGCTTCGGGCTGCTCAGCTTCTCCGGTCTGGGCATCGTCGCCGTCAAGGCGGCTTGGGAAGGCGGCATGAACGCCGGGGGCGTCAGCGTCTCGGATCCGGGGGAGCGTCGCTCCTACGGCTCCGGCTCCTACTCGGCGTTCCTCAAGGACCCCGACGGGTATGAGATAGAGATCACGATCGGGTCCGACTGACGTATCCGGGCCGGCTGGCTCAGGCCCATAACATCGACACATCTACTCCAGAAGGGTTTGACTCAATGGCAGTGAAGGTCGGCATCAACGGTTTCGGGCGGATCGGGCGCAACGTCTTCAGGGCCGCGCACGCGGCCGGGGCCGACCTCGAGTTCGTCGCCGTCAACGACCTCACCGACCCGGCGACGCTCGCCCACCTGCTCAAGTACGACTCGATCCTCGGTCGCTTCCCCGGTGAGGTGAGCGTCTCCGGCGATGAGATCTCGGTCGACGGGACGGCGATCAAGGTCCTCTCCGAGCGCGACCCGGCGGCGCTGCCCTGGGGCGACCTCGGGGTGGACGTGGTGATCGAGTCGACCGGCTTCTTCACGGCCCGCGACGACGCCGCCAAGCACCTCACGGCGGGCGCCAGGAAGGTGATCATCTCGGCGCCGGCCAAGGAGCCCGACGTAACCGTCGCCCTCGGGGTCAACTTCGACAGCGACTACGACCGCGAGAAGCACGAGATCATCTCCAACGCCTCCTGCACGACCAACTGCCTGGCGCCTCTGGCCAAGGTGCTGAACGACGAGTTCGGGATCGAGCAGGGCCTGATGACGACGATCCACGCCTACACGGCCGACCAGCGCCTGCAGGACATGCCGCACTCCGACCTGCGCCGGGCGCGGGCCGCGGCGCTCAACCTGATCCCGACGACGACCGGCGCGGCGAAGGCCGTCGGCCTCGTCTTGCCGGAGCTGAACGGCAAGCTGAACGGCATCGCGATGCGGGCTCCGGTGGCGACCGGCTCGGTCGTCGACCTCGTCTTCTCGACCCCGAACCCGCTCGAGGTCGGCCAGGTCAACGCGGCGGTCAAGGCCGCCGCGGAGGGCCCGCTGAAGGGCATCCTCTCCTACACCGAGGACCCGATCGTCTCCACCGACATCGTCGGCGATCCGCACTCCTCGATCTTCGACTCCGGGCAGACGATGGCGATCGGCGACGGCAGGATGGTCAAGGCGGTCGCCTGGTACGACAACGAGTGGGGCTACTCCAACCGCTGCGTCGAGCTGGTCGGCAAGGTCCTCTGATCCCGGCCGGGTCGTGAGCTTTTCCAGGGCAAGCGTCCGGGACGCCGAGGTCGCCGGCAGACGCGTCCTCGTCCGGGTCGACTTCAACGTCCCGCTGGACGGGGGCCGGGTGTCCGACGACACGAGGATCCGGGCGGCGCTGCCGACGATCGAGCTGCTGCGGGACCGGGGCGCGTCGGTGGTCCTCGTCTCCCACCTCGGCCGGCCGAAGGGGAAGGTCGTGCCCGAGCTCTCGATGCTGCCGGTGGGAGAGCGCCTATCCGAGCTGCTCGACGGAGTCCTGGTGCGCCAGGCACCGGCCGTGGTCGGAGAGGACGTCGAGACGATGGCGGGGGGCCTCGGCGCAGGCGACGTGCTGCTGCTCGAGAACGTTCGCTTCGAGCCAGGTGAGACCGAGGACGACCCGGCGCTCGCCGAGTCGCTGGCGAGGCTCGCGGACATATACGTCAACGACGCCTTCGGCGCCGCTCACCGCGCCCATGCCAGCACGGCGGGGGTTGCCGGGCATCTACCTGCCTTCGCGGGGCTGTTGCTCGAGCGTGAGGTGACGGAGCTGACCCGGGTGGTCGAGTCGCCGCAGCGACCGCTGCTGGTCGTGCTCGGCGGCGCCAAGGTCAGCGACAAGGTCGGCGTCATCGACCGCTTTCTCGAGGTCGCCGACGAGATCCTGATCGGCGGCGCGATGTGCTTCAGCTTTTTCCGCGCGCAGGGGATCGCAACCGGCAACTCGCTGGTCGAGGAGGAGGGTGTGACGCTGGCGGCGGAGGCGCTGGAGCGCGCGGCGAATTCCAGCTGCGAGCTGCGGCTCCCCGTCGACCTCGTGCTCGGCGAGAGCTTCGACGCCGCCACCGAGGTGCGCGAGAGCGACGGCGTCGAGGTTCCCGACGGCTGGATGGGGCTCGACATCGGGCCGCGCAGCGCCGCCGTCTACGCCGGCGCGATTGCCTCCGCCGGCACCGTGCTCTGGAACGGGCCGATGGGTGCCTTCGAGCTGGCCCCGTTCGCGGCCGGCACCCGCGCGGTCGCCGAGGCCGTCGCCGCGGCGCCGGGGACGACCGTGGTCGGCGGCGGCGATTCCGTCGCCGCGTTGCAGCAGTTCGGGCTCGCTGACAAAGTGGACTGGCTATCGACCGGAGGAGGAGCGTCGTTGGAGCTGCTGGAGGGAAAGAAGCTGCCGGGAGTGGAGGCTTTGACAGATGCCTGACCGGACCCCATACGTCGCCGCCAACTGGAAGATGCACAAGACGGTCGCCGAGGCGGCCGAGTTCGTCGACGCGCTGCTGCCGCGGATCGCGGCGACCCAGAGCGACGTGGCGATCTGCCCGCCGTTCACGGCTCTGAGCGCGGTGGTCGAGCGCCGCTACGGTACCGCGGTCAAGGTCGCCGCCCAGAACATGCACGAGGAGGCCTCCGGTGCGTTCACGGGCGAGGTCTCGGCCGCGATGCTGGCCGAGCTCGACGTCGAGGCCGTGGTCCTCGGCCACTCCGAGCGCCGCCAGCTCTTCGGCGAGACCGACGAGGCGCTGGCACGCAAGGTTCCCGCCGCTCTCGCCGCCGGCCTGGAGCCGATCCTCTGCGTCGGCGAGACCGAGGAGGCGCGCGACGGCGGCCAGACCGAGGCCGTGCTGGAGCGTCAGCTGCAGGCCGGCCTTGCCGGGGTCGAGGGCGGCAAGCTGGGCGACGTGGTGATCGCCTACGAGCCGATCTGGGCGATCGGCACCGGGCGCACGGCGACCCCCGAGCAGGCCCAGGAGGTCTGCGCCTACATTCGCGACCTGCTGCGCGAGCGGGGCGCCGCTGCCGATGCGGTGCGGATCCTCTACGGCGGCTCGGTCAAGCCCGACAACGCGACAGAGCTGATGGGGCAGCCCGACATCGACGGAGCCCTCGTCGGCGGCGCCAGCCTCGACGTGGGCGACTTCGCAGCCATAGTGAAGGCGGCCGGTTGACCCCTCCGGTCCCCTCGCTGGCGCTGGTCATCCTCGACGGCTGGGGGCTGGCCGAGCCCGGACCGGGCAACGCGATATCGCTCGCCGAGACGCCGGTCTTCGACCGCCTCTGGGACGGCTTCCCCCACACGCAGCTCTCGGCGCAGGGCCGCGACGTCGGCCTCCCGGACGGTCAGATGGGCAATTCCGAGGTCGGCCACCTCAACCTCGGCGCCGGCGCGATCGTCAAGCAGGACCTGGCCCGGATCGACGACGCGATCGCCGACGGCACCTTCTTCGAAAACGAGGCGCTGCTCGCCGCCTGCGACCGGGCCCGCCGCAGCCCGCGCGGGCGCCTGCACCTGCTCGGCCTCGTCTCCGACGGTGGCGTGCACTCCGGCTGGGAGCACATCGAGGCGGCGATCGAGCTCGCCTCGCACGAGGGCGTTCCCGACGTCGTCTTCCATGCCTTCACCGACGGGCGCGACACGCTGCCGCACGGCGGCCGCGGCTACGTGCACGAGCTGGAGCGCTGGCTGCGGCAGGCCGGCCACCTCGCCACGGTCAGCGGCCGCTACTACGCGATGGATCGCGACACCCGCTGGGAGCGGACGAAGCTCGCCTACGACGCGATCGTCCACGCGCAGGGGCTTCGCGCAGCGGGTGCCGAGGAGGCGGTCGAGGCCTCCTACGAGCGCGACGAGACCGACGAGTTCGTCAAGCCGACCGTGATCGGCGAGTACGACGGCGCCGCCCCCGGCGACGTCGCGATCTTCGTCAACTTCCGTCCCGACCGGGCGCGCCAGATGACCCGCGCGCTCGCCGAACCGGGTTTCGAGGAGTTCTCACGCGCCGGTGGCCCGGTCCTCGACCTGACGACGATGACCGAGTACCGCAAGGGCTGGCCGTATCCGGTCGCCTTTCCCGAGGCGCGTCCGAAGACGACGCTGGCGGAGACGATCTCCGAGGCGGGCGGTCGCCAGCTGCACGTGGCCGAGACCGAGAAGTACGCCCACGTCACCTACTTCTTCAACGGCGGGCGCGAGCAGGAGTGGGAGGGGGAGGAGCGCCACCTGGTCGAGTCGCCGCGCGACGTGCCGACCTACGACCACAAGCCCGAGATGAGCGCCCGCGCCGCCGCCGACACCTTCGTCAGCCACTGGAACGAGGGGGACTATCGCTTCGGAATCATCAACTTCGCCAACCCCGACATGGTCGGGCACACGGGTGTGATTCCCGCCGCGGTGAGGGCGGTCGAGGAGGTCGACGGCTGTCTCGGCGACGTGGTCGAGGTGGTCAGCGCCAAGGGTGGCGTTTGCATCGTCACCGCGGACCACGGGAACTGCGATCACATGCTCGAGCCCGACGGCTCGCCGAACACCGCGCACTCGTTGAACCCGGTGCCGCTGATCGTGACGGCGGAGGGACTGACCCTGAGGGAGCACGGCATCCTGGCCGATGTGGCGCCTACGGCGCTTGAGCTGCTTGGGATACCTCAGCCGGCGGCTATGACTGGTAAATCGCTGGTTGTTGGGTAGGCCGTCGGCCTTGCGACAGGATCAGTGATTCGATGAGGCACGAGCCGGACAGGTTGAGGTTTGAGATCGCTGCGCGGGATGGGGCGGCTCGGACTGGGACGCTGCACACGGCCCACGGGCCGGTTCAGACGCCCGCGTTCATCCCCCTGGCCACCAAAGGGACGGTGCGCGGCCTGGAGGCTCGCGAGGTAGCTGATCTTGGCTACGAGATGGTGTTGGGGAATACGTATCACCTGTTCGTGTCGCCCGGGCCAGAGCGGATTGCGAAGGCTGGGGGGCTGCATGGGTTCATGGGGTGGGACGGGGCTCTGATCACGGATTCGGGTGGATTTCAGGTCTTCTCGCTGGCCCATGGTGGGGTCGCCAACGAGGTAAAGGGGAGTGGGCGGCAGGGGGGAGGCCACGGCTCGGTTGTCTCGATCGAGGAGGAGGGAGTGCGGTTTCGCTCCTACCGGGATGGGACGGAGCTGTTCATCTCACCCGAGGTCTCGATGCGGGTGCAGGCGGCGCTGGGCTCCGACATCGCCCTGGTCTTCGACGAGTGCACGCCCTTTCACGCCGACCGCGAGTACACGGCGCGCTCGACCGAGCGCACGCACCGCTGGCTCGACCGCTGCCTCGAGTGGCACGAGCGCGAGGGGCCCGAGCGGCAGGCCGTGTTCGGCATCGTCCAGGGCGGCGTCCACGAGGACCTGCGACGCGAGTCGGCCGGGTACGTCTCGACCGCCGGGGTCGACGGCCTCGCGATCGGCGGCACGCTGGGCCGCGACAAGGCCGAGATGCGTGAGGTGCTGGCGATGACCGCGCCGCTGCTGCCGGAGGAGGCGCCCAAGCACCTGCTCGGCATCGGCGAGGTCGACGACCTGCTCGCCGGCATCGCCCTCGGCCTCGACGTCTTCGACTGCGCCGTCCCCACCCGCCTCGCCCGCCACGGAGTGGCCCTGGTGCCCGACCCCGACAACCGCTTCCGCCTCGACCTGCGCAAGTCCGGCCACGAAGGCGACCGCAGCCCGATAGTCGAGGACTGTCCCTGCTCCGCCTGTCAGTACCACGACCGCGACTACCTCAGCTATCTCTCCCGCGCCGAGGAGCTGACCGCGGTCCGCCTCCTCTGTCTGCACAACCTCACCTATCTGCAGGAGCTGATGAGGCACGCCCGCACTGCGATTACCACTGGGGCCTTTAATTCCTACTCCGAACAGGTCCTTTCGGGGGCATCGCCTTGGTCGCCGCGAGTCTGACCAACAAGGTTCACACTCTCGCGCGTTTTCGCGCGCCACAGGTCTAGATTTCAGTCCTACGGTGGTCTGGTGTTGCCGGCCGCCGGACTTCCGAATCCATCCGATCCGTCTCTGATCGCCTTCGGCGCCGCAATCGGTGCTTTTTTGGGAAGTGCCTTTGCGCGTTGGAACGGCTATGACCGCGATGACCGCACCCACGCCGCGATTGATGGGAGCTACCAAGGTACAGCGATGGCACTTTTTGTCTACATCTTTGTCAACGGTTTGGCTATCCTGGGGTCATGAGGCACCCTTTTCTCATTGCGATCGGGCTGGTCTTCGTCCTCTTCACTCCCGTGTATCTCGCCGGCAGCCTTTTCGGTTGGAGCCCGACGGTCGCTGGCTGGTGGAGCCTGATCGTCATCGGAATCGCGACGCTCGTCTGGAGTTCACTGGCGGCGCGCCGAGAGGACGGTCGTCGAAGCGGCCGCCACGCTCGCTCACGGCACCCGGGCTGAAAAGTCTCAGCCGCTATTCGGTGTTCTTCTTGACCAGGTCCTTGAATTCTTCGACGACCCTGTCGACCGTGTTGCCGGCGACTTCGGTGGCCTTGACGCCAGTCGCCTTGTCCGTCGTGTAGATCACGGCGGCGGCGACGGCGGCGGCGATCAGGACCAGGGCCACCAGTGCCATCACGAACCTGGCGAAGCGGGAGAAGGCGCTCCGTTTCCGCGCTGCCTGTGTGGGGGGGCGCGCCACCGGTGGCGGGAGCGGTGCGCGGGGCGTCGGGCGCCTTGTCGGCGACGGGGCGGGGCGGTACTCGGTCTGGGCGGTGCGGTCGAGGTGGCGGGTCGCCGTCTCTCCGCCGAGGACCTGGGTGGGCGTGGAGCCTTCGCCCAGGGGAAGGGTGACGTCCTCGCCCTCGAGCCCCAGCTGCAGGCCGCCGGCCAGCTCGCTGGCGCTGGCGTAGCGGCGCGCCGGATCGCCCTCCAGGGCCCGCAGCACCGCCCCCCCCAGCGCCTCGGAAACCTCGTCGTTGTAGGTGCTGGGAGGAAGTGGCCTCTCGTTCTGCTGGCGCACCGCCAGCTCGGCCAGGGTCGACCCCTCGTACGGCAGCCGCCCGGTGAGGAACTGGTAGAGGACGACGCCGAGCGCGTAGACGTCGGTCGCCGGCGTTGCCTCCTTGCCGCGGACCTGCTCGGGGGAGAGGTAGGCGGCGGTGCCGACCACTGAGCCGACCTGGGTGATCCGCGTCTGTTCGACCGCGCGGGCGATGCCGAAGTCGGTCAGCTTGACGGTCATCTCGCCGCCGCCTACGGGGCCACCGACGATCATCAGGTTGCCCGGCTTGACGTCGCGGTGGATGATCCCCCGCCGGTGCGCGTAGTCGAGCCCGGCGCAGGCCTGGGCGCCGATCTCGGCCGTCGTCTCGGCGTCGACCGGGCCGTGCTTCTGGAGGATCTGGGCGCCCGATCGGCCCTCCACGTACTCCATCACGATGTAGTGGCGCCCCCGGTCGATTCCGGTGTCGTAGACCTGGACGATGTTGGGGTGGATCAGCTTGGCGACCGCGAGTGCCTCGCGGCGGAAGCGGGCGACGAAGCGCTCGTCGTCGGAGAGGTGCTCGGCGAGGATCTTGACCGCGACCGTGCGCTCGAGCGTCAGGTCGGTGGCCATGTGCACGCTCGACATCCCGCCCGAGCCGAGCCGGTCGCCGATCTCGTAGCGACCCGAGAGGGTTCCTCTCTCCATCATTCGCCTTCGGGGGCCGGTTCGGCCGGGCTGACGCCGCCCGGAGCGCCGGTGCCCCCGCCTTCGCTCGGCGGCGGAGTGGTCGGTGGTTCGGCTGGCGTCGTTTCGGCCGGCGTGGTCGGGGTGTCGGGCGGCAGATCCTTTTCCGCCTCCTTTTCTTCCTTCTCCCGTTCCTTCTCTTCCTTCTTTTCCTGGCCCGGCGGGATCTTCGGCGCCGCTTCTTCGGTGTCTTCGGTGGAGGGCTCGAACGCTTCGGTCGTGGCTTCTTCGCAGGTCGCGACGACTTCGCTCAGCCTCGCCGCGCCTCTCTCGAGTGCCTGCTTCAGCTCTGGATCGACCCCGCCCAGGGTTTCAACCTGGGCGTTCACCTCTTCGGCGGCATCGGCCGCCCCAACGCATTCGCCTTCGCCCGCCAGCTGCTTGACGGTGTCGAGGTTTTCGCTGATCTCCGCCGCCGTGGCGCCGGGCAGCAGCTCGGCGTCTTCGCCGCCGCAGGAGGCGAGCCCGACGGCGGTTGCGACGCCGAGGACAAGGGCAAGCGAGAGAGCGGCCAGCTGACGCATCGTTGCGAGTCTAGAGAACACCCTGTCGAGCAGGTTTTCCCTGCAAATGGAGCTCACTGCCCGATGTGGAGGCGATCGGCCAAGCGCTGGGGCAGGCCGGCGGCCGCGATCGGGTCCGCCGCCATCGCGATTTCGTAGGGGACCCGGTGAAAGCAGGCGGTCTCCGCTTCGGTGTCGAGCTCCAGCCAGGCGGCGCGCGGATCTCCGTCGCGGGGCTGGCCGACGCTTCCGGGGTTGACCAGCCAGCCACCGCGACTGAGGTCGAGGAGGGCGCCGTCGCCGGCCTGCCCGCCTCTGGTCCCCCCGGTTTCCTCGCCTTCGGGGCGGTTGAAGAAGAGGGCGACGTGAGAATGGCCGATCAACCCGATCCGCGACGGGTGGGAGTCCATCCCGGCATTGGCCTGCTCGCGAGAGAGCACGTACTCCCAGACCGGGTCGCGGGGAGAGGCATGGAAGAGCCCGATCCCCTCTTGCTCGCCACTTGGCTCCAACGTCCGCAGGAACTCCAGCGTGCTCTCCCCGACGTTTTCGCGCGTCCACTCGACCGCCACCGCCGCCGCCTCGGAGAAGGAGGAGATGTCGAGCGCGCCGAGGACAGCCAGGTCGTGATTGCCGACCAGGCAGACGTCGCAGCGCTCGCGCACCAGGTCGGCGCATGCGTCGGGCTCGACGCCGTATCCGACCACGTCGCCGAGGCACCAGGTCTCCTCGACTCCCGCCGCCTCCGCCGCCTCGAGAACTGCCTCGAGGGCCGGCAGGTTGGCGTGGACGTCGGTGATCACGGCAACGCGCACGCCGGCCAGCGTATCCGTGCCAGGCGGGCGTGGGTGTATTTAGTGGGGTTTTTGTCCCCCAAAATACATCACCCCCCCCCCAACAAAACATTTGGGCGAGGTAGGCCCCCCCCCACCCCCAACCCCCGCAGCGCGCACCGGGTGGCCCTGCCCCCC
>JANWHD010000026.1 GCA_025450585.1 Solirubrobacterales bacterium
CGCCGCCGCGCCGCTGCTATCATCGCGCGTCGCTCAGGCAGTTTTTTCGCAGTCCGCTTCGCCGGGCCCGTGAGGGCCTTTTTCATGCGCCGATCCCGGCTCTTGCCAGATCGGTTGCGTTTGTCCCGTCCCCGTTTCACGACCAAACCCTTACCTTAGGAACCATGGCACGCACCTTTCCCCTAGAGAAGACGCGCAATATCGGGATCATGGCGCACATCGACGCCGGCAAGACGACGACGACCGAGCGCATCCTCTACTACACCGGCCGTACCCACAAGATGGGCGAGGTCCACGAGGGCGCCGCGGTGATGGACTGGATGGAGCAGGAGCAGGAGCGCGGGATCACGATCACCTCCGCCGCCACCGCCTGCGATTGGAAGGACCACCGGATCAACATCATCGACACGCCGGGCCACGTCGACTTCACGGTCGAGGTCGAGCGCAGCCTGCGGGTTCTCGACGGCGCGATCGCCGTCTTCGACGCGGTCGCCGGGGTCGAGCCACAGTCGGAGACGGTCTGGCGCCAGGCCGACAAGTACGGAGTTCCGCGCTTCGCCTACATCAACAAGATGGACCGCACCGGCGCCGACTTCTTCAACTCCGTGCAGACGATGAAGGACCGCCTGGGCGCCAACCCGCTGCCGATCCAGCTGCCGATCGGCAGCGAGGACAACTTCAAAGGCGTCGTAGATCTCATCGAGATGAAGGGCTTGATCTGGACCGACGAGCTCGGCGCCGAATACGAGACGGTCGAGGTCCCGGACGACCTCAAGGATCAGGCCGACGAATACCGCACCCAGCTGATCGAGGCCTGCGCCGACTACGACGACGAGCTGATGGAGGCCTACCTGGCCGAGGAGGAGATCCCGCACGAGCGGATCGCCAAGTCGCTGCACCGCGCCTGCCTCGACACCAAGGTCACCCCGGTCCTCTGCGGCACCTCCTTCAAGAACAAGGGCGTGCAGCCGCTGCTCGACGCGATCGTCGAGCTGCTGCCCTCGCCGCTGGAGGTCCCGCCCGTCACGGGCGTCGTGCCGGCCGGCAAGGGCCAGCCCGAGGACGTCGAGGACGAGCGGCCCGCCTCCGACGACGCCCCCTTCGCCGCACTTGCCTTCAAGGTCATGACCGACCCCTACGTCGGCAAGCTCACCTACTTCCGCGTCTACTCCGGCAAGCTGGAGAAAGGTGGCCGCGTCCTCAACGTGAAGACGGGCCGGACCGAGCGCATCGGCCGCCTGCTGATGATGCACGCCAACAGCCGCGAGGAGATCGACGAGTGCTACGCCGGCGACATCTGCGCCGGCGTCGGCCTCAAAGAAACGGGCACCGGCGACACGCTTGCCGCCCCGGACGCCCCGATTGCGCTGGAGAGCATCGAGTTCCCGGAGACCGTGATCGCGGTCGCGATCGAGCCGAAAACGAAGGTCGACCAGGAGAAGATGGGCAACGCTCTGCAGCGGCTCGGTGAGGAGGACCCGACCTTCAAGATCGAAAGCGACGAGGAAACCGGCCAGACGCTGATCCACGGCATGGGTGAGCTCCACCTCGAGGTGATCGTCGACCGGATGCTGCGCGAGTTCAAAGTCGAGGCCAACGTCGGCAAGCCGCAGGTTGCCTACCGCGAGACGATCCGCAAGGAGGTCAAGAAGGTCGAGGCGCGCTTCGTCCGCCAGACCGGCGGCCGCGGCCAGTTCGGCCACGTCGTGATCAACGTCGAGCCGGCACCCGGCGAGGGCTTCGAGTTCGTCAACAAAATCAAGGGCGGCGCGATCCCGGGTGAGTTCATCGGCCCCGCCGAACAGGGGATGAAAGAGGCGCTGGAGAACGGCGTCAAGGCCGGCTACCCGATGGTCGACGTCAAGGTCGAACTCATCGACGGCTCCTTCCACGACGTCGACTCCTCGGAGATGGCCTTCAAGATCGCCGGCTCGATGGCGATCCAGGACGCCGCCCGCAAAGCCAACCCGGTCCTGCTCGAGCCCGTGATGGCGGTCGAGGTGGTTACGCCCGAGGACTTCCTCGGCGACGTGATCGGCGACCTCTCGCGGCGCCGCGGCAAGGTGCAGGGCCAGGATCAGCGCGGCAACGCCCTCGCCGTCCAGGCTTTCGTGCCGCTTGGGGAAATGTTCGGCTACGCGACGGAACTGCGCTCGATGACACAGGGTCGTGCCAATTACACGATGCAGTTCGAGCGCTACGAGGAGGTCCCCGGCAACATCGCCGAGGAGATCGTCGAGCACCGTTCGGGCGAGCCGGTTGGTGCGACCTCGTGAACGTGACTCGGCCGCACCGTTGTTCTAGCTATATTTCCCAGGTTCGCCCGCAGGCAGTTCGTTGCGAGCTGCCCACCAACGCTCCACAGACTTAATCAGCCAAACCAGACAGAACCCGACTTTCGAAAGGTAGAACGGAGAGAGATGTCCAAGGAGAAGTTCGAGCGCGATAAGCCGCATGTGAACGTCGGCACGATCGGTCACATCGACCATGGCAAGACGACGCTGACGGCCGCGATCACCAAGACCCTCTCCACGAAGGGCGGAGCCGAGGCGAAGAGCTTCGAGGAGATCGACAACGCTCCCGAGGAGAAGGAACGCGGGATCACGATTGCGACCTCCCACGTCGAGTACCAGACCGACAACCGGCACTACGCCCACGTCGACTGCCCGGGCCACGCCGACTACGTGAAGAACATGATCACCGGTGCCGCCCAGATGGACGGGGCGATCCTGGTGGTCTCCGCCGCCGACGGCGTCATGCCCCAGACGCGCGAGCACATCCTGCTCGCGCGCCAGGTCAACGTGCCGCACGTGGTCGTCTTCCTCAACAAGGTCGACCAGGTCGACGACGACGAGCTGATCGAGCTGGTCGAGGAGGAGGTCAAGGACCTGCTCAACGAGTACGACTTCCCCGGCGACGACACGCCGATCATCAAGGGCTCGGCGCTGAAGGCGCTGGAGGGCGACGAAGAGGCCCAGAAGGCGGTCTTCGAACTGGCCGACGCGCTCGACTCCTACATCCCCGAGCCCGTGCGCGAGCTCGACAAGCCCTTCCTGATGCCGATCGAGGACATCTTCTCGATCACCGGCCGCGGCACTGTCGCCACCGGCCGCGTCGAGCAGGGAATCGTCAACACCGGCGATGAGGTCGAGATCGTCGGGATCAAGGACACCACCACGACCGTCGTCACCGGCGTCGAGATGTTCCGCAAGATCCTCGACGAGGGCCAGGCCGGCGACAACATCGGCGCCCTCCTGCGCGGTACCAAGCGCGAGGAGATCGAGCGCGGCCAGGTGCTCTGCAAGCCCGGCTCGATCACGCCGCACACCAAGTTCAAGGCCGAGGTCTACTGCCTGAAGAAGGAGGAGGGCGGTCGTCACACCCCGTTCTTCTCCGGCTACCGGCCCCAGTTCTACTTCCGCACGACCGACGTGACCGGGATTGCCAATCTCCCCGAGGGGACCGAGATGGTGATGCCGGGCGACAACGTCGAGATGACGATCGAGCTGATCCAGCCGATCGCGATGGACCAGGGCCTGCGCTTCGCCATCCGGGAGGGTGGCAGGACGGTGGGCTCGGGGGTCGTCTCGGACATCATCGAGTAACGACCGAGGGCGGGCCGCCGGCCCGCTCGTCGCCGCCGTCGGGCGGCGAGACAACTGCAAGGACATACGACCGGGGCGGCGCCCCACCAAAAGGGGCCCCGCCCTTTATGCGCGGTAGGACGCGCAAGAAAGAAAAGACAAGTTCAGACCGTGGCAGCGATAGCAGCACAGAAAATTCGGATCCGGCTCAAGGCGTACGACCACGACGCCATAGACCGGGCTGCCCGCGAGATCGTCGAAACCGCGGAGCGCACCGGCGCCAGCGTCTCGGGCCCGGTGCCGCTGCCCACGGAGAAAAACGTCTACTGCGTGATCCGCTCGCCGTTCAAGGACAAGGACTCGCGCGAGCACTTCGAGATGCGCACGCACAAGCGCCTGATCGACATCCTTCAGCCATCGCCGAAAACGGTCGACTCGCTGCAGCGCCTGGACTCCCTCCCGGCCGGCGTCGACATCGAGATCAGGCTGTAGCCATGGCTGCGATCCTCGGCAAGAAGCTTGGCATGACACAGGTCTTTAGAGAGGACGGTACGGTCACGCCCGTTACTGTGATCGAGGCTGGCCCGTGCAAGGTCACCGCTGTGCGCGAGCCGGACCGTGATGGCTACGCAGCCGTTCAGCTTGCTTTCGGCGAGGTCAAGCAGGGCAAGCTGAGCAAGGGCGAGGAAGGCCACCTGAAGAAGGCCGGGGCCGCCCCGATGCGCCACCTGGTCGAGTTCCGCGACGAGGATCTCGGCGCCGAGGAGGCTCCCAAGATCGGCGACGACGTGACCGTCGCCTCCTTCGAGGCCGGCCAGAAGGTGAAGGTTTCCGGCACCTCGATCGGCAAGGGCTTCCAGGGCGGGATCAAGCGCCACAACTTCAGTCGCGGACCGGTCAGCCACGGCTCGCACAATGTGCGCGCCCCCGGCTCGATCGGCGCCAGCACCTTTCCCGCCCGGGTCTTCAAAGGGATGAAGATGCCGGGCCAAATGGGGAACAAGCGCGTCACCCAGAAGGGCCTCGAGGTCGCCGAGGTCGACGCCGAGCGAAACCTGTTGCTGATCAAGGGCTCCGTACCCGGCTCGCGCAACGCTGTCGTGGAGGTTCGCACCGATGGCTAAAGCCCCCGTGCTCGGCAAGACGACCAAGGCGGACCTGCCGAAAGAGCTGTTCGACGAGCCGTTCCATCACTCGCTGGTCGACGAGGCGGCCCGCGCCGATCTCGCCGCCCGTCGTCGCGGCACCGCCTCGACGCTGACCCGCGGCGAGGTCACGATGACCGGTGCCAAGGCCTGGCGCCAGAAGGGCACCGGCCGCGCCCGGGTCGGCGCGCTCAGCTCGCCCAGCCGCTTCGGCGGAGGCGTCGCCTTCGGGCCCAAGCCTCGCCACTACACGGTCAAGGTCAACCGCAAGGCGCGCCGCAAGGCGCTGCGCTCGGCGCTCTCGACCCACGCCGAGCGCGACAGCGTCGCGCTGCTCGACGCCACCTCCTTCGACACGCCCTCGACCAAGACCGCTGCCGAGGTGCTCGACAAGTGGGGCGCAAAGCGCTCGACGCTCGTCGTGCTCGCCCCGGAGGAGGGCGGCGCGGCGAAGAGCTTTCGCAACATCGTCCGGGTCCAGGTCGCCGAGGTCAGCGCCGTCGGTGTCGCCGACGTGATCGGGGCCGCTTCGCTAGTCGTCTCCGAAGCTGCGCTGACGAAACTCCAAGAGAGGCTTGGCTGATGGACGCCCGCACAGTGATCGTCCGCCCGGTCGTGTCCGAGAAGAGCTACGCGTTGATCGGAGAGGGCAAGTACACGTTCAGGGTCGACGACCGTGCCCACAAGACCCAGATCGCCCACGCGGTCGAGGAGATCTTCGACGTCAAGGTTGCCGCCGTGCGCACCGCCAAGGTGCGACCGAAGCCCAAGCGCCGCGGCCTGCACCAGGGCAAGACGCGGGGCTGGAAGAAGGCTGTCGTCCAGCTCGCTCCCGGCGAGCGGATCGAGCTGTTCGAGGGCGCAGAGACTGCATAGGGGAACAGGGATGCCGAACCGAAAAACAAAACCAACCAGCCCGGGGCGCCGCTTCGCGACGTATCCGTTGCGCGAGCAGCTGACCGCGTCGGAGCCGGAGCGCAAGCTCACCGAGGGCCTGCGCAAGTCGGGGGGCCGCAACGTCAACGGGCGCGTCACGGCGCGTCATCGCGGCGGCGGCGCGAAGCGGCGCTACCGGCAGATCGACTTCAAGCGCCTGCGCGACGGCGTGCCGGCGAAGGTCGCGACGATCGAGTACGACCCCAACCGCAGCTGCTACATCGCCCTGCTGCATTACGCCGACGGCGCCAAGAGCTACATCCTCGCCCCCGCGGCGATCTCGGTAGGCGACGAGGTGCAGTCGGGCCCCGGCGCCGACATCCGCCCGGGCAACGCGCTGGCCCTCGGCGAAATGCCGACCGGCACGATCGTCCACAACGTCGAGCTCACCGCCGGCCAGGGCGGCAAGCTCGGCCGCTCGGCGGGCACCTCGATCCAGCTCGTGGCAAAGGAGGGCGAGATGGTGACCCTGCGGCTGCCGTCCTCGGAGATGCGGCTCATCCGCGCCGAGTGCCGGGCAACGGTCGGCACCCTCTCCAACGCCGAGCACCAGAACCTCAAGGTCGGCAAGGCCGGTCGCAATCGTCACAAGGGCAAGCGCCCGCAGACGCGCGGCGTGGCGATGAACCCCGTCGACCACCCGCACGGTGGCGGCGAGGCCCACCACACGCCCGGTGGTCACCCGGTGACCCCGTGGGGCAAGCCGACCCTCGGCTACCGCACGCGGAAGAAGGGCAAGCAATCCGACCGCTACATCGTGCGCGGCCGTCGCCGCGGGAAGAAGAAGAGCCGCTAGTCATGGGTAGATCGACGAAAAAGGGCCCGTGGGTGGAAGAGGCGCTGATGAAACGCGTCGCCGCAATGAACGAGTCCGGCAACAAACAGATGCTGAAGACGTGGTCGCGCAGCTCGACGATCTTCCCCGACATGGTCGGCCACACGATCGCCGTGCACGACGGCCGCAAGCACGTGCCGGTGTTCATCTCCGAGTCGATGGTCGGTCACAAGCTCGGCGAGTTCGCCCCGACGCGGACCTTCCGCTCGCACTCCGGGACGGGCAGGGGTGAATAGCGTGGCCGCACCGGTAGTCGTCAGAGCCAGTTCCCGCTACGTGCGGGTGGCGCCACGCAAGGCGCGGCTGATCGCCGACCAGGTGCGCGGCCTGCACATCGAGCAGGCCCGAGCCCTGCTCGAGTTCTCGCCGCGCGGCGCGGCACAGGACATCCGCAAGCTGATCGAGTCGGCCGCGGCAAACGCCGAGAACAACCACGACCTGGTCGCCGACGAGATGCGGATCACGGAGATCACCGTCGACGAAGGCCCGACGCTGCGCCGCTTCCGTCCGCGCGCGCAGGGGCGTGCCTCGCGCATAAACAAGCGAACCAGCCACATCGCCGTGGCCCTGAGTCCGGAAGAGGAATAGGGAAATGGGACAGAAGATCCATCCCGGCGGGTTCCGCGTCGGCTACATCCAGGACTGGAAGTCGAACTGGTTCGACGAGAAAGACTTCGCCGACATCCTCAACGAGGATCTGCGGATCCGCGACCACATCGAGGGCAAGCTGGCCCACGCCGGTCTCTCCAACATCACCATCGAGCGCCATGGTGAGATTGCGGTCGACATCCACACGGCCCGCCCCGGCATCGTGATCGGCAAGTCCGGGAGTGAAGTCGACGCGCTGCGCAAAGAGCTTCACAAGCTGACCGGAAAACCGGTGAAGGTGAACATCCGCGAGGTGAAGCGCCCGGAGCTCGACGCGAAACTGGTCGCCCAGTCGATTGCCGAGCAGCTTCAGAACCGCGTTGCCTTCCGCCGCGCGATGAAACGCGCTCTCACTTCGGCGATGCGCTCCGGGGCGAAGGGGGTCAAGGTCCAGGTCTCCGGCCGCCTCGGCGGTGCCGAGATGGCCCGAACCGAGGGCTACTCTGACGGCCGCGTCCCGCTGCACACCCTGCGGGCCAACATCGACTACGGCTTCTTTGAGGCGCGCACGACGACCGGCCGGATCGGCGTCAAGTGCTGGATCAACAAGGGCGAGGTCATGCCCGAGGGCTTCCGTTCCGACCAGCTCACCGACGAGGGCGACTCGCAGCCTGGTGGCCAGCGCGGCGGCCGGGGTGGCGATCGCGGCCCGGGTGGCGGCGATCGTGGCCGGGGTGGACAGGGCGGCGATCGCGGTCGCGGTGGGCAGCGTGGGGGAGGCGGCCGCTGATGCTGATGCCGAAGCGGGTCAAGCACCGCAAACAGATGCGCGGCCGGATGCGTGGCAACACCAAGGGCGGCAGCACGGTCGCCTTCGGCGAGTACGGGCTGAAGTCGCTCGACCGCGGCTGGATCACCAACCGCCAAATCGAGGCCGCCCGCGTGGCGATGACCCGCAAGATCAAACGTGGCGGCAAGGTCTGGATCAACGTCTTCCCCGACAAGCCCTACACGAAGAAGCCCGCCGAGACCAGGATGGGCTCGGGCAAGGGCAATCCCGAGGGCTGGGTTGCGGTCATCAAGCCGGGCAAGGTGATGTTCGAGCTGGCCGGCGTGCCGGAGGATCTCGCCCGCGAGGCGCTCCGCCTCGCGGGGCACAAGCTCCCGGTGAGGACCAAGTTCGTCAGGCGCGAGGGGGCCGAGGGGCAGTGAAGGGAGCCGAGGCGCACGACCTCAAAGACGACGAGCTGATCGCGAAACTGCTCGATGCCAAGCAGGAGGCCTTCAACCTGCGCTTCCGGCGGGCGACGGGCGAGCTGGAGAACACCGCCCGGGTCGGCCAGGCCAGGCGCGACATCGCCAGGTTGCTGACGGTGGCGCGGGAGCGGGGGATAGACGTTGAGAGAGAGTTGAAACGGTAATGACAGAGGAAGAGAAAAAAGACGCAGTCGAGGAGACCCCGGATCAGGACGCGACCGAGTCGGCCGCGGGTCCTGTCGCGGGGGAGGACTCCTCGTCCTCGCAAGCTGCGGGCGAAGAGTCCACCCCCACGCCACCCGCGGAAGACGCGGCGGAGGCTGGGGTGGAGGACGACGCGTCCGATTCCTCCGACAATGAACCGGAGGCTGAGCAGGAGAAGCCTGCTGCGGCTGAGGCGGAGCCTGCCGAGCCGAACCCTGAGGATGAGCTTCCCTGGAAGGAGCGGCGCAGGCTGGAGCGCTCGCGCAGGCCCCATAAAGCTGGCTCTGCTCTTACGGTTGAGGAGAGAGCTTCGAAGCGGGGTGAGCAGCGCAAGCGGAAGGCTGAGTCGCGGCGGAAAGAACGGGCTGCGGATAAAGCTGGGAAGACCGCGGGTACGGGAACCCCCGTTGCTGAGCGGGATTCTGTGGCCGCCAAGACTCGGCAGGGGATCGTCGTCTCCAACAAAGGCGAGAAGTCGATCACGGTTCGGATCGACATCGCGCGGCGGCATCCGACTTACGAAAAGGTGGTGCGCCGCTCGCGCACGCTGCATGCTCACGATGAGCAGAACGAGGCGGGCGAGGGCGACACCGTGCGGATCGTCGAGACCCGGCCGCTGTCGAAGACCAAGCGCTGGCGCCTGGTCGAGGTCCTGGAGCGTGCCAAGTGATCCAGCAGGAGTCGAGACTGAAGGTCGCCGACAACTCCGGCGCCCGCGAGATCCTCTGCATCCGCGTCAAGGGCGGTTCGCACCGTCGCTATGCCGGCGTCGGCGACGTGATTACGGCGACGGTCAAACAGGCCAGCCCGCAGGGCGGCGTTCGCAAGGGCGAGGTCGTGCAGGCAGTGGTCGTGCGCACGAAGAAGCAGCTCGGCCGGCCCGACGGGACCTACATCGCCTTCGACGAAAACGCCGCGGTGCTGATCGACCCGGCGAGCAACAACCCGCGCGGGACGCGCATCTTCGGCCCCGTGGCCCGCGAGCTGCGCGATCGAAACTTCATGAAAATCATCTCGCTCGCTCCCGAGGTGCTCTGATGGCGAAGGGCATGCGGATCCGCAAGGACGACCAGGTGGTCGTGATCGGCGGCAAGGACGCCGGCAAGACCGGGCGCGTGGTGCGCACCGAGCCGAAGAAGGACCGCGTCTACGTCGAGCACCTCAACATGGTCAAGCGCCACGAACGCGCGCGCTCGCAGGCCGATCTCAAAAACCCCCAGGCCGGCGGCATCGTCGAGAAGGAGGGGCCGATTCACGTCTCCAACGTGATGCTGCTCGACCCCAAAGACAACAAGCCGACGCGCGTCGGTGTGCGCCGCGACAAAGGCGGCCAGCGCGAGCGCTTCGCCAAGCGCAGCGGAGCATCCTTCTAATGGAGGCTACGGCCCCACCCCAGAGCCAGGCAGCACCGCCGCCGCGCCTTCGCGAGCGCTACGAGCAGGACGTCCTGCCGGCGCTGACCGGCAAGTTCGGCTACTCGACCCCGATGCAGGCCCCGCGCCTGGAGAAGATCACGCTCAACATGGGCCTCGGCGAGGCGAAGCAGAACGCGAAGATGCTGGAAGCCGCGCAGGGGCAGCTGGCGACGATCGCCGGCCAGCAGCCCAACGTGCGCCGTGCCCGCAAGTCGATCGCCTCGTTCAAAGTGCGCGAGGGAATGCCGGTCGGCATGTCGGTGACCCTGCGCCGCGCCCGCATGTGGGAGTTTCTCGACCGCCTCTGCTCGATCGCCGTGCCGCGCATCCGCGACTTCCGCGGCCTCAACCCGCGGTCCTTCGACGGTCGCGGCAACTACTCGATGGGCGTCAAGGAGCAGCTGATCTTCCCCGAAATCGACTACGACTCGATCGACGAGGTGCGCGGCCTCGACATCACGATCACGACCTCGGCCCAAACCGACGAGGAGGCGTTCGAGCTGCTGCTCGGGTTGGGGATGCCCTTCGCCAAGGAGGGTCGTCCCGGCAAGCCCGACGCCGATATCGAGGCCCAGGAAGCCGCCGAGGAGGAGAAGCGCAAGGAGGAGGCCCGCCTGCGAGCCGAGGCCGAGCAGGCGGCGCTGGAGCAATTGAAGGAAGAGAACCCCGATGCCTACGCGAAGCCAGAGCCTGAGCCGGCGGGTCCTGTCGCGGAGGATGACTCCTCGTCCTCGCAAGCTGCGGGCGAGGAGCCAACCTCCACGCCACCCGCCGGAGAGGCGGATGCCAAGGACGAGGCATCTGAGAAGGAGGATTCCTAGAATGGCTAAGACTTCGCTGAAGGTGAAGCAGGGGCGCAAGCCCAAGTTCAAGAGCAGGGCGTACAACCGCTGCCGCCGCTGTGGCCGGCCGCGTGCCTACTACCGCAAGTTCGGCCTCTGCCGGATCTGCCTGCGTGAGGCCGCGCACGAGGGCCACATCCCCGGCATGACCAAGTCCAGCTGGTAGAGCAACGAGAAACAGAATCATGCTGACCGACCCGATAGCCGATTACCTGACCCGAATCCGGAACGCCCTTGGCTCCGGCCACGACGAGGTGGAGATTCCCGCCTCCCGCCTGAAGGTGGAGATGTCGCGGATCCTCAAGGAGCAGGGCTACATACTCGACTTCGCCAAGCAGCCTGCGACGGTCGGGGAGGAGATCAAGATCCGCCTCAAGTACACCGAGGACCGTCGTCCCGTGATCATGGGCCTGGAGCGCGTCTCGCGGCCGGGGCGGCGTCGCTACGTCGACCACACGCAGGTTCCCCGCGTGTACGGCGGCACCGGCACCGCGATCGTCAGCACCTCGGTCGGTGTGATGACCGGACACGAAGCGAAGGCAAAGGGCGTCGGCGGCGAGGTCGTCGCCTACGTCTGGTGATTTCACGATGAGCCGGATCGGAAGAAAGCCAATCGCCGTGCCCGACGCCGTTACGGTCGAGGTCGCCCCTGGCCGCGTCGCGGTCAAGGGCCCGAAGGGCGAGCTGGCCCAGGTTCTCTCGGCGGACATGAAAGTCCAGCAGGCCGACGGCGTTGTCACCGTCGAGCGCCCGACCAATCGTGGCGAGCACCGTGCCCTGCACGGCCTTACCCGCAGCCTGATCGCCAACATGGTCGAGGGCGTCACCGAGGGATTCGAGAAACGGCTTGAGATCCAGGGCGTTGGCTACCGCGCCCAGCTCAAGGGCAAGAACCTGGAGATGGCGCTTGGGTACTCCCACCCGGTCTCGATCGAGGCGCCGGAGGGGATCGAGTTCGAGGTGCCCCAGCCGACGGAGGTCATCGTGCGCGGGATCGACAAGCAGCTCGTCGGGCAGACCGCCGCGGACATCCGCAAGCGCCGCCCGCCGGAGCCCTACAAGGGCAAGGGAATTCGCTACCGCGGCGAGCACGTCGCCCGCAAGGTGGGCAAGCGCGCATGACGGTCCTCACTACCAGACAACGCCGGCTGCGCCGTCGCCGCCGCGTGCGCGCGCGGGTGACGGGCACCGCCGAGCGGCCGCGCCTGTCCGTGTACCGGTCCAATCGCGGCGTCTTCGCTCAGCTGATCGACGACGGCAAGGGTCAGACCATTGCGGCGGTCAACTGGATCGAGCCCGATCTGCGCAAGCTCACAGCCTCGGACCAGGCCAAGCGCGCCGGCGAGTTGCTGGCCGAGCGCGCAAAGGCGGCCGGCGTCGAGTCCTGCGTCTTCGACCGCGGTGGCTACCAGTACCACGGCCGGGTCAGGGCGCTCGCCGAGGGAGCACGAGAGGGAGGACTGGTCTTCTAGTACCTTGGACCGCTCGCTATGAAGGGAATGGACACAACCAACGTCGAGACGGTGAGCCCTCGCGGGCTCGACCTGCAGGAGCGCGTGATCGAGATCAACCGCGTCGCCAAGGTGGTCAAGGGAGGCCGTCGCTTCTCCTTCACCGCGCTCGTCGCCGTCGGCGACGAAGAGGGCGTGGTCGGGATCGGCTACGGCAAGGCTCGCGAGGTGCCGCTGGCGATCCAGAAGGGCGTCGAGAACGCCCGCAAGGATTTGATTCGCATCCCCAAATACGGGCAGACCATCACCCACAAGATCATCGGCCGCTTCGGTGCGGGCCACGTCGTCCTGCGGCCGGCCAGTCCCGGTACCGGCGTGATCGCGGGCGGCGGCGTTCGCGCGGTGCTCGAGCTCGGTGGGGTCAAGGACGTGCTGACCAAGAGCATCGGGACGCAGAACCCGATCAACCTCGTGAAGGCGACGATGGACGGGCTCATTCGTCTTCGTCGGCCTGAGGAGGTTGCCGAGCTTCGTGGACTGACCGTCGCTCAAGTTTTGGGTGTGCAGAAGAGCAATGGTGCTTCGGCCGAGATTTCAGAGGAGTCGCCGGCGGGTCCTGTCGCTGCAGGGGACCCACCACCCCCTCCGGTCGCTAAAGCGTCCTCGGACGAGCCCACGCCCGCGGGTCCTGTCGCGGGGGAGGACTCCTCGTCCTCGCAAGCTGCGGGCGAGGAGCCCACCCCCACGCCACCCGCGGGAGAGGCGGCTGACTCCTCAGCTGCTGAGGAGTCATCGTGAAGATCAAGCAAGTTCGGTCCGCCAACGGGTCTAATCCCAGCCAGAAAGCGACTTTGAAGGCGCTTGGCTTGGGGCGGATCGGGAAGGCTGTGGAGCGGAAGGACAGTCCTCAGCTGAAGGGGCAGCTTGTGGTTGTCTCTCATTTGGTTGAGGTGAACGATGGCTGAGAAAACTCGCACGGAAGAGATCGGGCTGCATAACTTGAAGCCGAAGCCCGGGTCGCGGCGGCCGCGGAAGCGGTTGGGGCGTGGCGAGGGCTCGGGGTTGGGCAAGACCTCCGGTAGGGGGCACAAAGGTGCCGGGTCCAGGTCCGGGTCCAAGCGGAAGGCCGGTTACGAGGGCGGGCAGAACCCGATCCACATGCGGATGCGAAAGCTTCGCGGGCCACACATGAAGAAGTCGATGCCCTTCGAGAACTTCCGCACGAAGTCGCAGCCGGTCAACCTCGCCGACCTCGAGGAGCGCTTCGACGCCGACGCCGAGGTGACCCCCGAGGCCCTCAAGGAGAAGGGGCTCGCCAAGCGCTCCGACCCGGTGAAGATCCTCGCTCGCGGCGAGATCTCGAAGAAGCTGACGGTGCGAGCGCACGGTTTCAGCGCTGCGGCGAAGGAGAAGATAGAAGCGGCGGGCGGTTCCTGCCACACTCTGGAGCCGTAATGCTCCAAACTATTGCGAACGCATTCAGCGTCGCCGAGATTCGCAAGAAGCTCGCCTTCACCGCGGCGATGCTGCTGCTCTACCGGCTCGGCGCCTACATTCCCGCTCCCGGCGTCGACCTCGAAGCCGTGAAGGAACTGGAGAACAATTTCGCCGGCGGCGGCATCCTCGGCTTCCTCGACACCTTCTCGGGCGGGAGCCTCTCGCGACTCTCGCTCTTCGCGCTGGGGATCATGCCCTACATCACGGCGTCGATCATCCTGCAGCTGCTCACCGTCGTCGTGCCCTCGCTGGAGAAGCTTCAGAAAGAAGGCGAGGTCGGCCAGCAGAAGATCACCCAGTACACGCGCTACCTCACCGTCGGCCTGGCGTTCGGCCAGTCCTTCGGCTATGTCTTCCTCTTCCGCTCCTTCGGCGAACAGGCGAGCGGTAACAACGCGATCGCCAGCCTCGCCGGCCCCAAGATCCTGCTGATCGTGATCGCGCTCACGGCCGGCTGCACGCTGCTGATGTGGTTCGGCGAGCTGATCACCCAGCGCGGCATCGGCAACGGCATATCACTGATGATCTTCGCCTCGATCGTGTCCGGGCTGCCGCAGGGCCTGAGCGCCTGGTGGAACAACCCCGACCAGGTCTTCGTCGTGATGATGCCCTTCCTAGCGCTCGCGGTGATCGTTGCGATCGTCTTCGTCCAGGAGGGCCAGCGCCGCATCCCGGTCCAGTACGCGAAACGCGTCGTCGGGCGCAAAATGACCTCGGGCGGCTCTACCTACCTGCCGCTGCGGGTCAACATGGCCGGCGTCATCCCGGTGATCTTCGCGGCCTCGATCATGGCCTTCCCACCGACGATCGGCCAGATGCTGAACACACCCGCGGCACTCGACTTCGCCGCCTTCTTCAGCCCGGAAAGCTGGGCCTACGTCGCCGGCGAGGTCTTCTTCATCGTCATCTTCACCTACTTCTACACAGCGGTCACGTTCAACCCGGTCGACCAGGCCGACAACCTGAAGAAATACGGCGGTTTCATCCCCGGCGTGCGCCCGGGGAGGCCGACCGCCGAGTACCTCGATCGCATTCTCTCCCGGCTGACCTTCCCCGGCGCGCTCTACCTGGGCGCGGTGGCGGCGCTGCCGACGATCCTGCTCAGCCAGACAGCAGCCAACTTCGCCTTCGGCGGCACCTCGATCCTGATCGTGATCGGCGTCGCGCTGGAAACCGTGAAGCAATTGGAGGCCCAGTTGATGATGAGGAACTACGAGGGCTTCCTGAAATAAGTTGAGGGGGCTGCAAACCGGCGCATATCGCGGTCTTCGGTCGGCCTCCTCGGGTCACGCACTTAAAAGTGCGCTCCCCTCGTCGGTCTCCCTGCATCCCACGATCTGCTTGGTTTTCGCCCCCTCAATCTCATTTCAAATTAGATGAGCACAGAGCTGAACCTCGTCCTTCTGGGGCCGCCCGGGTCGGGGAAGGGAACGCAGGGGGAGCGGCTGCAGGCGGATCTGGAGCTGCCCTACTGGGCCACCGGGGACATCCTGCGGGCGGCGGTCCGCGAGGGGACGGAGCTGGGCCGGGCCGCGAAGGAGTACATGGACCGCGGCGACCTGGTGCCCGACGAGGTGATCGTCGGCATGATCGGCCAGCGGATCGACTCCGACGAGGCGGCCGACGGCTTCATCCTCGACGGCTTTCCGCGCACCGCCCCGCAGGCCGAGGCGCTTGCCACGAAACTAACCGAGCTTGGCCGGGAGCTGACTGTGGTGCTGCTGATCGACGTGGTCGACGACGAGGTGGTGCGCAGGCTGGGTGGGCGCCGAACCTGCGTCGAGGGCGGCCACGTCTTCCACGTCGACTTCAATCCGCCGGGGCAGGACGGCGTCTGCGATATCGACGGCTCGGAGCTCGTCATCCGCGACGACGACAAGCCCGAGGTGATTCGCCACCGGCTCGAGCAGTACCACGCCAAGACAGCACCCCTGATCGAGCACTACGACACCCATAGCCTGCTGCGGCGGATCGACGGCGCCGAGTCTCCCGATGCGGTCGCCGACGAGATCCGCCGGACCCTGGCGACGCTGCGCCTCGAGGCCGACGAGGCCATCTGACCTCGGCCGTTGGCGTGTACCGAATGATCATCCCCAAGACGCCGGAGCAGGTCGACCAGATGGCCGCCGCCGGAGAGATCCTCGTCCGCTGCCTGCGCATGCTCGCGACCAAGGCCAGGCCCGGCGTCACCACCGCGGAGCTCGACGACGCCGCCGAGAAGCTGATCCGCTCGCAGGGTGCCGAGCCCGCCTTCAAGGGCTACCGTGGCTTCCCCGGGTCGATCTGCGCCTCGCCCAACTCGATGGTCGTGCACGGGATCCCCGGGCCCTATGAGCTGAAGCGGGGCGACGTGCTCTCGGTCGACGTCGGCGTGGTCAAGGACGGTTGGGTCGCGGACGCGGCGATGACCCTGCCGATCGGCCCGGTCGAGGAGGGGGCGCGCAAGCTGCTGGACGTCACGAAGGGGGCTCTGTTCGCCGGCGTCGAGCAGATGCAGCCCGGCAACCGGCTCGGTGACGTCTCGGCCGCGATCCAGCGAGCGGTCGAGATCGAGGGCCTCTCGATCATCCGCACCCTGGTCGGCCACGGGATCGGCAAGGAGATGCACGAAGAGCCGCAGGTGCCCAATTTCGGCACAGCCGGCAAGGGCCCGGTCCTGGAGGAGGGGACGGTGCTGGCGATCGAGCCGATGGTCAACGCCGGCGGTGCGCTTGTGCGGATGGGGGATGACGGCTGGGCCGTCTACTCCGACGACGGCTCGCTCGCCGCCCACTTCGAGTTCACGGTGGCCGTGACGGCGAACGGCCCACGGATCCTCACCCCCTGGCACGAGGACAAGTAGAAGTCTGCCTCGAATCTCAGGGCGCACGCCCGGCGGCGGCGGACGCTGCGCGGTGCGGCGTCCTCGGTCGGCGGAATAGCTCTGCTATTACGCCTCCCTGCGTCCTGGCCCCGCTAGGTCCGGCGCTCACCAGTCGCACACCCTGACATCCTCGGCAGACTTCCACTCGTCGTTACTCTTTTCTTACGGCTCGTGTTCTGACAGTTCTGTTGTCTGTCGTTTTCCTAGCTGTGCCGAGCGTCCAGGCTGCGTCACAGCCCTACGGAACGAACGACGCCGGTGGCTTCCGCAACGTGCTGCCGCCCGGTGAGAACGGGCTCGACACGCTCGCGCAGATCTTTTCCTTCCGCGGCACCGGTGCGATCCCGCCGCACTTCGCCGATCAGCAGCCGCTCTACGAAGACCTCGTCTACGGATCGCCGGAGCTGACCGACGCGGGGGTCGCCGCCTACTTCAAGGACGCGACCTTCGGCGTCCCGCCCGGCGAAGTCGCCTCGACGATCGAACCGCGACCGGGGGTGACGATCGTCCGCGACTCCGCCTACGGGGTGCCGCACATCTATGGCGAGACCCGCGGCGACACGATGTTCGGCGCCGGCTACGCCGGTGCCGCGGACCGGCTCTTCCTGATGGACGTGCTGCGCCACACCGGGCGTGCCGAGCTCGCCTCGTTCCTAGGTGGATCCAACGCGGAAGCGGACGCCACCCAGTGGGGCTTCGCTCCCTACGCCGAAGCCGACCTGCAGAAACAGCTTGACCTCGCGCCGAGACTTTACGGCCAGGCTGGGCAGCAGGCGCTCGAAGACGTGCAGAGTTACGTCGACGGGATCAACGCCTACATCGCCGCCGCCGTAGCCGACTCCGCTCTGAGGCCGGGCGAGTACGCCCTCCTCAATAAGCCGATCGAAGCCTGGAAGCCGACGGACGTGGTGGCGATCGCCTCACTCGTCGGTGGCATCTTCGGCCGCGGCGGCGGCAACGAGCTCGGCTCGGCGCTGACGATGCAGGCCTTCGTCGACCGCTTTGGCCGCAAGGCGGGCCGTAGGGCGTGGCTGGGCTTCCGCTCGAAGAACGATCCGGAGGCCCCGACGACGCTCTCCGAGCGCTTCCCGTACGAGACCCGCAGCGCCTTTGCCAAGCGCGGCCTGGCGCTGCCGGACCCGGGGTCGGTGCGCGACACCACGATCGCCACGGCGTCGAGCGCCCCCTCCGGAGGGGGCGGTAGCTTCGGTGAGGCGATCCAGCGCGCCATCGGCGAGGCCGGCCACGCCTCCAACTGGGAGCTGGTCTCCGCCCGGAACTCGGCGAGCGGGCACCCGCTTGCCGTGATGGGCCCTCAGGTCGGCTACTTCGTGCCGCAGATCCTGATGGAGCAGGACCTGCACGGCCCCGGCATCGACGCCCGCGGCGCCTCCTTCGCCGGGCTCAGCCTCTTCGTCCTGCTCGGTCACGGCCGCGACTACGCCTGGAGCGCGACGACGGCGACTTCGGACAACGTCGACACCTTCGCCGAGGTTCTCTGCCAGGGCAAGTTCAGCTACCGCTACCGCGGCAAGTGCAGGCCGATGGAAAAGCTCGTGAAGGCCGAGAGCTGGACGCCGAACGCGATCGACTCGACCGAAGCCGGATCGCAGACGCTGACCGCCTACCGCACGGTGCACGGGATCGTCTACGCCCGCGGCAAGGTGCGCGGGCAGGCGGTCGCCTTCGTGCGCCAGCGCAGCACCTACTTCCACGAGGTGGCCTCGGTGATCGGCTTCGGCCAGCTCAACGAACCCGCTTTCCTCACCGGGCCGTCCGCCTTCAAGAAGGCGGTCTCCAACATCAACTTCCTCTTCAACTGGGCCTACGTCGACTCCGAGCACATCGCCTACGCCCTCTCGGGCGCGATGCCCCAGCGCCAGGGCACCTCGCCCGACTTCCCGGTCCTCGGCACCGGCGAGTTCGACTGGAAGGGATTCAGGCCCGCGAACCGGACCGCCGAATACCTGCCCTTCGCCAAGCACCCGCAGGCTGTCGATCCGGACTTCCTCGTCTCCTGGAACAACAAGCAGGCGCCGGGATGGGGTGCCGCCGATGATCAGTACGCCTACGGCCCGCTGTTCCGTTCGCAGATGATCGCCGACAAGGTCCGGGCCGCGACCAAGGGCAAGCGCCGGATGACGATCGCCCAGCTCGTGCAGGCGATGGAGGAGCCCGCGACGCAGGACCTGCGCGGCTACCGGCTGCTGCCGACCATCTTCGACGCGGTAGGCAAGCCGAAGCAGCCGGCGCTGCGCGAGGCGCTGTCGACTCTGCGCGCCTGGCAGAAGGCGGGCGCCCACCGCCGCGATCTCGACCGTGACGGCACCTACGAGGAAAACGCGGCGGTGGAGTTGATGGACGCCTGGTGGCCGAAGCTCGTGGCGACGGAGTTCAAGCCGTCGCTCGGCGACGAGGCCTTCGAACGGCTTGAGGGAATGCTCAAAGTCGGCGACCACACCGGCGGCTCGCCCGACGCCCCCGACTTCTTCGACGGCTGGTGGGGCTACGTCTCCAAGGACCTGCGCACCCTCTTCGGCCCCCGTCCCAAAGGCGCCTACAGCCGCATCTACTGCGGCAAAGGCTCCAAGAAGCGCTGCCGCAAAGCGCTCCAGCGCAGCCTCGCCCAAGCCCTGAAGGTCTCCCCGGCAACGATGTACGGGGGCGGCAATGCCAAGTGCGCCCCCAACCCACAGCCGTCCTGCTTCGACCAAAACCGGCCGACGGTGACCTCCGGGGTCGAACTGGGTCCCTTCCCCTTCCAGAACCGCCCGACGTTCCAGCAGGTGGTGACGCTGACCCAGAGGCTGCCGCGGTAGGGGGTTGGTAGGGGGCGACGTCGGCACCCCTTCCCAAAACGCTCGGCAGGAGCCTCGCTTGAGTGTTTTGGGAAGGGGTGCCGACGTCGCCTACAAGCGTCCGTATCGCCCCAGCCCCGCAACCGAGGCGCCTCCGGATCGAACCGCCCCAGCTATCAGGCACGCGCCGGGCTTAGGAGCGCGCCAGGTAGCTTGGGGTCGGCCGGAACTGGCACTTCGCAGCCGAAGCTTCTCCGTCTCTCGGGGCGGGCTTAAGAAGAGCGTGGTGCCCTCCCCAAAAGCGCACAAGCGCTCTGCCTTGCTGATAGACATCCCATCTATGGATCCGAGTGCATGGACCGCCGTTGATGAGTACGTCGCGGGGTTGCTCGCACCCCATGACGAGGCGCTACAGGCAGCTCTGATGGGAAGCGATGAAGGTGGGCTTCCCAAGATCCAAGTCTCGCCCCCGCAGGGCAAGCTGTTGCAACTCCTGGCAAAGATTCAAGGGGCGAGGACGATCCTCGAGTTCGGCACTCTGGGGGGCTACAGCACGATTTGGCTTGGCCGCGCGCTATCCGAGGGTGGCAAGTTGATAACGCTGGAGTCGGATCCCCAGTACGCGGAGATTGCCCGAGCCAACATCGCCCGGGCAGGCCTCGGAGACGTCGTTGAGATGAGGGTGGGTCCTGCACTTGAGACTCTGCCCAAGCTCGCGTCCGAGGGCGCTGGTCCGTTCGACTTCACCTTCATCGACGCGGACAAGGCGCACAGCCCTGATTACTTCGCCTGGGCATTGGAGCATTCGCGCCCGGGAAGCATGATCGTCGCTGACAACGTCGTTCGCGACGGCACCCTCGCCGATTCCAGCAGCGAAGACCCGAAAGTCCAAGCCCAGCGCCGTCTGCACGAGATGCTGGCCGCCGAGCCCCGCGTCAGCGGGACCACGATCCAGACAGTTGGCGGCAAGGGTTACGACGGCTTCACGCTCGCTCTGGTGAGCAAATAGGGCGACTCGCGATTTTCGTCTGACACGCGACGGTCCCCGGAGCGCACTTGGGCGCCCGGTCGGCCGGAACCGGCACTCCGCATCCGAAGCTTTCTCGTGTCTTTGAGGCGTGTGGAAAGAGAGCCGGGGGTGGCCCCCCCCCGAAACCACAGCGCGGGGGCGGGCCCGGGGGGGGGGGGGGGGCCCCCCCCCGCGCCCCCATTTACCTCATAGCCGCCTGTGGCCCCAACGCCATGCGAACCATGTCCGGGCTCATGCCCAGTGCACTGAATACCACGCGGTACGCCGCCATGGCATCCTTCTGCGCCTGCGCTTCTTGCATCGCCGCGTCATCCAGGCGACCCGCCATGTCGTCGATGAAGCGCCATTGCAACAGGCTCTGTCGGGACGCCACCACGGCATCTTCGGTGTATGGGTACAGGTCCATGCCGAGACGCTCACCCCGGCTGCC
>JANWHD010000027.1 GCA_025450585.1 Solirubrobacterales bacterium
CGCTCTTCGCGCGACCCAATCGCCCAGACGACAGCGAGGCCGAGCACTGTCCCGGGGATCGCGATCAGCGCGGTAAGCAGATCCGTATCTCCCAGGCTCCGACCCGAAGCCGCCTGGACGATCGCGCCGAAGACCACAGCCCCCGTCGTGGCCCCGAGCAGCGCACCGACGATTCCCTGCCAGAAGCGATCCGGGATGAAGACCGTGAAGTGCCAGAGGGCGAGACCCATCGTGAACCAGACGACCATTGCCATGGTTAGCGGTTCCTCCCGTGCTTGCGCCGCTGCTGACGGCGTTCGCGACGTCGTTCGTTTCGCTCGCGTCGCGCCGCCTCGACCGGGTCGGTGGTGGGTGGCTCGCCGTTGCTCGAAGGCTCGCCGCCCTGCACGGGCGGCTCCACCTCAACGGTAGCCACCGCACTCGCCGCCGGCCGCTCCGAGCGTCGTGAGGCGATTTCCTCCTCGAGCTCCACATCGCTCTCGTCCTCGTCCAGACGCGCCACTTCGAGCTCGTCGGCGAAGGCGGGAACGCTGCCGAGAGCCGCGGTGATCCGCTCGCGCCGGCGCACGAAGCTCGGCTCGCGTTCCTTCCAGGCGTTGAGCACCGGCGAGGCGATGAAGATGGACGAGTAAGTACCGGAGGCGATCCCGACCATCATCGCGAAGGCGAAGTCCTGCAGCGTCGAACCGCCGAAGATCAGCAGCACCGTGACTAGGAAGACGGCCGACAGACCGGTGATCAGCGACCGGGTCAGCACCTCGCTCATCGAGCGGTTGACTATCTGTGAGAAGGCGGCTCGCGGCATGCGCGGCACGTTCTCTCGCACTCGGTCGAAGACGATGATCGTGTCGTAGAGCGAGTAGCCGAGAATCGTCAGGAAGGCCGCCACCGTCGCACTGGACACTTCGCGACCGGTGAGCGAGTAGACGCCGGCGGTGATCAGGATGTCGTGCGCGACCGCGATCAGAACCGGGACCGCGTACTTGGCCTCGAAGCGGAAGGCAACATAGGCGGAGATCAGGAGCAGCGAGAAGATGATCGCGAGAATTGCGCTGCGGGCGACCTGCTCGCCGAAGGTCGGGCCCACGCTGGTGTTTTCGAAGCTGCCGGGCTGGATGTCGAACTCCGACTGGAGGGCGGCCCGTACGTCGGCCACCCCTCCCGGTTGCAGCTCGCCCGCCTGGACCTGGAAGCCGGCACCGAACGCCTCGTCGTCGGTCTCCTGGACCTCGGCGTCGCCGAGGTCCACCGTGTCGAGCGTATCCCGCACTTCCTCGACGGTGGCGCTTTGCTCAGGGGCGAAGTTGAGCCGCGTACCCGACTCGAAGTCGATGCCCAGGTTGAGTTGGCTGAGGGACAGCGAGAGGGCACCGACGATGAGGATCATGCCGGAGGCCGAGAAGAACCAGCGGCTGGCGCCGATGAAGTCGAAGTGCCACCGCAGGCCCGAGTCCTCGGTGCCCGCGCCGAGGAAGCGCGGTGAGTTGAGCAACCGCCCGCGGCCGAAGGCGGCGAGCAGCGCCTGGGTGAAGACCACGGCGGTGAACAGCGAGACCAGGGTGCCGACGCCGAGCGTGAAGGCGAACCCCTTGACCCCGGCGGTGGCCAGTACGAAGAGAATGAAGGCGGTGAGCAGGGTGATGACGTTGGCGTCGACAATGGTCGCGATCCCGCGCCTGTAGCCAGCCGGGATCGCCGCGGACATGCTGCGCCCCGCCCGCACCTCCTCCTTGATCCGCTCGAAGATGATGATGTTGGAGTCCGCCGCGACACCGATCGTCAGGATCAGACCGGCGATGCCCGGGAGGGTCATCGTGATCGGGATCAGCTTGATCAGAGCGAAGAAGAAGACCGCGTAGACCGCCAGGCCGAGCACCGCCACCAGGCCGAGGAAGCGGTAGTAGATGATCAGGAAGGCGATCACCAGGAGCAGTCCGATGATCCCGGCGCGCAGCCCCTGCTCGAGCGCCTGTTCGCCCAGCGTGGCCGAGACCTCCGACTGGCTGATCAGCTTCAGGTTGATCGGCAGCGCGCCGATCTGCAGCACAGTCGCCAGATCCTGGGCTTCGGTGACGCTGGTGAAACCACCCGAGATCTGAGCTCCGGTGCGGCCGTCGATCCCGTCGGGGTTTTCGGCGAAGTTGATGATCGGGCGGGTTTTGACTTCGTTGTCGAGGACGACGGCGAAGCGCCCGGAGAGCTGTTCGGCTTCTTCTCCCGCGGCCGGGCCGATGGCCCGCGCGGCACCGCGCTGGGCGATCCTGCGCGTGACTTCCTGGAACGCCTGCTGCCCCTCGTCAGTGAATCCGAAGGAGACGTTGGGGGCGCCGGCTTCGTTGTATTCCTGCTTGGGCCGCGTAACGTCGAGGCCCGATAGCGCCGGCCGGTCGCGCAGCGCGTACCAGCCGGGTTCGCCGTTCTCGAGGACCTGACCGTTGCGGTCGTTGGGCAGTTCGGAGACGACGATGGTCCCGGGGGGGACCTCGATCACGACGCCCTTCTTGGGACGCTTCTCCCCGGTCGGCTTCAGAAAGAGGTCTTTCTTGGCGAACTCCGGCCCGGCGATCAGCTCATGCTGTTTGGACTCGGTGAAGAGGTAGAAGCGCGGCCTGCTGGTCGAGCAGGTGGTGCAATCCGCGACGGGCTCCTGTTCGGAGGCCAGCTTGACCGCGTTGTAGGCAGCCGGGAAAGCGCCGGAGTAGAGTAGCTGCTGGTTTTCGAATTTGGCGATGTTGCGATTCGCGGCTTCCCATTCTTCGGTCGCCTTCTGCAGCGCGCCTTCGGGCGGTTCGGCACCGGGACGGCCGGCGATCGCGAACTCCTGCCCGATCAGGTTCGGTTCCCAGTCGTAGAAGAAGAGCTGGGCGGTCGTCCCCACCTGGTCGATCGCCCGTTGCGCGTTGCTGACGTCGGGAAGGCTGACCGCGATTCCGTCCTCGCCGATGCGCGAGACCTCGGGCTCGGCGACGCCGAACTTGTCGATCCGCTCGCGGATGATCTCGATCGAGCGTTCGATGTCCTCACCGCTGACCGACTCGACCTGGTTGGTGGGCGTGCCCTGGTAGATGAGTTCGACCCCACCTTTCAGGTCGAGTCCGAGCTTGGTCGAGCTCGAGCTGATCACCAGCAGCGAAGCGGCGATCAGACCCGCCACGAAGATGAGGACGAAGCGGTTCCAGCGTCCCATCCTCTTCATCTGCTCCACCTCCTCCGCATCGTCCTACCCCTCCGGCGTGAGGACGATGAGAAGCCCTCCGTCGTCGTCATAGGCAGGAAACACATCGGCCACTGCCTCCGCGGGCAGATCGCCCTCGGCGTTGACCGAGACCCGCTTCCCGAGCGAGCGCACGCCCCACTCGAGCGACGTTTCGATCGGGTCGCCCGAGGCGCCGCCGTTGGCCGCCCGCGGCTCGCGGCGCGCGTCGGGCTCCCGCCATTCGAGCCCCAGCACCTCCTGCACCGGCCGGCCGATCACGTCCTCGTCGGTGAGGCCGGTCAGCTCGAAGCTGCCCCGGCCCGCGTCGATCACCCTGGCCTGCTGGTCGCAGACGAAGAAGGCCGCGTTCGGTGCCGGGTAGTAGTCGTCGAGCAGCTCGAAGACGAAGCCGAAACCGCATTTCGAGCAGCCCTTCGGACGGGCGCTGAAGCCCGCGGTTCGCTCCGCGCTGGCCTCCCTGTGGCCGCAGTTGGGGCAGATGAAGAACGGCATCCCCCGCCAGGTTACTGAGAGTGACTTTTAGAAGAGGCTTCTTGCGGCATCGGGAACCTGCAGGCCCAGGTGCTCGTAGGCCCTCGGGGTGATCACGCGGCCCCTCGGGGTCCGCTTGAGCAGGCCCTGCTGCAGCAGATAGGGCTCGAGCACGTCCTCGATCGTGTCCGCCTCCTCGCCGATCGCGACGGCCAGGGTCGAGAGGCCGACAGGGCCTCCGGCGAACTTGCTGGCGACCGTGTCGAGCAGGGCGCGGTCGCTGCGGTCGAGGCCGCCGGCGTCGACCTCGAGCATCTTCAGGGCCGACGCCGCGACCTCGGCGTCGATCGCCCCGCGGTCCTTGACCTGGGCGAAGTCCCGCACCCGCTTCAGCAGTCGGTTCGCGACCCGCGGCGTGCCACGGGAGCGCTCGGCGATCGTCCGCGCCCCCTCCGGGTCGATCGCGACGCCGAGGATGCCGGCCGAGCGGACGACGATCTCCCCGAGGTGCTCCGGGTTGTAGTGCTCGAGGCGGTGGGAAAGGCCGAAGCGATCCCGCAGCGGGGTGGTCAGCAGTCCGGCCCGGGTGGTGGCCCCGATCAGCGTGAAGGGCGGCAGGGGCAGGGTAACGGTGCGGGCCCCGGCGCCCTGACCGAGCACGACCGGCAGCTCTCCGTCCTCCATCGCCGGGTAGAGCGTCTCCTCGACCGCGCGGCCGAGCCGGTGGATCTCGTCGACGAAGAAGACGCTGCCGGGCTCCAGAGCGGTAAGGAAGGAGGCGACGTCGGCCTTGCGCTCCAGCGCCGGGCCGGCAGTCTGCACCATCGGCACGCCCATCTCCTCGGCGACGATGTGGGCCAGCGAGGTCTTGCCGAGGCCGGGCGGACCGGCCAGCAGGACGTGATCGAGCGGCTCGTCGCGGCCACGCGCGGCCTCGATGAAGATCGCCAGCTGATCGGTGACCTGAGTCTGGTTGACGAAGTCGGCAAGCCGGCGCGGGCGCAGCGAGCGGTCGAGATCCTCGTCGGGCGCGTCGGCGCGGGCGTCGTGAACCCGCACGCCATCAACGGCTGCCTCCTCTGCCCCCGCGAGGGCCTGAGAATCAGATATGGACAGGCCCTCGCTCCCGCGTCCGGGGGCGGCCGGTGCATCCTCGATGCCTGGTGTCCGAATGCGTTTCTGGCTCATGCCTTGCTCCGCGAGGTCCCGGCCTTGCGCAGGGCGGCCGCGATCAGCTCCTCGGCATCACCGCTGTCGATCCCGTCGAGCAGCTGCTCGGCCTCCAGCGGCGCGTAGCCGAGGTTGACCAGGCCGTCACGCGCAAGGGAACGGGCGTCCTCGGCGCCGCCGACCGGTGCCACCTCTTCCTCCAGCGCCCCGGCGATCTTCTCTCTCAACTCAACGATGATCCGCTCGGAGGTCCGCTTGCCGATGCCCGGCACGGCCTGGAAGCGCTTGGCGTCGCCGGCCGCGATCGCGCGCAGGAGCTCGCGCGCGGGACCGCCGGAGAGCGCGGCGAGGGCCACCTTGGGCCCGATGCCGCTGACCGAGATCAGCTCGCCGAAGAGGTCCCGCTCCTCCTCGGAGGCAAAGCCGAAGAGGGCGAGCGAGTCCTCGCGGGAGATCAGCTCGGCATGCAGAAAGGCCTCGCGCCCGGTGGCCGGTACCGCCTTCAGCGTCTCCGAGGAGACGGCCAGCCGATAGCCGACCCCACCGGCGTCGATGACCACGTGATCGGGACGGCGCACCATTACCTCTCCGCGAACGGCTGCGATCATGCCGCCGGCCTCGCGCCCTGTGCCACGGCGCTCGCGGCCGCGACGGCCGCCTGGTGCCCGGTGCCGCCGCCGTGGCAGATCGCCACCGCGAGCGCGTCGGCGGCGTGATCGGGCGTCGGCGGCTCGGGCAAGCCGAGCAGGGTGCCGACCATCCGCTGCACCTGCTCCTTGCCAGCGGCACCGGACCCGCAGACGGCCTTCTTGATCGCCTGCGGGGTGTAGGTGAAGCAGCTCACGCCGCGCTGGGCCGCCGCCAGCATCGCCGCCCCGCTGGCCCTGCCGACGGCCATCGCGGAGTGGACGTTCTTGCCGAAGTAGAGGTCCTCGAGCGCCATCGCCTTCGGCTCGTGCCATTCGATCAGCTCCGAGAGCGCGCCGTGGATGCGCTCCAGGCGCAGCTCCATGGGCTGCTCGGGCAAGGTCTCGACGACGCCGCCATCGAGCGCGACCATGCGGCTGCCCTCGATCCTGACCACCCCGAAGCCGAGGTTGGCTGCGCCGGGGTCGATCCCCATCACGACTTGCATAGGAAGTGATTCTGGGACGAGCCTCGGATGCCTTCCGGAAACGATGGGTGGCGACTTATCCGTGATATGGACGGAAAAGTCGCCACCCGACTCAAAGAACCCCAGGATCTCCTGGAACCCCGGCTACGCCGCTTGCGCCGCCAGCTTCTCGATGATCTCCTCGGGCACGTCGAAGTTGGCGTGGACCTCGTTGACGTCGTCGTGCTCCTCGAGCGTGTCGACCAGCCGCAGCAGCCATTCCGCATCGGTGCCCTTGACCGTGACCGTGCTCTTCGGCTCCATCGCGACGTCTGCCGAGGCGATCTCGACCCCGGCGGCCTCGAGGGCCTCGCGCACCGCGCCGAGGTCGCCCGGCTCGCAGACCACCCGCAGCCGATCGCCGTCCTCGCGCACGTCCTCGGCGCCGGCGTCGATCGCGACGATCAGGTCGTCCTCGCCGTAGCGGCCGGCGTCGACCGCGACCACCCCGCGTTTCTCGAAGATCCAGGCGACCGACCCGGGCTCGCCGAGGCTGCCGTGGTGCTTGGTGAAGGCGTGGCGGATGTCGGCGCTGGCGCGGTTGCGGTTGTCGGTCAGCGCCTCGACCAGGATCGCCGCGCCGCCGGGGCCGTAGCCCTCGAAGAGGATGCTTTCGATCGCAGCGGCATCGGTGCCGATGCCGCTGCCGCGGTCGATCGCGCGCTGGATGTTGTCCTTTGGCATCGAAGCTTCGCGGGCCTTCTGGACCGCGGTCGCCAGCGCCGGATTGCCGTCGGGATCGCTGCCGCCATCGCGGGCTGCGACCGTGATCGCCCGCGCCAGCTTGGTGAAGAGCTTGCCGCGTTTTGCGTCCGCGGCTCCCTTCTTGTGCTTGATCGAAGACCACTTCGAGTGACCGGACATAGCTGCCATTCTATGAATCGGACATGACCACCGAATCGCACAGCGTCAGGCCGGTCAGGGGATTGGTCGCCAGCGTCGTCTTCGTCGCGATGCTGCTCGCTGCCCTCTCGATCTGGACCGCGATCCCGCTGACCTGGATCTACATCGGGTCCAAGGTCTCCCACACGCAGTTCCCGAGCACCGGCCCCTACTTCGTCGTCGCCGCCGGGATCATCGTTTCGGTCCTGCTGATCGCCTGGCTGATCGGCCGGCTCAACCGCCTCTACATCCAGATCACGGGCACCAACCGACTGGCCCCGATGCGCGCACCCTGGCTCAGGAGCATGCGCGACACCTCCCCCAGGGCCGGCTCGACCACCGTCGTTGAGGCCGTCCTGATGGGCTCCGTCCTCCTCGCGGCCTTCTGCCTGACCGTCTGGTTCTTCTTCCTCGCCGGATCGCCGATCCCGAACCAGTAGCTAAACGACGAACTTGCCGTTTTCCTGCATGACGACGCCGTCGACTTCGAGCTTGCCGCCGAGGCGGAGGTCGCAGACGAGGTCGGTGTGCACGGCGGACTCATTGACGCCGCCGGACTCGGGATAACTGCGGCCGACCGCCATGTGGACGGTGCCGCCGATCTTCTCGTCGAGCAGGACCTCGAGTGTGCCGCGGTCGATCGCGTAGTTGGTGCCGATGCCGAGCTCGCCGAGGCGGCGGGCGCCCTCGTCGGTGTCGAGCAGCTGGACCAGGAACTCCTCGCCCCTCTCGGCGCTCGCGTCGACGACCTTCCCGGACTCGAAGCGCAGGCGCACTCCCGAGACCTCGCGGCCGCCGATGACCGCCGGCAGGTGGAACGTCACCTCGCCCTCGACTGAGTCCTCCACGGGGCCGGTGAAGAACTCGCCGTCGGGCATGTTGTGGTCGCCGACGCAGGGGATGAACGTGCGCCCTGCGATGCCGAGCTTGATGTCGGTCCCCGGCGCGGTGACCCGCACCTCCTCGTGGCCCTGGATCCACTCGGCCAGGCGTTCGCACTCCTTCGAGGCGCGCTTCCAGGCTGTCAGCGGGTCGGGGTCGTCGGCCAGGCAGGCACCGAAGTAGAAGTCCTCGAAGTCGCCGAGGCTCATCTCCGCCTCCGAGGCGTAGGCGTTGGTCGGGTAGAGCGTGTAGCACCAGCGGAAGTCGCCCGCCGCGCTGCGGTCCATCATCTTCGCCAGCAGGTCGCCAACCGCGGTCTGGCGACGGGTCTGGCGCTCGGGCGGCACGGCGGAGAGCTCGCGCGTGTTGGCGCTGGCGCCGACCGCGATGCGCACGTCGGCCTTCTCCGCCATCCACTCCGTCACCGGCGAGATCCACTCCAGCTGCGCGTCGCTGGCGTGCTTGTAGTAGACGGCCGCCAGGCCGTCGAGGGAGACGTTGAGGATCGGGTGAGCACCGGCCTTCAGCACCTCCTCGTAGACGGCGCGCAAGAGCGGCTCGGCGCCGACCTCGCCGTCGATCGAGACAACCTCTCCCTTGGCCACCTTGGTCGAGTACCCGACCAGGATCTTCGCCAGGTTCTCCGCCCTCGAATCCCTCACCGCGCCGTCTCCTCTCGCTCGCGAACGCTCGTCATCGCCATGAACAATGCATGAAGGCGCGGATCCTCGGTCAGCTCGGGATGAAACGCGCAGGCGAGCACGCTGCCTTCGCGGATAGCCACCGGATGGTCCTCGTATGTGGAGAGCACCTCGACGCCCGCTCCGTGTCGCTCGACCCAGGGGGCGCGGATGAAGACCGCGCGCAATGGCTCCTCGCCGATCCCCGTGACCTCCAGGTCGGCCTCGAAGCTGTTCAGCTGGCGGCCGAAGGCGTTGCGGGAGGCGGTTGCGTCGATAAGGGCCAGGTGCGCGTCGTCGCAGACGATCATTCCCGCACAGGTTCCGAAGACCGTCTTACCCGCTTCGCAGTGCGCACGGATCGGCTCGGCCAGGTCAGCCGACTCGATTCCCTTGGAGATCGTCGTGCTCTCGCCGCCCGGGATCACGAGCCCGTCCAGGTCCTCTAGGTCGGCAGGGACCTTGACCTCCGTTACCTCGGCTCCGAGCTTCCACAAAACCCGCTCGTGTGCTTCGAATCCGCCCTGGATCGCTAGGACGCCGATGCGTAGGTCAGGCACCGCGGTCCTGCAGAAGCGCGTCGGCCGCCGCCAGCTCGGCAATCTCGAGCCCGGGCATCGCCTCTCCAAGACCGATCGAGGCAGCCGCGACCCGCTCGGGGTCGTCGAAATGCGTGGTCGCCTCGACGATCGCCTTCGCCCGGCGTTCGGGGTCGTCGCTCTTGAAGATTCCCGAGCCGACGAAGTTGCCTTCGGCGCCGAGCTGCATCATCAGCGCGGCATCCGCCGGCGTCGCTATCCCGCCTGCGCAGAAGAGGGGCACCGGGAGGCTGCCCTTCGCGGCGACCTCGTGGACGACTTCGAGCGGGGCCTGGTGCTCCTTGGCGGCACCGGCCAGTTCCTCCGGGCCGAGCTGGGCGAGCCGCTTGATCCCGGCAACGATCTCGCGCATGTGGCGCACGGCCTCGACCACATTGCCGGTGCCGGCCTCGCCCTTGGAGCGGATCATCGCCGCCCCCTCGCCGATCCGCCGCAGCGCCTCGCCGAGGTTGGTCGCGCCGCAGACGAAGGGGATCTCGAAGGCGAGCTTGTCGATGTGGTGACGCTCATCGGCGGGCGTCAGAACCTCCGACTCGTCGATGTAGTCGACCTCAAGCGCCTGCAGAACCTGGGCCTCGGCGAAATGACCGATGCGCGCCTTGGCCATGACCGGGATCGTCACCGCCTCCTGGATCCCCTTGATCATCGCCGGGTCCGACATCCGCGCGACCCCACCGTCCCTCCGGATATCAGCAGGAACCCGCTCCAGAGCCATCACAGCGCAAGCCCCGGCATCCTCAGCAATCCGTGCCTGCTCAGGCGTGACCACGTCCATGATCACCCCGCCCTTGAGCATCTCGGCGAGGCCCGTCTTAACTCTAAAAGTCGCTCGTTCAGCCATTGATCCCAATACTACGTGCCGGCCCGTTCCCCCTGCTCGCAACCATCCGAAACAAGCTGTCAGCCAGCGCCGCCTGTCCCGCGGGTGGCGTCGTAGGGGGAACCGCCCCCGAGGACGCTTTAGCGACCGGAGGGGGTGGTGGGTCCCCTGCGGCGACAGGACCCGCGGGCCGACCGCCTTCGCTACTTGAGCTTGTAGGCCCTGATGCGGTCTTTGTGAGTGTCTTCGTCCCTGGCATACAAGCCATGGGCCAGAGCCTGGACGAGAGCCATCAATGCGGTGTTGGAGCGCGCGAAGGAGGGGCTGTTGGAGGAGAAGTAGAGCGTCAGCTCGGCGCCCTCCCCCACCTCGGACATCGAAGCGTCGGAGATCGCCAGGGTGTGCGCGTTGCGGTGCAGAGCCAGCTTCATCGCGCGCAGCAGGAGAGGATGGGCCCGCCCAGAGGAGAGGACGATGACCAGCGTTTCGTCGTCTATTCGCCCCAGCCGCTGCAGGGACTCGCCACCGGTGCTGGCGACGATTTCGGCCCTGATGTCGAGCAGGCTGAGCGTGTGCCGCAGGTAACTGGCGAAGAAGGCCATCTGGTCGACGCCGACGATCACGACTCGCTGGGCTTCTGCCAGTGCCGCGACCGCCCCGTCGACCTGCTCGCGGGTCAGCTTGCGCGCGGTTTCCTCGAGGTTCGCGTAATCGGCGCCCAGCGACCCCTCCAGCTCGGAGTGATCGAAGGAGAAGAGCGAGCCGGCGCTGGCCGCTCCGTTCGTCGCGGCTCCGGCCGTCCGGTACTCCTCGATCGCCGCCTGCTGAAGCTCGGGATACCCCTCGAAGCCGAGGGCCTGGGAGAAGCGCACCACCGTCGATGACGAGGTGCTCGCTCTCCGGGCCAGCTCCTCGGCCGTGAGGAAGGCTGCCTCGTCGAGGTGGTCGACGATGTAGCGGGCGACGTCTTTCTGGGAACGGGAGAACTCGTCGAAGCGCTCCTGGATGTAGTCGGAGAGGCTCTTGAGCTGTGCCGCTGATTTTGTTGCAGTCTTGGTCACGGGCCTCAGATTCGCCGGACCGCACGCTTTCCCTTCCGCCGAGCATCGGAAGGATCTGGTTGGATGGGTATCGCGATGACGCTCGAACAGGCGCTGCGCCTCACCAACCGCAACATGGTCGCCTTCGACTTGGTGCTTGGCACCTCGGCGATCCTGGCGCCCGCGACGACCCTGAAGGTGCTTGGACACGAGCACCCTTCCCCCGACGCCGAACACCTCTTCCGCCGCTGCGGTCCGATCTGGCTCACCTTCGCGGCGGCCCACGCGATGGCTGCGCGGCGCGGCGAGGAGCGCGACTGGTGGGCACTGGCATGGCTGCGCGGCACCGAGATCGCCACCGACGCCCTCTGGGCGGAATCGGCCGCCGTCAGCCGCCCCGGGGCGAAGCTCGGCCTGCGCCTCGCTAGCGTCTCGAACCTGGCGATGGCCGCGGGCTTCGCCTGGCTCTCGCGGAGGTAACACGGTGGCGGACCTCGCGGGGCTGCCAGACAAGCGCTGGAGCGTGCGGGGGCTGACGGACGAGGGCGACGAGGCCTGGGTGATACGCGGCATCTCGCGCAAGCTCTACCGCTGCCCCTCCTGCCACGGCGAGATCGAGATCGGCAGCGAGCACGTCATTGTCCAGTACGTGTTCCGCCTCGGCGGCACCGAACACCACCACTGGCACCGCCGCTGCGCGGAAGAGATCCTGATCCCCGAACTGCGCGAGGCGCGCCGGGTGCCGGCCGGCGAGTCGGCGCAGTCGAAGCTGGAGCAGCGCGGCCGTAAGCCCTCCGGCCGCCGCCCCCGCCGTTGACGTGAACCGCCGCGCCGAGCTGGCCTCGATCTACGTCCGGATCGGCCGCACCTACCTGAGGTGGGCGCCGTCGCTGCTGCTGCTGGCGCTGATCGTCTTCATCCCGCTCGGGCTCGTCCACGCGATCGCGGTGCAGGCCGAGATCGGCTCCTTCGACGTCGACAGCCTGGTCGAGATCTTCGCCGCCGCCGCGGCCGTGATCGCCCTTGCCGTCACCGGGCTGCTCGGCGAGGTCTTCTACACCGGCGCGGTGGCGATCTCGCTGACCCATCCCCACGACGGCAAGCCGCCGACGCTGCTCGAGACGGCGCGCATGGTGAACTACGGCCCGCTGATCGCGATCGACCTGATCTACGGCGTCGCGGTTGCCGTCGGGCTGGTCTTCTTCTTCGTGCCGGGCCTCCTCGTTTTCGTCTGGCTCGCCCTCGCGGCTCCGGTCGTGGAGATCGAGCACCACGGCGTGCGCGCAGCCCTCCTCCGCAGCCTGCAGCTCGTGCGCGGCAAGTTCCTCCTGGTCGCGGCGGTGATGATCCCGATCGAGCTCGTCGGCGACGGGCTCACCAACCTCGCCACCGAGGTCGCCCACGACCTGCTCGGCGAGACCCTGCTCTCCAAGTGGCTAGCCGATGTGCTGTCCAACCTCGCCTTCACCCCGTTCTTCGCGGTCGCCGCGGTGCTGCTCACGGTCGACCGGATCCACGAAAAGGAGGGTGCGGTAGTCGAACTACACTCGAAGCCGGCACCGTGAGCACCGCCTCGATCTTCACCGACTTCTGGGACCAGCTCGTCGAACACGACGAGCAGGGCCTCTTCCTGGTCCTCGCCGGCTTCATCCTCTCCTTCGCCTTCATCCGCATGAGCACGCGGCTGATGCGCAGCCCTAAGGTCCCCTGGTGGCCGGGCAGCGTCGTCAGCGAGAGCGGTGTCCACCTACACCACCTCGTCTTCGGGATCGTGACGATGATGGTCGCCGGCACGCTCGGCTTCAGCACCCTCGGCGCCAGCCCCTGGATCGAGATCTGCGCCTTCGCCTTCGGCATCGGCGCCGGCCTGACGATCGACGAGTTCGCGCTCTGGGTCTATCTCGACGACGTCTACTGGGCCGAGGAGGGGCGCAGCTCGATCGACGCGACCGTGATCGCGGCGGCCGGCATGGTCCTGCTTCTGCTCGGCTTCACACCGTTCGACTTCGACACCAGCTCGGCGGTCGAGATCGCCGGCAGCATCGTCACCCTTCTTATCGTCCTCGCCATGGTGGCGATCTGTTTCGCCAAGCAGCGGCTGATGCATGGCTGGGTCGGCTTCTTCTTCCTCCCGATCGCGATCTACGGCGCCTCGCGACTTGGCAAGCCAAGCTCGCCCTGGGCACGCCGACGCTATGGCGACCGCGACCCAGCCAAACAGACGCGGGCCGAAGAGCGTTTCCCGCTCAACCGGCGGACCGACCGCTTCAAGGATGCCTTCCGCGACATCGTCGGCGGCAAGCCGAGCGAGGGCGTCGCCGCGGCCCAGCAGGAGGCGATCGCCGCAACCCGAGAGGCGGTGGCCGAAGCGCGCCAGCGGGCGGAACGGGTGACCCACATCGACCGCCCTCCGGATCGCTAGTAGGCACCGGGGAGCCATTGGGGGTCTCTCCTCAGGCCGCTTCGCGGGAGTTCCTGAGGAGAGACCCCCAATGGCTCTCAGATTGCGAAGCCGGTGTCAGGGTCCCCAAGCTTGGGACCAAGCCAGGACGGCACTTCGAGGCGGGAGCTTTGAAGCTTGGGTGCTTTCGAGAGGGGTTGGCGGATGCCCCTCTCCAAAACACTCAAGCGCGGCTCCTGCCGCGCGTTTTGGAGAGGGGCATCCGCCAACCCTCACCTAAGCCCACCTGGATCACATGCCGGCGGCTATCTGCTGGCCGGGCCAGAACGGCCACTCCTCAAACTCGTGGCAGCGGCCGTCGGTGGCAAAGCGAACGATCCAGAGGTCGCGGTATTGAAGGCGCTCCGGTCCGCCGTACTGGACTTCCACGCGGACCACGGCGGTGTCGCCCTCGACCGCGACGATGGCGTGACGCATCTCGAACGGCTCGTCCGGCCCCTCGCGCTCACGCTCCCAAAGCTCGACGATCGCGGCGATTCCCATGGCGGGCTCCTCATAGGGCGACATCCGGTAGGTGGCGTCCTCGGTGAACAGCTCACGCAGCGCCTCGGTCCCCGCCGCGCGCCAGGCTCGCTCGTAGTCCTCGACCCATTCCTCGATGCTCGCGTGAGCCGCCTCGACCACCCATCGAACCCTACGACCTCCCGTCCGCGTTAACCAGGGAAAAACACCGCGCACCTAGACTGGGAAGCGAATGCGTCGCCTCCTCATCGCAGCCGCCATCGCCGCTCTTTGCCTGCCGATCGCCGGGGCCGCCGCACAGCGCCAGATCGTGCAGTCGGGCAACGTGCGCGTTTCCTTCGGCGGCCGGCTTGCGCCCCGTGCGCTGCCGCGCGAGCACCCCGCCCCGGTGACCGTGCACCTCGACGGCTCGGTCGCGACCGTGGATGGCAGCCGCCCGCCGCAGCTGCGCGAGATCGCCGTCGCGGTCAACCGCGCCGGGCGGGTCTCGACCGTGGGCCTCCCGACCTGCCCCCCCTCGCGCCTGCAGCAGACCAGCACCGAAGCCGCGCTCGATCTCTGCCGCGGTGCCCTGGTCGGGCACGGCCGCTTCGCCGTCAACGTCGATGTCTCGGACTCGTCTCTGATCCCGGCCAAGGGGGCGGTGCTCGTCTTCAACAGCAGCACCCGCAAGGGCCCGGGGATGGTGCTGCACCTCTACGGCTCGACGCCGGTGAAAGCGGCCTTCATCCTCCCCTTCGAGATCTCGCGCCAGCCCCGGGGCGAATTCGGGACCGTCTTCTCGGCCAAGATTCCGACGCTTGCCTCCGACCTGGGCTACGTCACCGACATCGAGCTGACGATCGGCCGCAGATACCGCTACGCGGGTAAGCCGCGCAGCTTCCTCAGCGCCAGCTGCGCCGCGCCGGCGGGCTTCCCCGGCGCCGTCTACCAGCTCGCCGAGGCGACCTTCACCTTCCCCGAAGGCAAACGACTGACCAGCAAGCTGCCCGGGGACTGCAAGGTCCGGTAGTCGCCCGGGAGGCGGCAGGGCGACTCAAAGCCCGAGGCCGCCGACCCCGCGCTCGTCCCAGCCGAGATGATGGGCGAGCTCGTGACGGAGCGTGCGCTCGACCTGCCCGGCCAGCAGCTTCGGGTCACGGCCGAAATCGCGTTCCAGCGTGTCGCGGTAGATCACGATCCGGTCCTCGTAGCCGTCGCGAACGATCCCGTCTCCCTCGTAGAGACCGTAGGCGTGCATCTCGGCGCCGCCGTCGGAGATGACGACCGCGACGCCCTCCAGCACTCGCTGAAATTCCTCCGGCAGAGCGTCGATCGCGTCGGCGACCAGCGCTTCGAACTCATCCATTTCCCCGGGCTCCGTCATCCCTGAGAGAGGATGACGGTTCGCCCGAGCGAGACGGGCCCTCCCTAGTAGCCGTACCTTTCAGCCTGCTTTTCGGCTTCTTCGATCGCCTCGTTGGCTTCGTCCCTGCCCTTTTCGAGGCCTTCCTTGGCTTCTTCTTCAGCCTGTTCGATCGTCTTTTCGGTTTGGCTCTTACCGCCTTCGACGCCCTTCTTGGCTTCCTCCTTGCCCTTTTCGAGGCCCTCCTTGGTCGCCTTTTCGGCCTCGCTGAAGCCCTCCTTGACTTCGTCCCCGGCCTTTTCGATGCCCTGCTTGGCTTCTTCGAGACCTTGTTCGATCCGGTCTTCGGCCTCCGAGACGCTGTCGCTGTCGCTGCCACCCCCGCAGCCGATCGCGAACGCGCCGAAGGCGCCGACCGCAAGCACCAGCACCGCCAGGCGAGCCACCCGCCCGTTCCACCTACTCGAATCTCTACTCGACACAATCGCTCCTCTCGGTTGCAGGGTGTGACCCGATCTTTGCACCCCGCGGGGCGCGCGGCCAATCCGATCCTGGCCAGCTGGCCAGGGCGCCCGGTAGGATCCGCGGATCAACCCGACCAGGAGCTCACAGATGAACCCTGCCACCGCAAAAAAACTCGAGGACGAGCTCGTGCTGGAGCGCAAGCACTGGGTCGACGGCCCGCCCCACGCTCTGTTCAAGGAGATGCGCAGCGGCTGCCCGGTCCACTGGACTTCGCACGTCAGCGAGTTCCCCGAGGCGGCCGGCTTCTGGTCGGTGACCACGGCCGACGACGTGCACGAGGTGAGCCGCGACTGGCAGGCCTACTCCTCGGAGGTGGGCGGCGTCACCGCGATCAACGAGGTCTTCCCGATCGAGCTCTCGCGGGCGATGTTCATCGGCATGGACCCGCCCAAGCACGACCGGATCAAGGCGCTGTTCCAGGCGGGCTTCACGCCGAAGCGGATCGCCGCGCACGAGGAGGCAATCCGAGAGATCGTCATCGGCGTGCTCGACCGCCTCGAGGGGCGCGACACCTGCGACCTGGTCACCGACGTCGCCCAGCCCGCGGTCTCGCGCGTGATCGGCAGCTTCATGGGCATCCCCCCCGAGGACGACGAGATCTGGGCGACGCTGATGAACTCGACCCTGGGCGCCGGCGACCCCGACCTCAGCCCCGGTGGGGTTGAGGAAGCGCTCGAACAGGCCATCCCCGAGATCTTCGCCCGCTGCAACAAGATGATCGCCGCCCGGCGAGAGAACCCGACCGACGACCTGACCAGCGTCCTCGTCCACTCTGAGGTCGAAGGACAGATGCTCGAGGAGCACGAGATCGTGATGGGCTTCTTCCTCCTGGTCGCCGCCGGCAACGACAGCACCAGGTCTACCTACGCCAGCGGGATGCGAGCGCTGATGGAAGACCGCGAGCAGCTGCAGATGGTCCTCGACGACCCGAGCCTGATCCCGGGCGTGGTCGAGGAGTCGCTGCGCATGTTCCCCGCCTTCGCCCACTTCCGCCGCACGGCGACCCGCGACATCGAGCTCAACGGCAAGCAGATCAAAGAGGGCGAGAAGGTGGTCATGTGGTACGCGTCTTCGAATCGAGACGAGACCCGCTACGAGGACCCCGATCGCTTCGACGTCCTGCGCAATCCCGAGCACCAGGCTTTCGGCGCCGGCGGTCGCCACTTCTGCCTCGGCACCGCCCTCGCCCGTCTCGAGCTGAAGATCCTCTTCGAGGAGACCCTGGCCAGGTACCCGGAGATGACAATCGACGGCAAGCCCAAGTTCGTCGAGTCTGGCTTCCTCAACCAGCTGAAGACGCTGCCGGTGCGGCTCTAGGCGTGCAGCTCCGGGTCACGGCGCCGATGAGCTGCGTGTCGTCCGCGAAGACAAAGGTGGCGCGCGCGACGAGGTGGTCGTCGGGGCACCGCGCCAGCGCGTAGCGCCACGCGGGCACGACACCCCTTCGGGATCGCCCAATCACGAAGTCGAAGTCGAGCAGCGAGGCTTCTCCATCTGCGACCTCCGGAATCCTGGTGACCGCCTCCCACCCGTAGCGACCGCTCTCGACCCGCTCGATCTTCACCACCACGACGAGCGGCTCCTTGCTGGGTGACGCAATAGACGTATGGATGAGCAGCGTAGTCGTACCGTCTCGGACCCCGGCGTTGAACAGGGTCAGCGGAAGCGTGATCGCCTCGGGCGAAAGGGATGGAATCGCGGCATGGGCAGTTCCAAGCCCGACGATCGAGTCACGGCAGCGGCGCCGGGCCTCCTTATTGCCAAGCGTCTCCAGGAGTGCCCTTCCGCAAGCCGGGAGCTCACTGGCATCCACTTCGGTGTTCCGGTCGAAATCAATCCTCAATTCCCGCACGGCAGGCGGCTGGCTCCCATCGGCAAAGCCGACCCCACCCTGGATCGATACGGCGATCGGGGCCATCCCTCTCCTCGGCAACCGCTTGGGTACGAAGCTCGTGAGGAACTCAGGACGCGGCGGACAGGAGCTGCTCGTCACCGAGGCCGACGACAGCGCGAGCTGGCATATGGGTATGACGACAGGCCTTTCCGCCGGTGCGACAGCCGTCGCCCCCAAAGCCAGCGTCAAGGCCAAGGCAAATGTTGTGACCAGCGTCCGCACGATCGCCCGCACCCGGGCCGTCTGCTCAGGAACCGAGCAGCTTGGCCTTCTGGGCCGCGAACTCCTCCTCGGTGAGGATCCCCTGAGCCTTGAGCTCGCCGAGCTCCTTGAGCTGGTCGATCGTCGACTGGCCCCCGGCTTCCGGAGCCGGGGGCGCGGGCACCGCCTGGGGGGCTTCCTGCTCGGCCCAGCGTTCGCCCTGGCGTTTCGAGACGCGATTGCTCACCGCGGTCGCCGTCCCGGCGATTGCGGCAGTCCGTGCAACTCCTCTGAGTAGTCCCGGCATGAGTCTTCCTCCTTCAGGCTTCTGCCTCGGCCGCGTCGAGGGCGGCGAGCAGGTCTTGGATCGGGATGCGTCCGCTGGCGACGAGCTGCGCCCCGGTGCGGCGCATGGCGGCGGCAAAGGGTGCGGCCCAACGGTTCTCGTAGACCAGCAGGGCCGCGGACGTCCCCGGCTCGAGCGCCTCGCCGGCCGCCACGACGTCGTCGTCGGACAGCAGGCCGGACGACGCACCCTCGAACGCCGCAAAGGCCTCCACCCCATCGCCCAGGTCGGCGATCTCCAGGGCGGCGACGGAGCCGTTCTCGCCCTTGGCGATGAAGGCAAGGTCGAGGATGCGGATCAGGCCGCGGTCGACCAGGTCGATCAGGTGCGGAGCGGCCTCGCCGGTCGGCTGGCGATCCGGCCACTCGACGATCAGGTAGTCGATCGGACCCATCTCATCGAGCGCTTCGCCGTTCAACTTCGCTCCCTCTTTTGTCGGTACAGGCAAGCCAGAACTTCCGGCACCTGCACACTAACGCCTGACCGACGTCTGGGAGGGACTAGCGAAACCCGCGTGGGCGGCTGGCGAGCGCCGGACCAAGCGGGACAAGGACGCAGGGAGGCCGAATAGCAGCGCTATTTGGCCGACCGAGGACGCCGTACCGCGCAGTGTCCGCCGCCGCCAGACGTGCGCGGGGGTTTCGCTAGTCCCTCCTAAGCACGACCATCGACGGTGTGGGTCTCGACTTCGTCAGGCAACGGTTGGCACCTCACCCGCATCCATCGGGTGCAGCTCGCCCTTGACCAGCGCCTCGGTTCGCAGATGGCCGACCGCCTGGTACTCGGTCGAGGCGATCATGTCGAGGAAGGCCTGCCGGGTCGGGTATTCGACCAGGGCGACCATGTCCCATGAGTCGTCGCCCAGGAGCGCCGTCGCGGGCGCACCGACGAACACGATCCGCCCGCCGACCTTCTCCAGCAGCGGCGCGACGGCGGCGCCGTATTCCTCATAGCGCTTCTGCCCGCCGTCGGGCTGGAAGGCAAGGAGGTTCAGCATCACCACCGGAGAGTCGTCACCGGCGCGCTGCGAGAACGCGGCGAACCCCTCCTGGTTGAGCCGCTCGGGCTCGTTCGATGCGCTCACTCTGGCTTCCCTCGAAACGACTCGGATTGGACCGACGGGCGCGAGTATATGCCGGGCGTCCACCGCAACATCCATCGATGTAGCGGTTTTGTGCGTCCGAACTCGTCCCGACGTTCCACTCTGGAGCCCGGGTGTAACAACATAAGGAGGCATGGGGAATGTTTCGACCACATCGTGGCCGTGCGAACACGGCTGCGCAAACCAGGCGGTCGCCGGCCAGGCGACTTGTCGTTTCGGCCATCGCATCGGTGACTGCGGTTGCGCTCTTCGCGGCCGCGGGCGCGCAGGCATCCACGATCACCATCGGCAGCGTCCTGCCGCCTGGTTCCACACCTACGGAATTCGGAGGGGTACAGACCTTCTTCAATACCGCCCTTCCCGAGAAAGGCGTCAATCTCGTCTCACCGGTGAACGGTGCGATCGTGCGCTGGCGCGTTCAGGGCGCCGAGGGTGGCCCCTTCTTCTTGCGAATCCTCCGGCCCAACGGCTCCGGCGGCTACAGCGCGATGGGCACCAGCAACCCGGCCACGCCGACGGGGACCGGACTGCAGACCTTCAACACGAACCTCCCCATCCGCGCGGGAGACCTGATCGGGGTCGACCCAAGCAACGCCACCGACAAGATCGGCGTCGCCGACGTCGCCGGGGCGAGCTTCGGCTTCGTCTTCCCGCCGCCCTTCGACGGAGCGACGGTTGCCCCCAGCGGCACCGCCTCGGGCAAGGAGGTCGAGCTCAGCGCCGAAGTCCAGCCGACCCCAGCGGTCAGCTCGCTCGAACCCGACTTCGGCCCGGTCGCCGGCGGCACCACGGTGAAGATCACAGGCACCGACTTCAACGCGGCGAGCGCGGTCAAGTTCGGCTCGACGCCGGCGACCGGCTTCACGGTCGAATCGGACACCCAGATCACCGCGATCGCCCCGCGCAGCACCACGGTCGGAGCAGTCGACGTAACCGTCACCACGCTGGCCGGGACCAGCCCCGCAGTCAGGGCCGACCGCTTCTACTACGAAGGCTGCGCCGTCCCGAAGCTGAAGGGCAAGACACTCAAGGCCGCTAAGAAGTCCCTGGGCCGAGCCGACTGCAAGCTCGGCAAGGTCAAACGCGCCGAGGGCAAGCCAGGCAAGGTGCTCAAGCAGAGCCCCAAGCCGGGCAAGGTGCTCAAGTCAGGCTCCAAAGTGCGCGTCACGGTGGGCCAGTAGGCCCGATCTATCGGCACTCGAACAACGCCCCGAGCAGCGACACCACGCTGCTCGGGGCGTTGTCGGCTCAGAGGGTCAGCGCGTCGCTGACGTTGCTGCGGCCCGGGTAGCGATGGCCGGTCTGGATCAGCTTGGCTTCGTCGTAGAACCGGCCCGCCCACCAGGAGTCAGCACGCGCGAGACGCGTCGCGGCAAGGATGGACGGGATCCCGAACAGCACGAACAGGCCGACGATGCTCAGCGCGTAGCGGCCCTTCAAGCAGCCGACGATCGCAAACGGCGACATCATGAGCGCGACGGCGAGGAGGGGAGGCATAGCCCTCCCATCGGCCGTGGATCCCGGGGTCTTTAACGAGAGACGAAGCCGAAGAGGTGGCCGGCGACGTTGCGGATCTGGATCTCTTCGGAGCCCTCGGTGATCCGGTAGCGGCGATGGTGGCGGTAGATGTGCTCGAACTGCTTGTGCCGGGTGTAGCCGATGCCGCCGTGCACCTGCATCGCGCGGTCCGCCGCATCGCAGACGAGGCGGTTGGCGCGGTAGTTGCACATCGAGACCTTGTCGCTAACGCCGCTGACGCGACCCTTGCCGCTGTCCATCGCGTGGGCCGTCTTTCGCACCAAGCCGCGCAGCATCTCGATCTCGGTCGCGAGCTCGACCAGCGGCCACTGGATCGCCTGCCGCTCGGCCAGGGGCTTGCCGAACGTCCTGCGCTCGCGCGCGTAGGCGACCGACTGAGTCACGCAGTAATCGGCGGCACCAACCCCCGAGGCCGCCTGCCGGATCCGGTTCTCGTGGACGAAGAACATCGCGGTTGCCAGCCCCCTCCCCTCCTCACCGAGGATCGCGCCGTCGGGCACCCGAACGTCCTTCAGCACCACCTCGGCGTGGTCGGTCGGCATGTTGAAGGTCCAGTGCATGTACGGGACCTCGACGCCGGGGTCGTCGGTGGGGACGATGAACGCAGTGATTCCCTCGGCCCCACCCGGATCGCCGGAGGTGCGGGCGAAGACGATGGCGTGGCGGGCGAAGCCGAGCCCGCTGATGAAGCGCTTGGCCCCATTGATCACCCAATCGCCACCGTCCCTGACCGCCGTCGTCTGCAGCCAGGTCGCGTCGCTGCCGTGGTCGGGCTCGGTCAGGCCGAAGGCGAACGCCAGCTCGCCTGAGATCGAGCCCGCGAGGAAGGCGTCCTTCTGCTCGGCGGTGCCGAACTGCTCAAGGATCAGCGGGAAGACGAGGTTCCCGACCACCGAGGACTCCATCTGCAGATCGTTGTGCAGGCCCAGCCCCTTCGCCGCGAGGTGGTCGCGGATCACCGCCATCCCGAGGTTGGTCCCGTCGCGCCCGCCCATCCTCTTCGGCAGCGCGTAGCGGTAGAAGCTGGCCGCGTCGGCCCGCCGCCGCATCTCCTCGAGCAGCTCGACCCACTCCCGCGAGTGAACGCCGTCGTTCTCCCAGTCGGTGCGCTTCCACTCGCGACGGTGGTCGAAGAACTGCATGTTCTCGGCTTCGAGGGGCTCGATCTCGCGCTCGATGAAGGCATCCAGCTCGGCGATGAAGTCGAGGAGGTCCTGCGGCAGCTCGTAGTCCATGGGGTCGGTTACCTGCCTTTGTCCGGGGTGTTTGAGTCTGGAGGCCCGTCGCCGTCAGCGGGCATCTGGAGGATGAGGTCGGCGTCCTCGGGTTCGACGTAGCGAGGGTTCCAGAGGCCGAGCCTCTCGACCACGTTGCGCCGCGTAACCTCGACCACCTCGTCGAGGCGGTCGTCGAGCTCGCCGGCGCGGATCGCCCGCGCCAGCTCGTCATCGTCGCCGAACCCCAGCGCCGCCAGACGCTCGGCGTGCCCCCGCGCCTGGTCCGGCCCGAGCGCGATCTCGCGCTCGACCGTCGCGGCGACGTTCACGGCGACGCGAGCCATGAAGCTGAGGCGCCCTTCCGTCCCGGGCATCACGTCCTGCTCGAGAAAGCCCCGCAGGGCGTCGACCAGCTCCGCCGTGCTCGGCACCCCGCGCGCCACCTCAGCCTCCCCGCCCGTCGAGGTACAGCAGGACGTCGTACTCCTGCTCCCATACACGGCGGCCGATCGCCGCAAGCTCGATCGAGCGGACGTCTCCGGAGAGGTGCCGCGAGGCCTGGACCATGCACCCGACGCCCCACCAGACGCTGCTGAAGAGCTCCCACCAACGGACGAGCTCGGGGTCGACGCGCTGCCCCGAGACCTTTTCGTAGCCCCGGAAGAGATCGGCGTAATCGCCGAAGCCGCCGACCGGACGCTCGACGGCCCCGAAGCGCCAGCACCGCGCACAGAGGTACCCCAGGTCCTCCATCGGGTCTCCCAGGCGAACGAGCTCCCAGTCGAGCACCGCGCGGATGCCGTCGGGGCCGACCAGCAGGTTGCCGTTGCGGAAGTCGCCGTGGACGATGCAGGCGGTCCCGGAGTCGGGCCGGTTCCGCTCCAGCCGGCGCATCCCCAGCTCGAGGGCCGGGCTGCTCTCTTCGAAGAAGTCGAGGGCGCCGCGGAGCTGCGCCAGGGAGTCGGGGGTCTCCAGCCCCTCCACCTCCCCGGGGTCGATCGCGTGCACCCGGGCGAGGATTTCCCCGCAGCGCTCGGCAAGGCCCGGGCGGACGCCGGCGTACGCGTCGTCGCGCAGGATGCGGCGGGGAACCGTCTCGCCCTCGATGAAGTCCATCACGATGAAGGGGGCGTCGAGAGCGGCGGGGTCGCTGCCGTGGGCGATCAGCTTCGGCACCGGCACGCCGGCACGCGCCGCCGCTTCAAACGCGGTCGCCTCGCGCCGCATCGCCTCTCCGGCCCGGTCCGCCTTCGGTGGATCGCGGCGCAGGATCAGCGGTCGCTCCACCTCGCCGGCGAAGACCGCGTCGAAGGCCCAGGTCTCGCGACTGGCGCCGCCGGTCAGTCGCCGCAGGTTGCGCACCTCGACCTCCGGCTCCGAGCACGCGTCCGCCACTACGGCGCGCAGTTGCTCGACGAGCTGCTCAGAAGGCGCGGTAGCCACCATCGATCAGGAAGGAGTCGCCGGTGTGGTACTCGCTCGCCGGGCTGGCGAGGTAGACGGCGATCCCAGCGAAGTCGGTCGGAGTGCCCCAGCGGCGGGCGGGAATCCGCGGTAGCACGCGATCGATGAACGGCTGCCAGGCGAGCATCTCCTCGGTCATCGCCGATTCGACCCAGCCCGGCAGGATCGAGTTGGCCCGGATGCCGTATTTCGAGAGCTCGACCGCGCAGGAGTTGACCATCGAGACGAGCCCGCCCTTGGAAGCCGCGTAGTTCTGCCCCCGCGGCTGCCCGGAGAGCGCCGCGAGGCTGGCGACCCCGACCAGGCTGCCGCCCTCTTCCCGCTTGACCATGTCGCGAGCGGCCCCCTGCAGGGTCAGGAAGGCCCCGTTGAGGTTCACCGCCAGGACCCGCTGGAACTCCTCGGGTGACATTTCGAGGAAGCGCTGACCTCCGGCCGCAACCCCGGCGCAGGCAAAGCAGGAGTCGATCCGGCCGAGCCGCTCGATGGTCTCCGCAAAGCCGGCCTCGACGTCATCGGCGGAGCTGACGTCACAACGAACCGCGACGACCTCTCCCCCGTGGCTGGCGATCCGCCCCCGGGCGGCCTCGTTGCGCTCCTCGGTGCGTCCCCAGATGCAGACGCTCGCCCCAGCGGCGGCCAGGCCCTCGGCCATGCCGAGCCCGATGCCACTGTTGCCACCGGTGATCAGCGCGACATGGCCAGACAAGTCGAACGGGTTCCCCATCTGCTCTCTCCCAAGATAAGTCAATCGCCCGGTGCTACATCCTCGCTTTGCCCCGATTGAAGAAGGCCTTCGTGAGCTTTCTGCCAATCCCCCGGATGAGAGTCGAGCGCTTGATTCCCAAGCTTTGACAGAGGATCTTCTGCCTCACCGGGCTCCCGACTTTCCACCGCGCCAGCTGGGGGCGGGTCCGGCCGCGGAGCATCACTCTCGGAGTCAGACGTTGGCTCTTCTCGAAGCTTGGGCGCGCGAGCCTGCCACGCCTTGAGATTCTGAATCAGATCCCGGTAAAAGGAAAACGTCTGAATGCGGGTCTCGCGGACGAATGAACCCTCCGCTTTGCCGCGCTTCGTACCCATTGGACGACTAAGAGTCACAGTAAAAGTCCGCGACTCGCGCTTGAGATCCGCTGGATACAACAAGCAATTCACGTCCTCTCGAACCTGCCCCAAAAGCGCGCCAGTCGTTTCCCGAGCGTTCGGGTAAGTGGCCTCGATGCGCAAGTCATCTGGCGCCTCACTCAATTGACGCAAAAGCCAGTTGATCCGAGCCTTTGCTCGACCCTCCCCAGGCGCTTTGATCGTGACACTCGTGAGGGTCTGGCGGGCCCGTAGATCACAGCAAACGCATATATCGCCGACGGCGTCCGGGACCCGTAGCGTCGCTTCAAGCCGCCCATCGGTGGCCAACATCTTTGCCAGCCCATCGAGATGCGCCGCCCTCGTCTGCTTACGAGGACGGGGCAGCACCACAGAACGCCCCAGATCCTGAGACAAGCCGAGGCATAGATACTGCGCGAACTCCTCCCATCGCTCAGCAACGACCTGCACGTCGGAGTCACCAGCGCGCAGAGTTCCGTCGTGTGCCGCCTTTCGAACCGATACCCATCGATCACCCATGTCTTGAAATCCGCCGGCACCCGAAGCTTCGCTGTCGAAGTAGGCAATGAGCTCACCCAGGAGCCAAGCTTGATCAGGATCGGAGACGCCGCGATAGCGGCTTTGCACGACGGCTTCGGTGATGATCCGCCACCACGAGAAGTGCCAAAGGCTCGTCCGCTTGAGCTTTCGTCCGTCGACTGCCACCGGCGAATCGCTTGAGCTCGCAGTGATCTGGTTGGAAATTGTGAGAACCCCGTCAAAGTCGTTGTCCCTCGCAATGTCCAAGTAAGCATTCACCTGCTCAGCCTTAAGTGGGGCCTTGGCGGTTTTCACCTCAACAAGAGCCGTCCAGCGCTTTCCTGCCCGTTCGCAGACAATGGCCCCGTCTGGGATCACGGTCCTACCGTCGCGGTCCTTAAATCGCACCTCCGCGAAAGTCTCGATCACCGTTGATTTTGGCGCACCAAGCTCCTTGAGCAGAGCATGTCCAAACTCCGGAACTGCATGCATGACGGCCAACAGACAGGATGTGGCCCGTCGCTCTTGCTCCTCCTGCCCTCGAATTCCAACTGTGGGGATCAGTCTGGCTGGATGCCAACCATCCGTTGGACTCTTCACATTTGCCGAATTCTCTCGCGCCACCCGCGGGAATCTACCACTGCTCGGAGGGCCTCAAGCCGCTCCAGCAAGCACTCGCCGTCCCGCAAGCTCCGAGACATAGTTCGCCGTATGAGCGACCCCAAGGTCGCTACCCTGATCGAGAATGACCCACCCCGCAAGCCTAGAAACCCTCCCCGGCGCCGACCTGGTTCGTCGCGGTCTCGCGGATCTCGATGCCGGCGACGAATCGACTGAGGCCTTGCTCGTATCAATCGGGGCCCCTCGCTTGCAGTCGCTCGGCATTGTGCTGTCCTCACCGATCCCCACTCCGGAGCACAAGCTCTACGCCCTGCTCTCTCGCGAGAAGGGCAACGCGGCCCACTCTGCCTACAACGCCCTTATCCGCCGACTCGTCAGCTTCGAGCGAGCGGCCGCATGCGCGAGCTAGCCGACTCGACCCGCATCGAGCGGTTCATGCACGAGCTGGGTCGGGCGGTCGACGTGGACGGCCGCGTCTATCTCACCGGCGGCGCGACCGCGGTCCTCCACGGCTGGCGAGACACGACCATCGACGTCGACATCAAGCTCATCCCCGACCGCGACGAGATCCTTCGAGAGATACCCCGGCTCAAGGAGAAGCTGAGCCTGAACATCGAGCTGGCAGCCCCGTCGGACTTCATCCCCCTCCCCAAGGGCTGGGAGGAGAGAAGCCCACTCATCCGCACGGAGGGCAAACTCGCGTTCCATCATTTCGATCCCGTTGCCCAAGCACTCTCGAAGGCCGAGCGCGGACATGACCAGGACGTTCGCGACATCCAGGAGATGATCGCCACCGGCCTGGTGAATCCAGCCGAGGTTCTAATCCAGTTCGAGGCGATCGAGCCCGAGCTGTACAAGTTCCCCGCAATCGATCCCGTTTCATTTCGCAAGGCCGTGGAAGGCCTGCTCACGAGCTAAGGGGGCGGAGGATTGCCTCGGGCGGAATGGCGTCCGCGGCGGTGAGTGCGCCGAGCAGCGTTCCGAGCAGGAGATCGCGCAGTTCGCCGCGCGAGAGATCGCGGTGCTCGATCCAGTTGAGGCAGGCCCCGTCCATGAACCTGCTGTTCTGAACAATCAGTAAAAGACGCCTCCTGGATCAATACCCTCCGAACTCATCGTGCAGGACAACGCGAACAGAACCTCCCTGCCGGTCTGGTCACCAGGATGCAGTCAACTGGTCCTGCTTCTAGCGGGTGTCGTCGCGTGGACAGCGGCACTTGGCCTGGCAATCACCGACAAGTCGGATGCCGTGGCGACGACCTTTGTTGCCATGGGCATGCTGCTGATCGGTGCCGCAGCTTTCTTTTCGCGACTTCGAGAGCTTGGCCCCCAGGGGATGAAGGTGGACCCGGTAGAGATCGTGCGCGAGGTCAAAGAGGGCCTGCCGCCGCCAGTCGAAGGTCTTGCCCCAGAGGTGGAGCGCGCCGGTGTGATCGACGCAATAGAAACCGCTCTAGGCGATATGCCGATCTCATCCACGCCCGCAGCCCCATCAGAGGCGCCAATCGAAGCGGCGGAAGCGTCAGCCGACCTTGGGGCTTTCCAGTATGAGTGGGCTATCAAGCTCGACTTGGCAGCCCGCGACTGGTTTGAGATACACGGTTTCTCAATAGAAGCCTCATACGAAGCTGGGGTTTCCCTGATTACACGGAACGGCGCCGAGATATATGCCGTTGAGGTCAAGTCAAGCCGGATGGGAGCCGGAGGCCCAACCCCAGAGGCACTTCGAGATGGCTTCCTCAAAGCGAGGATTTGGGTCGATGAGAATATTGGCACCGAGGGTGCCTTCTTCCGCGTGCTTGTCACGGATGTCGTGCCTCCTCCACCCCTGCGAGACCGTTTTCGATCTCAGGGCATAGGCGTCACTCACATAGATCCGGACACTGAAGAGGTCAACGTGATCCTTCACCCAAAGGACGTGCGTGAATAGCGGCCCCGGCTTCGACCCATACCTCTTGGAGGGCTCGAAGATCAGCTTTCATATAAGCGAAAAGCTACTCGCGGGCGATGTCGTCATTGCGCTGGAGTGCCAGACGAGCCTGTCCTATCTCGGCTCGCGACCAACCCCGGGGCGTCGTACCGGCCTTCCGGTCAGCCGACTACGGAACCGGGTGCGGTCTGGCCACATGAGGAAAACCATGTAGGCGAATATCCCGGCGAACAAGAAGAAGTACGTCCCGCCCGCCCCGGTGCGCGTGACCGCAGCCAACGCGATGGCACCGAGAGCGACGACGAATACGCCAATTGCCAGGCCGGCTCTCGATGTGCGGTGCATTGTCTTCATAGTAGCTGGCCGATCAGCGCGCTCGCGTAGATGACGGCGCCCGCAGCGAAGCCAAGACTGACGCCCACGCGGGCCCATCGATTCTGTTGTGCATCCGAGACGCCGAGCATCGACCCAGCCACCACCGCAAGGACTCCCCCCGCTCCGGCGGCACCGAACAAGGCACCAACCCCGATGGTGTTGGGAATCGGATCTTCCACCCGAGGCAGGATCGCGGTCAGCAGCATGCAGGGCATCCCCGACGACGCTAGGAGACTCGGACGCGTGCGTGGCGCGCAGAATCACACGGATGCCGTACGCCTTGAACGGACCTGCCGACGCGATGGGGCGGGAAGGACTCGAACCTTCGACCGACGGATTATGAGTCGAGCCGAAACCCTTCTATAGAGCCGAATCTGGCCCGGTAGAGCGGATCACGTCCAAGGAGTTCGGCTCAGTTCGCTGGAGTCGGGGACCAATTTCGGGACCAGGTTTTGGAGGGCTTAGTCGGCACGTCTCACGCTCTCGCTTCCACGCGGAAGCGAGCGTCTCCTCAGGCGCGCAAGAGATGCCCGCTCCGGAGGATTTTGGAGAGCAGGGCCAGAACGCCGTCTGGGCCAGCGTTCGCGAATGTCCCCTGAGTCCTACCGGTAGTTTCCGTCCCGATCGCGTGACGATCGAATGGAGACAGAAATGAGGGTCTACATCTGGAGCGACGGCGCTGCCATGCCGAACGGCGGTCCCGCCGGGGCGGGGTACGTCGTCGTGGGCACGGGCGGCGTGCACTTGCTCCGTTCGGAACCGCTCGGCGACAAGACGAACAACGTTGCCGAGTACGTGGCGGTTCGGAACGCGCTGCGGGCCGCGGCCGACGCGGGCGCGACGTCGGCTTACGTGCGGATGGACTCGGCGGTGGTCGTCGACCACCTCACTGGGGCATCGCGTGCGCGGGCCGAGCACCTGATCCAGCTCAAGGAGGAGGTCGAAGCACAGAAGGCCCGGTATCCAGGGGGGGTCAGGTTCGCTCGGATTTCCAGGGCGCAGAACGGAGTTGCCGACGAGCTCGCGAAGAACGGCGCGCGGGCCTCGAAGGCGCTAAGCGCCGATCGGCGGCGATAGGCGCGCGTCAAGCGGCGAGCGTTGCTCGCCGATGTCGGCTCCCTATCGCAATGCGCGAAAAGCGGCACCGAGCGACGACGGTTCGTCCTATGGGGCGGACAGAAGTCAGGTGCGCGACGTTCCTCCCGTATGTCGTATATGCATAGATGGTGAAGCCGAGCGAGACGACCACCGGGCGCGCCTGGCTGGAGAACTTCACACCGTTGGACCGGCCGACCGCGCAGATCCTGCTCGACAGCCTGCGCTTCGCCGACCTCGACACGCTGCGCAATGGCCTGATGTCAAAGCTCGAAGCGGTTCCAGAAGAGGGCGCGCTAAGGGCTCCTGCACTGCTACTGGCTGAGCGAAAACTGGAGGATCTAGTCGAGCGCGACAAGCGGGAGGCTCCCGTCGCCTACGTAGATTTCCACCCGGGGGCCGCGCTCAGCCCAACTCCGGGCAGCGAGGCATTCATCGGCGGCGTCCTGCGCGACTTCGCCGCCAGCGGCAGGAAGAGCGCCGGGTTGGAGTGGATGGCACCCGACACTGAGCTCGAGGAGCTGCGTGATCGTCGGTGCCGCTCGGTCGTCCTCGTCACCGACTACTGCGGCACCGGGGACCGAGTCCTGAAATTCGCGGCGGCACTGGCTCGCAATCCGACGATCCGCAGCTGGCGCTCGATGCACCTGATCGATTTCCACCTGATCTCTTACGCCGCAAGCTCAGCGGCGCTGCGACGCTTCGAGGACTCCCCGCTCCTTGCCGGGGTCGAGGTAGTCGAGGCGGCACCGACGTTCGAGACTGCGCCTTGGTCCCGCACCGTGCGGGAAGCGATCATCGAGCTCTGTGAGCGCGAGCGGCGGACCAAGCGCTGGCGCGCGCTCGGCTACGGCGAAACGGGCGGGCTCTTCGCAACGGCACTGACCGCGCCCAACAACCTGCCTGCGGTCTTCCTGCAGGAGACTGAGGGCTGGCAGCCGCTCATAGCCGGGCGCAAGGTGACGCCCGAGGCTGACCGAGATCTCGTCGGCTATCAGCCCGTCGAGCCGCTCGCCGACCTCGCCGAACGGGTCGGGCAGCTGCGGCTCGGACAGAACGAACGACTTCAGTACATGCGGGAAAGGAGCAGAGACCTGCTCCAGATTCTGGTCTCAATCCACCGCGCCCCGAAGACAGAGGACGAACTGGCGGTCGAGCTCGGTCGGCCACTCGCGGAGATCGATGACCTGCTCGATACCTTGCGGGCCTTCGAGATGATCGACCAGGCGACCGGGATCACCACCGCCGGTCGCAAGGAGATCGATGCCCAAAAGCGTGCCCGGCGCCGCACCAGCGCAGGGCTTGAGGGCTCTGAGGACACCTACTATCCTCGGAGTCTGAAGTGAGGGGGGCGGGACGCCCGCTTAGTGATGCCGGTGGTTAGCCACCGGCTTCAGGAGTCGGTGAGATTCCGGCTCTTGGGGGTGCGGCTCACCGCATCCCGTTGGACAAGCCCACGCCTCCGCGTGGTTCATACGAACGACCTGGTCCCTCGGAGTCTCGGGGGCCGTCCGTATGAGCCCTGTCGGGACGGAATCGAAGGTAAGTGAGCGTCCCCCCCTCCCACTTGTATCGGCGCGAGGCGCTGCGCCTCGGTCGCGATGGGGCGACCGTCGATCGTGCCTTGGAGGTCGAGGCCGCCATTGCCGGCAATGGCGCCTTCCCCGTCTACACGCTCAATCACCTGGCGGCGATCACCGGCGCCTCGTGGCGCTATCTACGGGAGATCGTTTCCCGCGAGATCGACCCCTATCTCGACATCTCCCGGCCCAAGGGGGATGGAAGCACCAGGCCGATCTCGAGTCCCGAGCCGATCCTGATGGACGTCCAGCGCTGGATCCTTCGGGAGATCCTCCCGGCCTGCCGGGTCGACCGTGCCAGCTACGCCTACCAACGGGGTCGATCGATCCTCGAGTGCGCCAATCGACATCTTGGCTCGCGCTGGCTGGTCAAGCTCGACATCCATGACTTCTTCGACTCGATCTTCGAGGAACAGGTCTTCAGGCTCTTCGTGACAATCGGCTACCCACGCCTTCTCAGCCTCGAGCTGGCGCGCCTCTGCACGAGGCCAAATCCCGAGACTTCTATTCACCGCAGATACGGTCTCTATAGGGAAAAGGCTCCCTACGCAGTCAACGTGCGCGGACGCCTTCCACAGGGCGGGCCAACCAGCGGCGCCCTCGCGAACGCGGTCATGCTCGAGGCGGACGCCGAACTCAGGTCACTGGCACAAAAGCGCGGCATCGAATACACCCGGTACTCCGACGATCTGACCTTCTCCATCGGAGGGGACTTCTCCCGCCAGCAGGGAACTGCCCTGATCAGCCGCGTCGGCGGCATCCTCGAGAAGCACGGCTTCGCCTTGCATCGAGCCAAGACGCGAATCCTCCCCCCCGGGGCACGCAAGGTGGTCCTCGGCCTCCTGGTCGGAGAGGACCGCGTGCGGCTGCTGCCCGAGTTCAAGCGGCGGATCGAAGTCCACGTGCGCGGAGTCGCCAAGTTCGGAGTGGTCGAGCACGCCCAACACCGGCACTTCGACTCAGTGCTCTCGATGATCAACCACGTCGACGGATGTATCGCGTTCGCCGAAAGCGTCGATCTGGCGTTCGCAAGCAACGCGCGTGAGTCGTGGAATACCGCCCTTAGAAACGGTGGATACACGCTCGACGGTTCGTAATCAGGAAGGCAGTGAGTCGGGGACAAATCTGAAGAAGTCGAAGGTCTATCCCGTTCCCTGGCCAGTTGACACCAGGACGACCGATTCATATCGGAGCCTCGATCTCGTCGTAGTGGACTTGGAAGCCCATCGTTTGCAGCGCCTGGATGTTCTGGCGCATAAAGACCTTGGAGAAAAACGGTAGGGCTCGCGCACCTTCACCGCTGGACTCAGCGGCGAGGATGACAGCGAGGACGATTTGGTGGTCGCCTGCTCGGGGTGGGTCGTGGATGAGCTGCTCCCACCCTCCCAACTGATCCCGGACCTGAGGTACAAAGCGCGGCTCCCGCACGAGCAGGTCAGAGGAGACGAAAGCTTGGCCAAAAAGATGGCTGAGACCCGAAGATCCTCCCTTGCGCCGCTTGACGTGGATCATGTGGCCTTGATCACTGAACAGATCGCAGATCTCGATCCGCGACTCTCCTGGCATCGGCTCCACGAGTTTCCGGTCGAGAAGCCTCAAGTCAGCTCGTTCCGCAGCGACTCTCGCGTTGTAGGTCTTCTCGATTTCCGCGCGAGTCGCATCTGGAAGGCTCAGCCCAGACGGTTCCAGGGATGCCGCAAAGTCATTGACCGTCCTGCCCTCGTCACGCTTTACCTTGAACCACAGTCCCCGGTCGAGCACGAGGACATCGCCGTTCGTACGGTGTTCGTAGTAGAGGCATTCCCACCAAGACCAACGCTTGATCGGATCTCCGTCTTGGTTTCGAGCTTTGATGTAGTTCGATTTCAAAGCTTCGGCAAGGGCGTTAGGGTCGGGGGCACCAATGCGATCTACCATCTTTTCCAGTAGAGCCCGAGTGGGCTCCATTACCGTCGTGTTGCGACCCGTGCCGTAATCGACAACATCCTCATTAACCATCTCGGGCGGGAAAACGTCGAAGCGATCAAACTCTCCCTCGAGCAGACAGCGGAGAGCCCGCTCGTCGAGTTGCAATATCTCATCGGGATCAGTGACCTCTGAAATCCAGTCGGTCCAGGGGTAGTACTTCTTGTAAACCTTTTTCTTGCTCGTCCTGTAGAGAGCGCTACAGATGGACTTGATCTGTCGCGCGTCAAGCGACTCGGTCAGGCGGGCGGAATCGGCACCAGATAGGCGCTTACCCACGGCATCCCGCCGGACCGAGCCCTCAAGCACGGTCAGGAGATCACGCTGAACGTCCATATCTAGGCCGACAATGTCGGAGACCTCCGCGACCTGACGGCGGATACTCAGCGCAGTATCGACGAAGGTTCGGGACTGCACCGAGCGAATCTGCTCGGGATCAACGCAGTTGAGTGCGACTCGTAGGCCGAAATTTCGCTCATAGGACCCACGAGCAAGCATCCACCTGCCACCGGTACCGAACGTCAAGGCAAATAGCCGCTTGCTCGCCTCCACCAGAAGCACGGCCGAGAAACTCGGCCGTGCAAGTTTCAGCGGGGGGTCAACATCCCCGTCGAAGAGGGTGGCCCAACTCGGCGAGCGTGACCGCTTGCGCGAGACATAGAGCGTGGCGTCCTGACCCAAGGAAGGAACGCGATGCTCCTCCAACTCATCGGGCTCAGCCTCAAGCGCATCCGAGGCCGACTTCACGTGCTTGCGCAGTAGATAGACGCTGACCGTACGGATCGGGGCGTCCTCAGCCATGCCTTTACCCCCGCTTTCGACGCTCGAAGAGAATCACGTATTCCTAAATGAATACAGATTCTCCGGCGGCGAGGCGGGGCGGCGGTCAAGTTGGACTTAGGGACAGCCGCGAAAGCTGACTCACCGAGGCGGACAATATGCCGCTGGGTCTAACCGTCGTCCTCTTCCAAATCGTCCAGCAGGTCCTCGATGGGACGCCCCAATCCCGAGTCCTCGCCTGGCCCAGGCTCGATCGAGACCCACTCCAAATCGATGTAGTCAGGATCGATGGTCATGCCGAGGACGCCCTTCCGAATACGAAGCACAGCCTTTACGGCGTGTCCGAAAAGGCCTTGGTCGAGTGCCCTGTCAAGCATCTCCCGGTCCGCCGAGGCGATCACCTTGCCTCGCGATACTCCAACTGGGGCTGGTGACCATTTGAACCGCCTGATCCCAGCCGTTCCTTTCTCCTCACCAGGCTCGGCGATAACTCGATAGAGGATTCCATTGACCTCTTGCTCCCAATCGTTCGTCTCGGGGGGAGCCTGAAGCCTCACATGCTGTTCACCGGCTCGTTTAGGGGTTAGAACCCGTGGGGGCTGAGCACGCGGCTTCCATTGCAAATTGAAACCTTCGCTCTGAACGAGCTGGGCCAGATCGTCATAACGGCTCATCGGCGCGCCGATGCCAATGGCACGAGCAACAAAGTTATTCTCGTCAGCCTCAACTAGGTCCGCGACACGCTTAGCGGCGTCTAGGGTGACCTCAAACTCAAGCTGCTCTTGACGACCAGACGGCTGAGGGTCACCAAAGAACATCGTCATGGAGTTTCCTGGGGCAATCCCATAGAGCATCGTCGGCGTGCCGGCTACGTCACGGATCAGAGCGGCGATGCGTTCTGCAAGCTTTCCTATGAGTTCAGCAGGACCGTATGCCGAAGTGATAGGTCCATCCGCAACGGTGACAACAAGAGGAGACTGGGTCCAAAGCTCCTTGACTGCAAACTCGATGTTGTCAAGTCGCTTGGGGTCCGGCGGCGGCGGAAGCTCGGCCGGTTCTTGGGGTCCATCCTCCTCCCGATCCTTCCCAGGGTTCGACTGCTCATCCTTTTCAGGATCATCAGGCATGAGTAACCGCCAGCGATACGAATATCAGAACAAGCTCCAAACCGGTCAGCGAGACAGACAAGAGCGCGGCGCTTGAAGCCTTTCCCACTCTCTTTACGCGATCTTTGTTCCCCGCCCGGCGCTCCTCTGCGAGATTCACGTAGTGGTGTGCAAGCTCCCGCATGGCAAATTCATCGCCTCTCTGCATGCGATCAATCAGGTCACGGAGGTCCGCGACGGGAAGATCCCTCTCCAACTGGGTTTTCCAAGCGTGACTCGCTGCGATCAACGATCCAATCGTCAGGAACGCGGACGGAAGTGCGAAAGCAGCGAGCGTCGCAATCCATCCGGTGGAAAGGTTGGCACCGCTGATCGCGTTAATGGCGATGGCTTGGACGACGGCGAAGAAGGTGCCGCTCGTGGCTGCCTGATACCGCGCCTTGCGATCCAAGCGCTCGGCTATCTGAAACTGCTCATCGACCATCGAACGGGCCGACTCGATTGCTTGCCCAAGCTCCGCACTCGCCATACCGATCTCGGCTTCCTTCTCCTCGTTCATCCCGTCAACGATAAGGCTCCCGCTTGTCGGAGGAAATGCGCCACCAGATGGGATCGGCCGTTGGCCGACAGCCATCAGCCCCGACGGCAGCGGGGGCACGCATCAGCGGTTTCTCGGGGGCCGAAGCCACCCAGGGAGTCCCTGTGGCCTGCGCTTGCACCCTATTGGGGAAGCAAGCACCCCCCAAGCACTTCGACCCCCGAGAAACCGCTGTCACCGCCACGCTGCCCAGCCGTCACCCCCGCTCAACCGCCTGACGTGGAGCGCCGAACGGCTCGGCAGGACGAGTAAGCCGTTGCTGTAGAGCAACCCCGCCTCGACCAGATCGCGGACGGCGCGGGCGAGCGCCATGCCGCCAGCAAGATCGTTCGGGTTCTCGAACAGCTCGCAGGCAAGCGCCGGGAAGGTCAAAAGGACCGGGTATTCGCGCAGGATCACGGCGAGGACGACACGCTGCATTTCGTCGTCGGTCATGACCGTGAGCCCTGGGGAGCGGCGCAGGCGACGCCGCCACGCCCCGCTGCCGCCCCAGCGCATCAACCGCGCTTCCCCTCAAGCAGCGAGAGGAGGCCGTGCAGCGCGTCGTGGTTGGCGGCAATCTCGTCGTAGTTGCTCGCCTCGTCGTCCGCTGTCGCAATCTTCCTGACCGCCGACAACGCCGCCTCGTCGGGGACGAGAATCTTCCCCCGCGCCAGTCCCGCCAGCAGCCGCTGGTAGGCGTCGGCTTCCTCGCGCGCCTGCTCTGGGTCTTTCACCGCCTCGGGGGTGTTCAGGTCGCCTCGTACTCCTTCGAGGCAGTCAGCGAGGGTGTCGCGCAGAATCAGCAGATGGTTGACGGGGAGGTCGAGGGGCACAGCCCGCTCGCCGCCCGTAGGGTTCTCGTTAGCCATGAGGAGGTACACGCTCCTTGTGGTCAGGCGGCTCGTCGCGTTAGCGCGCGGCGAGTCGCCGTTTGATGTTCGTCGCCGGGAGCGTAGCAGAACTGAAGGGAAATTCCCTACAGTTGCCCTGGGCTATTCGCCTCGGAGAATTTCCCCGACACGGGAGCGATGCAGCCCAACCGCATCGCCGATGTCGCGCAGTGACAGCCCCGCCTTCTGCGCCCTCTCGAAGCTCTTGCGCCTCGCCTCACGGGCGGTCTCGACGTCGCGCTCGTAGTCGAGCTGCGCCCGCTGGGCGTCGGCGATTGCCTTCTCCTTCGAGTCCTTCGGCATCGACCGCACCCTAAACGCCGAGCACGGGGATACGTTTCGACAATGATCGACCCGTTCATCCGCTGGCTCTCCGCAGACGCCCGCATCCTGGTTGATCTGGAGGGTCGCCCGATGGAACGCTACGCGGTCATGCTCCAGCTACGGATCGACGGCAAGTGGCAAACGATCCGCCTGCTTGACAACGCCCACGGGGACCACGATATGCACCGCTACACTGGTTCCGAGAAGCAGCCTGCGGAGCGGTTTTCCGAGGGTGCGGTCAACGAGGTCGTGCCACAAGCCATCCGCCACCTGATCGACCATTGGGAAGCAATCGCGGAATCATGGAAGAGCTAGAGCGCAGCAAGTTCACTCCCGCAGGCGAAATCGCCAACGAGCGGCTGATCGACGCCGTGCTCGATCCCGACCGATACCCCGAGGGAACCACCTTCATCGCCGCCGACCAGGAGGGCTTCGGCTCGATCCTCGCGGAGGCCGTTGCCGAGCACCGGCCGCTCGCAATCGTCTACCCCGACGGCCGCGAGATCGTCGCCGCACCCCGAGGGGGCGCGCTCGCGTTCTTCGAGCATCTGCTGACCCGCCGCCGTGAGTCGAAAGGCAAGCGCCGTGAGCCCGTCGTGCCCCTGCCCGCCGATTACCAGGTGGAGATCAGGGACCGTCAGCCTCTCGCCGCCGCCTGACCGCCAGCCTCCCCTGCCCCGACCTACCCGCAGAACTAGCACCGCGAGGGCGGCAGTCAAGGGCGCGAAGCGCCCGACCCCCGCAGGGGGTTGACGGCCGCCCGAGCGGTGCTTCAATCGCCGGTAGGTCGGGGCGCTGCCACTCATCGACCGATGCTCAATCCCCTGCCGAGCTGGCGTGCTCTCGCCGCGTGCTGCCCCAGGCCGAGGGCTCGCTGCGCCTCTTGCAACCGCCGCCGCGTTGCCTGCTGCCGCGCTCGCTCGGCTCCTCGCTTCGCCTCCCGGCCAAGGGATTTGTTCGGGTCCTTGATGCCGTGCTCCTGGCGGTAGCGCTCGATCTGCGCGACGCCGCGATCCCAAGCCTTCTGCTTGGCCGGGTCGCTCGGCCTCTCCCCCAGCTCATTCTTGACGTAGGCGGGCGGGGAGATCCGAGCGGCGATGATCGCCAGCTCGCGCCGCTGCCCGAGAACCTGATCGGCGAAGGCCAGCTCGCGGCGGGAGGCATCTCCGACGGCGGGCATGTCCGCCAGCTCGGCCTCAAGGCGCGCAGTCTCCCGGCGCGACCTCGCCTCCCAGGAGTCAATGCGCGCCAGCTCCTCGCGGCGCTCGCGGCGCGGTAGCGCCTGCGCGGCCGCGCGCTCGGCCCCAAAGCCCTCGATGTGCTCGCGGGCTCGCTCGATCCGCTCCTGCAAGCTGCGCCGCTGGCTCTCCCGGCTCTCCTCATGGCTTGCAGCAGGTCGCAGCTCGGCGCGGCAGGCGATCAGCTCCTCGGTCGGCAGGCCGGAGAACTGCGAGCGCAGCGCCTCGTCGTGCGCGGCGAGCTGGGAGCGGTCGCGCTCGGCGGCTTCGGCGATGTGCGGGATGCCCTCGCGCAAGTAGGGCGACTCCGGCGCGATCTCCTCGCGGTGGGTCTGAATCTCCGGCGTGGCGTAGATGTACGTCTCCTCGCGGCTGCGCGAGGCGGCGACGTATAGCTCCTGCTTGTCCATTGACGGGTCGGCGGCGACGAATGCCCGATCAACAGTCGTGCCCTGAGCTGAATAGGTCGTCACGGCGTAGGCGTGTTCGAGCGCCGGGGCCTCTGAGTGTGGGTTGGTCTGTGCCAGGTAGTCAGCTCCGATCTCGACCGCCTTGGCCTGGTCGATGCCTTCGAGGGTCATGCGCCGCTCGGCCGCGTCGACCTCGGCAATCCGCCACCGCTCGCGGTTGAAGATTTCGGCGCGCGGATCGTTGACGCGGGTGATGACAAGATCGCCGGCGGCGAAGCTCGCCTCGCCGACTTCGATCTCCTGCCGGCCGAGCTGCCCGGCCTGATGGCGGACCTCGCGCGCGATCTCGTTCAAGCGCCTGACCTCGGCGTTCTGCTTGGCGACCATCACGGCGTCCTCGCCGCGCTCGAATGCCTCATGCCAGTCGCGCACCATCGCCTCGCGGCGCTCCTCGGCGTTCGGGGCGACCGTAACCCGCTCTTGCGACTGGTAGAGGGCAAGCGCCTCGCGGCCCTCGCCCTCGCGTATTCGCTTCGCGGCGTCTCGGTCGAGATCGTGGCGGTGGCGGATTACCTCGTCAAGGTGGATCGGCTCGCCGCGCTCGGCAAGCGCACGGAACAGGCCGCCCGCCTCGATCTCGCCAAGCTGCTCGGGATCGCCGACGAGGACGAGCTTCGCTTGCGCCTTCTCGGCGTGGAAGGTCAACCGCGCCAGGGTGGCCGAGTCCACCATCCCAGCCTCGTCGATCAAGAGGACCGATTCGCGCGGCAAGCCTTCCCCACCTTCGTGCTCGGCTCGGTCGAGCTTCAAGAGCAGGCTTGCGATGCTCGAAGCTGGCAGGCCCTCGGCTCGCATCACGTTCGCCGCCCGCCAGGTCGGCGCTGCGGCGCGCAGCTCGATCCCGGCCTGCGCCCAACCCTCGGCTGCGGCGACGATGGCGAAGGTCTTGCCGCTGCCCGCCTCGCCGATCACCACGGCGACTCCTTCGGGGCTCGTAAGGAGACGGCGGATCATCTCGCGCTGGTCGGCCTTCAAGGTCGGGCGAGCGCCGATCACGCGCGCCGCGATCAGCTCGCCTGCGGGCGTCGGTCCCTGTGCCCGCATTCGCTCCGCTGCCGCCAGCGCTTCGCGCTCAAGCTCCCAGATACGCCGGGTCGTGTAGCGGGGGCCTTTGGCGGTGTCGGCAATCTGGATCACGGACTCTGACGCGAGGAAGGCGTCGGCCAGCCGCTCGACCTCCGCACCGGATGCTCCTTGGCGCAGCGAGTCGGCGACGGCCTGGATCGCCTCGCGGCGGTCGAAGTGGGACGCCGCCGCCGTGACGGCGCGGCCAAGCTGAACCTCCGAGACAGTCGAGGCCTCGGCGCTGTCGATTCTCAGTGCCGCCTCTCCGTCGAAGGTGCGCGCGATCGCCTCGCGGTCCAAGCCGATCTCCTGCGCCCTCGATCGCCACCGGGCAAGCAGCTCGCCGTGCCCGACGTCGCGCTCCTTCGGTTGGCGAGTAGCGAGCGCCGCGACCTGCATCGAGCGAGCCGATGCATCCGCGCCCGCCGCCTCGAGGATCTGTTGGCGGCGGGTCGAGAAGGCCCGTCGGTGCTCGTCGGCGAAGCCCGCGATCTCTGCGATGCCTTTGCGGGTCGACTGCCACTCGACGCCGAGGCGACGGCTGAGTTCGTGACGAAGATGGGCCTCGTAGATGTAGGAGGCGGTCTTGGCGTGGTCGTAGATCGCCGGGTGGTAGAGCCGGGTCCAGCGCCCGTCCGGTCCCTTGGTCGCGTTGGCGATCAGGACGTGGGTGTGCAGCTGCGGATCGCCCGCTCGGGATGAGCGGTGGACGTAGCCCGCCGCCAGGTAGCCGTTGCCCTTGACGAACTCCGAGCCGCCCGCGCCCCTTCGGGTCCAGCACGCCTCGCGCTGCATGTAGTCGAGGGCGGCTTTTACTGCTTCGCGGTGGGCGGCTTTGACTTCGAGCGCGGCGACGGGCCCGCCGAGCCCCCACAGCAGGGAGACGGACTTGGGAGCCGAGAAGGTGAGATCGAAGCCGGGGACCGAGCCGCTGGAAGGGACGCCGCGCATCCCGACCAGCGGCTCGCCATCGGCGGGGTTACGGCCGGTCAGCATCGCTTCGAGCTGCGCAGCCTCCACCTCGCCGGAGAGGCCCAGGTCCTCAGCGGCGTCGCCGAGCCATTCCCCGGCGACGTCGCCCTCGCCGGAGTAGTAGTCCTCTGCGCCTTCGGCGACCTTGTCGAGGTAGTAGCGCTCCTGTCCTTTGCCGAGCTTTCCGATTGAGAGCATCCACGGGGTATGTCCGTGGAGAGCGCCCCATGCACCGATCTCTTAACAAAGTGATAGGGCGTGAGGGTGGTTGCTGTTGGCTGTTAGGGCTTGGGTCTGGGTGACTTCTCATGGCTGGATAGCCGCCATGAGTGCCTGGCTTTTTGCTGGTGGTCTTTTCCTGGCTGGTGGTCTTTTCCTGGCTGGTTGATCTTGGCTTTGGGGATTGCCTGGCTGTGGGGTTCGTGGCTGTGCTCGCCGCCCCTGGCGTCGAGGATCGCCGCGAATTTCCGGGGGCGCTCGCGGGAGTTTTTCGGACGTATCCGATGCAAATGACCGATGCAAACGACCTCCTTGATGGACAACAGCAATAGAGAGATGCCCGACACTCCGATCCCTACCGAGTCCTTGATGACCGCCGACGAAGCGGCGCAGTTCTTGCACGTCCCTCGCAGCACGCTCTACGAGCTCGTCCGCTCGCGGGGCTTGCCGCATGTTCGGATCGGCGAGCGCGGGCTGAGGTTCACCCGCTCCGACCTAGGTGGCTGGATCGCCGAAAACTCTTATGGAACGCGCCGCCGCCGTTAGGTCGGCGTCACGCGGCAGAAGCCGATGCCGAGGACCCCTGCGGCTCCTCCAACCTGAACGCTTCCGAGACTCGTTTGGCGGCGTCCTCGCGGTCGACAAAGGCGAGGTAGCGCCTGGTCGTCGTCAGGTCGGCGTGGCCCATCCACTCCATGACCTCGCGCGAGTCGGCGTGGCGGATCACGGTGCTGCCGAAGGTGTGGCGGAGGTTGTGGAAGCGGAAGTCCTCGCGCAAGCCCGCCTTTCGCAGCGCCGCGCGGTAGCGCTCCTTCAACGACTTGTAGCCGACGTGCTGGCCGCGCGGCGTGCAGAAGACGAGATCGTCGTCGGCGGTGAAGTGGTCGCGCTGGCCGAGGCGCGCGAGCCGTTCGGCGACCTCCTCGGCCATCGGCACGGCTCGCTCGGTTCCGCCCTTCGGCGTCGTCGTCTCGCCCTGAGTCCAGTTCTCGCGCACATGGATCGTGCGGCGGGTGAAGTCCACGTCGCGCCAGCGCAGCGCCAGCAGCTCCCCCATCCGAAGGCCAGCGAACGCGGCGGTGTGGAAGATCGCCGCGTCCTGCTCCGACTCCGCCGCCCTGACGAGCGCCAAAACCTCCTCCGGCCGCAGCACGTCGATCTTCGCCGCACGGCGCACTCGAGGACGCTCAACAAGATCGGCCGGGTTGCGCGGCAGGCCGTAGACCTTCATCGCCCTCTTGAAGATCGAGCCGAGACAGACGAGGTACTTCTGCCGCGTCCGGTTGGAGCCGCCGTAGCCGCTGATCCACAGCTCGATGTCCTCGCTCGTGATCGACTCGATCTTGCGCTTGCCGAACTCGCGGACAAGGACGCGGACCATGTTGCGGTAGTCGCGCATCGTGGACGGCTTGCAGTCGCGGACGTTCTCGCAATAGGCAAGCCACTCGTCGGCGGCGTCGGTGAAGGTCTTGCCGGTCTTGACCATGCCCGGCAGCGAGCCGTCCCGCGCCTGGCGCAGCAGCTCGTCCAGGTGCGTCTGGGCCTTGCCCTTGGTGAAGTAGCCATCGGGCGGCGCAGTCTTCTCGGTCCAGGCCGGCCCGAGTCGCTTCTTCTGCTGGCTGCCATCTGGCAGTCGGTACTTCGCGTACCAGACCACCCCACGCTTCCCCTTGCGCTTGAAGACGTGGCCGGAGATCGGGCGGGGGGCTGGTTGTCGCATCAGTGCCCGAATTCTAGCGCGTTTCGGGACCAATTCGGGACCAATTTCGCCACTTCGTGCCAAATAGGTCAAAACTATTTGGCTCTGCAAGGGCTTTTCTTAGTGGGGCGGGAAGGACTCGAACCTTCGACCGACGGATTATGAGTCCGCTGCTCTGACCAACTGAGCTACCGCCCCGGATCGTTGGGAGCGTAGCGCTAGGCGCTGAAGAGCTGGGCCAGGGAGCGGCCGACGTCAGGGGGCTCTTCTTCGCCTTTGGCCGCCGCGGCGGCGCCTTCGGCGAGGGCCTTGGCGGCGTCGGCTATCTGGTGGGTGCGGCCGCCGCGAATCGTGCCGGTCTTCTTCGCTTCGTCGAGGTCGGATTCCATCAGGCCGGCCAGCTCGGCCAGGCGGCGCAGGCCGACGACGCCGGCGGCGCCGCGAAGGGCGTGGGCCTCCATCCGCATCGTCTCGAAGTCCGTCGTCTCGGTCGCCAGGCCGGCGGCGATCACGTCGCAGCGGCGTCGGGCCTCCTCGGCAAAGGAGGCCAGCAGCTCGGCGTCGGGGCTCGTCTTCTCGCTCATTCTCCGATTAGTCCCTTCACTGTCCTGGTCAGCTCTTCGACGCCGAAGGCGCCCTCGATCTCAGCCTCGATCCTTCCACTTTGGTCGATCGCGAACAACCACGGCTCGCTCGGGAGGTGGAAGGCCCGCACCTGCGGGCGCACCAACTTGCTCGGATCGTTGTCGTTGTAGATCTCCATGTGGATGAATTTCGCTTTGTCGCCGTAGAGCTGCTTGATCTGCTCGGTGACGTCGGCGACCGGTCCGCAGACCCGACTCTGGCAGAACTGTGGCGTCGCGAACAGGAGCACGATCGGCTCCTTGCCGAGCACGTCGGCGTAGTCGACTTCGTTCTGCGTGTCTGGCGGTATTCGCGTGGTGATCTTGCTGAGGTCCCCGCCAACGTCCTCGGGGGTGGGCGTGTGGATCAGCGGCGCCTTCTGGCCGGGCCTTGGGACCCTGGCGAAGGCGCCCACCGAGGCGCTGGGCAGCAGCGAGGACTTCAGCTCGCCGTCCTCCTCGATCAGGGCGACGATCCGCCACTCCCCGTCCTCCGGGAAGTCGACGTGCGTGACGTAGGCGGCGGTGGCGGCGTCGGGGTCGTCGGTCGTCGTCATCGCGCGGAAGGCGGGCTGGGTCGTGATGCTTTCGACGGCCGCCGGGTAGGGGCCAACCGCCGGCTGGTCGAGAGCTTCTTCCAGCGCTTCTTTCTCTCGCTCCGTACCCGCGGCGGTGCCTTTTTTCAGCGGCACCCGCGCGAAGTAGAGCGCGACCTTGGCGTCGGCGACCTGGCTGCCGTCGCGTTCGAAGACCCCGAACGGATAGCGATTGCGGCCCTCGTAGAAGACCTTCGCCGCGGGCGAGACGACCAGGGTCGAGGGCCCGGCGGCCGCTTCGACCACCTGCGCGAGGGTCTTACCCTCGGCGCTGGGGAAATCGCTCTTCGGCGGCGCCGGGCGACTTTCGGCGGCGCCCTGCGAGGAGTCGGTCGAGGTGTCCGAGTCGCCGCCGCACCCGGTGAATGCGACAACCGCGATCGCCACCACGAGGGCGAGGGCGGCAAGGGCTCGGCTGCGACGCATCGGCGGCATGTTATTGAGCGTCGTGAGCCGGGAGCGGTGCCCCCCGGAGGCACCCTCGCCGGGCTGGAGATAGGGTCCGCGGCGCAGAAGGGCAAGCGGAAGGAGACGGAGTTGGCGGAGCGAGCGGCACTTATCACCGGAGCGTCGAGCGGCATCGGCCTGGCGATAGCCAGGGTGCTCGGCGGAGAGGGCTACGCGCTAACGGTCGCCGCGCGGCGACCGGAGAAGCTCGAGAGCGCCGCGGAGGCGCTGCGGGCCGACGGGATCGAGGTGCAGAGCGTCGCCGCCAACATGTCCGACGAGGAGGGCCTGGTCGGTGTCTTCGCCAAGCACCGCGAGACCTACGGGCGACTCGACGTGCTCGTCAACAACGCCGGCGTCGGGATCGGGGCGCCGATGGAGGAGATCCAGACCAAGCACCTCGACATGCAACTGGCGGTCAACCTGCGGGCGCTGATCATCGGCACCCGCGAGGGCCTGCCGATGCTCAAGCAGGCCGGCGAAGAACACGGCAAGGCGCTGATCGTCAACACCGCCTCGATCGCGGGCAAGAGCGGCCAGGCCTGGCTCTCGATCTACGCCGCGACCAAGGCGGCGGTGATCAACTTCACCCAGTCGACGCACCGCGAGGTCGGCGGCGCCGGGATCCAGTGCACGGCGCTGGCGCCGGGCTTCGTCGAGACGCCAATGACCGAGTTCGTCCAGGGGCAGATACCCGGCGAGGAGATGATCCGGCCAGAGGACCTCGGCGAGGCGGTGCGCTTCTTGCTGCGCACGTCGAAGAACTGCCACGTGCCCGAGATAGTGTTCACACGTCCCGGCGAGAGCCTGGACACCCCCTAACGCTTGCGTGACGAGGTCCAGTCGTCGCCAGGCTAGGACGCAGGGAGGCCGAATAGCAGCGCTATTCGGACGACCGAGGACACCGCATGGCGGCGATCTGGGACCGTCACCTATGCGATTTCTCGTAGCCGCCTTCGGCGACCCTGGACACGTCTTCCCGGCGATCTCGCTGGCGCGGGCGCTGCGCGGGCGCGGTCACGAGGTGACGATCGAGACCTGGGAGGAGCGTCGCGAGGCGGTCGAGGGCGCCGGGCTCGGCTTCGCCGCGGCGGAGGAATACCGGATGTTCCCGCCTCCGGACCCCGACTCTCCCGAGGGTGCCCATGCAGCCGAAGCGGCCAAGGCGCTGCTGCCGCTGCTCGAGGAAACGCGCCCGCACGCGGTCGTCAGCGACATCCTCACCCTGGCACCGACACTGGCGGCCGAGAAGGCCGGCGTGCCTCTGGCGACTCTGATCCCCCACATCTACCCGGTGGTCGAGCCGGGGCTGCCGTTCTTCGCGATCGGGCTGCGACCGCCGCGCACGCCGCTAGGGCGAGCCATCTGGCGGACCGGACAGCGAGCGCTGAACATCGGCCTGGAGCAGGGCCGCAACGACCTCAACCGCCAGCGGGCAAGGCTCGACCTGCCCCCGGTGGGCCGCTTCCACGGCGGCATCAGCCCCGACCTGGCGCTGGTCGGCACCTTCCCCCAGCTCGAGTACCCGCGGCGCTGGCCGGCCGGGGTCGAGATCACCGGGCCGATGACGTTCGAGATCCCGCATCCGGAGATCGAGCTGCCGCCCGGCGAGGAGCCGCTGATCCTGGTCGCACCGAGCACCGCCCACGACTCCGATAACCACCTCGTGCGCACGGCGCTTGCCGCACTTGCGGACGAGCCGGTGCGGGTGGTGGCGACGACCAACCGCGTCGTCCCGCAGCGCCCGATAGAGATCCCCGCCAACGCGGTCCTGGTCGACTGGCTCAGCTATAGCCAGCTGATGCCGGCCGCCTCGCTGGTGATCTCCCACGGCGGCCACGGCACCGTTGCCCGCGCCCTCTGCGCGGGCACGCCTGTCCTCATCTGCCCGATCATCGGCGACATGAGCGAGACCGCGATGCGGGTCGCCTGGGCGGGGTGTGGCCTCTCCCTCCCCTGGCGCCTCTGCCGCCCCGCCCCGCTGCGCTGGGCCACCCGGCGCCTGCTGGAGGACCGCTCCTTCACAGACCGCGCGGGCGAGCTCGCCGCCTGGGGCGCGGAGAATGACGGCGCCGAGCGCGGTGCCGGGCTGGTCGAACAGCTGGGGCTCAGCCGGGCAACGGCCTGAAAAGAACTCCGGGGGTGGGACTCGAACCCACAACAACTCGGTTAACAGCCGAGTGCTCTACCGATTGAGCTACCCCGGAACGACCTGGAGGAATTTACCGCTTAGGACCCGACCCGCTCGGTGCGGGCGATGCGTTCGACCAGAGCGGCGCGGTCGCGGCTGAGGGCGGCGCGGCGCTCGTAGTCATCGCGCTCGCCGGCGGCAGCGATCTCGGCCTCGATGCGGCGCTGCTCGAGGAGGAGGTAGTTGAGCTCCATCGCTTCCGGGGAGGCGGGCTCGTCGTGGGCGAGGATGACCAGCTCGGCGATCAGGCCGGCGAGCTCGGAGTCGTCGTGGGGAAGGTTGGACGCCGGATCCTCTGGGTGCTCGCGCAGCCAGGCCAGAGCGCGCATGCCCATCGGCGAGAGGTGCTGGTCGCCGAGGCGGGCCAGGTAGTCCTTGCCCTCGGCCGGCAGCGCGATGCACATCGCCAGCAGGGCACGCTCACGGCGCTCGCGCGAGGTCAGCTCGGCGGTGCGCCTCGTTACCGGCGTCGCGGAGCCGCGTACCGGTGCCTCTCCGGGTCCGCCCGTGGCCGGCTGCGCGGCAACCACCCGCCCCATCACCATCGCCGGCTCCAGGTCGAGGCGCTCGGCGACCTGCCGGACCAGGTCGTCGCGGCTGGCGCTCTCCCCCAGCCCGGCCAGGATCGGCGCCACCTCCCCCAGCGCCCGGTCGCGCTCCGCCGGAGAGGCGGTGTCGGTCCGGTCGAGGACCAGGCCGACCTGGAACGCGGTCAGCTCCACCGCGCCGTCGAGAAGCGCCCGGAAGCGCTCGGCTCCGCCCTCGGCGGCCATCATCTCGGCCGGGTCCTCACCGGCCGGCATCGCCGCCACGCGCAGCCGCATCTTGCGACCCGCTGCCACCCGCTGCGCCCGCAGCATCGCCTCCTGCCCGGCCGCGTCGGCGTCCAGCGCCAGCACGACCTCGTCGACCATTCCCGAGAGCGAGGCCACCTGCTCCTCGGTGATCGCGGTGCCCATCACCCCGACGGCCTCCTCGATCCCCGCCTGGTACAGGGCGAGGACGTCGGTGTAGCCCTCGGCCACGACCGCCCTGCCGGCCTTCGCGATCGCGCCCTTGGCCAGGTCGATGCCGTAGAGCATCGTGCTCTTGTGGAAGAAGTCGGTCTCGGCCGTGTTGACGTACTTCGCCCCCTGGTCGGAGCGCATCGCCCGGCCCCCGAAGCCGAGCGTGCGGCCGCGGCGGTCGCGAATCGGGAACATGATCCGCGACCGGAAGCGGTCGTACTCTCCCCCGCCCCGCCCACGCTGGACCAACCCAACCCCGCGCAGCTCCTCGACCTTGAACCCGGCGCGCTGACCGCGCAGGAGCACCTTGTCCCAGGCGCTCGGCGCGAAGCCAACGTCGAAGGCGCGCAGCACCTCCTCGCCGAGGCCACGCTGCGCCAGGTACTTGCGCGCCTTGCCCGCCTCGTCGGAGTCCCATAGGTAGGCGGCGTAGAAGGAGGCGGTGCGGTCGAGCAGCTCGCTCAGCCGGCGGCGCTGCTGGCGCTTGGCCTCCGCCCGCGGATCCTCCTTCTCGCGCTCCAGCTCGACCCCGTAGCGATCGGCAAGCAGCTCGACCGCCTCGGCGAAGCCCAGCCCCTCCTTCTCCTCGACGAACTTGATCGTGTCGCCACCGACCCCGCAGCCGAAGCAGTGGTAGAGCTTTTCCTGGGCGTCGACCGAGAAGGAGGGCGTGCGCTCCTCGTGAAACGGGCAGAGGCCGACCCAACGCGTGCCCTGGCGGCGCAGATCGGTGTGCGCCGAGATCACCTCGACGATGTCCACGGCCTGCTTGACCCGCTCCAGGCTCTCGGTGGATATCAGCGCCACGTGGCCACCGTAGCGCTCCGGCCCCCGCTCAGAACCGCGCCTCCTCGGGGATGGTCAACTGGGCGAACTTGGCGATGCAGTAGCGGTCGGTCATCCCGGCGAGGTAGTCGGCGACGCGCTGGCAGTCGCTTGCGTCAAGCGCGGGCGACGGCGCCTCGTCCGGGCTCTCCATGTAGTGGTCGAAGAGGACCTGCATCACCCTGCGCACCCGGTCGTGCTCGCTGCGCGCCAGCGGCCCGAGGTAGACGTGGTCGAACATGAACTTGCGCAGGCGCAGCATCGCGCCGCCGATCTCCTCGCTCTGGAGGATGTCGCCCGCCGCCTGTGAGCGCTCGACGATGTCGCGAACGAGGGTGTCGATCCGCGCCGAGCCGGTCTCGCCGAGCAACCCGATCTCGGTCTCGGGCAGGTCGTCGGCGCTCAGGATCCCGGCCCGCAGGGCGTCGTCGATGTCGTGATTGATGTAGGCGACGCGGTCGACGAGCTTGACGATCCGTCCCTCCAGTGTCGCCGGCTTGCGCGAGCCGGTGTGGTTGAGGATGCCGTCGCGCACCTGGTCGGTCAGGTTGAGGCCGCGCCCGTCGCGCTCCAGCACCTCGACCACGCGCAGCGAGTGCTCGTTGTGCTTGAAACCGGCGCCGCAACGCTCGCGCAGCGCCGCGTCGAGGGCCTCCTCTCCGGCGTGGCCGAAGGGCGGATGGCCGAGGTCGTGGCCGAGCCCGATCGCCTCGGTCAGGTCCTCGTTGAGGCCGAGCGCACGAGCCACCGTGCGGGCGATCCCACAGGCCTCCAGCGTGTGGGTGAGCCGGGTGCGGTAATGGTCGCCCTCGGGCGCAACGAAGACCTGTGTCTTGTGCTTGAGGCGGCGGAAGGACTTGGAGTGGACGATGCGGTCGCGGTCGCGCTGAAACGGCGTGCGAACCGGGCTGTCGGCCTCCTCTACGGCACGGCGGGCCGGGTAGGACCGCGTCGCCCCGTCGGCCAGGAACTGCTCCTCCCAAGAAGAGATGCGATCCTCGAAGCTGGCGGTTGCGGGCACCTGCCGATCATAAGGAGACGGGGGAGGGACTCGCCGGAGCCTCCCCGCTGTTGCTCCGCCGAGTCCCTCCCCCGTCTCCCCCTACGCCGCGGCACGCAGCTGCACATGAGCATGGTGCTCGAGCGTCTCGCCGACAGCCCGCTCGACCTGCCGCAGCGCCAGCTCCTGGGCCACCGGCGCCTCGGCCAACGGGCTGCCGATCGCCTCGACCATGAAGCGGTGCGCCTCCTCGGAGAGCGAAAAGGCGGCCGCTTCGCAGCTCGCGCAGACGACGCCCCCGGCCGCGCCGGAGAAGCCGCTCAGCTGCTCGGCCTCGCCGCAGTGCGCGCAGGAGGCGAGCTCGGGCACGAAGCCGGCCGCGAGCGCCAGCTTGAGGCGGAAGGAGAGCGCAGTCTCCAGCCCGCTCGCCCGCTCAGCGCCGGGGTCGTCGAGCAGCGCCAGGTAGCGGCAGAGAAGGTTGTAGGCAGCGGGATTGGGCTCGGTCGAGTCGAGCAGCCGCAGCACCGCGTCGCAGGCGCGGGCACCCGCGTTCAGAGCCGGTCCGGAGGCGCGCAGCCGGGGGTAGCCGTCGGCGGTGGAGGCGTTGGTCACGGTGAGCAGCTCGCCACGCCCTTCGTGCAGGATCAGGTCGAGGCGGAAGAACGGCTCCAGGCGACCGCCGAAGCGCGACTTCGGCTTCCGCGCCCCCTTGGCGATCGCGCCGATCCTGCCCCGCGTCTTCGAGTAGAGGTGGAGGATGCGATCGGCCTCGCCGTAGCGGATGCTGCGCAGCACCACCGCCTCCGTCTTCAGCGTCGTTCCGGCCATGACCGGCCTAAGGTGAACGACGAGCCGGACGGCGCCTCCGCGGTTTGCGGCGCAACCTGACCTGGCAGTTGGGGCAGTAATAGGTCGAGCGGCCGGAGACGACGATCCGCACGATCGGACTCTCGCACTGTGGGCAGGGCTGGCCCTCACGGGTGTGGACGAGGAACTCGTCCTGCATCGTTCCCTTCTCGCCGCGGCCGTCGCGGTAGTCGTCGATCGAGGCGCCGCCGTCGTCGATCCCGGCTTCGAGCGCGGCGACGACCGCCTCGCGCAGGGCCTCCAGATGCTCCGATTTCATCGAACCGGTCGGGGACAGCGGGTGCAGCCGTGCCCGGAACAGGGCCTCGTCAGCGTAGATGTTGCCGACGCCGGCGACCCCCGACTGGTCCAGCAGGAAGGACTTCAGCGGAGCGGTGCGACCGGCCGCCATCTCCCCCAGGGCCTCGGGCGTGAAGTCTCCGGAGAGCGGCTCGACCCCGAGGCGGGCGAAGCGCTCGTCGAGGCCGGAATCGTCGACCAGGAAGGCCTCGCCGAAGCGGCGCGGGTCGGTGAACCAGAGCTCGCGTCCGTCGCCGAGCCGGAAGCGAGCGCGCAGATGGCGCTCAGAGACCGAGCGCTCCCCCTCATACAGTCGCCGACCCTCGGAGGGATCGAGCTTGCTCTCTCCCTCGACCAGGACCAGGTTGCCGGTCATCCGCAGGTGCATGACCAGCGTCCGGGCGCCGTCCAGCCCCAGCAGCAGGTACTTGCCACGCCGGCCCAGTCCCTCGATCGTCGCCCCGCTGACCGCGGCCTCGAGCTTCTTCGGCAGCGTCGGCCGGCACCAGCGCGCGTCGAGGATCTCCAGCGCTTCGATCTCGTGCCCCGCCAGCTCCGGATCGAGCTGCCTGCAAACGGTCTCCACCTCCGGCAGCTCGGGCACGCCCCAGTTCTACCGCATGCGGTCGTACTTTCTGCCGCTATGCGGTTGAAAGGACGACCGGAATGTGCAATCACCAGCATGGATGGGTTGCGGTCGCAATTCTTTCCGCTATACGGCGGAAAGTACGACCGCTGGGTTAGGCGGTGGCGCGGGGGTGGGCCTTGAAGTAGGCGTCCTTTAGGTGCTCGCCGGAGAGGTGGGTGTACATCTGGGTAGTAGCGATGTCGGCGTGGCCGAGCATCTCCTGGACGGCGCGCAGGTCGCAGCCGCCCGCCAGCAGGTGGGTGGCGAAGCTGTGGCGCAGCGTGTGCGGGCTCATCTGGCCCGCAAGGCCGGCGGCACGGGCGTTGCGCTGCACGATCTTGTAGAGGCCCTGGCGACTGAGCGGACCGCCGCGGAAGTTGACGAAGAGCTTCACCTCGTGGCGCTCGCCGATCAGCTTCGGACGTCCACCTCTCAGGTAGGCGGAGATCGCCGCGATCGCCTTGCGGCCGAGCGGGACCAGGCGTTCCTTGCTGCCCTTGCCGCGAGCGCGTAGGAATCCCTCGTGCAGATCTACGTCGCCGAGCTCCAGGCCGATGGTCTCCGAGGCGCGCAGCCCGCAGGCGTACATCACCTCCAGCAATGCCCTGTCGCGCAGCGCCGCTGGCTTATCGCCACTAGGAGCGGCGAGCAGCTTCTGCACCTCGGCGTAGTTGAGGACCTGGGGAAGCTTCTTCGCCCGCCGTGGGGCGCTCAGGGCCGCGGTCGGGTCGTCGCCGATCAGCTCGTCGCGGCGCAGTTGCTTGTAGAAGGAGCGCAGGCAGGCGGCCTTGCGGTGCACCGTGGACGAGGAGCAGGCGGGACGTCCTTCCCCCGTCGCCAGCGCGGCAAGGAACTCGCTGATGTCCGCCGGCCCCGCGGCGAGGGCATCGATGTCGCGGCCGGCGAGGAACTCGCCGTACTGATGAAGGTCGGTGCGGTAGGCGTCCAGCGTGTTGCGCGAGAGGCCACGCTCGAGCTCGAGGTAGGAGAGGAAGTCGAGGACTAGGCCCTCGAAACGGGATTCGGTGCGCGGGGGCGATGGGGTGGCGACTGCCATGGCGGGGGTGTTCCCTCTGGGGTGCAGCAATCCTTGGTTGGCAAGGGACCATGCGTGCTGGCCGCGGGTCCTGTCGCGGGGTGAGGGGGGCACTGCGGGCGGGCCACGGTCCGTCCTCGACCCCCCTCACCCCACGCCACCCGCGGAGGATGCGGCCAGGGCTCCGCCCGAGGCAAGGGCTGCCGCGAAGAAGAGGGGGTCCTCGGCGATGGTGCGGCCCATCGTGCGAGCGGGAAGTCCCGATGTCTCGTAGCCGGTGAGATCTGCTTGTGCCTCTGTGAGGCGGTGGCGCCAGCCTGCGGCGGTGGCGAGGATTGCGATTGGGACCGGGTCGCCGGTGGGGACGGGGATCTCTACGGGGGCGAGGAGCATCTGGAGGACTGTGAGGGTGTGGTGGCTGACGGGGCGGTGGCGCTCTCGGGGGTCGGCGCTGGAGAGGCGCGGGGAAAGCAGGGTCGGGAGACCTAGGGCGAGCGAGGCGTGCGCGGTGTCGAGGGCGGCGATGCCGCCGTGGCCGAGGTGGGTGTCGGAACCGATGATGCCGGGGCCCGGGCCCGCGATCGCCGCGTCCCAGCCGAGGGACTGGGCCGCGGCATCGAGCGCGCCCGCAACCGAGAGTGCCTCGTGCTCACCCCCGTACGAGGGAGCCGCGGTTACGTGGCCGCAGAGCAGGCCGCGCTCGCGCAGCTCGGCGGCGTCGCGGCTGAGCGAGCCCGGCAGCGCACCTCCCCCCGTCTGCACGTAGCCCACCTTCAGCTCCGTAGCTCCCTGCGCCGCTGCCCAGGCCACCGGCGCCAGATGCCCGTGGAGCGGCAGGACCAGTACGGGCATGATCGCCTTGACCTCTTCCGGTGCGCCTTTTCCCGGTATATCGGGGATAAGGCGCACCGGAAGCTCGATTGGGTCGACTGTGTGCTGGAGGGAGGTGTAGTTGAGCTTCATCACATGCTCGCCCTCCGGACCGCCACCCTGCAGGCCACGGGTCAGGTTGACGTGGACTACGTCGAAACCGCCCGAGCCGAGACCTAGGTCCTGGGCCTCGACGTTGACGACGACCTCGTCGCCCTCACGCATCTCGCCGAGCAGCGCCGTGTCGGCCCAGGCAGCCCGGCGCTCGCCGTCGACCTCGACCACCAGCGGCTCCGCGCTGACGACCACGCCGCGGCGCAGCTTCAGCCGGCCGCTCACCGGACCACTAGGCCGCCTCGGCGACGATGCCCTCGCAGACCTCGAGCATCGCGTCGAGGTTGCGAGCGCTCACGGCCTCGTCGGACGTGTGGTTGGCCTCGGTGCCGTTGGCGAGCAGAACGCAGTCGAAGCCGTCGACGATCAGCGCGTTGGCGTCGCTGCCACCTCCGGTCGCCGTGCGCTCGGGGTCGAAGCCGGCGCTCCGCAACCCCGCCTCGGCCAGGGCCAGCGCCGGCGAGGAGGGCGGGATCCGGTAGCCGCGAAAGAGCTCCTCGATCCGCACGTCGGCGTCGCAGCCGTGCTCGCTGGCGCCCCAGGCGCAGGCATCGCTGAGCGATCCGGCGACCTCGGCAGCCCGGCCGGAGTCGAGGCTGCGTGCCTCGGCGACGATCGCGCAGTGCCCGGGGACGACGTTCCCCGAGGTCCCGCCGGAGATCACGCCCACGTTGGCGGTCGTCTCCTCGTCGAGCCGTCCCAGCTTCATCCGCGAGATCGCGGCCGCCGCGGCGGCGATCGCGTTGCTGCCGTCCTCGGGCCGTATGCCGGCGTGCGCCTCGACCCCGTGGAAGTCGGCGAGCACGCGCTGCTGGGTCGGCGAGATGACGATCACCTCGCCGATCGCGCTGGCGTGGTCGAGGACGAAACCGCGATTCGAACGCAGGGCCGAGACGTCGAAGGCCTTGGCGCCGCGCAGTCCCTGCTCCTCGGCGACGGTCAGGACCAGCTCAATCCCGACCGGCGGCGGCTCGGTGACGTGACGCGCCACCAGCTCGATAAAGACCGCGACCGCCGCCTTGTTGTCGGCCCCGAGGATCGTGTCCCCCACGCTGCGGAAGACCCCCTCGGACTCGACCACCTCGATCTGACCCTTGTGCGGGACGGTGTCGACGTGGGCACAGAACATCACCCACTCCTCGCTCGCTCCCGGCAAGCGGGCGAGGATGTTTCCCGCGCCCGCTTCGGCCGGCCCCGCGGCGTCGTCCTCGCTCACCTCAAGCCCGAGCGCGCGCAGTTCGGCGGCGATCGTGTCCGCCACCTCGCGCTCCTCGCCCGTCGGGCTGCGAATCTCACACAGCCTGACGAACGTTTCATGCAGCCGATCCACGATCGGACAGGCTAACCGGGAGCCCGGGCCGGCTCAGTGCGACTGGCGAACGCCGGCCTCGCTGTCCTGCGCTTCCGCCTCCGGCAGCTCGTCTCCCTCGGCCGGCCGCTCGCCCGCGTGCCGCGCCGCGGCGCCGACGAACTCGCGGAAGAGCGGCTCGGGGCGGTTCGGGCGGGAGTTGAACTCGGGGTGGAACTGGGAGGCGACGAAGAACGGGTGGTCGGGGAGCTCGACCATCTCGACCAGCCGCTCGTCCGGAGAGGTGCCGCCGCAGACAAGCCCCTCGTCCTCGAGCCGGCGGCGCAGCTGGTTGTTGACCTCATAACGGTGACGGTGACGCTTGTAGATGACCGCCTCGCCGTAGATCTCACGCGCCCGCGTCCCGTCGTGGAGCTTCACCGGGTCGGCACCGAGCCGCATCGTGCCGCCCATCTCGGAGACTTCCTTCTGCTCGGGCAGCAGGTCGACCACCGGGAACGGAGTCTCGGGGTCGAACTCGGCCGAGTTGGCTCCATCCATGCCGGCAACCGTCCGCGCGAACTCGACCACCGCGATCTGCATCCCCAGGCAGATGCCCAGGTAGGGGATCGAACGTTCGCGGGCGATCCGCGCCGCCGCGACCTTGCCCTCGATCCCGCGCTCGCCGAAGCCGCCCGGGATGAGGATCCCGTCGGCGCCCTCCAGCCGCTCGGGGTCGAAGTTCTCGGAGTCGACCAGCTGCACCTCGACGTTCGCACCGTGGTGGATGCCGCCGTGCTCGAGCGCCTCGATAACCGACTTATAGGCGTCGGCCAGCTGCACGTACTTGCCGACCAGGGCGATCCGCACCTTGCCCTCCGCCGTGTCGGCGCGGCGGATCATCGCCTCCCACTCCGCCAGGTCGGGCGCCGGGGCCTCCATGCCGAAGTGGTCGAGCACCAGGTCGTCGACGCCCTCGGCGCGGAAGACCAGCGGCACCTTGTAGATGTTGTCGACGTCGTTGGCCGAGATCACCGCGTCGACCGGCAGGCTGGCGAAGAGCGCGATCTTCTCGCGGATCTCGCGGTCAAGCCGCCCCTCGGAGCGGCAGACCAGCGCGTGGGGCTGAATACCGATCCGGCGCAGCTCGTTGACCGAGTGCTGCGTCGGCTTCGTCTTCAGCTCGCCGGCGTGGCCGACGTAGGGGACCAGGGTCAGGTGTACGAACATCGACCGCTTTGGCCCGAGGTCGGTGTTGAGCTGGCGGATCGACTCGAGGAAGGGCAGCGACTCGATGTCGCCGACCGTGCCGCCGATCTCGGTGATGACGAAGTCGACCGCCTGGGACTCGGCGACGATCAGGATCCGGTTCTTGATCTCGTTGGTGATGTGCGGGATCACCTGAACCGTGGCGCCGAGGTAATCGCCGCGGCGCTCGCGGTTGATAACCGAGTTGTAGACGGCGCCGGCGGTGACGTTGGAGGCGCGCGAGGTGTTCTCGTCGGTGAAGCGCTCGTAGTGACCGAGATCGAGATCGGTCTCCGACCCGTCCTCGGTGACGAAGACCTCGCCGTGCTGGAACGGGCTCATCGTCCCCGGGTCGACGTTGATGTAGGGGTCGAACTTCTGCAGCTGGACCCGGTAGCCGCGGGAAACGAGGAGGCGGCCGATCGAGGCGGCGGCGATCCCCTTTCCGAGAGCCGAGACCACCCCGCCGGTGACGAAAATGAACCTCGTATCTCCTTGGGAGGGCCGACTCATGCTCTGCCGAGCGAGTCTAGCCATCGCAGTGGCGGAACCGATTCGATCGCGGCGGAGATCGAACGCAACTCTCCGTAAATGGTCAGTCCGGCGACCGCGAGGAGGGCGATCAGGCGGGCGTCGGCGCCCAGCGTGGTCAGCAACCAGACCCCGGCGATCGCGCCGAGCAGGTTGGAGCCGGTGTCCCCGAGCATCGTCCGCTCGCGCAGGGTGAACCAGGCGCCGACCGCCACCGGCCCGGCGAAGATCCCGAGCAGCTCCAGCGGTGCGAAGGTCCAGGCGCCGAGGCAGAGTCCAGCCCCGAGCAGCGCCAGGCACTTCTCCGCTCGCCCCGGCCGCAGGTCGAGCAGGTTGAAGGCGTTGGTGGCGAGGATCAGCAGGGCGACGTCGGCGAGGTAGCGCCAGGACTCCAGCCCGCGCCCGGAGACGACGTAGGCGGCCAGCGCCAGCGCCCCCAGCGCCTTCACGGCCCCGGTCGAGAGGCTGCCGCGGCGCAGCGCCCTCGCGTGTCCGCGCCAGCCGCGCGGCGCGCCCGTCACCTCGCCCCGCCCCAGCGAGTCGTCGAGGAAGCCGAGGAAGGCGATGCCCAGCAGGTAGGGCATCCAGCGTCGCAGCTCCGGGACGAGCAGGTCGATGTCGGCGCGGTCGTCGAGGAAGGCGAGCGGCGCCAAAGCGACCAGCGCCGCCGTCGCCAGCACCGCGCCCAGCGGGAAGGCGAGCGAGGCACCACGGTAGTTCTCGCGCACGAGGCCTGCGTCGAAGAGCCCCCGCACACCGGCTGGCACGACGAACAGGGCGACCGCGATGGCGACCGGGAGCCCGACCCAGGTCATCCGACACCCATTTGTTCGCGCCCCGACCGTCCCGGATTCGAACGACCGGAGATCACCGTGACGGTCGGGGCGCTCACGGGCTCTCGGACCCCACCGGCGGCAGCAGGTCCGGCAGCAGGCGGTCGGCCGAGCCCTTGACCCCGAAGCTGCCCTTGGCGCCGAGCAGGGCGAAGACCGTCGCGACCCGGCCCGCCGCCAGCTCGACGTCATCGACGCTGGTCAGGTCGTTGCCGTTGAAGAAGGAGACCGAGGACGGTTCGGCGCCGGAGGTCTCGACGCCGACGGCGGGCGTGTGGGTGCCGGCGATACCGGCGATCAGCGCCGATTCGAGCCTGCTCGCATTCGAGCGCTGCACCGACCCCATCTCTTCGGGCACGTCGCGCACGACGACGACCCCGTCGAGCGCGCCGAAGTTGCCGCTCGCGCGGGAGAAGAGGTGACCGCGCACGAGCTCGGGCAGGGTGCCGCCGCGGACGATCTGCCGTCCCAGCCCGACGCCGAAGGCGGTGAGCGCCTCGGGATCGCGGCGCAGAGCGGCGAAGCGCGTCTTCGAGAGATCGCCGGCCAGGCCGCGCAGGTCGACCGGCTCGCGCACCACGCCGATGCCGACCAGCCGTGCCCCGGTCGGCCCCAGCGCGTCCTCGATCGCCGTCGAGGTCTCGCCCGGCAGGTCGCCGAGGGCGAGGACGCCGATCCGCCGTCCGGAGAGCCGGTCGCTCACCAGCGCCGGGTAGACGCCGCTGGCGAACTCGTCCGAGCGCGCCAGTTCGGCGCTCAGCTCGTCGGCCCGGTCGCGTGCGTCCTGCAGGTTGCCGGTAAGGCTGCGCTCGAGGTCCCGGCGCGTGTTGGTCAGGGCGTCGCCGCCGAACTCGGCGCCGATCAGGATGCCGATCGCGAGGGCGAGGAACACGGCGATCATCGAGGTCGCGTGGTATTTGGCGCTGTAGCCCACGGCGGCAGGCTACCTGGGTGCCGCTACAGCCCGAGCCAGATCTTGACCTTCAGCCAGACCAGGTCGAAGAGGTCGCTGAGGGCGGGTGCGGTGATGACGACGATCGCGACCAGGATCGCGAAGGCGGCCACGAAGAGGACGAGCGGGCCGAAGGGGGAGCTCGGGTTGTAGAGGCGGCTGACGCCCTTCGCGTCGACCAGCTTCTCGCCGATCCGCAACCGGGTGAGGAAGGTCGAGGACATGCCGCCACGCTTGCGGTCGAGGAACTCGATCAGGTTGAAGTGGGCGCCGACGCTGACGATCAGCGCCGCGCCCTTCTCGAAGGCCATCAGCATCGCGACGTCCTCGCTGGTGCCGGCGGCGGGCAGCACGGTGTGGTCGAGACCGAGATCGAGCAGGCGCTCCCGCCCGGGAGCGCGCCCGTCGGGATAGGCATGGACGACCAGCTCCGCGCCGCAGCGCAGCGCCTCGTCGCCCGCGGAGTCCATGTCGCCGAGAATCAGGTCCGGCTTCATCCCCGCCTCCAGGACCGCCTCGGCACCGCCGTCGACGGCGACGACCAGCGGGCGCACGTCGCGGATGTAGGCGCGCAGCGCCTGCAGGTCGCGGCGGTGGTGCTCGCCGCGGACCACGATCAGGACGTGACGGTCGCGGAAGGAGGCACGCGTCGGAGGGAACTCGACGCTGCCGGTGAGCAGGTCGGTCTCCTGGCGCACGTGGGCGACCGTGTTCTCGGCGAACTCGGCGAGAGCCTCGTCGACCCGCTCGCGCTGCTCTTCGAGCTGGATTTCCAGCTCCGCGACCCCGAGCACGCAGCCGCGCAGGACCTCCTGGTCACCCGCGAGCACGGCGCCGTCGGCGACCGTCACCCGGTCGCCCTCGCCGAGCAGCTCGAACGGGTCGGCGCCGTCGGCGTCGACCAGCACCACGCCGGCACGGGCGAGCAGCAGCGGCCCCGCGTTCGGGTAGCGGCCGTTGGAGGACGGCGCGGCGTTGATCACGACCCGGACGCCGGTCGCGATCAGCTCCTCGGCCGCGATCCGGTCGACGTTGACGTGGTCGATGACCGCGACGTCGCCGGGAGCCAGACGCTTGACCAGGTGCTTGGTGCGCCGGCCGAGCCGGACCGTGCCCTCGATCGCCTCGGCCGGAGATCCACCGTTACGGCGAGAGAAGAGAGTAGGGAGACGACGGCGACTGGCGGTTGCCACCGAAGCAGGTTAGCCGCTCTGGCAAGCGCCGCAATCCGCTTAAGGCAGGTTCTCAGGCCGCGGCGAGCAGCTCCCTGGCATGCTGAGTCGCCGCCTCGTCGGACTGCTCGCCACCGAGCATCCGGCGGATCTCCGCGACGACGCCTTCCCCCTCCAGCCGCCGCACAGTGGCGCTGGCGCGCTCGCCGGAGACGTCCTTCTCGAGCGTGAAGTGCGTCTGGGCCTGGGAGGCGACCTGGGGCAGATGGGTGATGCAGAGCACCTGGCGGCCCTCGCCGAGGGCTCGCAGCCGCTCGCCGACCGCGCGAGCTGTCTTGCCACCGACGCCCGCATCGATCTCGTCGAAGACGAGCGTTCTCGCACCCTCCGCGCCGCCGAAGCCGCTGAGGGCGAGCATCACCCGCGAGAGCTCGCCGCCGGAAGCCGCGTCGCGCAACGGCGCCGGCTCCAGGCCGGGATTCGGGGCCAGGCGCAGCTCGACCGACTCGGCACCATTCGGTCCGAACCCATCGGGATGCGGCTCCAGCACGACCTCCAGCCGCGCACCGGGCATCGCCAGCCGCTCCAGCTCCTGCGCCGCCTCGCGTTCAAGCGGCGCGGCCGCCTTAGCCCGCGCCTTACCGAGCTTCCCCGCCAGCGTGGCGCGGCTCGCCTCCACCTCAACCAGTGCCGCCTCCGCCTCCGCGCCGCGCTCCTCGGCGCTCTCCAGGCGGGCGATCTCGGCCCGGCAGTGCTCGGCGTGCGCGAGGACGGCCTCGACGCTGCCGCCGTGCTTGCGCTCGAGCCGATCGAGCGCGTCGAGGCGCTCCTCGACCGCGGCCAGGCGACCCGGATCGGCCTCCAGGCCCTCGACGTAGTCGCGCAGCTCGCCGGCCACGTCGCCCAGCTCGATCGCCAGCGAACTGAGCCGCGCCGAGAGGGCGTCGAGGTCCGGGTCGACCCCGCCGGAGCCCTGCAGGAGGGCCTCTGCCCGGGCGAGGAGCTCCGCCGCCCCTCCTCCGTCCTCTTCGGTGCCGAGCGCTGCCGCGTGCGCCCCCGCCGCGGCCTCGCGCAGTCCGCCGGCGTGGCGCAGCCGCTCACGCTCGGACCCGAGCTCGGCACTCTCGGCCGGATCGGGCGCGACCTCCTCGATCTCGGAGAGCTCGTAGCGGCAGAGGTCGAGATCGCGCTCCCGCGAACCGTCGCGCTGGCGCAGCTCGGACAGCTCCGTCTCGAGCCGCAGGCACTCGCGGTGAGCGTCGCGATAGCGCTCGCGCAGCTTCAGGTGGTCGGCGCCGGCGAAACCGTCCAGCACCTCCATCTGCGCCGAGGAGATCGTCAGCTTGCGGTGCTCGTGTTGGCCGTAGAAGGCCAAGAGTCGACCGCCAAGCAGTTTCAAATCCGACGCCGAGGCAGCTCGCCCCGCCAGGAAGGCACTGGTCCGACCGCCCGCGGAGACCCGCCGACCCAACACCACCTCGTCCGCACCGTCCGGCAACCGCTCGGCGATCTCAGCGAACTCCGGCTCCGCCAGCAGCCCTTTCGGTAGGTCGAACACCCCCTCCACCCAGGCCTCCTCTGCCCCTGGCCGCACGATGCCCGAGCGGGCTTTCCCTCCCATCAGCAAGTCGAGCGAATGAGCAAGCACCGTCTTCCCCGCCCCGGTCTCCCCGGTAATGGCATTAAGCCCTTTGCCGAGGCGCAGTTCCGCTCTCTCTATGAGGAGGAGATTCTCGATCCTGAGCTCGCGCAGCACGCCCTCTGTGTAGCAAGTGGCGCGGCGGGTCCGGCTTCTATGTGGCGGCGGCCTCCGGCACGGCCTCGGCCGGCTGCACGAAATCGCGGGAACGGACGAGGAGGAAACCCGCTGCAGCCACGGCGAAGGAGAGGATCGCGCCGATCAGGAGGATCTCGTTGAAACCGCTGACGAAGGCGGCTTCGGAGGCCTCGACGATCCGCCCCTGCTGGCCGGGGGGAGCAAATCCCGCAGCCGCGTGGGTGCCGCTGGAGGAGACGGCTTCGGCGAGCCCATCGGGAGCGTTGGGCAGCAACTCGTTGAGCTTCGAGGCGACGCGCGACTGGAACACCGCGCCGAGCGAGGCGATGCCGGTGGCGATGCCGATCTGGCGGAAGGTGGTGTTGATGCCCGAACCCATGCCGGCCTTCTCGACCGGGACGACGGCGATCGCCGCCTGGCCGATGCCGGGGTTGGTCACCCCGATGCCGATCCCGGCAATGAGGAAGCCCGGCAGCAGATCGCCGATCGCCGAGTCGACGCTCAGCCCGTGCATCAGCAGCAGGCCGGTTCCGACGCTCGTCATCCCGACGCCGAGCAGGACGCGGATCGGGATCCGGTGCGAGAGCGCCCCGGCGATCGGGGAGGCGATGAAGGAGAGGACGGTCAGCGGCAGGAAGCGCAGACCGGTCTCCAGCGGCGAGTAGCCGAGCACTCCCTGCATGTAGATGGTCAGGTAGAGAAACAGCGCGAACATCCCGGCGGAGAGGCCGAAGGCCACGGCGGACACGCCATTGAAGGCCGGCTTGCGGAAGAGAGTCAGGTCGAGCATCGGGTGCGGACTGCGTGCCTCGATCGCGATAAAGGCGAGGAGCAACAGCACCGCGCCGCCGAGCGAGGCGACGATCGTTGCGCTGCCCCAGCCCTCGGGGTTGCCGCGGATCAGGCCGAAGATCAGCAGGAAGAGACCGAGGGAGAAAGCGGCCAAGCCGGGCAGGTCGATCGGCGCCGCGTCCTGGGCCGCGACGTTGGCCAGCTTGCGCTCGGTCAGGGCGATGGCGAGCGCCCCGATCGGCACGTTGACGAAGAAGATCCACTCCCAGCCGAGGTGCTCGGTGATCAGCCCGCCGACGAGCGGGCCGATCGCCACGGCGCCGCCGACCGTCGCTCCCCAGACCCCGAACGCCGTCGCCCGGTCCTTGCCGTGGAACTCCTGGCCGATCAGCGCCAGCGAGGTCGCGAACATCGCCGCGCCGCCGACTCCCTGCAATCCTCGCGCCAGGTTGAGCAGGGTCGGGTCGCCGGCGATGCCGCAGAGGAACGAGGCGAAGGTGAAGATCGCGAACCCGATCGAGAAGACCCGCCTGCGACCGAGGCGGTCGCCGAGCGAGCCGGCGGTGAGCAGGAAGGCGGCCAGGGTCAGCGAGTAGGCGTCGACGACCCACTGCAGGCTCGACAGGCTTGCGTCCAGGTCGCGCTGGATGTCGGGCAGGGCGACGTTGACGACCGTGATGTCCAGCAGCAGCATGAACGTCGCGATCGAGATCAGGACGAGCGTCCACCACTTTCGCTCCATCGCCGCAGCCTAGAGAACCGCCTTGCTCGACCCTGGAGCCTGCCTTAGACAGCCAAATGCCCGAACTTTTCCCGGATGCGGTGGTAGAAGCTCGTGCCTGGGAGCTGGGCTAGCTTGCCGGCGGCGTCGGTGAAACGAATGTCTATAGCGGTACCCGGTGCCAGGGGGCCGGCGTGGGCGCCGTCTATGGCTACGTCTACGGGCTCACGACCGGCGGCGTTGCCGACGCTGAGCACGTCGCTCGGGGCGACCACCAGGGCACGGGCAGTCAATGAGTGGGGCGAGATGTAGCTCACCACGTACCCCTTTACCCCCCAGGCGAGGATCGGACCCTGGTTGGCGAGGTTGTACCCGGTCGAGCCGGCGGGGGTGGCGGCGACGAGCCCGTCGCAGCGCACGTTCCCTACCTCCTCACCGGCTATCCGATAGCTGAGCTCGGCAACCCGATCGTGAGGGCGGCGGCTGAAGCTGACGTCGTTGAAGGCGAAGTGCCCCTCACCTTCGACCTCGATCGCCAGCGCGGGCAGGTCGATCGTCTCGGTCTCGCCGCCCAACGCCCGGCGGATCCCCTCCTCGGCATCGTCGCGCTCGACCGCGGCAAGGAAACCCACCGTGCCGAAGTTGACGCCGAAGACGGGCACGCCGGTGCGCGCGAAGCGGCGCAGCGCGTAGAGGATCGAGCCGTCGCCGCCGAGCACGAGGCAGAGGTCGGGATCGGCCGGCAGCGAGTCGACCCGCTCGACCCCCGCGGCGGCTTGGTCGTGCTTGGAGATCTCCCCCTCGGTGGCGACGAGGCGCCAGCCAGCATCGCCGGCGACGGCGGTGGCCACCGCGACGGCTTCGGTCGCGGCCGGCGGGTGGGAATGGGTGATCAGGGCGGCGGTCTTCACTTCTCACCCTCCACCGCAGCGATAGCCGCCTCGAGGTCGCCGACTTCCTCGCCACCATGGCCGCACCAGACGAAGGTCTCGCGATTGCCCTTCGGGCCGGGCAGGCCCGAAGAGGCGAAGCCACGCACCGCGAGGCCGAGCTCGCGCACCGCGAGGGCGACGCCGAGGATCGCCTCGCGCCGGTCTCCCGCGTCCCGGACGACCCCCTTTCGGACCCGCTCCCGGCCAAGCTCGAACTGGGGCTTGACCATCGCGAGCACCTCGCCGTCGGGCGCCAGGCAACGGGCGACCGCGGGCAGCACCTTCGCCAGGGAGATGAAGGAGACGTCGACCGTCGCCAGCGCGGGGACGAAGGGTAGGTCGACAGGCAGCATGTCGCGGGCGTTGAGCCGCTCGATCGTCGTGACCCGCGGGTCTTCTCTCAGACCCTGGTCGATCTGTCCGTAGGCCACGTCGGCCGCGGCGACCCGGGAGGCGCCGCGCTGCAGCATGCAGTCGGTGAAGCCCCCGGTCGAGGCGCCCACGTCCAGGCAGTCGCACCCGGCGACGTCGATCGCCAGCGCCTCGAGGGCGTTCTCCAGCTTGATGCCGCCGCGGGAGACGAAGCGGGGCCCCGAGTCGACGACGAACGCCGCCTCCGGCTCGACCAGCTGGCTGGGGCGCAGCGCGACCGGCCCGTCGGCGCCGACGCGGACCTCGCCTGCGCGCACGGCGACGGCCGCCGCCGTGCGCGACGGGAACAGGCCCCGCTCGGCCAGAACCGCGTCTATCCGGGCCTTCTTCATCCGCCGGAACCGTAGCGCCGGCCAGGCGCAACGACGTCGCTTAACGCGAGATACAGGTTTTTATCCAAGCTTTGGTTTAACCTGATTGCATGACAGGGGGTCGGGTAGTCGACCGATTTGGACAATGGATCTGTGATCCCACTCACAGACAAAGCGCACGTATGTTCGTATGCTGCTCAAGGATTCGCAGAGGACAACCGATAAGGAACACGAATAACTAACTTCTTGGATGGGTCCGGCGCCGCCCATATGCGCCATCGCCTCCCACGATGACGTTCCAGCGGCACATCAAAGGGCCCACCTACCTCCCACGGATCCACATATATAGAGATAAATATCTCTCCTCCCTGTAGTAACCCCAGAAGACGCTCCGCCTCCCCGGCGGGGCGTTTTCTGTTGGGGCGGCTCTAGCAAGCCAACGCTGTCGTCAAATTCCCCTGCTGGGCCGAACCAGCAAAGTCCCCCTATGCGCCAGTTCATGCGCTAGTTCTCCGCACATCGGGCACTACGCGCATCGGGTTGGCGCCGCTTGGCCTCCTATGTTCCGACGAATGCCGGAAACGCGAAATCAGCTTCGGCGGGGGTGGCTCTGGCTAACGCGAAACCACTCTGGCGTGAGAGAGTGGCTAGTCCTTGTTGCCGCCGTGATCGCTGTCGCCGTGGGGTACCAGCAGATCGCCGATGAGCGAGATGCCCGCAAGGCAAGCGAACAACGATTTGTGCGAGCAGAAAAAAGGAGCCAGGCCGAGAAGATTTCCGCGTGGATCACCTGGGACACCGAAGCCGGCATGGGCGCCATCCTCGCCAACCGCTCCGATCAGCCTGTTTACGAAGTAGTTGCTTTCAGAGTGGCTGCATACGGAGCTGGACCCCAAACTGGCATCCAAATTGGAGAAAGCAGTGGGGAGTTGCGGACCTTCTCCATTCTCCCCCCGGGAGAACAGCACACCTCCTTTGGTCCTGGGTGGCATGCGATGGGTCTTCGCCCAGGCGTGGAAATTGCATTCAGAGACCAGGCAGGCTTGAACTGGGTCCGACTGGTTGACGGAAGCCTTAGAAGGTTGCAAGCTAATAGCGCCGTGGACTACTACGGCATAGCCGAAAATCAGGAATGGTCTACTCCTTGAATCTCGGCTCTGTCCTCAGCTAGAGGCAGTCAACACTTCGGAAGCAACTCTGATGCTCGATGTTATGGCGGCTCTATAGAAGGCAGCTCTCAGAGCCAATGTGGATCATCCGACTGCCGTCGATCGCCAAAATGGCCTACAGATTGCGGACTCGACGGCCGATCTCTTGATCCTGGGGATAGCCGGCGGACTCCCAGAACGCCCCCGCTGCGTCGTCCTCGAAGGCGACCAGGGCGGTTATCCGGCGGGTGCCGCGACTGCGCAGGTAGTCCTCGCCGGCGCGCGTCAGGGCGATCCCGATGCCCTGCCGGCGATGCCCTTCGCGGACGGTGAGCCGGTACATGTTGCCCCGCCACCCGTCCCAGCCGGCGATCAGGGCGCCGACGATCTCACCGTCGCGCTCAGCCACCAGAAGGGCGGCCGGAGAGTCCTCGATCAGGCGCTCGACGTCATCCAAGCCGTCGGCCGTCGATGCGTGCTCGCTCCGGGCCTGGGCCCAAAGCTCCAGGACCGCTCGCGCATCCTCGCGCCGACATCGACGTATTTCGATTCCCTCGTCAGTCAAGTCGGCAGTATCGCAAGGCTCGGCGAGCCCGAGATCCCACCGAGGCGGCGGCGATAATGCCCGCATGACTCGCAAGCGGGGGCTGATCGCATCGGGAATCGCGACCCTGCTCCTGCTTCTGGCGATGTCGCCTGCCGAGAACCGGATGAAGGACACCGGCGGCCCGGGGATGGTGCCCTTCGAGCTGACCGGCGGGCAGGACCGGGCCGACGAGATCCTCGCCGAATGGGGCGAGGAGGGCCAGGACGCGGCTCGCGAGTCGCTCTGGATCGACTTCGGCTTCCTACTCGCCTACGGAACCTTCCTCACCCTGGCCCTTGCCGCGACACGGGACCTAGCCATCCGGCGGGGCTGGCACCGGGTCGGCGCGATCGGCCGGGTCGTGGTCTCGTTCGGCGCGCTGGTGGCTGCCTTCGACGCGATCGAGAACGTCTGCCTGCTGCTGACGCTCGACGGTGCCGGGGCCGCGTTTCCCCTTCTGGCGACGATCTTCGCCTCTTGCAAGTTTGCCCTCCTCGCCATGGCGATCGCCTACATCCTCGCCGGCTTCGCGATTCGCCTGAGCCGGCCCAGAGGCGCCACCGCGACCGAAGATGCTTGAGTCCACGCACCGCGACGCGATGCTCTCGGCACCGGCGCGGTCAAAGTAGTGGATCCACGACGCTCCCTGACGTGCGGAGCCACATACATAGAGATGTCTCTCCTCCCTCAAGTAACCCCAGAAGAGACTCGGGAAGGCTAACCGATAGAGCGTTTTGACGCAAGCCCTGCCCGGGTCCGGGCGGATCAGCTCAGGGCGGGCTCACCGGAGCGCAGCGAGGCTAGGACGCGCTGGGCCACCGCCTCGCCGGTGAGGCCGGCCTCCTGGCGCAGCAGGGCAGGCTTGCCGTGGGTGACGTAGCGGTCGGGGAGACCGACCCGCATGACGTGGGCGCGGTCGCCGGGGCGGTCTGCGAAGGCATCCTCGAGGTGCTCCAGGACCGCCGAGCCGAAGCCTCCCGGCAGGACGTTCTCCTCGATCGTCACGACCAGGTCGTGCTCGCGCGCAAGCCGCTCGGCCAGCTCGCCGTCGAGCGGCTTGGCGAAACGGGCGTCGGCCACGGTTGCTTCGAGCCCATGCCCGGAGAGGATCCTGGCCGCATCGAGGGCGACTGCGACGCCGTAGCCGAAGCCGAGCAGAGCGACCCGCTCGCCGCTCGCCAACAGCTCACCGGTGCCGATAGGGATCTCCTGCGGCTCCGCCGGCAGCTCCACACCCTCGGCCGCACCGCGCGGGTAGCGCAGCGCAGCGGGCCCATCGTGGGTGACCGCCGTGCGCAGCATGTGGACCAGCATCGCCTCGTCGCGCGGCGCCATCACGACGACGTTGGGGATCGGGCGGAAGTAGGAGACGTCGAAGGCGCCGTGGTGGGTCGGCCCGTCGTCGCCCACCAGGCCGGCCCGGTCCATGGCGAAGGTGACGTCGAGCTCCTGCAGGCAGACGTCGTGGATGATCTGGTCGTAGGCGCGCTGGAGGAAGGTCGAGTAGATCGCGCAGACCGGCTTCGCGCCCTGAATCGCCAGGCCCGAGGCAAGCAGGACGGCGTTCTGCTCGGCGATGCCGACGTCGTAGTACTGCCCAGGCACCTCGTCGGCGAGCTTCTGCAACCCGGTCCCCCCCGCCATCGCCGCGGTAATCCCGATCACGCGCTTGTCGCGTCGCGCCTCGGCGACGATCGCGTCGCCGAAGACCTGCGTGTACTGAGGCGGCGCGCTCGCTGCCAGCGGAACCTCGAGTCGCTCCGGCGCGATCCCTTGGGGCGAATCCGATTCCTGCACCCCAACCGGCCGCCGATGGGCCTCAGATACGCCTATATGTCTCGTTTGAGGCCCGTCGGCAGGCTGTTGGGGCTTTTCGGCGGGGGCGCCGTTGACGATCGACTTCGGCTTGGCGGCGTGCCATTTCTCCATCCCCTCGAGGCCGCCCTCCTCGGCTGGGGAGAAGCCCTTGCCCTTGACCGTGTGGATGTGGACGATCACCGGCCGATCCGCGTCAAATGCCTCGCGCAGAGCCTCGCGCAGGGCGTGCACGTCGTGGCCGTCGATCACGCCCATGTATGCGAGGTCGAGCTCCTCGAAGAAGAGGCCGGGCGCCCAGTAGGCCTTGATTGCCGACTTGATCTCCGGCCCGAGGCGCTCGATCCGCCTGCCGAGGCCGAGCGGCAGCTTGGTGAGCCGGTCCTCGACCCCCTCGCGGGCGTGGTAGAGGCGTGGGTTCAGCCGCACCCGGTTGAAGTAGCGCGAGAGCGCCCCAACGTTGGGCGAGATCGACATGCCGTTGTCGTTGAGCACGATCACCACCGGCGTCTGCAACCCGCCGGCTGCGTGCAGCGCCTCGTAGGCGACGCCGCCGGTCAGCGCCCCGTCGCCGATCACAGCCGCCACCTTCCCGTCCTCGCCGATGCCCTTGCGCATCGCCTCCTTCAGCCCGACGGCGTAGCCGATTGAGGTCGAGGCATGGCCGGCGCCCATGATGTCGTGCTCGGACTCGAAGACAGAGCAGAACGGGGCGAGGCCGCCGTACTGGCGGATCGTCGGCAACCCCTCGCGGCGGCCGGTGAGGATCTTGTGCGGGTAGGCCTGGTGGCCGACGTCCCAGAGCACCTTGTCGCGCGGCGAGTCGAGCAGGCTGTGCAGCGCCACCGCCAGCTCGCAGGTGCCGAGGTTGGCCCCGAAGTGGCCGCCGATCTCGCCGATCGTGTCGATGATGTAGCCGCGCATCTCCCCCGCCACCTGCTGCAGCTGGGCGTCGTCGAGACCGTGCAGGTCGGCCGGCCCGTCGATGCCGTCGAGCAGGCGCGGACCGTCGCCCTGACGGTCTGCTGAATTTCCGTTGTCGCTCATTCGTTCCTGGTGAAGATGTAGTCGGCTACCCGCCACAGGTCGGACGTATCGCCGGCGGCCTCGGCAAGGGTGTCGACCGCCTTCGCATGGGACTCGGCCGCGAGCTGGCGTGCCCGCTCGAGGCCGAAGTGGCTGACGTATGTGAGTTTGCCATGTCGCTCGTCGCTTCCGCGTGGCTTGCCGAGCCGCTCGTCGCTCCCGGTCACGTCGAGGATGTCGTCGACGATCTGGAAGAGAACGCCCAACTCGCTGGCGAACCGGCGAAACGGCATTGTCTCAGGTTCGCCCAGCCCCTCGAGGACGAGCACGACGCCGACGCTCGCGGCGATAAGGCTGCCGGTCTTCAGCGCATGCAGCGCCCGCAGCTCCTCGGCGTCGCGCCGCCCGCCGACCACGTCGACGTACTGGCCGCCGACCATTCCCTCGACCCCCGTTGCCGCGCTCAGCTCGCGCAGCGCCGCAAGCACCCGCGCCGGCTCGCCCGGCTGCTCACAGAAGAGCCGCACCGCCTCGGCGAAGAGGCCGTCGCCGGCGAGGATCGCCACATCCTCGCCGTACCTGACGTGGGAGGTCGGTAAACCGCGCCGCAGCTCGTCGTCGTCCATCGCCGGCAGGTCGTCGTGGATCAGCGAGTAGGTGTGGATCAGCTCGACCGCGCAGGCAACCGGTAGGAAGCGCTCGGGCTCGACGCCGAGCGCCCGAGCCGTGGCCAGCGCCAGGACGGGACGCACGCGCTTGCCCCCGGCCAGCAGCGAGTACCGCATCGCCTCCTCCAGGCCGGCGGTCGGGGCGGTCTGGGCGAAGCACAGCCGCTCCAGCTCGGCATCGACCAGAGCCCGAAGGTCTTCGGGATAGCTCACGGCTTCCGGTGCGCTTTATCCGGGTTATTCGGGGAAAAGGCGCACCGGAAGGGATAGGTCACTCGGCGGCCTCGCCCTCGCGGATACGCCGGTTCGTCTCCTCGACTGCCTCGGCCGAGAGCTCGGCCGCCTCGTTGGCCAGCTCCGAGGCACGCGCGTCGCCGGCCTCGCCGCCCTCCAGCTCGCGGGCGATAGCGCCGAGCCGCTCGGAGATCTCCCGCAGCCGGGTCACCTGACGCCCTCCCGCTCCCGCGCGATCGCGCCGAGCACGCCGTTGACGAAGCCCGGCGCGTCGACGCCGCAGTACTCCTTGGCGATCTCGACCGCCTCGTCGATCGCCACCTCGGTCGGCACGTCGCCGGAGTGCTCGATCTCGTACAGCGCCACCCGCATCACGTTGCGCTCCAGCGGCGCGATCCGGTCCAGCTCCCAGCCCTTGGCATGGGCGGCGATCGCGGCGTCGAGCTCCTCGCGGTGGGCCTCAACCCCGGCCGCCAGCTCGCGCGTGAACGGCCGCGACTCGGCCACCAGCTCCTCCAGCGGGCGCCCGGTGACGTCGCGCTGATAGCAGGCGAAGACGGCGTCGCGGCGCTGGTCGGACCTACGCATGAGTTCTCCATTCTCGCGCTTCCGCCGGTCGGCCGAAGCGCGAGCCTGGCCGGAGACCCCGGGTGGGCGGCTGGCGAGCGCCGGACCAAGCGGGACAAGGACGCAGGGAGGCCGAATAGCAGCGCTATTCGGCCGACTGAGGACGCCGTACCGCGCTGTGTCCGCCGCCGCCAGGCGTGCGCCCGGGGTCTTTGGCCAGGCTCTAGGCGCGTGAAACGTACTCGCCGCTGCGGGTGTCGACGCGGACCGTCTCCCCCTCCTCGATGAAGAGGGGGACCTGGACGATAACGCCGGACTCCAGGGTCGCCGGCTTGTTGCCGCCACCCGAGGCGGTGTCGCCCTTCACGCCCGGCTCGGTCTGGGTCACCTTCATCTCGATCGCGCTCGGCACCTGCACGTCGCTGGGCCGCTCGTCGACGAAGAGCACGTCGACCTCGGCGTTGGGCAGCACCCACTGCATCGAATCACCCGCCATCTCGCGCGGGATCTCGATCTGCTCGAAGTCGCGGCTGTCCATGAAGACGGCGGCGTCGCCGGAGTCGTAGAGGTACTGCATCTTGCGCGATTCGGTGCGCACCGGCCGGAACTTCTCGCCGGCGCGGAAGGTCTTGTCCTGCACCGAGCCGTCCTCGATCTTGCGCAGCTTGGTCCGCACGAAGGCCCCACCCTTGCCGGGCTTGACGTGCTGGAACTCGACGATGCGGAAGATCGTGCCGTCGATCTCGATGTGCGAGCCGTTCTTGAATTCGTTGGTCGATATCAAGGTTTTTGCCTGCTAATTAGATATTTTTTCATTATGGCGAACCATGAACCTGCCGAAGGGGGACCCGAGACTATTCAAGGCTGATTTCTCTCGCGGCTCGCTTTAACTAGATCAGCTATTTACTGCGGGTCGCCGGCCCCGGAACGATCATGCTCTTTACCGCTTCGCCGCTGTTAACAAAACGCAGCTCGAAGCCATCTGACCGAGGATCTGACAACTCGTCCACCATCTCTCCTAGTTTCGAGATGAGCTTCCCGCGATCGTCAGGCTCCATGTGTTGAGTGACCAGCGCATTGATGGCAGGCAGCACCCTTTGGCGAGTCATTCGCTCCCCCGTAACCAAGATCATCGGCAACAGCTCATCGCGGCCCTCCTGCCAGAGATGGACAAAAGCGAATGCCCAAGCCTCCGCATCCCCCGGTTGACATAGAGCCGTATTCAAGAACATCAAACCCGCCTGTTCACGCTCCCCTAGCTTCTCCACCGCCGACGCCAAGTTCCACCAGGCAAGACCACTGAGGCCATCCATCCCCAATGCTTCCCAACACCTGTCCCGGATCACCCCCTCACCAGCGGGGGTCCCTCCGTCTGGAACAACTTCGCCAACCGTTTTGTCTGCCCTCGCCGAGTCACGCTTTTGGCGCTTGATACCTCTCCAGTCGATCAGGAAGTCGAGTAGGCCTATCTTTAGGTAGTACTCCGAACCACTCTCGAAGCTCTCCACCCCGTCCAGCGATTCCCTGAACCCCTCCCTTGCCTTCTCGTAGCAACCCCCGAACATCAAGGCATCTGCCCTCAATAGTGGCGTGAGCCCACCTTCCCCCAGCTGGATGGCCGTCCCGTAGGCATCTGCCGCCTCTTCGTAGCGACCTGCAAAGAAAAGGACGCCACCCAGCTCATGCCAGAAGTAAGCCCGATCGCGGTACTCCGGATCAAGCGTGGCAGCCCGCTCATAAAGCTCAATCGCTGGGCCAGGTTCACTTTGACTACGGTGGTGATTCGCCAACGAAACCAGCTCGCGGGATGCCTCGATTGATTCTCCGTCGTCTTCGCGTCGCTTGATACGGCGCTGCATCGTCCGTCGATACTCCTCAATCTCTTTCTCACTAAGGGAGGCGCTGTGCTGCCTCGACGTAAGCGTGAACAGCATGCTCGTGTTGTTCTCACCTGTCGTGCCGCTAGCGTCGATCTCCTCCGCCACGGCCAGAGCCTCGCTTACCCGTCGGGCGATGGTCATTGCCCCGGCGAGCTGCATCGCTGCCTCGGGCCGCACAGAGAGGGTTGAACGGGCGAAGTACGTTGTCGTCATTCGGGCCGCCAACTCAGACTGACCCCAACGCGCGAAGGCCAACCCATTCAGCGTCATCAGATCCACGGCAAGCTGCTCGCCACCGGGTCCCGGGTCATAAACGTCGTCGAGGTCGTAGCTCGCTGCGACCGAGCCCGGCATCTCAACGGCAAGGTAGCGACCCCGGACCACGAGTCGGCCATTCGCCTTTCCTCTACTCAGCTCGATCACGTCTGGCCGCTTCGCTGTCGCTCCCCTCACCGCCAACTCAATCTCGCCGTCGGTAAGCCCGAATGGCGGATCATCTATCTCCAACTTGAGCAAAAACGGGAGAGGAGGAGTCGCCGAGCGCAACTCCAAAAAACTGTGAGCCTCCTCGGCCAGGCGCTCCGAATCCCCCTTGGCGAACTTGTCCTCCGGCGCCCAGTGAAAGGTCATCGAGGCGGCGTTCGCCCTCGGCGGCTGCTTGCCGGGCAGGAGTGCGTGCCACCAACGAACATAGAGCTCATCCTCGGCAGCCAAATAGCGAACCATCAGGGTAGGCAGCGCCTGGGAGCTATAGAGGCTGGCGTGCTCGACGGGAATCGAGCGCTTTAGAGCCTTGTCCAGGTCTTGGCCATCGGTCGCCTTGAGCTGCACGTAGTAGCGGAGTCCCGTTGCCTCGTCCTTGGCGTTGAACACCTCAACGCTCCCGTCAAGTCCGTAGTCCGGCACGTCCTCTCTGAACAAGAAGCGCTCGTCAAGCGCGGCTTTGAAGGCCTCTCGGGATTCCTCCTCGATGCGATGGGCGCGGGTCCGCTTCGGCATCGTCGGAACGGTAGCCCTTTCAGCCTTGCCGATATCGCGCATCTTCAAGAAGCGCAAGATGCGGTTGGACAGGCGGCGACATGCTCCTCAAGTATTCCCTTCTCCGGCACTGACCAGCGACGTCAAACATCGACGCAGAGCCGGGCCAAACTTTCACCGAGACCCTGATCTACCTCGACCCCCGTACAGCCTGATCCGTCTCATTTGGAGCGCTGCTGGGCTTTCCGATGAGCGCGTAGGCCGGCTCGCGGACCTACGGCAAGCCAGAGACATTTGGCCGGCGCGCCATCGGTGGGCTCGTTGCGATAGATCAGACGGAAGCGGGGTTTGCCTTTGTGCGTCTCGATGTCGAAGCGGACTCGGCGGCAGTCGGCCAACTCGGGGTGGCGCCCGACCCCCATTAGTTCGCCTGTATGGGGATTCGCCTCGCATTCCAGGAACAGCGCGGCGATGCACCTCTTCAGGGCTTCAACCTCCGCCCGCTCGACGGCTCCGGCATCTGCGGGGAGCGCCGTCAACTCGACTATGTCGCCCTTTACGCCATCGGCAAGCTCAACCCTGACCTCGGGAGCGGTTTCTCCGCCCACGATTTATCGAACTTGAATGCCGAGATCGGCGAGTGCCTCAGCGCCGTCTTCGGTGCGCTGGGCAGCGCCGCTTCGAACTCGCTCGGCCGCCAAGGCTTCGACTTCGTCGTCGGCGCGCCGATCTTGCATCGTCGCGATCTCGCCACGCACCTCGCGCATTTGCGTTTCCAAGTCGCTCAGCATCTCGAAGAGCTGTCTGGACTTCGTCCTTGGCAAGAGAGGCATTGGGAGCAGAATACTCCCGCCGTCCGCTGTATTCGCCAGTCTTTGCGATCTCGGCAGGCTATGTGCCTGTTGACCAGCTAGAGAATTCGTTGGTGGAGATCACGGCGGCGAATCCTAGTGGCCCTGGAAGCGGGCGTCGTCACCGGGAGGCCGTAAGCTGGGAACCAGGGAATGAGGGTGTCTGCTCGGATCATCTTGCTGGCCGCTGCCGCGACGCTGCTGCTCGTCGTGGGCGCCGGCGCGGAGGAAACGGGGCCAAGCCGGGGCGAATACGTCTCGCAGGTCGAGCCGATCTGCGAAGCGAACACGGTCGCCAACAAACGGATCCTCAAGAACGTCCAGGCCAAGGTGCGCAACGGAAAGCTGAAGGAGGCCGGCGTCCAGTTCATCCACGCCTCGGGCGCTTTCGGCTCGACCGTCGACAAGCTCTCCGCGGTGCCCCGCCCATCCGAAGACGACGCCCGGCTGCTGAGGTGGCTCGACCAGCTGAGAATCGTGCAGACGAACCTGCGCAACGTCGGCAAGGTGCTGAAGGCCGAGGACAAGATCCGCGCCGCGCACGAACGGATCCGGCTCGAACGCAGCGCCAACGCAGCCAACAACGTCAGCTTCGCCTTCGAATTCCGCTACTGCCGGATCACACCCTCCCGCTTCACCTGAGCGGATTGCGAACCGGGCTGGGCCTCCTTTACCTGTGGGGCTCCTCGGCTTCCGCCGCGGTCGTGGTCGTCAGCCTCGCCGCCGAGCCGCCGGCGAGAACCCGGCGGACCAGACCCGGGGTGAGGATCCGGAACACCGCCGCAAGGGCGTAGCCGCGGGGCACGTAGCGTTCGGCCTTTCCTTGCAGCCCCGTCTCGACGATCGCCTCGGCGACCCGCTCGGGCTTGGAGACGATCCACCGGGTCAGCGCTTTCTCGCGCAGCTCGGTCGCCGGGAAGCCCTCGGTGGCGATGAAGCCGGGAAGGATGAGGCCGACGTGGACCCCGCCGGACCGCTCCTCGGCGTAGAGCGCATCGGACCAGCCAATCAGGGCGAACTTGCTGGCCGAGTAGGAGCCGGTGCCTGCGCGAGCCACCCGGCCGGCGGTGCTGGCGATGTTGACGATCGAGCTGGGAGCGGAGGCGCGCAGCACCGGTAGCAGGGCCTCGACGAGGCGGACGACCGCGTCGAAGTTGAGCTCCATGTGTCGCTGGACGTTGGCATAGCCCCCCTCGCCGAAGATCCCGCGCCAGGAGCCGCCGGCGTTGTTGACTAGCAGCGTCAGCCGACCCCCGTGCTCGGAGACGTGGGCGCGGACGCGCTCGGGGGCGTCGGTGTCGGTCAGGTCCACGGCGACGTAGGTGGCCTTGCAGGGCAGCGACTCGGCGAGAGCCCGCAGGCGCTCCTCGCGCCGCGCGACGAGGATCAGCTCCACGCCGGGCTCGCGGGCGAGCCGCCGCGCGGCCGCCTCGCCGATGCCGCTGGAGGCGCCGGTGACGAGGGCGACGGTGCTGTTGGCGCTCATGGCGGCAACGCTATTCCAATTCACTTAACGCGGGCGACCGTTCGAATCGACATACTGCCGCGCCGTGAGCACGACTCCGGAACTCCTCGACAAGCTCCTCCGCGTCCCCGCGCCCTCGGGCTACGAGGCACCCGCGGCCGCCGTCTGGCGCGACGAGGCCTCTTTCGCCTCGCTCTCGACCGACGGCATCGGCTCCTCGGTCGCCCGCATCGGCGAGGCTTCCCCGCTTCTGGCCGTTGTCGGCCACATCGACGAGATCGGCCTGGTCGTCCGCCACATCGACGAGAAGGGCTTCCTCTGGTTCGCGCCGATCGGAGGATGGGACCCGCAGATCCTGGTCGGGCAACGGGTCGAGATCCAGGGAAAGAGCGGACCGGTGCTCGGGGTCGTCGGACGCAAGCCACTGCACCTTCTCGACGCCGAGGCGCGCAAGAAGGTGGTCGAGTTGAAGGGCCTGCACATCGACGTCGGCGCCGCCGATCGCGAGGAGGCCGCCGAGCTGGTCCGTGTCGGCGACCCGGTGGTGATCGCGAGCGAGCCCCAGCGCCTCGCCGGCTCTCGCACGATCTCCCGCTCGATGGACAACAGGCTGGGCGCCTACGTCGCCCTCGAGGCGCTGCGCCGCTGCCACGAGCGCGACTCGCTGAGCGGCAGCTTCGCGGCAATTGCCGCCGTGCAGGAGGAGATCGGCCTCTTCGGCGCCCGCACCTCGGCCTTTGCCGTGGAGCCGGACCTGGCCGTGGTCATCGACGTCACCCATGCCACCGACGCGCCCGGCATCGACGAGAAGGAGCTGGGCACCCACACGCTCGGCTCCGGGCCGGTGATCTTCCGCGGCTCCACCCTCTCCCCCAAAGTCTTCGAGCTGCTGGTCGAGACTGCCGAGGAGGCCGGGGTCGAGCACACGCTCGGCGCCTCCGGCAACTCGACCGGCACCGACGCCGACGCCGTCCAGTTTGCCCGCTCGGGCATCCCCACGGGCCTCGTCGAGATCCCGCTGCGCTACATGCACTCCCCGGTCGAGATGGTCGACCTGGACGACGTCGAGGCGACCGTAGAGCTGATCGCGGCCTTCGCCGCGCGAATCGACGACAGCATCGACCTCGGCCGCTGAAGCCGACGGCCACAGGGGTCGTCAGGCAAGGACGCAGGGAGCTGCTCTGCACGTGAGCGACCGAGGACGCCGCATGGCGGCCCCTGTGGCCGTCAGTTCGACATGAAGACCATGTCGCGGCCATTGGCCTTCGCCGAGTAAAGAGCGGCGTCGGCCCTGGCGACCAGGTCGTCGGTGTTGACCACGTCGGACTTGGAGACCGCGGCGCCGATGCTGATCGTCACCCCCACCCCGACCGGACGCCGTGCGCGCACCGCCTTGCGCAGGCGCTCGGCAACCGCGGCTGCGTCCTTCTTGCTGGCGCCGGGCAGGACGACGAGGATCTCCTCGCCGCCGATCCTGTAGATCGAGTCGCCGGCGCGCAGAACAGAGCGCATCGTGTAGGCGACGTCCTGCAGGACCTTGTCGCCGGCGGCGTGTCCGAGCTGATCGTTGACCCGCTTGAAGTGATCGAGATCGCAGAGCAGCAGAGCGTGTGAGAGTCCCTCCCCCTCGCTGCTTGGCTGGCCGTCGAGCTCGGAAAGGCGCTGCTCCAGCGCATTGCGGTTAAAAAGACCGGTCAGCGGATCGAGGGTCGAGCTGCGCCGGTGGGCGCGGTCGGACTCGACCAGGGCGCCGGAGAGGGTCACCGTGCTGAGTATCAACGCCGCAGCCGCGATCACCTCTTTGTGGTGCTCTGAAGCCGTCGCCTGGTCCAGTCCAAAGGTGCCGACGAGCAGCAGGGCCAAGATGTACGCGGTGCCGAGGGCCACCCCGCGTGGAGAGAATCGCGCTCCAAGCGTTACCGCGGGCAGCGCGAACCACATCAGGACCGGGCTGTCGGCGCCGCCGGTCGTGACGACCGCGTCGGCGAGGAACAGCGGCAGGATTCCCCAGGCCGTGGCGGCCCAGAGACCGGGGTGACTGCTGTTCTGCATGAAGTGGTCGGCGACCGTGAACCCTGCGAGGCCAGCCGTGAGCGGGATAACCCACCACCAGCCGATCTCCGAGGAGACCGAGACCAGCGCCAGGGCGAGGATCGCGAAGCAGCCGGTCCTGTAAGGGCGCAGCCGCACCTGCATGTCGAGCAGGCGCTCGCGACGGGCGTTGTCGCGGATTTCCGCCAGCGAATCCGACTGCCGCAAGAGGTCCGTGTCGGCGGGAGCGCGCAGGGCACTCGCGATCTTGGCGCTTGCGATCACGCGGTGACATCGGCTTCTCGACGCTACTACTTGAAACTGGCAGCGGGTCTCTCTCCTAAACGTCTTGTCTGCGCCGCGCTACTCGACGAGCTGCAGCTCCTTTGGCAGGCTGCTGAGGTTTCGGTGACCCTCTGCCGTGACGACGACCAGGTCCTCGATACGCACACCGAGCTCGCCGGGTAGGTAGATCCCGGGCTCGACCGTCACCACCTCGCCGGCCTGGAGCACGTCCTCCGAGCGCGGCGAGACGCGTGGCTCCTCGTGCACCTCGAGGCCGACCCCGTGGCCGAGGCCGTGGCCGAACCGCTCGCCGTGCCCGGCGGCTGCGATCCGCTCGCGGGCGACGGCGTCGAGGGCCTCGGCGGATGCCCCGGCGCGAACGGCGGCGAGGGCCGCCTCCTGCGCCTCGCGCACGACCTCGTACACCTCCCGGCCGCGCCCGTCGGGCTCGCCTGTCGCGAAAGTGCGAGTGCCGTCGGAGCAGTACCCGTCGAGCTTCGCTCCCATGTCGAAGACGACCAGCTCGCCGCGGCCGATCTGGCGCTCGCCGGGCTCGGCATGTGGCAGGGCGCCGTTCGGACCCGCGGCGACGATCGCGGGGAAGGAGGGCTCGGCCCCGTGCTCGCGCATCCGTGCTTCGGCGGCCCGGGCGACGTCCAGCTCGCTGCGCCCGGCCAGCCCGCGTTCCAGCGACCAACCCCAGACCTCGTCGGCGAGCTCGGAGCTGGCGGCGATCGCCGCCAGCTCGGCCTCGTCCTTAACCCGGCGCAGCCTCTCGACCGTACCCCCCGCCCCCTCCAGGGTGACGCCGTCGGGCAGTTTCTTCTCGAGTTTCCCCAGCGTGCGGACGGCCATTTGCTGATCCTCGAAGCCGGTCCGCCCGGCTAGGTGAGCGGCGATCCCGCCGAGCCAGTCGTCCTTGACCGTGATCACCTCCCAGCCCCCGACCTCTGCCTCGGCGCGCTCGGTGTAGCGGAAGTCGGTAAAGAAGAGGCGCGCCTCGCCACCGCAGATGCAGGCCCCGTTGGTGCCGCCGAAGCCGGTCAGGTAGCGGACGTTGACCAGATCGGTGACGAGCAGGCGGTCGAGCTCGCGCTCGGCGACGAGTGCCGCGAGACGGTCTCCCCGGGATCCGGTCAAGGGGCGCCCGCGCCGAGCTCGGTCGCGAGCAGCTCGAGCGCGTCGCGGTAGCCGTCGGGGCCCTTGCCGGAGATCTTCGCCAGGACCAGGCCGTCGAAGACGGAGAGCTTGCGCCAGTCGTCGCGGGCCTCGACGTCGGAGAGGTGGACCTCGACCGCGGGCAGGCGGGCGACGTCCAGCGCGTCGGCGATCGCCCGGCTGTAGTGCGACCAGGCGCCGGCGTTGACGAGCGTGGCGTCGGCCAGCTCCGGGATCCGGTGCAGGTACTCGACGAACTCACCCTCGGAGTTGGTCTGGAAGAAGATCGCTTCAAGGTCCAGCTCGCGGGCCCAGCCGCCGACCTTGCGCTCCAACTCCGCGAGCGAGAGGCCGCCGTAGACCTCGAGGTCGCGGCGCTCGAGGATGTCGAAGTTGACGCCGTGCAGGACGGCGACGCGGTTGTGGGCGGTGGTCATCCGTACAGCTCCTCCACGGCGGCACGGACCTTAGCCGGCTCGACCAGCTCGCCTGTGCGGGGCTTGCCCGGCTCACTCAGCAACACGAAGCCGACCCCCGCGGCGGTGCGCTTCTTGTCGCGTTCCAGCGCCGCTAGCGTGGCGTCGACGTCGACGGCTGGGTCGAGCGCCACCGGCAGGCCCTGGTGGCGCAGGATCGACTCGACCTCCTCGCGCAACTCGGGCACACCGGAGAGCCGCAGCGCCGCCAGCAGGCCGAGGCCGATCGCCTCGCCGTGGCGATAGCGCTCGTAGCCGCTCGCCGCCTCGATCCCGTGGCCGACCGTGTGACCGAGGTTGAGGACGGCGCGCAGGCCGGCGTCGCGCTCGTCCGCGGCGACCACCTCGCACTTGAAGCGCGCGCAGGCGAAGACCAGGGGGGCAAGCGACTCCGGGTCGAGCGATTCGAGCGCCCTCGCCCGCTCCCAGAGCTCGCCCCCGGCCAGCAGCCCGGTCTTCAGCAGCTCGACGAAGCCGGCCGCAAGCTCCTCGGCCGGCAGCGTCGCCAGGGTCGAGGTATCGGCCATCACGGCCGCTGGCAGGTGGTACGCGCCCGCGTAGTTCTTGCCCTCGGGAAGGTCGACGCCGGTCTTGCCGCCGTAGGCGGAGTCGACCTGGGCGACGAGCGTGGTCGGCACCTGGACCACGGGAACGCCGCGCTGGTAGAGACGGGCGCAGAAGCCAGCCAGGTCGCCGACCACGCCGCCGCCGAGGGCGACCACGTGGTCCTCTCGGGTCATCCCGGCGCGGGCCAAATCGCGCAGGACCCGCTCGGCCTCGGCCATCGTCTTCGCCGACTCCCCCGGCGCAACCGCGACCCTGGCGGCGAGCGGCTCGAGGCGCTCCGCGTAGAGGGCACCCACGACGGTGTCGGTGATGCAGAAGCGGCGGCCGGACAGGGGCCACTCTCCCTCTCCCAGAAGACCCGGTCCGACCAGCACCGGGTACTCGCCCGAGGCGCTTGCCGCCCAGAGCATCTTCGTACCGGAGGGCATGCCGGCAAGGGCCAGCAGCGACGGCATCGCGCGGGCGACCACTTCGCGGTCTCCCGGCGGCACGATCGCATCGGCAAGCCCCTCATAGTGCGGCAACCGCTCTCCCAGCAGGCGCGCGACGTCCTCGGCGCTCGTCGCCAGCGGGCGGTCGCTGCGGGCGATCCGCTCCCAAGCCTGATCGGCGCCGACCTGGAGCCAAACGACCGTGTGGCGGTCGAGCGCCTCTCGCACCCGCTCGGAGAGGACGCTGCCCCCGCCGAGCGCGATCGCTCCGCCGTCGGCCTCCTCCAGAAGCGATCCGACCACCTCGGCCTCGCGCGCGCGGAAGGCTGCCTCTCCGTCCTCCTCGAAAGCGTCCCGGATCGGCTTGCCGAACGCCTCTTCCATCAGCGCGTCGATCTCGACCGTCTCCAGGCCCGCCTCGCGAGCCGCGGAGAGCGCCGTCGACTTCCCCGCCCCCATAAAGCCGATGAAGACGAGAGCAGGCCGCATCACCGAACGAAACGCCATTTTCCCATGCATGACATGGAAAATCGCGACCTCACCCTCGGAAGTCGATGCGCTGCTTGTAGGCCTCGACCGCGGCGAGCACGTCGTCGATGTGGTCGCCGCCGAACTTCTCGCGGTAGGCGCGGGCAAGGGTGAGACAGACCATTGCCTCGGCGACGACCGCCGCCGCCGGCACCACGGTCGAGTCAGTGCGCTCGCGCAGCGCCTGCGCCGGCTCCTTGGTCTCGGTGTCGACCGAGCGCAGCGGCTTGGTCAGGGTCGAGATCGGCTTGATCGCGGCGCGTACCGACAGCGGCAGTCCGTTCGTCATCCCACCCTCGAGGCCGCCGGCGTGGTTGGTCTCGCGGAAGTAGCCGCGCTCCTGCGACCAGAAGATCTCGTCGTGGGCCTCGGAGCCGGGGCGGCCGGCGACATCCCACGCTTCCCCGATCGAGACCCCCTTGACCGACTGGATCGAGGCGACGGCGCCGGCGAGGCGGCCGTCGAGGCGGTCTTCCCATGAGATATGAGAGCCGAGACCTGGGACGAGGCCGAAGGCGCGCACCTCGAAGGTGCCGCCGAGGCTCTCGTTGGCCTTGCGCAGGCGGTTGATCTCCTCGACCATCGCCGCGCTGGCATCGGGGTCGAGGCATCGCACCGGGTCCTCGTCGACGGCCGCGAAATCCCCGGGGCCGAGGTCTGCCTGCTCGGGCGCGGTTACGGAGGCGATCTGGGTGACGTGGCTGTGGACGCTGACGCCGAGGGCCGTGAGGAATCCGCGGGCGATCGAGCCGGCCGCCACGCGGGCGGCGGTCTCGCGGGCGCTGGCGCGCTCGAGCACGTTGCGGATGTCGTCGTGTCCGTACTTCTGGGCGCCGACCAGGTCGGCGTGCCCCGGTCGGGGAAGGTGAACCTCGTCGACCTCAGCCTCGACCGGCCAGGGGTTCATCCGCTCCTCCCAGTTGGCGTAGTCGCGGTTGGCGACGAGGACGGCGATCGGGCTGCCCAGCGTGCGGCCGTGGCGCACACCGGAGCGGACCTCGACGGTGTCGGTCTCGATTTTCATCCGCCCCCCGCGGCCGTGGCCGAGCTGGCGGCGGGCCATGTCGCGGTCGAGAACCTCGCGGTCGAGCTCGAGGCCGGCCGGCACCCCCTCGACGATCGCCACGAGCCCCGGCCCGTGCGACTCGCCCGCAGTCGTGAATCCAAACCCGCTCATCAGGCCGTCAAGGCTATCGGCGGATCGAGCGGGCGGCGGCGCGCATAGTGTCGAGAGGGGGCTTGCGACCGGTCCAGATCCCGAGAGAGAGGGCACCCTGCTGGACGAGGATCTCCAGGCCGTCGACGGTGGTGGCACCTGCCGCCTGGGCGGCGCGCAGGAGTGCGGTCGGTTCGGCCCCATAGACCATGTCGACGACATCCTGGTCGGCGCTGAAACCGTCCGGGTCGAGGGGCAGCTCCGCGAACGGGTCTTCGCCGCCCAGGCCGACCGCGGTCGAGTTGACGATCAGGTCGAACGTGCCCTGGTCCGGCTCGGCGACGGGATCGCCTCCCAGTTCCTCACAGAGGTTGCGTGAGCGCAGCCCGGTTCGGTTCCAGACGGCCACCTCGGCGCCCTCGCGCAACAGGGCCCAGACGGCGGCGCGGGCCGCGCCGCCGGCGCCGAGCACGAGCGCCCGCTTGCCGGACGGCGAACCCGGCAGCGCGCGCAGCAGCCCCTCGGCGTCGGTGTTCTCGGCGCGGATCTCGCCCTCCGCGAAGACCAGCGTGTTGGCCGCGCCGATCTCACGGGCGGTCTCGGAGAGCTCGTCGGCGAGGGCGAGTGCGGCCGCCTTGTGGGGCACGGTGACGTTGGCCCCCACGAACCCTTCGCCCGGCATCGCCTGCACCCGCGCCTCGAGCGCGTCCGGAGCGACGTCGATCGCCTCGTAGCTCCACTCCCCTCCCAGCCCCAGCTCGGCGAGCGCGGCATCCTGCATCGCCGGCGACCGGGAGTGGCCGACCGGGTGCCCGAGGACGGCGAGCCGCGGCACGCCTATTCCCCGCAGCTGTCGGGCGAGTTGCCGCCAGCCGCCTCGCGAGCCGAGTTGTAGCTTTCGACGTCGCGTTGGAACTCGGCTTCGCTCGAGGAGAAGGCGTGCTTGCCGCAGCTGCCCGGTTCGACCACGTAGAAGAGGTAGTCGACCTTGGCCGGCCGCGCCGCGGCTTCGATCGAGGCCAGGCCGGGGCTGCCGATCGGCCCCGGTGGCAGGCCCGCATTGAGCCGCGTGTTGTAGGGCGATTCGACGGCGAGCTCGGATTCGGTCAGCGGCTCGGTGTAGTTGCCGGTGGCGAAGCGGACGGTCGCGTCGATGCCGAGCGGCATCCCTTCGCGCAGGCGGTTGTAGATCACGGCCGCGACCAGCGGGCGCTCGCCGGCGAGCTGCGCCTCCTCCTCGACCAGGGAGGCGATCGTCACCACGTCGTACGTGGTGAGGTTCTTGGAGCGCGCGTAGCTCATGTCGACCCCCTTGATCCGCCGCTTGAAGTCTTCGAGCTGCAGCTGGACCAGCGTCCTGGCCTCGGCGTGCCTTTCCAGCTCGAAGGTGTCCGGGAAGAGGAAGCCCTCGAGGCTCTCGGCTTCCTTGCCGCCGTACCTGGCGGGGTTCAGATACGGAGAGCGGATGGTTGCCCGCTCGTAGCTGCCGCGCAGCCCTTCACTCCTGGCGATCTCGGCGGTTTGGCTTCGCGTGTAGCCCTCGGGGATCGTCACCGTGATCGTCCGGATCACGACCGGCGGCGGCGCCTCGCGGTTGAAGTGGCGGTAGGCGAACGCCGCGATCGCGACCACGCCGAGGACGATCGCGGCGACCCCGACGGCGATGCCGAGGCGGCGGCCGGACGAGCCGGGGGGCCTTTCCTTCTTCACCTTGGGTGGCTTGGGTGCCTTCTGGGGCTTGGGCGGCTTCGGAGACCCGGGCGGATCGCCGCCGCGCTCGGTGCGGCGGGCTTCGCGCTCACGACGCCGCTGCTCGCGTTCGGCGGCTGCGCGTTCATCGCTCATCGTCGCCCCCTTCTATCGCCGCGCGACCGGCCAAGTAGGCCTGGAGCAGGTGGGCGGCCGCGATCGAGTCTGGCGCCGCCGTCGCGCCTTCGCGCCTGCTCGCCTCGGCCATCCGGGTCGTCAGCCGCTCGTCGTAGGTCTCGACCGGGACGTCGAGGATCGCCTCGAGTTCCCCGCAGAAGGTCCGGGCCAGGGCCGCCTGGCTACCCTCCTCGCCGCTCAGGTGCAGCGGCAACCCGACGACGACGAGCTCGACCCCGTGCTCGGCGACGAGCTCGGCGACCGCGCGCGCCTCGGGCGGCTCGATCACCGCCATCGGCGTCGCCAGGGTCCCACTCGGGTCGGAGATCGCGCAACCGATCCGCGCGGTGCCGTGGTCCAGCGCGAGTACGCGCACCTCTAGCTACCCGGCCTCGCGCTCGATTGCCCGCCGCGCGGTCTCCAGCGCCTCGTCGAGCCTGGCGGGGTCCTTGCCGCCGGCCTGCGCCATGTCGTCGCGACCGCCGCCCCCACCGCCGACTACCGCGGCCGCCTCGCGAACGACCTGGGCCGCGGAGAGCCCCCGCTCGACCGCGCCCTTCGAGACGAGGACGACCAGGGCGACCTTGTCGCCCTCCACCCCGCCGAGGACGATCGCCGAGTCCCCGCCCAGCTTCGACTGGACCCGGTTGGCGAGCTCGAGCATCTGCTTCTGGTCCGCCAGCGACACGCCGGAGACGACCGCCTTGACGCCGCCCACATCGACCGCCTCTCCGATCAGCCGCTCCGCCTCCTCACCGAGGGCCTGCCTTTGGGCCTCCTGTGCCCCCGCCCCGGCCTCGCGCAGACGCTCGGCGGCGCGGCGGGCGCCTGAGAGAGGATCCTGTGGAGCCCCGAGCAACTCGCCGACCTCGCGCAGGCGATCCTCACGCTCGCGGAACCAGTCGATCGCCGCGGGGCCGGTGAGGGCCTCGATCCGGCGCACGTTGGCGGCGCTGGAGCCCTCCGAGGAGATCTTGAAGATGCCGACCTCCGCGGTGTTGGCGACGTGGGTACCGCCGCAGAGCTCGCGCGAGACGCCCTCGACCTCGACCACCCGCACCCACTCGCCGTACTTCTCGCCAAACAGCGCCATCGCGCCCAGGCGCTCGGCCTCGGCGCGCTCCATCTCCAGCCAGCGCACCGGCTGGCTCGCCTTGATCCACTCGTTGACGCGATCCTCGACCGCGCGCAGCTCCTCCGCGCCGAGCCCCTGCCCGTGGGTGAAGTCGAAGCGCAGCTTGTCGGGCCGCACGGCGGAGCCCGCCTGGCGCACGTGGGTGCCGAGCCGCTCGCGCAGCGCCGCGTGGAGCAGGTGCGTGGCGGTGTGGTTGCGCATCGTCGCGTGGCGGGCCTCGCGGTCTACGACAGCCTCAACCGGTGCTCCGCCTCGGATCGTGTCTCCGGCCGACTCAACCTCCAGTACCTGGTCTTCGCCAACTCTGTACACGTCGACCACCTTCGCTTCCTCCTCCCCCCAGCGCAGGACCCCCGAATCCGCGACCTGACCGCCGCCCTCGGCGTAGAACGGGCTCTGCTCGAGCTTGACGAGGGCACGGCCGTCGTCGGCCTCGGCCACGGCGAGTCCGGTCGTCGCACGCAGCGTCTCGTAGCCGACGAACTCAGTTCGTTGCCCTACGGTGGCGGCGAAAGCGACAACACGCTCATGCGTGTCCTCGGAGCCGTGCGCGGTGGCCGCGCCGGTGCGGGCACGCTGGCGCTGCTCCTCCATCAGCTCCTCGAAGCCGCCGTCGTCGACCGAAAGCCCCTGCTCCGCCAGCAGCTCCTTGGTCAGGTCGTAGGGGAAGCCGTAGGTGTCGTGGAGCTTGAAGGCGTCCGCCGCGTCGATCCAGGAGGTCCCGGACTCCTTCGCCTCGGCCACCAACCGGTCGAGCAGCTCGCTGCCGCGCTCGAGGGTGCGGCCGAAGCTCTCCTCCTCGTCGCCAACCCAGCGCGCGATCGTCCCGCGCTCCACCGCCAGCTCCGGGTAGGCCTCGCTCATGACCTCGATTGTCCGCTCGGCGAAGCGGCCGAGCCAGGGCGCCTCGAGGCCGAGGGTGCGCCCCTGCTGGATTGCCCGGCGCATGATCCGGCGCAGGATGTAGCCACGGTCCTCGTTGGAGGGCACGACGCCGTCGGCGATCAGGAAGGAGGCGCCGCGCGAGTGGTCGGCGACGATCCGCATCGCCCGGGTCACGACCGCGTCCTCCCCGTAGGAGCGGCCCGACATCTCCTCGGCGAGGTCGAGCAGCGGGCGGATCAGGTCCGTCTCGAAGACCGAGGGGACGCCCTGGAGGATCGCCGCCATCCGGTCCAGGCCCATGCCGGTGTCGATGTTGCGCATCGGCAGCTCGGCCAGCGACCCGTCGGCGCCGAGGTCGTAGGTCATGAAGACGTGGTTCCAGAACTCGAGGAAGCGGTCGGTGTCGTCGCCGGGGCGCTCGCCCGGGGCACCGAAGTCCTCGCCGCGGTCGAGGTAGAGCTCCGAGCACGGGCCACAGGGCCCGGTCGGGCCGGCCTGCCAGAAGTTGTCCTCGCGACCGAGGCGGACGATCCGCTCGTCGGGGACCCCGACCCGGCGCCAGACCCCGATCGCCTCCTCGTCGGGGCCCAGCCCGAGCTCCTCGTCGCCGCCGAAGACCGTGACCCAGATCTGCTCGGGGTCCATGCCGAAGCCCTGCGTCGAGAGCTCCCACCCCCACGGGATCGACTCCTCCTTGAAGTAGTCGCCGAAGCTCCAGTTGCCGAGCATCTCGAAGAAGGTGAGGTGGCGGGCCGTGTTGCCGACCTCCTCGATGTCGGTGGTGCGGAAGCACTTCTGCACGTCGGCCAGACGGCGCGCCGGCGGCTCCTCCCGGCCGAGGAAATAGGGCTTGAAGGGCTGCATCCCGGCCGTGGTCAGCAGCACCGACGGATCGAGCACGGACGGGACGAGCGAGGCCGAGGGCACGATCTTGTGCCCTCGCTCCTCGAAGTAGGAGAGGTAGGTCTGGCGGATCTCGCTGGCCTTCATCGAGGCAGAGCCTAGGGCCTATTCCGTTAGGGGGCGTGCCACTGGGACGGTCCAGGACCAAGCGGAGCGGTTACGGCGCGGATTCCGCATGGCAGCGCCATGTGGGATTCGCGCCGGGGCCGAATCCGCGCCGCGTCCTGGGCCGTATCCAGGGGTGCGATCACCTAGCGGGATAGGCCCTGCAGCGCCGCGCCGCTCCTGCGCAGTATCGCCGTCATACGTCGAAGTGGGCTGACAACCGCCGCCTCTTCACGTTCAGGAACTGGACCGATGAACCCCCTCCCCTTGACTGGATGGTCGCGAGTGCCGAAACGATTGGTACATGGCTCGCAAGGGACGCTCAGATCGCACCGCTGCGCGCCCGTCGGCTCCGGCGAGGCTGCTCTCGGACGAGCGCCTGGCAAAGCGGGCGGCCGGGAACGACCGGCGCTCCTTCGCCGAGATCTACCGTCGCTACAGCCAGTGCCTCTACCGTTTCTGCCTCTCGATCGTGGGCAGCCCCGAGGATGCGAGCGACGCCCTCCAGAACACGATGGTCAAGGCCCTGAGGGCACTGCCCGGAGAGGAGCGGCAGATCCAGCTCAAGCCCTGGCTCTACAGGGTCGCCCGCAACGAGTCGGTCGAGCTCCTGCGCAAGCGCCGCCAAGCGGTCGAGTTCGGGGACGACCTTGCCGCGCCGGGCGGAGGACCGGCCGAGACGATCGCCCAGCGCGAGCGCCTCAGCCAGTTGCTCAGCGACCTCGCCGAGCTCCCCGAGAGACAGCGATCGATGCTGACGATGCGCGAGCTGGCAGGCCTCGAGCTCGCCCAGATCGCCGCGGCGTTCGACACCTCGCCCGCGGTCGTGCGACAGACGATCTACGAGGCGAGGCTGAGCCTGCGGCAGCTCGCGGAGGGGCGTGAGATGACCTGCGAAGAGGTTACGCGCCGGCTCTCAGACGCGGATGGAAGGGTGCGGCGCCGCCGCGACATCCAGGCCCACCTGCGCGCCTGTCCGGACTGCCGGGCCTTCGGCCAGGCGATCGAGGAGCGGCGTCACGACCTTGCGTCTCTGGCGCCGCTGCCGGCCATCGCCTCCGCCGGAATCCTGCACGCCGTTCTGGGCGGCGGACACGGCGCCGCAAGCGGCGCGGCTGCGGGATCGACGATCGCAGCCGGCGCCGGCAAGGTCGCGGCAACCCCGTTCCTCGTCAAGTCGGTGGCAACGGTCGCCGTCGCGGCCACGGTGGGCGTCTCGGCCGCCGATCGCAGCGGGCTGGTCGACGTCGGGCTACCCAGCGGGAGCGGCGACACGGCAACCCGCGAGGCGACGCCGGAGGAGGCGGGGGTCGCAGCCGGCGCAACCAACTCGGCGACACGCTCCTCGGCCGGGCGCGCGGGGCTGGGGTTGAGTCGTGTACGCGCAGGCGGCGAGCGAACCGTGAGCGTGCGAGGGCGACAAGGGACGCAGCCGAGCTCCACCGAATCGACCGCCGGGGAGGCCGGCAGAGGCCAGGGCCCACCGGCCGGCCTGCCGCCGGCCGCTGCGCACGGACAGCAGACCGCAGCGGAGCACCGAGCCGAGCGGGAGTCCCGTGCCAAGGGCCACAGCCGCTCCCGGAACGCGAAGGCTCACTCTCACGGCGGCGCCTCGCATGCTCACAGGGCTCCCAGCAAGCCGCAAAAAGAGTCGGGTAGCACCGGGGAGGGCAACACACAGGGACAACCTGGGGGTGAGAAACCGCAAGGGCCTTCTACGCCGTCAGCGGAAGATCCCGCAACCGGCGGCCCGGCGGAAGGATCGATAGCGCCCATCGACAATAAGTCCAGTGCCGGCGCTACCCCCTGACAAGTAGCCCTACTTTCCGTTCAGGGGATTGGTTCGCACCACAAACCGTTCGACCGACGTCGAAGGAGGCACGATGAAGCTACGAATGAAGATCGCACTCGCAACCGGCGCCCTGGCGTTGACGATTCCGGCGATGGCCCTCGCCAACAACGGCAACGGCAAAGGCCAGGGCGGGCCGAACTACGAAACCGCTCCGCCGCCCCCGGCAAAGGCCTACGGCAAATACTGCCAGGGGGAAAGCAAGAAACACGTCAAAGGAGAGAAGGGCACAGAGTTCAGCCGATGCGTCAAGACGGCGGCCCAGGCGGCTCGCAACGAGCACCAGACCCCGGGCCAAGTCTGCAAGGGCAAAAGCAAGAAACACATCAAAGGCGAGAAGGGCACAGAGTTCAGCCGATGCGTGAAATCGATCGCCCAGCTGCGACACGACGAACACGAGAAAGAACAGGAAGAACAGGCCCAGGTCTAGGAGGACCTAACGAAACCCCCACGCACGTCTGGCGGCGGCGGACACTGCGCGGTACGGCGTCCTCGGTCGGCCAAATAGCGCTGCTATTCGGCCTCCCTGCGTCCTTGTCCCGCTTGGTCCGGCGCTCGCCAGCCGTCCACGCGGGTTTCGTTAGTCCCTCCTAGCTACAGATCGTGCCGTGCCCGACGATCGCCTCCCCGGCCAGCAGCACCGCTGTCTGGCCCGGTGAGACTCCGGCGAACCCCTCCCCCAGCCGGATGTCGAGCCTGGGATGCCGACCCGTCCCCGTCGCCGATACCGCGGCGGGGACGGGAGTCGCGCGGTAGCGCAGGCGCACCGCGTCGACCCGGGCTCCGTCGCGGTGCAGAACCGCGTCGCGGACCCGCACCGTCTCCGCCATCAGCTCCCGGCGCGGGCCGACCGTGACCGTGTTGGCGGCAGCGTCGGTGGCGAGGACGTACATCGGCTCCTCGGCCCCGCCGCCGATGCCGCGGCGCTGGCCGACGGTGAAGTGGTGGTGACCGCGGTGGCGGCCGACCTTGCGGCCCGAGCGGTCGACCAGGTCTCCCTCGCGCTCGCGCAGGCCGCCGTGGCGAAGCAGGAAATCGGCCTTGCCCTGGCCGGAGAGGAAGCAGAGGTCCTGGCTCTCGGGCTTGCGGGCGACGGCGAGGTCGTGGCGGGCGGCGATCTCGCGAACCTCGGGCTTGGTCAGCTCGGTGAGCGGGAACCGGACTTGCCGCAGCAGCCCCGGCGGCAGGGCTGCCAGCATGTAGCTCTGGTCCTTGTTGGCGTCGGATGCGGCCGCGAGCAACGGTCCGTCGCCGTCTTCGACGATGCGCGCGTAGTGGCCGGTGACGAGGTGGGTCGCGCCGACCCGCTCGGCGAGGTCGACCATCGCCGCGATCCGCACCTCGCCGTTGCAGGCGATGCACGGGTTGGGCGTCCTGCCGCCCGCGTAGCCGGAGACGAACCCGGCGACGACGCGGCGGCGGAACTCCTCCTCGAGGTCCAGCGTCAGGTGCGGGATCCCGAGCGAGTGGGCGAGCGAGCGGGCGCCGAGCACGGCCTCCGGGGAGCAGCACGCTTTCGCCCCGTCGGTCTGCGGGTCGGCCCAAAGCTTCAGCGTGACCCCGACCACCTCCGCCCCGCGCTCCCGTTCCAGCAGGGCGGCCACGGCGCTGTCGACCCCGCCCGACATCGCGATGAGCACCCGGTCGCCTTCGGACCTCCCCAAAACCTCCGTCGATGCCGCAGTCTGCGCCAGCGCCCGGTGCAGGGCATCCGCAGCCAGCTGCGCCGCGTGCCGCTTGGCCGGAGTCAACCCCCCGATCGCCTCGTCGACCTCGTCGGTCCCGACCCGCGCCGCGTCCAGTACGGCCGCACCATCGACCATCTCGGCCACCGCAGCGGTCGCGGCCCGAGTAGCCCCGCACCCCTCAGCGTCGAAGGTGACCCCAGCAACCGTGCCGCCCTCGACGACGAGGGACAGCCGAGACAAGTCCCCGCAAGCGGCCCCACCGGCCGCCCCGGAAAACGCACCGTCGCCAGCCGGTCCGTTCCGGCTCGAATCCCGCAGGTAGGCCTCGAATAGCTCGCGATCCATCATCCACAGGGTAGGAGGCTATGGACGAACGCGCAGCAGCCTGCGCAGGTCGGCAAGAACCGCGGGTGCATCGTCTCGCAACTGTCGCCACGTAATTCGCACTACCCGCCAACCGTCGGCCTGCAGGAGGCGATCCCTTTCCCGGTCCCTCTCGAATGCACGTCGGGTGCCGTGCGTCGCACGCCCATCGAGCTCGACGACGAGCCGCTGTTCGGCCCAGAGGCAGTCGGCTTCAAAGAGTCCTCCGCCTGCTGCCACGTCGGCGTTTCGCCGGGGTCGCGGCAGGTCAGTGCTGTCGAGCAGGGACGCGAACCGCTCCTCCAGCACCTTGCGGGGGACGCCTCGCACGGCCGCCTCATCATCAAGAAGCACCCGCAATTTCGCTGCGCCTCGTTTGCGGGGGTAGCGCTCCAGGAGGTCGGGAATCGACAACTCATCCGTAATCCCATGCGCTTCCATCTCGTTCAACGCCCTCTCCAGCTCTCCCAGCGCCGAGGACGCCGCAACGTCGAACACAGTACGTGGCGGCGACGTGACTGGTATCCCGTCCACGCATCTGACTTCGTCAGGCTTCAGCATCCCGCTGTGGGACACCAGACCCGACCGGGCCTGGCACCGGGTCGCCCTCGTCACTTCGGGCAGGATCGGCTTCGGCGGCAGGATCCGCCATAGCGCGCTCGCCGAACGATGACTCAACACGGCGCCTGGGCCGGCAGCGAGCACCGCTGCCATCCAGCGGCTCTCGCGACTTCTTGGGCGATGCCCGACGGCGTAGACGCCCCACTGAACCCGGCGGAGTCGCCCACTGGCGATGCGGCCCTCGATCGCCCCTCTCCCAACCCCAAGCCGCAAGAGCTGCCGCCGGCTGACGACTCCGTGCTGCCCCTCGGCGAGCTCTCCCATCCGATCGTCGACCGAACGAAGCGCCAATTTTCCAGGCATGACATGGGAAATCGGCGTCTCGTCCGACATGGCGCCGATCGTGCCCGGTCCCGGCGCACGCGTGGTGCGCCGATCGTCACGAAAGGCGCAGCAAAAAGAGGCTCCAGCCCGCCGGTACCGCCTCTGGCTTTGATCCCTTGAAGTAAAGGGTGGGCGCCTCCTCCAGACCCCACAGGGTCAAGAGAGATCAGCTCCCGCGCCGTTTGTGTTGGGTCAAACGGTGAGACGGCTCACGTACGGGCTCGAACCTCGGAGCAACCGTACCACCGGTCGGGCGCCGGAGCGAGGGTCAATCGTCCAGCTCATCCAGGTCCAGGTTGGAGAGCAACATCTCCGCCTCGCTCCAGTCTTCGGGCTGGACCCGGAGCGCGATGTCACCGCGGCCGAAGCGATCGAGTGGCCAGTCGGCGGTGAGAACTGCCTCGATACCACCCTCTTCCAGGGCCTGGCGCCAGGCCCGAGCCGTCCGCACGTCGACGAAGTCGCGAACCACCTCCCAGCTGTCGAAGCGGGGGTCGTCGACGTGGACCGGCGTCGCGCCCGGGCCGGCCCCCGGCTTGAACACCGCCCGGATCCGGCCGAAGAAGCCCATCGGTCTAGTGCCCGGCGAGCTTGCGCTCGTGCAGCGAGACCCCCAGCTCCTTCAGCTGCATCTCGTCGACGGGCGCGGGGGCGCCGGTCAGCAGATCGAAGCCCGAGGCGGTCTTGGGGAAGGCGATCACATCGCGAATCGTCTCAGCCCCGCACAGGCGTTGCACGATGCGGTCGACACCGTAGGCGATGCCGCCGTGCGGCGGGGCGCCGAAGCGCAGCGCCTCGAGCAGGAAGCCGAAGCGCGCCTCGGCCTGCTCGGCGTCGATCCCGAGCGCGGCGAAGACAGCCTGCTGGGTGTCGGCGTGGTTGATGCGAATAGAGCCGCCACCCAGCTCCTGCCCATTCCAGACGACGTCGTAGGCGAGGGCGCGGGCCGCACCCGGGTCGTCGGGGTCGAACTCGCCGGCGGGAGCCGTGAACGGGTGGTGCAGCGCATCCCAGCGCCGCTCCCCCGCGTTCCACTCCATCAACGGCCAGTCGACGATCCAGACCAGGCGGTCCTCTCCCTCCGGGATCAGGTCGAAGCGCTCGGCGAGGTCGATCCGCATCTGGCCGAGGACGGCGTCGGTGACCGGCCGCTCGTCGGCCACTAGCAGCAACAGGTCGCCCTCCTCGGCGCCGAGCCGGTCGTTGAGCACGCGCAGCTCCTCCCCGGAGAGGAACTTCGCGGTCGGCGAGCGCCATCCCTCGCCCTCGCGAAATGCCCAGACCAGGCCCTTTGCCCCCAGCTCCTGGGCGCGCGAGATGAGCCCGTCGAGCTCGGAGCGCGGCATCTCGCGGCGGCCGGCGTTGAGCCCCCGCACCGCGCCACCGCCCTCCAGCACCGAGCGGAACACCTTGAACTCGGTCTCGCGCAGCGCCTCTCCGAGGTCGACCAGCTCGAGGCCGAAGCGCAGGTCGGGGCGGTCAGTCCCGAAGCGGTCCATCGCCTCGTCGTAGGGCATCCGCTCCATCGGCAGCTGGACCCGCGGGCCCCCGACCCGCTCGAAGACGTGCGCGAGCAACCGCTCGTTGACCTCGATTAGGTCGTCCACGTCAACGAAGGACATCTCGACGTCGAGCTGCGTGAACTCGGCCTGGCGGTCGGCGCGGGTCGCCTCGTCCCGGAAGCAGCGCGCCACCTGGTAGTAGCGCTCGAGGCCGGCCACCATCAGGAGCTGCTTGAAGAGCTGCGGCGACTGGGGCAGCGCGTAGAAGGAGCCATGCTGGAGGCGACTGGGGACGAGGAAGTCGCGAGCGCCCTCGGGCGTCGAGCGGGTCAGGACCGGCGTCTCGATGTCGAGGAAGCCCTCACCGTCGAGGAACTCGCGCATCGCCGCGGTGACCCGGTGGCGCAGTTCGAGCGCCTCGCGCATCGGCTCGCGGCGCAGGTCGAGGTAGCGGTGGCGCAAGCGGGCGTCCTCGCCTGCCTCCCCGGCGAACCCCTCGATCTGGAAGGGCGGTGTCTCGGCGTCGGCGAGCAGTTCCGCCGCGCTCACCTTCAGCTCGACCTCCCCCGTCGGCAGGTCGGCGTTGACGGTCTCGGAAGAGCGCTGGACAACGGTGCCGGTCGCCGAAAGCACGTGCTCCGCACGCAGGTCGTGCCCGAGCTCGAAGGCCCCCCCGGCCTCGTCGGGATTGAAGACGAGCTGGACGATGCCGGTGCGGTCGCGCAGGTCGATGAAGACCAGGCCGCCGTGGTCGCGGCGGCGGTGGACCCAGCCGGCGACCCGGACCTCGGAGCCGACCCGGTCACCGAGCACCTGACCGCACCAGGTGTCGCGGTATCCGTTCGGTTTCAGTGCGGGAAAATCGCTCATGATCGGTCCCCGGCGATCTCAGCGACCAGGTGGGCAGTGTCGACCGGGCGCTGCTCGCCGCTCTCCATGTCGCGCAGCTGGGCGACTCCCTCGGCTTCGAGGATCAGCACGCGGCGGGCACCGATCCGGTCGGCGTGCTTGAGCTGCCCCTTGAGCCCGCGCCCGGCGAGGTCGAACTCGGCGGAGAGGCCAGCTCTGCGAAGCTCGTTGACCAGGGTGATGGCGAGGGCATTCTGGGCCTTGCCGATTCCCTGGCTTCCGGTCACGACGAACACGTCGCGCCCCTCCGTCGCCACCTCCTCCTCCAGGGCCAGGAGAATCCGCTCGATCCCCGCAGCCCACCCGATCGCCGGCGTCGGCGGTCCCCCCAGCTGCTCGACCAGACCGTCGTAGCGACCGCCGCCGCCGATCTCCGACTGGGCGCCGAGGCGGTCGCAGACGAACGAGAAGATCGTCCGCGTGTAGTAGTCGAGTCCTCGCACCAGGGTCGGGTCGATCGTGTACTCGATGCCCGCCGCGTCGAGCAGGGCGCGCACCTCCCCGAAGTGCTCGGCGTCCTCGCCCTCGAGGCGCTCGACCAGCGTCGGCGCCGACGCCATCGCCGCGCGGGTGCCTTCGTCGTCGGAGTCGAAGGCGCGTAGAGGGTTGACGTCGATCCGCTCGCGCACCTCCTTGGACAGCTCTTCCTCGTGGGCGCGAAGGTACGCCTTCAGCTCCTCCAGATAGGTCTGGCGGGCGCTCAGCGAGCCCAGGCTCCCCAGCCGCAGCTCGACCCCGGGGATGCCGAGCTCGGCGACGAGTTCGGCGAACAGCCCGATCGCCTCCGCGTCGGCGAGCGGCGCATCGCTGCCGATCGCCTCGATCCCGAGCTGGTGGAACTGCCTATAGCGCCCGGCCTGGGGGCGCTCGTGCCGGAAGAACGGGCCAGTGTAGGAGAGCTTCACGGGCTGCGCGAGCTTGTGCATCCCGTGCTCGACGTAGGCGCGACAGATCGGCGCGGTCCCCTCGGGGCGCAGGGTGAGGCTGCGTCCCCCCTTGTCCTCGAAGGTGAACATCTCCTTGCGGACGATGTCGGTGGAGTGGCCGACCCCCCGCTCGAACAGCTCCGTGTCCTCGAAGCTGGGCGTGGCGATCGGTTCGTAGCCGGCGCGGGCGAAGATCGCCGCCGCGGTCTCCGCGATCCTCCCCCGCGTGCGGGCATGCGCCGGCAAGACGTCGAACGTCCCGCGAGGCGCCTGGTACTTGAGTCCCGCCACGATGCCGCGACCCTACCTTTCGCAAGCGGGCACGCGCGCTACCCCGAGAGTTCCGCGAGAAAGGGGTTCGTCGCCTGCTCGGCCCCCAGGGTCGTCACGCCCATATGGCCCGGGTATACGCCGGTCTCTGGAGGGAGGGACTCGACCAGGGTGCGGATCGACCGCATCAGGGCCGGCCCGTTGCCCCCCGGCAGGTCGACCCGCCCGACCGAGCCTTGGAAGAGCACGTCGCCCGAGAAGATCGTGTCGTGGTCGCGCACCGAGTAGGTGACGTGGCCCGGGCTGTGGCCCGGGGTGAAGATGACGTCGAGGGCGAGCCCGGCCAGCTCGAGGCTCTCCCCGCCCTCCACCGCCACGTCGGCGTCATAGCTCTCGTAGGGGCCGAAGCCGTCCATCGGCACGAAGGACATGATGTCGGCGAGCACCGGGACCTCGATCTTCGGGCAGTAGACCGGGGCGCCGGTCATCCTCGCCACCGGCGCGACGGCGCCGATGTGGTCGAAGTGGCAGTGGGTGATCAGGATCGCCTCGACCTTCACCCCGATGTCGTCGATCTCGGCCAGGATCCGGTCGGGCTCCTCGCCCGGATCGATGACCAGCCCTTTGCCGGAGCCTTCGCGGCGGACGATGAAGCAGTTCTCGGCAATCGCGCCAACCGTGAGCTGGCGGATGTCGAGGTTCACGGCCGTTCGGCAGCGCGTATCCGCGCCCGCTCCCGGCGTCGCCACATCAGCATGTCCATGTAGTAGCCCGCGGGGATGTAGAACGCGAGCATGAAGGCACCGAGGCCGAGCGCGGAGCCGAACGAGCGTTTGAAGATCAACACAAGCAGAACGGTGAAGATGACGGCCGCCACCAGACCACGAGTGATCGCGCTGCGCCAGGTCGGCGGTTGGTCGCCGCGCGGTGCGCCCTTCTTCTTGGTGCCGGTGCGGGCGCGGGCTTTCGCCTCGGCGCGGCTGCGCGGGCGCGACGGCCGGCGGTTGGCGTCGACACGGCCTCCCTGGGTGCCGCGGTGCTTGCGACGGCGCTTCTTCCTGGTCTGTGCCATGGGCTGAATCTAGCGTCCGGAGGACTTACGCGGCGGGCCGCAGGCGCGCCTCGATCGTCTGCACGGCGGGATCGAAGTCGCGGATCGGCACGTCGGAGGGATAACCGGCGAGGGCCGCCGCCGGGACCAGCCCGACGACCTCGGCTTCGACCGGGCGCGCGCCGAGCGGGGCGGCCAGCACCCGGACCCGCTCGACCACCTCTGCCAGGGGCACGGCAAGGGGATCGTGGACGTTGGTCGAGACCTGGGCGCGACCGCTGGAGAGCACCAGCCCGAGCGCCCGCACGCCCGGCAGGCCGCCCCCGGACTCGCGCAGGCCGGCGGCGACCGAGCCGGCAAGCTCGGGGTCGCCGCTGTCGAGCTCGACGTTGAAGGCGGCCAGAGGCGGCCGCGCGGTCACCAAAGTCACGCCCGCGGTCCGGTGGGGAAAGGCGGGCCCGTGGTCGGGGCGAAGCTCGCCACCCTCCATTCGCAGCCAGAGCTCGGCGAGCCCGCCGTTGCGGAAGTAGGCACGCTCGGCGTGCTCGGGGCGGCGGGCCAGGTCGCCGTAGAGGAAGACCGGAACGCCGAGGCCGCCGATCTGCGCCGCGAGCTCGACCGCCTCGGCGCGGGCGGCATCGCGGTCGGCGGGGTCCAGCCAGACGACCGGGCAGACGTCGAGCGCGCCGACCGCTGGATGCAGCCCGTCGTAGCCGCTCATGTCGAGCGTCTCGATCGCCTGCGCGGCGCCGGAGAGGAGCGCGTCGCGCAGCGGCGTGGGCTCCGCCGCCAGGGTGAACACGGTGCGGTGGTGATCGGCGTCGGAGTGGCGGTCGAGCAGGGTCACCCCGTGCGCGAAGGCACCCTGCAGGCCGGCGATGCGAGTGGAGTCCCGCCCCTCGGAGACGTTCGGGACGGCGAGGAAGGTGGGTGTCACCGGGTCAAAGGAGAAGCTGGCCGCCGCGGACGATCTCCTTGCCGTCCACTTCCACGGTCGGCTCGACGATCACGCAGTCGAGGTGGACGGGGACCTGGACGGTGCCGCCGATCGCGGCGGAGGCGCCGAAGGCGACGTGCGCGGTGCCGAGGATCTTCTCGTCCTCGAGGATGTTGCCGGTCAGGGTGGCCTCTTCGTTGGTGCCGATGCCCAACTCGGCGACGTTGGTGCCGTCCTCACCGTGCATGGTCAGCATTTCAAGCAGGGTCGCGCCCTCGGGGCCGGTCGCGTCGGTCAGGTGCCCATCGCGGACCGTCAGCTCGACTGGGGTCTCGACCTTGCCCACGCCGGCGATCGAGCCGTCGACGACCAGCGTCCCCTCGGCCGTGGTGGGAGCGACGAAGGCCTCCCCGCAGGGCAGGTTGCCGAAGGCGCCCGGAGCGTTGAGCACCCCGGCGTCGGCGATTGGGATCCGGTCCTTCAGCCCAAGCCGCAGGTCGCTGCCGTGCTGGCAGGTGATCCGCGCCTCCTCGCCGCTGCGCAGCGCCGCGGCGATCGCCGCTCCCCGCCGGCGCAGGGTGCGCATGTCGGCGTTCATCAGCCGCGAGAGCATGTCCTCCGTCACCCCTGGCAGGGTCGCGATCCGCACGCCCGCCTGAGTCGCGGCGCGGCGCGCGTTGGTGTGGGAGAGCGACTGGATCGTCGGCGCCAGCACGACCTCGGCGGCGACCATCGCCGCCGCGACGGGCGTCGGCGGCTCAGCCCCGTTGGAGTCGAGCTCGGAGATCACCGCCAGGGTGGCAAACGCCCCGTCGCCCTCGGCCTCGATCCGCATCAGCGCCCCGATGTCCTCGGTGACCGGATTGCAGATCACCAACACCTCTTCGCCAGGTTCGATCCGCAGGCAGTCCCGCAGAACCGTCCTAACCGCCCTGTCCAGCTCCTGCGTCATGTCCCAAGGCTAAGCCTAATGCCGCCCCGGCGAGCGCCTCCCCTCCATCGCTACGATCCACACCTCCCCGCCGGAGTAGCTCAGCTGGTTAGAGCAGCGGAATCATAATCCGCGTGTCGGGGGTTCGAGTCCCTCCTCCGGCATCGCAGTGGCAAGCGGAATGCGCCGCTTCCCGAGGTCCAGAGGGTCCGATTTGGCAGGGGGGTGGCAAGGGAAGTGGCAAGGGTCAGGCCGCGCAGAGCGATTCGTGTCGCGGCATGACGGCATTACCCTGATCTCCATGCCGTCCCTTTGGGCAGCATCACTGCTGTTGCTCTTCGCGGTCATCGCGGGTGGTCTCGCCTGTGTTGAAGCAGTCGGGAACGGCGAGTATCTGGCGGCACTCGCATTCGCTGCGATCACGCTGACGTGCGCCGTAGGTTTCTCTGTGCCCTTCGTGTCTCGCCGCGTGAGGCAGTGGTGGTGGTAGCAGCGACCGGGGATCGACCGGAAGTGCCAGGGGGTCCAGCCCCGAAAAGCCCGCAGGGGCGACGGCTATCATCGGTCGCGTGAAACCGATCCGCACCGACTTCAAGGGCTACGAGGGCAAGTACGTGGCGACCGACACCCGCACGGGCCAAGTCGTGATCGCCGACGAGGACTTGAAAGTCGTGCTGGAGAAAGCCCGCAAGTTGGATCACGTCGTCGTCGGCGGGCGGGTTCCCCACGCAGACGAGCCGATCTACGTCGGTCTTGGCTGAGCCGAAGACCCCCTGGCTCTATCCCTATCGGGAGGACCCCCAGCAGACGCGCTTGGGGCAGCCGGTGTTTCGGCCCTTCGTACCTGTCTCTCTTGCCATTGAGGGCGCATCGACGCCAGGGCTTGAGGGACTGATCGACACCGGAGCCGACGCGATCCTCGCGAGCGACTTGCTGGCGGACGAGCTTGGCCTCGACTTGGCCGATAACGAGGGCGAGGAACTGCACGCCGTCGGCGGGCGTACCGTCGTCGCCCGCTACAAGACCGTCTCCCTGCGCCTGCACCACCACGACGATTCCAGCGCTCGGTGCGAGTGGGAAGCCCCAGTGGGATTCGTAGATGGCTGGCACAGCTTCGGCCTGGTCCTGCTGGGCAGCGTCGGCTTCCTCGATCACTTCACCGTCACCGCAAGCCGCTTCTCCCAAGCGGTTGCAGTCGAGAATCGCGACGGCTTCGATGATCGTTTCGGCGTCGTCCTGGCTTAACGCGATTCGCCCCGCCGACCGCCACCCATGGCGAGGTCGTGAAAGGCCTGACTGAGGCGCAGCCGCAATCCCGCCTATTTCGATTCATGCTCGATCACTTTTGCCTCAAACGGAGGCAAGGGATCAACCTCACCGCGAAGTCGATCCCGCACGAAGTCAACGAGGGGCGGCGCGTCGGCCAATGCCCAATCGGCAGACTCGCTCACGGGCTTTCCTTTTTGCACGCCCAGCAATACCCAGCCCCCGAGAGTGTTAGCGAAGGCGGCTACGACTTTAACCAAGCCAAATGCCCCATCTTCTCCGGCACCTCTTTTGTGCTCAACGAAAAGCGTCTCATCCAAGTCGAGCATCCGGCCAAGGTCATCTTGGCTCAGGTCAGCCAAGGCATCGTGAACAAAAGAGCCGAGCGCCATTGACCAGCTACCTCCCAACCAAGAAGGCCCGTTTGGCTCTAGACGCCAACCAGGGGCTACCCATGCTGGCACTGGCTAACGTGCGCACCCACCACCCCACCCACGGCTAGAGCAAGGCCCAAGTGCAGCGATAGCCAGTCGGGCACGCTCGCAACCCCGTAAGCGTCCAATGCGGCCGCAATCTCAACAAGGAACCCAAGCCAGGCAATCAGCAGGTGCGCCTGCACAAGTACCGCCGGATTGGTGAACCAGCCTGGGAATGCCACCATCGCGCTCAATCGCAAATCGGCAGAAGGGGAAACCAAATCGCCGGTTGCTACCTGGCCTCCGCTGGCTTGCACCGCCGGACGCCCAAGGAGCAAGATCGCGGCGAAGGCCGCAAAGACTTCATTCAACTCCCGCTCCTGCGAGTCGTCGAGGATCTTCTGTGCATGGCGAAGAATGTCGTCGCGGGAAACGCGCGTGATCGCATGGACGGCCTCCCGAATCAAACTCGACAGGTCGGCCGTGCCGCCCGTGAATCCGAACTGCTCCAAATCAGCTTTGCCTTGAGCGACAGCCTCACTCAGTTCGGCTTCGCTTCTTGCCCGTAGCTCGGCCCAATCGGGCTCGCCCTCATCGACCAAGGTCAGGATTAGATCGCGCACAGTCGCCATGCAGACAGGCTAAGAGCTTCGCAGGATGAATCCGCTCCCAAGTGGCAAGGACGCACCCGAAAACAGCCGAAAATCTTGGCGAAGCTCAAACCCCATATTTCGCTCTGTGATGCCGAAAGGCTCTAACAGCCGCAAGCCTCAGCAACCGTCGCGGCAGCATCATAATCCGCGTGTCGGGGGGTTCGAGTCCCTCCTCCGGCACTGCCCAGGCTCACTTACGAAACCAGATTCCGCGGGCCGCGATGCCGGCTCATCCTCATACGGGTGGACCAACGGTGGACGAGCGCCCCTTGGTTGTGTCGACAAGGAAAGCAGTGAAGGCTGGTGCCGGTGCCAGGCTGCGGTCGGCAAAGACAGCGGTGGAGGTTGGGGCGAGTCAGCCAGAAACCTAGAGGCCGGGTCACGGCCAGTTTGAGCTAGCCGCCCAACAGAACCCTGACGAGGATGCCGCTCAGCGTACCGGTGGTCGCGCCCACCGCCACATCGCCTGTCCGTAGACGGTCGACCCATCCGCGGAGTCGGGACTCCTCGGCTTCGCTGGTCGAGGAGTCCGCAACCTTCTCGAGGTAGGCGGGAACATCTCGAAGAGCTTCACGCGCGTCTGGAGTTGGCCAGAAGGCCATGCTTCCGTCCCCGCGCCGAATCGCAACCATGCCGATCACCTCTAGCTGTTCCAAATCATGCTCGCGGACAACGTCGGGTTGTAGGGGCCAATGCTCGTGGGACACGTAGTTCAGTTGCTCCATCGAATTCAGGTAGATGGGCTCGCTCGGGTCCGCCGAGAAGGCGGTGTTCGCCGCCTCGAGGATCAAGCCGAGACGACGATCCGGATCGGCCAGCGCATCCGCATCGGCCGAACCCCTGTCGCCGAACCGCTCTCGGGCGCCGGCGGACGGGAACACCCTCCATACAGGGGCAGCGCGCTGGTCGACCTCCAGAAGGTCTAGGTGAACCAGCGGGCGCACCTCCTCGCGGGAAGGAAGCGAAACCTTCGGTGGCCAATTTGGGTGCTCCAGTGGCAGGCCCCCGAAGTCAAAGGGCTGGTGAGCGGCGCCGGGGGCGCTCGCCTCCCAAGCGCCGACGAAGGCCTCCATGAGGTCGCGCTGGCGCTGAGTCAAATCGGCATTGAGAACCAAGGCTTCAAGATAGCCAGCAGGCCCGTCGGCATTGCCAGGCGCGGGAATTTCGCCGGTAAGCTGACAGCAATGCACCCGACGGAATTCCGACTGGAACTACTCGCCGCGCTTCAGGAGAACGGCCGGGAGACGACGGACGGGTTGATGGCGCTCGTGGGAGCCGAAGACAAGGGCTTGGGTTATGAGGAGACGAAGGCCGCCCTGGACGGACTGCTGGACACCGACCTCGTCGTCTGGGAGGCTGGCGGCGAGAACCACCTGTGGCGGATCAGCACCGGCGGCCGCGATTACCTCGCGTCAGCCCGCAAGCAGGCGACGCGGGCGAACTAGGCGGCCACTGCGGCTGGGCTCTTGGCGCGGTCGAGTTCCTCCTCGCGGACGATGTCCTCGATGCCCCAGGTAAGAGCGTTACCGGCGGTCCCCTCCAACCAGTAGTCGACGATAGGTTGAGCCTTGGTCGGAGTTAACAACTGCGAGAGTGGCTGGCGGCGGGCGGTCCGGTAGAGGCGGTGCGGCCAACGTTCGGCGACTTCCAGGGACAACACGAAGCTACCGGCCTTTCGTAGCTCGTCGCGATACTCGTAGAGCAACAGCGCTCTGGTGACGGCTTCGCCGGCCGGAATCGTGCCACCCCGACCCACACCGTTGGCGACTGCTTGCTGGGCAAGTTCGTGGAAACGGCCCTTCAAGCGACGATGGTGCTCAATGATCCACTCTTCGAGCTCCTGATCGCGATCAGCGATCTGACGATCACGTCGATCGACGTCGGCAGGTACCGCCGCCAGGAGTCCGACAAGGACCGTCGCGAGAACACCAAAGATGGCGCCGAGAATCGCGGGGAGCATCGGAGCAGTATCACGCCGAGGTCGGTCGCACCGCAGGGATATCAGGGAGAGGTGCTGGTCCTGCCCGCCACTTGACAGGAGCGGCCGAACGCACCTCTATGGTCGCGCCATGGCGAATCGACAGCTGGCTCGTTACTCGTTCAAATATGGCGACGTCTTCGATTCAGAAGACCGAATGGCTCGTTATGTGGAGCGGCTATCGAACGCGCTCGGTGATTTGCGAATCGCTGCGCAGTACGCGGTTCGCCAGCGACAGAGACCGGATGAGCGCCTCTACTTCGTGCGCCTCGTGGCGTCCCATCTGCGCGAGGTCGTCCTCCTGCTCGATCCTCCGGATCGCAGGGTCGTCCCTGGGCCGACCGGAGATCCCCGGTCCAAACGGCAAGATGCGGCGGCCGAAGCTTCGCGACGATCTCAAGGAACTGCGCAACCAGTTCTTCCACTACGGCCACATACAAAGCGGCGACGATGCGCTAACGGTCGCGATGACATCGCTCGCCAGTGAGCGAACCGGCTACGTGATCCGGGAGCGCACCATGCGCGCCAACTACGCCGACGCGGTGGCTGTGAAGCTGGCCCATCCATTCGACGCCGAGTTCGCCGAGGACATGCACGCTCGGATCGTGCAACTGATCGGCCCGGTGTCGACCTTCATCCACCGAGTCGAGGCCGCGTGGCTTTACCGCCACGCCAAGAAGATCAAGGTCCGACGCCCAGGCCATCCCGTCGAGACGCTGGACCACGGCCTCGGAATCGACTGACGAGGCGACCTCCGGTAGGAACGCTCATCGGCTCTCCGGACCTTCCGCTTCCGGCGCGGTGGACCCGGCGGTGGACCGAACTCAGGACTTACGGCAGAACCGGGCGCATCTGGCGGAACGGGCGACTGCTCAGGAATGCGGGCGGCGCTCTTCTGGCGCGAATCATAATCCGCGTGTCGGGGGTTCGAGTCCCTCCTCCGGCACTACGTTTTTCCGATTGCGACAGGGAAGAGTTTTCTTCCGGGGCTATTTCTTGAGTTGAGATTTCGGACCTTAGCTGGCTATCCTTATAGCTAGCGTTATCGCTATATTTTAGTTATTGCTATCGATACCGATAGGTTTAAGAGAAGATGCAGCTGCTATCCATTCCAGAAGTCGCACGAGAACTGCAAGTGAATCCCTCACGGGCACGATCGCTGGTTGCTTCTGGTGAGCTTGTCGGAGTCAAAGTGGGAGGGCGTTGGCTTGTTGATGGCGCTGCGGTGGCCGATCGCTGTCGCAGCCCTCGCCCCGCCGGCCGACCCCTATCGCCCTCGAATGCATGGGGCGCCCTATTCATCTCCTCCGGAGATGAGGCTCCATGGCTGGGACCGCAGGCGCTCTGGCGTGTGCGTCAAAACCTCAAAGCGCGAGGGCTCAACGATCTGAAGCCCCGCCTGGTGCAGCGAGCGGAGTCAAGACGGTTCTTCGCCCATCCCGGTGAGCTCAAGCGTCTCGGGAGCCGCCCCGACCTGACGAAGTCGGGAATCAGCGCCGCGGCTGCCCATGGCCTGGACCTTGTCGCAGGGGCTGAGATTGATGGCTACGTGCGAGCAGGAGACCTGGCGTCCATTGAACGGGAACACGCCCTCGAGCCAGCTGCAGGCATGGAGGGCAACGTCCTTCTGCGCGTCGTGCCCGACCCTGCCTGGCATCTCTCGGGACGACTTGCCCCTCTCGCCGCCGTCGCAATCGATCTCTCTGAAGAAGCCGATGCCCGCTCGATCAGAGCCGGCAAGAAGGAGATCGACCGCATCGAACGACTGCTGAAGCAAGCGACGTGACCGTCTCGCCCATCGAGATCCATCCCGGAGACGAGAGCGCGAAGAAGCTCTGGGAGGCCGTCGCGAAGCTGGCCAGTCACCTCGAATCGCAGCGGGGCTGGTGCCTGGTTGGAGGCCTGATGGTCCAGCTGCACGCCTATGAGCACGCCGCCAGCCCCCGCCCCACCGGCGATATCGACCTGCTCGGCGATGCGCGGGCCAGGCCGAGCGTCACCGAGCACCTCGGCCAAACGATCGACGAGCTCGGCGGAGAGCTCGTCGAGCCACCCTCGACCGACCCAAAGCTCGGCCAGCGCTTCGAGATCGACGGGCAGAGGATCGATGTCCTCGGCACCGATGGCCTAAAGACGTCGCCGCACACGCTCGGCAAGCAGGTGACCGTCCAGATTCCCGGCGGCACTCAGGCCCTCCACCGTTCCGAGTCGGTTGAAGTCTCGATCGACGGCGGCCCGCCCTTTCGAGTTCTACGCCCGCCCCTCCTTGGCGCCATCCTGCTCAAGGCAAGAGCGCTCCGCGTCCACAATCGCCCGGACGACCAGCGAGAGGATCTTGTTCTGCTCTTGAGCTTCGTCGCCGACCCGAGCGCGCTCGCCGGCGAGCTGAGCTACAACGAGCTGAGATGGTTGAAAGAAGCCGAGGAACGGCTTCGGCTTGACGAGAGGGTCGGACGCCTCGACGAGCCCACTGTCCGCCGCGCCCGCCAGGCACTCGGGCTGCTCACTGCCAAATAGACGGCTCGATGCCGACGACAGAGGCCCCGACGCGCACCGGCGAGACACCACTGCGGCCGGCGGCGAGCTTCTTGACGGTCTGAGGGCTGGTGGCGTGCTGGCCGCTCTCGATGCGGGAGATCGCCGAGGCGGTGGTGCCCATCCGAGCCGCCAGCCCCCGGCCTGGGTCAGACCGAAGGTGGCGCAGCGCATGATGACGATTCGGGCCAGCCTCTCGTACGGGGCGAGGCGCTCGTACTTCGCCCTGAACTCAGGATCCTCGAGGGACTCCTTTGGTGTCGTCGGAGAGGGACTTACCGACAGGACCGTCCTGCGCGACGACAGAGGTCACGCCTCAGTCGACGCGATGCGAGGCGAGCGGATGGGCGCTCCGCGTACGCGGCAGCTCCGGAAGGCGGTCTGCGAAGTAGCCGAGGGCAGCTCCGCTCAAAACTGCAACAAGCATAAGGGCTGCCACGGCGATGCCAGGGCTTGCATCGAGGCTGTTCAGCAGAAGCACAAGACCGGCGATTGTCGCCGCAGGGATACCGACTAGCGCCACTCGAATTGTCACGAGCCCAGTGTAGATCACGTCACAACATCGACCATGAGGACAAAGGCTCCAAACGCGACGCCGATGAAAAAGCCGAACGCTGTGGCTCGCTCAACCTCTGGCTTGGTCCGTCCAGCCAGCGTTGCCCCGTAGTGCGCCGCTCCACCGAAGATGCCTGTGAAGCCGAGCACGACAGCCACCGCGCCGGAGATCGCGTCAGTGAATATGCCACCAAAGATGAGACCAAGCATGGCTGAGCGACCCTACGCCATGCTGCGGACAAAACCTTTCGGTCGTGAGTCTTAAAACGTCAGCAGTCCCATTCGCCGACGCCGGTCACCGGCACGCGATTGGTCTGGGGGTCCAGCGCCAGGCGGATCGGCCTCGTGCAGACGAATCTGCCCTGCTCTTCGGTCTTGCGGTGGTCGAAGATCCGGCAGATCACGACGCGGTCGCCCTGCCTGCGGCAGGCTTTGACGCCGGAGCTAGCGCAATGTTTGTCGTGGGAGCACGTGTTCTCGGCGAACGCCGCCGCCCTCTCTCGGGCAACGGAGATCGGCAGCTTGTCCGCGGCCGTCGCGAGCGGCGCCGAGGCCAAGGCCAGCATCGCGGCGCACGTGCAAGCGACGCAGAGGCTGCGAGTCAGGGCCACAGGTTCGGTTTGAGCCGAGGGAGAGCCGCCTTGGCGATGTACTGCTGCCCGGCGGTGAGCGTGAACGATTTCTCCTTGACGAAGTCGCGGACCGACACGATGCCTTCGGCAACCTTGAACAGGGTCGACGCGTCGCAGCGATCGACGACGAGCCAGGTAGTTCCCCTCACCGTCGCCGAGCCGTAACTGCCGTTCGTCTCGTAGTTCCCCTTGCCGCTGCCCCACACCTTGCGCCCACCGCTGCCCCGGCGGGCGCGACTGACGGTCGCGGTGCGCTTGCGCGTCGAGCCCCGCCGCTCGCACATCCGCCGGCCGGCGAGCTTCAGCTCGACCGCTTTGTCATCGCCGTGCTCCTGGCTGACGACGAACACGCCGCCCCAGAAGTGCGCCTCCTGCAGCTCCCCGGAAGACCCTTTCGACGCGGTCAGGTCGACGACTCCGTGGCGGGTGTTGATCAGGCAGCCGAGAGGCACCTGTTTGAAGGAGGTCAGTCTGGAGTACTCGTCTTCGCCAGGGCACTGCAGCTCGACCGTGCCCTCCACGAGCTCGAGGTTGACGCTCTCGCCGGCAACCGGCCGAGGTGGGCCGGTGTCGATCGTGACGCTCGGAACCGCCGAGATCGTCGCTTCGGGCGACATGGTGTCGACGGTGAAGCTCGCGCTGGCGGGGGTCGGATCGGCGTCGCCGACCTCGTTCACAGCGCGCACTTCAAAGGTGTGGAGACCCTCGGCGAGAGACGGGTAGGACTGCGGCGAAGTGCATAGGATCCAGTCGCCCGGGTCAGTCGAGTCGAGGCGGCACTCGAATGTGCCCGGCTCCGAAGAGGTGAAGGCGAAGCTCGCGGAGCTCGCGTCGATCGTGCCGCTTGGGGCCTCTGCAAGCGTCGTCTCGGGGGGCTCGGTCTCGACGGTGAAGCTCGCAACGGAGGGCGTCGGATCGGGGTGCCCAGGGCGATTGAGGGCCCGGACTTCGAATCTATGGGGACCGTCGGCGAGGGACGTGTAGGACTGCGGCGAAGTGCATGGGAGCCAGTCGCCCGGGTCGGTCGAGTCGAGGCGGCACTGGAAGCCGCCGTCCAGCGGGGAGTCGAAGGTGAAGGTGACCGACCGGGTGTCGATCGTGCCGGTTGGCCCAGAGGTGATCCGCGTGTTGGTCACCGACGCCGACCCGCCGGCAGGCAGCACGAAGAAAGCGAGCACCACGAGCAGCGTCCCCTTGACCGTCTTCCTTCGCATTGGATGAAGGACCTTATCTATTCGACCGCGAAGCAACAAAGCTTGAGCCGAACCCGAGAAAGGCAACGGACTTTCGTAACCGTCGCGTCGCTTAGGCTGCTCCGGCACATGCTCCCGACCGATCTGCCGCGCTCTTGACCTGGGTAGAAGCCTTCGCGGTTCTCATCGCCTCCCACCTCGTGGGCGACTTCCTGCTGCAAACGGACTGGCAGGCCCGCCACAAGCAGGGCGGCCTCGGCAACGATCCGGTCCGCCGGCGGGCGCTGCTGGCCCATGTCGCCACCTACACCGCGGCATTCCTCCCCGCCCTGGTCTGGATCGGGCTCGAACGCGACGTGGCCTGGGCCGTGGCCATCGGCGCCGTGATCGCCATCCCACACTGGATTCAAGACGACGGGCGACTGCTCGACGCCTACATGGCCAGGGTTAAGGGCCTCTCGCAGACGTCCTCAGGGCTGCGCGTCGCCGTCGACCAGTCCTTCCACGCCGTCTTCCTCTTCGGCACCGCGCTGCTGGTCGTCGCCTGATCGGCGCTCGCGCCTCGTCGGCAGCGTCCAGACGGTGACCGCGTGCGCACGGCCCCGCACCTCGTGCTCGCCGACGAGCTCCAGGTCGGGCACCTCCCGCCGCAGCGCCTGCCGGGTGGAGTCGGCGATGAAGATCTGGTGGCCGGTTCCTTTGGTCATGCCCTCGAGGCGGGCGGCGGTGTTGGTGGTGTCGCCGATCGCCGTGTACTCGACCCGACGTTCGGAGCCGACCTGGCCGCTCATCACCATGCCGGTATTGAGGCCGATGCCCATGTCGAACCCCCGGTCCATCCCGGCCTCTTCCATCCAGGCGTTGAAGCTGGACAGGCGCGCTCCGAGCATCTCGCGCGCCGCCGCCACCGCGCGGTCGGCGTGGTCGGGCTGCTCCAGCGGAGCGCCGAACACAGCCATGATTCCGTCCCCCATGAAGGCGACGAGGGTGCCTCCGTGGTCCATGATCGCGTCGCTCATCTCCCCCAGGTAGCGGTTGAGCACCTCGATCACCGTGTCGGGCGGCAGCGCCTCGGAGAAGCTGGTGAAGCCGCGCAGGTCGCTGAAGAGCACCGTGGTCTCGCGCCGCATCCCACCGAGCCGCAGGTCATCGTCGGTACGGGAGAGCACTTCGCTGACCACCGCCGCCGGGACGAAGCGGGCAAAGGTGTCGTGGACGCGCTGGCGCTCGAAGGCGTTGATCACGTAGTTGACGGCCAGGGCGCCGAGAGCAGAGAGGGTCAGGGCCAGCAGCGGGTAGACGGCCAGCAGCACGCTGCCGGAGTCGAAGGCCAGCTGGACGACGACGGCATAGAGAATGCCGAGGACGATCGCAACGAGGAGGGCTGGCAGGGCCTTCATCCGCAGCGTCACCGCGGCGGGGGCGGCGGCCAGCAGGAGGATCAGCAGCAGGTCGACGACGAGGCTGGAGGAGGAGAGCGGGAACCCGTGCATGGCGGTCCAGGCCGCGTTCGCCTGGATTTCCGGCCCCGACATCAACTCGTCTTTCGTGGTCGAGGTCGCGTGCACGTCCTGCAGTGAGGGCGCCGTCGCCCCCACGATCACGGTCTTGCCTCGGAAGGCTGAATCCGGCACCTTCCCGCGCAGCACACGCGAGTAGGAGTAGTTGGCAATCGTGTTCGGCGGGCCCCGATAGTCGATCCAGGCTTCGCCGTCGCCTTCCAGATCGGATCGCTCGATCCCCTCGCCGGTCGTGGCTTCCGCGGTGACGATGCCGAAGCTGACGAGGCCGTCGACCTCGTACGGCATTTTCCGGAACTTCCCGCCTGGCTGGGTGACCAGATTGGTGTTGGCGGCGCGGGCATCGATGCTGCGGACGACTTCTTCGCCACCGAAAATTCGGCTCTTGCCGTTTTCCGTTTCGGTCGTCGAGAGAACTACACCGCCGGCGCCGTCGACGGATTCGATCAGGGCGTTGTCCTCTCTCGGCGAGGTCGGCTCGGTGAACTGGATGTCGACCGCGATCACCTTCGCTCCCGCTTCGCGCAGGCGGTCGACCACCCGTGCGTGCAGCGAGCGCGGGAAAGGCCACTGCACCCCCAGTTCGGTGAAGGTGCGGTCGTCGACCGCGACGATCGCGATGTCGCTCGGCCGCTCCTGGGTCCCCCGCACCGAGAAGCGGGCGTCGACGGTCTGCAGCTCGAGGCTGCGCGTCAGGTGAGTGGCGTAGGCGACGATCGCGATCGCCGCGGACGCGACGACGACGAGGAGGATCGCCAGTTCGCGCCGCCGCCGCAGATTCCGCGGAGCCGTCACTCAGAGACCGCCGTGGTGGGCCTCTCCCCGGGCCAGCGCTCGCCGGCCACCGCCGTCGCCAGCTGGTGGCTGCGCCGGTGCCCGGTCACGGCGAGCAGGAACTGGTCGCGGTCCAGGGCGAGAAGGTGTGTGTCCACGGTCGTCCGCACCGTCGCCGTGCGCGGGACGTCGTGGAGCAGCGCGATCTCCCCGAACGATTCGCCCGGCCCCTCGTTGCGACGGAAGACCCCATCTTCGAAGACCTCGACCTGGCCGTCTTCGATCAGGAAGAAGCGGTCGCCGATCTCGCCCTGGACGATCACGTCCTTGCCGGCCGGCAGCTCCAGTGGCGCGAGGTCGTGGCTGAGCCGCTCCAGCGTCGCCAGCGGCAGCGGCGCGAAGATCGGGTTGCCGCGCAGCAGCCTGTAGTGCTCCTCGGCCACGGGGGCGCCGACCTCGTAGGCGCGCAGGCGAGTCCACCAGAGGATTACGAAGACCGGCAGCAGCGCGCCGAGGGCGATCAGCGCACCGCGGACGTGCAGCAGCGCGACGAGGAGGACGGCGCCGATCGAGCCGACCGCCATCGCCGCCTGGCGGCCCGACTCGAGCGAGCCGATCACCCGGCCGAGCGTCTCGTCGGAGCCGAGACGCTGCATCAGCGTTTTCGCCGCGACCTCGACGAAGACGAAGCCGATCCCGATCGCCAGCCAGCCGACATACGCGGTGGTCGCGTGGGGAGCGATCCCAGGCAGCATCGTGGCCAGGCCTACCAGGAGGCTGCCGCCCGCTATCGCCAGCACCAGCCTGCCGCGGTCGAAAAGCATTCCCAGCGCCACCGCGCCGAGGACCGCCCCGACCCCCCAGGTCGCGTTGAGGAAGCCAACGCTCCCCTCCTCGAGGTGGAGCAGCTCCAGCGCCATCACCACGACCATCACGTCGGCGAACCCCTCGAAGAGGAAGAGCAGCACCAGCGTCGCCGAGGAGAGTCGCAGCGCCGGATCCGCGGCAAGAGTCCGCGCGCCGAGGGTGACGTCACGAAAGGCGTTCGACACCTCGTCCTTCTCGCCGACGTAGTCAGGCCGGCGGTCGCTGCGGACTCCGCGCACGAGAAGGCAGACGAGGAGGGCGGCGCCAGCCGCAACCCCGATCACGAACGCCGGCGAGGTCGGGTGGAGCAAGAGGCCGGCAACGAGGGCGGCGAGAAGGGCGCCGCCGTTCTCCATCACGCTGTGGGAGACGTTGCTGGCCGAGAGCTGCTGCGGCGTCTCGACGAGGGTCGGCGTCAGCGCGACGTGCGCGGGCCCGTAGCCGCAGGCGGCGACGGCGAAGAGCGCGGGGAAGGCGAAGACGACTGCGGTCGGAGCATCGAGAGCGGCGGCCGCGGCGGCGAGGAGGAGGACGACCGCGGTAGCGGCGGCGCTGCCGAGCATCACCGTGCGCCGCGGAAAGCGGTCGATCAGGAGGCCGACGAGCGGCGAGATGATCGCCGCCGGCAGGAAGCGGATCAGGGCGACGATGCCGACGCCCGCCGCCCCGTGCGCCTCGAAGCCGTAGACGCCGAGGGCGATCGTGAAGCACCAAGTCGCGAACGAGGTGCCGGCGGCGGCAACGCCCAGCAGGCCCATGTCGCGATCGCGGAACTCGAGGACGAGCGCGCCTACGGTGGCCTTCAGGGTCGTCCAGGTACTCGCGATCACCCGCGGCAACATAGCCGCTTTCGGCTATGAGCCTTTCGACCTCAGGTGTTCTGGTACAGCGGCCCGTCGCCGCCCTCTGGCGTCGTCAGGCGGCCGCCCTTGGCGGTGATCGCGCCGCACTGGACGCAGTTGGTGTAGTTGACGATCACGTCGACGTCGCCGGTCTCGGGGGCGTCGTCGGGGATCTCGTAGACGCCGGCTGGGCACATCCACTTCCAGGTCTCGGCGATCTCACGGGGGACTCGCTTCTGGACGCGGATGTGGTTGGGGGCGTCGTCGCGGGTGGCGTTGCCGGTGATGAAGACGCTGGAGAGCTTGTCGAAGGTGAGCTTGCCGTCGGGCTGGGGGTAGCCGTCCTTGGTCTCGCCGACGAACATCGGCTGGGCGTCGTTGCGGTGCAGCTTCCAGCGGCCGCCGGGGAAGCGCCCCTTGGTGGCGATCATCAGGTTGACCAAGGGGCCGCCTTTGAGCAGGCCCTTCTGGAAGGGCTGGCGGGTGTTGCGCTGCTCGTAGAGGTCCTTGCGGATGATCGAGTCCTCAACCGCCTGCTCGTATCCGGAGAGGTCGTCGCTGCCGGCCTTCAGCGCGGCGTAGATCTGCTCCGCGGCGAGCATCCCCGCCACGATCGCGTAGTGGACGCCCTTCAGCGCCGCCAGGTTGACCATACCGGCACCGTCGCCGACGATCGCGGCACCGGGCATCGAGAGCTTCGGCATCGCCCAGTAGCCACCCGCCGGGATCGCCTTCGCCCCCCAGCCGACGCGCTCGCCGCCCTCGAGGATGTCGCGCACCATCGGGTGCGTCTTGAACTGCTGCAGGAAGTCGTGGGCGGAGCTGGTCGCGTCGGCGTAGTCGAGGTCGAGGACAAAGCCGATCGAGACCAGGTCCTCGCCGGTCTTCTCGTCCTTCATCGGGTAGATCCAGGAGCCGCCGATCTGGTGGTAGCGCGCCGATATCTTCAGCGGCCAGCCGGCCAGCGTGTGGATCACGCGGTCCAGCGGCTTGGCCACCCTCCAGACCTCTTTCACGCCCAGCTCCCAGACCTGCGGCTCGCGCCCCTCGTCGAGGCCGAACTCGCGAACCGCGGCGTCGGTGAGGTGACCCCAGCAGCCCTCGGCGAGAACGGTCGCCCTGGCGGCGATGTCGGTCCCGGGCTCGAAGTTGCCCAGTTCCTCGCCCTCTTTGCCGCGCCCCTTGTCGCCGGAGCGCACGCCGACGACGGCGCCGTCGGAGACGATCAACTGCGTGGCGGCCGTCTCGGTCAGCAGGTAGGCGCCCGCCTCCTCGGCCTGGCGCTGCATGTAACGGCAGAGCGCCGCGACTGAGATCACCTCGTTGCCGTGATTGCGCTGCGGTGGGGGCGGCGGAATGCGGATCTTCGTCTTGGCGCTTGGCAGGACGTAGATCGCCTCCTTCTCCACCTCGCCGAAGGCGAAGCCCTCCTGGCGCCACTGCTCGCGGCTCATCTCCGGAAAAAGCTCCTGCAGCGGGCCCGGCCGCATCACCGCCCCGGAGAGGTTGTGGCCGCCGCAGGTCTTCGCCTTCTCGACCACGGCGACCGGGACCTCGCCGAGCTTCTCCATCGTCTCCGGATCGTCGGCCAGGAGCTGGAGCAGGCGGTTGGCGCAGGCGAGCCCCGCGGTGCCGCCGCCGATGATCGCGACGCCGATCTCGATCCGATCGTCCTCGCCGTCGAGCGAGCGCTTGACGAACTCCTCGCGCGGCTCGACCGGGGGCGGGAACTCCGCCGGCACGAACTTTCCATCGCCGTAGGCGAACATGGCCGGGACTATATCCCGGTGGTTGACTGACGAGTCAATCAGCCGAGGGTGGCGCCGACGCCGTGCTGGCGGAACTCTTCGAGCATCTCGCCCATCGCGTCGACGTCACAGGCGACGCCTTCGGCCCAAGGCTTGTCGGGATGCTCGTCGAGGGTCTTGTAGCCGTTGCCGCTGACTATCGCGACCACCGTGTCGTCGGGGCCGAGCTTGCCTTCGTTGGCGAGCCTGGCGGTACAGGCGATCGTGGTGCCTCCGGCTGGCTCGGTGAGGATGCCCTCGGTGGCGCCGAGCAGGTCGATCGCCTCGAAGATCTCCCGGTCGGTGGCGGTCGCGGCGCTGCCGCCACGCGACGTCACCGCGTCGACCACAAGCGGGCCGTCGCCGGGCGCTCCGATCGCGATCGAGTGCGCCGCGGTGTGCGGGGTCTGCGGCTCGATCCGACCCGAGCCATCGCTGATCGCCGTTGCGATCGGACTACAGCCCTCGGCCTGAGCCACGTCGATCCTGACTCCCGAGGTCTCCGCCAGCCCCACGGTCTCGAGCTCGATCAGGCCCTTGTGCACGCGCGAGGAGAGCGTGCCCCCAGCGGCCGGGATGACGATGTGGTCGGGGGCCTCCCACTCGAGCTGCTCGACCACCTCGTAGGCAACCGTCTTCGCTCCCTCGGCGTAGAACGGCCGCAGGGTGATGTTCGCGAACTGGATGCCGCTGGCGAGGGCGAGCTCGCGGCAGGCGCGGTTGGCTTCGTCGTAGTTGCCGTCGAGCTGGCAGACGGCGGCACCGAGCGCCCGGCAGGCGCGTGCCTTGCCGCGCTCCATGTTCGACGGGTAGAAGACGTAGGCGGTGACCCCAGCCTTGGAGGCCAGCGAGGAGACGGCGGTGCCGACATTGCCGGTCGAGACGCAGCCGATCTCGTCCTTGCCGAGCTCGAGCAGGCGCGCTACCGCCATCGAGACGACGCGGTCCTTGTAGGAGAGGCTGGGGCGCGAGGTGCTGTCGTCCTTGAGGTAGAGCTTCTTGAGACCGAGCTCGGCGCCGAGCCGGTCGGCGTGGATCAGCGGCGTGCGTCCGCTGTAGCGCCCCACCCGGGCCTGGGCCTTCGCGTCGACGATCGGCAGCAGCTCCTCGAAGCGCCAGATGTTGATCTCGCGCTCGGCCGGCGGAATCTCGCTGAGTCGCTCCCTGGCCAGCTCGTAGTCGTAGTCGATGTCGAGTCCGTTGCCGCAGCCAAGGCACTTTGACGTCGTGTCGATAAGCGGCAGGCGGCGGCCGCAATCGCGGCAGACCAGTTCGGTCGCGCAGGAGCGGGTTCGGTCCTCAGAGCTCAGCATCGACGATCTCCTCTGAGCAGGGTACTGGGCGCTCCAAGGTGCTGCCATTACCCCGGCTCCGATCGCGCCTCCGCATAGAACCAAGGGGTATAACAGACCCGCCATAACCGATCAACCAACTTTGTGTATTTGTCGAGTCCTGCAAAGAATTGGGCCCGTCCGAGCGGTGTCAGCATTCCGCGAGGACGGGCCCGAATTCATCGTGGCCATCGATCCGGCCACGGCTAAGAACCTGCGCTGCGGCCAGCTACATGGCCGCCCCCCCTCTCCGGGGACCTAGCTGCCAGAGGTGAGAGGGCGAAGCAGCCGTCGTGGCGGGCAGCGCCACGTGCGCGAGGTGGGGCAGTGCGCGCAGCGCCACCGCCTTCCTTGTGTTGCACCCGAAACGGCCGTCGTCTCGACTCATGACTCGACACAACTCCTTAGCCATCGCAAGGCGAGTCGCCCCTAACCGGGATTCTCACCTCTCCGCTAGCGCTTTGGTCGTCAGCGCGTTACGTATAACACACGCTCCCACTACCGGTCAAGGCTTTTTGCGCAAAAGTGGCTGACCGTTGAACGCTCACACCGCAACCCGTGTGGGGCTGCGCCAACTCGGCACCCGGTAGGTGACCTCGAAGCCCGCCCGGACGAGACTCGCACGGTCGATCACCGGCGGTTCGCCACCGGCGTCGACGAGGACGAGCGCGTCGCATCCTTCCTCCTCCGCATCCTCCATGCAGCGGTGCAGGACCGCCAGCTGGCCGTCGCCATCACGACCTGCACAGGGTCGCGACGCGAGGGCGATCGAGGCCACGCCTTCGTGGACGTGCATCGCGACGTAGGCCAGCGGATCGTCGCCGACGATGCCGCAATAACAACGCCAATCCTCTTCGTCCAGCAGGCAGAGGAAGAAGTGCTCCGCCGCGCTGGCAAGGCCGAGGCTCTCGGTGAGCGGGGCGCCGAAGCCCTCGTCCCAGTCGTCCCAGTCGAGCACCTCGATGTCCGGCGCCGGGGCAAACCGGCGCCCCGCCGCATCGCAAACCAGCTTCGCCACCCCGCCGTCGCAGAGATGCCCGTACTCCCGCAGCCAGCCCTCGGCCGCTGCCTCCTCCGGCAGGCCGGGGGCCACGGGAACGCGGTAGTCGACACCGCGGTCATCGCTCCATGCGAAGCACCTGGTCTCGAGCCAGTGGACCGCGTCGCCGAGGTGACCGTTCGAGACCGCCCCGGCCTCGCCGGCGCCGAGGATGAAGTTGACCCCAGGGTGCCGGGGTTCCTCGGTGACGCAAACCGCCTGGATCGGGCCGAAACGCACCATGTCGGCTCCGGTCTCGTGCAGCGTGTCCGGAATCGGAGCCTCCCAGAGCCCGGTCCAAAACTCCTTCTCGCTTGCCGTCAGGCGCGCAACGTCGCACGCCGCCTTCAGCTTCCCTTGCTCTCCCATGTCACAGCCCATCCTTCCCGCGAACCCATATATAGAAAACTCCACATACTTTTTTTGGTACCCCTTGGAAGAACGCGCGATGGAGGCAAACGGTTTCACCATGCGGCGATACGCCGCAAGCGATCCGAAACCCGACGGAGGAAAGGTCGTCAGGCCAGAATTCAAAGCGGCAGCGCAGCTCGTTGTCCTACTCGCCACGCAAGAGGTGCGCAGGAAGAGGGCGGGGGCAACTTGGGTCAGCAGGACAATGCCGCCGCCGTGTCGCGGCTCTTCACCGGACTCTCCCTTTGCCGTGCCAGGCGAGCCTCCATTGAGTGGGACCCCGCCTCTTCACTGCGCTTGATCGTCAGCGATTCCATTCATAACAGGTTTGTGGCCACCAGTCAACTATGTTTGTTCAAACTGCCGGCCTCAGGACGTACCGGCGCCGGAGGAGGTGGCCGGGAGGGCGAGCCTCTCCGGCCACTGGCCCGGAAGCTCGCCGGCATCCTCGCCGCCGGCGAGGAGAAGAGCCTCGCCGGTGTGCGGCGCGAAGGGGGCGAGCACCCTCGCAAGCAGGAGCAGGGCCGCGACCTGAGCCTCCGCATCGGCGCGGCCGAGCTCTCCGCGGCGCGCGACGACGCGCTTCTCGAAATCCTGGATTCGCTCGAAGAGGCGGGTGACGTTGCGGACCGCCTTGTGCATCTGCAGCTCCTCGAGGTCCGCGGTGATCCGAGCCAGGCCGTTGTCAGACCATTTGCAGAGGCGCTCGCGCAGGAAGGCGGTGTCTGCGGCCGCCTCCGGATCCTCCGGAGCCCCGGGAGCGCTCTCGAAGCGCTCCTGCGCGTAGGCCCAGACGCCGCGCAGGAACCGGTCGCAGAAACGCAGGGCGCCGTCGTTCCAGTTCAGCGTCTTCGCCGGGCCGGCGGCATAGAGGATGGCGAGGCGCACCGTATCGGCGCCGTAGCGCTCGACCAGCTCGTCGGGATCGACGACGTTGCCCAGGTGCTTGCTCATCTTGCGTCCGTCGGCGATCACCATCTCGTGGAAGAGACAGCCGGAGAAGGGCTCTCCCTCGGCAATGAACGCGAACGGGCCGATGTCCCTGAGGGCCTTGGTCACGACGCGCTGGTCGAAGACGAACCCACCGCTGTCGGAGCCGGCCACGAGGCGCTCGGACGGCAGCCAGGTTCGCAGCTCCGGATGGTCGAACATGGACTCGGCCCGACCCTCGGGCGGAACCGCTGCCGGAACCCACAGCCAGAGCGCGTCGAAGTGGCAGTCGAGAGTGTCGGTCTCGCGCCTGGCGGGCGCATCGCACCGCGGGCAGGCGACGTCGACGAAGCTGGCGAGCTCCGCCAGGGGATTGCCCTCGCCGGTCGGCTCGACGTCGCGGGGAAGAACGACCGGCAGATCCTCCGCGGGCACCGGCACCGCCCCACAGGCGTCGCAGTGGACGATCGGGATCGGCGTGCCCCAGAAGCGCTGACGGGAGATCGAGAAGTCCGCGGCCCGGTAGCGGACCGCCTCGCGAGCCCCCGTCACCTGACCTCCCGAGCCGTTCGCCCGGGCCTCCTCCACCCGCGCCACCCGCGCCGCGATCGACTCGTCGGCCTCGTCGGCGCTGGGAATCCCGAACGCCGCCGTCGGCCCGTAGCGGGCGTCGACGATCGGCGAGACCAGGACGGGCAGCGGATCCGGCGCCCACGGCGCCCTCACGGACGCACCGATATCGACGAGCGGCACGGACTTGGCGTCGCGGGCACTGCGCTCCCATCCTCCGGAGCGCAGCGCGTCGAGCTGCTCCCGCACCCCCGGGTCGGTCGCCCACCCATCAACCGACGGATGGCGCGGAGAGAGCACCACGAAGCTCGCCTCCGCGACCGCGTCGCCGTGGGGCGTGAAGACAGCCAGGCCCTCCCCGTCCGGGCCCGGCAGCTCGACCTCGACCCCGTCGCTGCGGCCGAGGATGTACCGCTGGGTCGAGAGCGAGATCTCGTCCCAGTCCTCGAGGTCGACAAGGCGGCGGTCGTTCTCCTCCAGGTAAGGCGTGATCCGCAGGAACCACGTCGGGCGGCGGATCAGACGGACCTCGTTGTGGCAGCGCCAGCAGCGTCCGTCCTCCACCTGCAGCGCGGCAAGCGTCGTACGACAGCTGTCGCACCAGTCGACGGTGGTGTCGTCGCGGTAGATGAAGCCGGCCTCGAGGAGCGTCAGGAAGAGCCACTGAGACCAGCGATACTGCTCCTCGTCGGAGCTGTAGAAGACGCGGTCATAGTCGAACGAGAAGCCAAGTCGCTTCATCTGCTCCAGCATCCGCTCGCCGCAGCCCTCGACCCACTCGGCCGGCGGGACCTTGCGCTCGATCGCCGCCATCTCGGCCGGCAGGCCGAAGGCGTCGAAGCCGAAGCCGAAGAGGACCGCATCGCCACGAGCGCGGCGGAAGCGGGCATAGGCGTCGCCGATCGAGTAGTCGCGGACGTGCCCCATGTGCAGCTTGCCCGACGTGAAGGGGCTGGACGGCTTGATGTAGACGCCGCGGTCGCCATCGGCCGGCGTGGGCGTTGCGAAGGCGTCGTTTCGCGCCCACGCTGCCTGGCGCTCGGCCTCAACAGCTGACGCGTCGTAGCTCGATCTTGCGCTGCTCATCTGCCTGTCTCCTCATGCGCTCCCGTGCGTCACGAGCGAGATAATTTGACCATTGAGCAACGGGCGCTTATCGTCTTAGGCCGAGTCTACACTCGCAAACTCTCATAAAGCTGCCCCGGCGGTGCTTGCGACACCCCGGGGCCTGGCCGAGACCTGAAGAGGAGGTCCCAACATGACAGAGGGTAGAGCAGTCACGGGAGTAGTCGACGGGCAGCTGGACGAACGGCTCGTCGAGAGGACATTGGAAGCACTGTCCGAGACGCCGCCGGAGGACCGGGTCCGCGAGGCGGTCGAGACCATCGTCGACGTCGCGGAACTCGATCCCACCGGAACCCGAGCGGCGCTCTGGTCCCTGCGCGCCAATCGCGACGCGATCGAGCGGCTCGAGGCCTCGCTCGGCATGAGCCCGGTCCGCGCGACGCTGGCGCTGGGCGCCACGATCGAGCTCGCCCGAACCGAGCTCGCCGCACCGGAGCCCGACCTGCGCAGCCGGATGCCCGAGCTGCTGGGCTGGCTGGAAGGAGAGTGGTGAGCAGCTGAGCCAAGGCTCTCAAGCTTCAAAGTGCGCTTCAGGACGAGAGCGGATGGCGGGTGCCCCTCCCCAAAACACTCAAGCGCGGCTCCGCCGCGCGTTTTGGGGAGGGGCACCCGCCATCCGCCACCCTCTAAGCAAACGTCCAGAGCTTGTTGCCTAGGAAGTTGAAGGGCATCGCGATCGCGACCGCGATCGCCTGGGCGGCCAGGGCGTCCATCGACGTACTGAGGAGGAGAGCTTCGAGAGCGACCAGATTGACCAGCAGCGCGGCGACGCTGACGGCGAAGAAGCGGGCTGCCTGGAACCCGGCATGGCCATCGGCAGCGGCGAAGGTCCAGTGCCGGTTCCAAAGGAAGTTGCTGCTCACCGCGACACAGAAGGCGCCGAGCGCGGCTGAGACGTGATGCATGCCGAGCTCGCCGCTGAGCAGGGCGAAGACGGCGAGATTGATCACGTACCCCGAGCCGCCGACGAGACCGAACTTGAGCAGCTGCCACCAGCTGGCCGGACGGCGGGCGGCGGCACCGAGCCTGTAGGCGAATTCCGCTGCGGGACTCATCCCGGGAAAGCCTATGGGGTCGGTAGGCGTAAAGTCCCGCCGCAATGCGGGGCAGAACCTCGATCCTCCTCGCCGCCGGTTCCGCGGCGGCCGTCGCCCTCGTCGTTCTCCTCCTGGGCGGAGGCAAAGACGCGACCGCCACTCGGGCCGGCAGCGACACGGACACGGGTCGCCCCGGCGTGGAGGTGATCTCCCCCCGCAACGGCGCCCGGCAGTCGAGCCACGCGGTCGTGGTCAAGGTCGCCCTGGACAACTTCCAGCTGGCGCCCCTTCACTTCGGCGGCGAACCGCAGCTGGGCGAGGGCCACATCCGCTTCGGGCTCAATCGCGTCCCCGACTGCGTCGACCCGGCCAAGCTCCAGCGAGCGATCGACAGCCCGTTCGGCAAGGGCCGGCTGGTTGGCGCCTCCTTCGACTTCCCCGAGTACGCGGGGCCCAACGGCGTGCTCGCCGAGCGGATCGGCTCAGCCGGCAGCTACTCGCCAGCGACCCGGCCCGAGATCTACTACCACGATCTGCGTTCCGGCTTCTACCGGCTCGTCATCACCCTCGCCCAGAACGACGGCTCGCCGACACCCGTACACGCGGTCACGAACTTCCAGATTCTCCCCAGCGACGGCCATGGCCCGAAGTGCAGCGGCGGCAAGGTTCCCAGCGCCAAGGCCGCAGCCTTCGACTAGCTCGGCCCAAGCCCTACGGCGGCCAATACTTCACTTTGTATAGTGAGTTCGATGCGGACCTACCGTCGCCTGACCGCCTTCCTTCGCCCCTACCGCCGCCAGCTCTGGGGATCGCTGGTCTTCGCCTGGGCCGCGATGGGAATGACGGTGGCGATCCCGTGGCTGATCGGGCGGGCGATCAACGCGATCAAGGCGGAAGAACAGCCTGAACTGCTCCCCCTGGCATTGGCGATCGTCGCCGCCGGGATCCTGCGCCTGGGCTTGACCCTCGTGCGACGGGTGGTTGCGGGGAAGGTCTCGCTGGCGGTCGAGTTCGACCTGCGCCAGCGCTTCTACGGACACCTGCAGCGGCTCGAGCTGGGTTTCTTCGACGGCCAGCAGACGGGTCAGCTGATGTCGCGGGCGACCGTCGACCTGCAGTCGATCCGCTTTTTTCTCGGCTACGGCCTGATCTTCATCACCCAGAACCTGCTGACGATCGTCCTCGCCAGCGCGGTGATGTTCGCGCTCGAGCCCTGGCTGGCGCTGATCGCGCTGGCCCCGGCGCCGTTCGTCGTCTACGCATCCTCCAGGTACAACCGCGTCTCGCGGCCTGCCGTCCAGGAGGTGCAGCAGCGGCTTGCCGAGCTGACAGCGGAAGCCGAGGAGAACATCTCCGGCATCCGCATCGTCAAGGCCTTTGCTCGCGAGGAGCACCAGCTGCACCGGTTCCGGCGGGCCGTCACCCGCGTCTTCGACCAGAGCGTCTACTCGACCCGCCTTCAGGCCTTCTTCTCGCCGCTGCTCGGCCTCCTCCCCCAGCTCGGGATCGCCCTGGTGCTGCTCGTCGGTGGTCGCCAGGTGATCGCCGGCAACCTCAGCCTCGGTGCCTTCACCGCCTTCTACGTCTACGTCGTGATGCTGGCCGCGCCGATGCGGATGCTGGGGATGACGCTGGGCATGGCGCAGCGGGCCATCGCCTCCGGCAACCGGCTCTTCGAAGTGCTCGACCGCGAGCCGCAGATCGAGAGCCCGCCGGGCGCGCCTGCTTTGCCGGCCGGCGACGGCAGGGTCGAGATGCGTGGGGTGACGCTGCGTTATGGCGGCAACCGCGCTGACGCATCCGACATTGACCACACTGAGGGGGAGTCAATGTCGGATGCGGCCCTGAGCGGCGTCGATCTCGACGTGGCAGCGGGGAGCACGGTGGCGTTGGTCGGACCCTCGGGGTCGGGCAAGACCAGCCTGGTCGCGCTGATCGCCAGGCTCTACGACGCCAGTGAGGGGTCGGTGCTGGTCGACGGCGTGGACATACGCACGGTCGACGTCGCCTCGCTTCGCTCGCAGGTCGCCTTCGTCGCCGACGACAGCTTCCTCTTCAGCGCCAGCGTCGCCGAGAACATCGCCTACGCCCGTCCGCAAGCGAGCCGCGAGGAGATCGAAGTAGCCGCCCGCCGCGCCCAGGCGGACGAGTTCATCCGCGACCTGCCCGGTGGCTATGACACGACCGTGGGCGAGCGTGGCCTCACCCTCTCTGGCGGGCAGCGCCAGCGGGTGGCGATCGCCCGTGCCCTGCTGGCCGACCCGCGGATCCTGATCCTCGACGACGCCACGTCGGCCGTCGACGCGACCACCGAGACAGCGATCAAGACGGGCCTGCGCGAGGCGATGGCCGGCCGCACGACGTTCGTCATCGCCCACCGCCTCTCCACCGTCTCGCTCGCCGACGAGGTAGTGGTGATGGACGGCGGCCAGATCGTCGACCGGGGCACCCACGAGGAGTTGCTCGAGGGCTGCGGCTTCTACCGCGAGATCGCCGAGCACGGCCTCGCCGACACGGTCTTCCTCCAGCGGGACCTCGAGCAGCGCGAGGAGCTGGCGCGACTGTGAGCGCCCAATCGACACGGTGACTTCCGGGGGCTCGAATCCGTGTCGATTGGGGCGTGAACGCGGGGTGGTTCTGTGAGCGCGATCGGAGGCCTCTGGCGCCTGCTCCGCGGCGAGGACCAGCGCGGCCGCAAGCTGCGCTGGCTGGCGGGGCTGCTGCGCCCCTACCGCGGGCGGGTCGCGCTGACCGTCGTCGCGATCCTCGCCGCCACCGGTGCCGGGCTCGTGCCTCCCTACCTCGCCGGGCAGGCGATCGACGCCGGCATCGCCACCGGCGACACCGATGCCCTGACGCTGATCGTGATCGCCTTCATCGGCGTGGCGATCGTCTACGCCGTCGCGACCTACGCCCAGACCTACCTGGTCGGCTGGGTCGGCACCCGCGCCCTCCAGGACCTGCGTGAGCGCGTCTTCGCCCACATCCAGTCGATGTCGATCGGCTTCTTCACCCGGCGCAGCCCCGGCGTGCTGATCAGCCGCCTGACCAACGACATCGAGGCGCTCAACCAGCTCGTCACCACGGGAGCGGTGACGTTGCTCTCAAGCGGCCTCACCCTGATCGGCGTGGTTACGATCATGCTCCTGCTCGACTGGAAGCTGGCCCTGGTCGCCTTCCTCACCTTCCCGCTGCTGGCGATTGCCAGCGTCATCTTCCGGATCATCTCCCACGGCGCCTACCGGGCCACGCGCGAGCGGATCGCCGCTGTCACGGCCTATCTCCAGGAGACGCTGAGCGGGGTGCGGGTGGTTCGCAGCTTCGGCCAGGAGGCAAGGCACGCGACCGCGATGGACGAGCTCAACGAGGCCAACCGCGAGGCCAACATGAAGACCGTCTACCTCAACGCCACCTACTTCCCTGGCGTGGAACTGCTCTCGGCTATCGCCACCGCGGCGATCATCCTCTACGGCGGCACCCAGGCAATCGACAATGCGATCCAGATCGGCACGATCGTCGCCTTCATCGGCTACCTCCAGCTCTTCTTCGACCCGATCCAGCAGCTCTCCCAGCTGTACACGACCTACCAGCAGGGGATGGCGGCGCTCGACAAGATCTTCGAGCTGCTCGACTCCGAGCCCGACATGGTCGACGCGCCCGGCGCCGTCGACCCCGGAACCCTGCGTGGCGAGATAGAGATGGAGGGGGTCTGGTTCTCCTACTCGGAGGAGGGCGACCAGTGGGCCCTCGAGGACGTCGACCTGCACGTTCCGCCGGGACAGACGCTGGCGCTGGTCGGTGCCACGGGAGCGGGCAAGTCGACCTTCGCGAAGCTGGTCGCGCGCTTCTACGACCCCCAGAAGGGCCGAGTGCTGGTCGACGGCCACGACCTGCGCGAGATGCGCCAGCAGGCGCTGCGGCGGCAGCTGGGGATCGTCCCCCAGGAGGGCTTCCTCTTCTCCGGCAGCGTGCGTGAGAACATCGCCTTCGGCCGGCCGGGCGCCTCGCCGGAGGAGATCGAAGCCGCCGCGGCGGCCGTGGGCGCGGCGGACTTCATCGCGGCGCTGCCGGCGGGGATCGAGACGGAGATCGGCGAGCGGGGGGTGCAGCTCTCAGCCGGGCAGCGCCAGCTCGTCGCCTTCGCCAGAGCGCTGATCGCAGAGCCTCGCATCCTGATCCTCGACGAGGCGACTTCCAATGTCGACGTGCGCACCGAGAAGACGATCGAGCGCGGGCTGGAGCGCCTGCTCACCGGCCGCACGGCGATCGTCATCGCCCACCGCCTCTCGACCATCCGCCGCGCCGGCAAGATCGTCGTCCTCGAAGGTGGCCGCGTCGCCGAGGCCGGCACCCACGAGGAGCTGATCCAGGCCGGCGGCGCCTACTCCCGCCTCTATGGGGCCTGGCAGGAGTCTTCAGCCGCCTAGCGGTCGCACTTTCCGCCGCTATGCGGCGGGAAATGCGACATCAACGCCCAAGCCAGGCTGTTTCCGCCGTTGCGGTCGCAGTTTGCTCCGCTATGCGACTGAAAGTGCGACCGCTGGGGTTAGCCGGGGCCGATGCCGCCGGATTCGCCGCCGCCCGTTGAGCCGGATTCGCCGCCGCCGCCCGTCGTGCCGCCGCCTTCGGGTGCGCCGCCCGCACCACCGGTTTCGGGGGCCGGTTCGGGGGCTGCTTCGACTTCGGGTTCTTCCGCTTCGGCTTCTGGTTCTTCAGGTGCTTCCGACCCGGTTTCGCCGGATTCTGGGCCAGTGCCGGGGCTGACCGGGGCGCTGGGGCCTTCGCTGCAATCTTCGAAGCCGTATTCGTCCGCAGCCGTCTGGAAGCTGGCGAGCGCTGAGGATGCGTTCGATTCGGCGCTTTCGAGGGACGCCGTGTCTTCGCGTTCGGAGGCGAGCTGGACTTCGTCCTCCGCGGTCGCGAGCGCTTCCGCGGCGGCGATGAATTCGGGGTAACCCTCGGATTCCTGGGGCACCCCGATGCCCTTCAGGCTGTCGACCATGCCGGAATACAGGCCCGCCGCCTGCTCGGCGGCACCCCCCGTTTCCGTGCTTGCCCCGACGGTACCGACGGCCGCATTGACCTCGGCGCAGATCGCGTCCCCGCGTTCGAGCAGTTCGGCCTGGGTCACCGCGGTCGGCGCTTCCACGGTAGTCGGAGCCGATTCGGTCGAATCGTCCCCCCCGCCGCAGCCAGCGAGAAGAGCAACAGCAGCAAGAGCGACAATCAAGGCGTAGGAAGGTCTCATGCGAGGCGAAGGTAGCAAAGCGATTAGACGCCCCGGCCGGGCTTATCCATGCTCAATCTCCCGGCATGGTCGGGCCTTCGGGGGTCCTTCTCCAGGAACTCCCGCGAAGCGGCCTGGAGAAGGACCCCCGAAGGCCCAGGCGATCCACCCCCAAAAAACTGCGCCCCAGGGACTCGAACCCCAAATTCCAGTTCCAGAGACTGGCGTGTTGCCAATTACACCAGGGCGCAACGAGACCGCTTCAGGATATCGACGCCAGGTCCGAGCCGGGGTCAGCGATCGCCTCTCTGGCAGCGGAGACGTCGGTGCCGGCGGCGAGCAGGCGGCGGGCCTCGGCGAGATCTTCGGGGCGCTCGACGCTGAGGGCGCCGGCGACGCGGTCGTCCTTCAGGTACCAGACGGAGAACTTGCCGGCATCGCGGTCGCCGCGCCAGATCTCCTCGTCCCACTCGGAGGCTGGCCCGACGTACTCGAGGCTCGCCCAGTCGGCGAGATCGCTGAAGAAGTAGGGGACGACCTCGTAGTCCGCGTCCGCGCCGAGCATGTTCCCGGCCGCGTGCATCCCTTGCTGCATCGCCACGTCCCAGTGCTCGACCCGCAACCGCCGGCCATGGACGGCGCTCTCGTACGAGCAGCAGTCGCCGGCCGCGTAGATGCCCGCGGCAGAGGTCTCAAGCTTGGAGTCGCAGACGATCCCGTCGTCGACCTCCAGCCCGGCGCGCTGCGCCAGCATCGCGTCGGGGCGCACGCCGGCACCGACGACCACGGTGTCGCACTCGACCGCGAGGCCGCTCTTGGTCAGCACAGCCTTGACCCGGCCGTCTCCCTCGTAAGCCTCGAGCTCCTCGCCACCGTGGATCGTGACGCCTTTGGACTCGAGGAGCTCGTGGAACCAGCGGCCCGCCTCCTCGCCGAAGGTTCGGGAGAGTGCCACCTCCTCCATCGTCACGATCGTGCACTTGGCCCCCCGCGCGGTCAGCGAGGCTGCGACCTCGGCGCCGATGTAGCTGCCGCCGACGAGGACGACGTGCTCGGCCGCCTCGGCGTCGGCCCGGATCGCATCGGAGTTGCCGTAGGCGCGCAGGTAGTGGATGCCCTCGTTCTCGGCTCCCTCGACGCGGAGGATGTTGACCATCGCCCCGGTGGCGATCAGCGCCTTGCCGAAGGCGACCTCCTCTCCCCCCTGCAGCTTCGCGGTACGCGCCGCCGGGTCGAGCGACATCACGTTGGCGCCGGAGCGCAGCTCGACCTCGTTCTCCTCGTACCAGGAGGGTGGGTTGACGTAGGCGTCCTCGCGGCCGGCCTCTCCGCGCAGGTACTCCTTGGACAGCGGCGGCCGTTCGTAGGGCGGCTCGGGCTCGCGGCCGGCGAGCAGGATCGAACCCTCCGCCCCGCGCTTTCGCAGCTCCGCCGCGCAGTGGGCAGAGGCCAAGCCGCCGCCGACGAGCAGGAAGTCGACCTGCCGGTCAGCCATCTGCGCCGGCGCCGTTGCCACCCGGCCCGAAGAGTTCCTTCAGCTGCTCCTCGTGCCCCGGATCGAGCACCGCGAGGACCTCGTCGCCGGCTTCCAACACGGTGTCGGCGACGGGCACGAAGCCCTTGCCGCTGCGCAGCACTGAGATCAGCAGGCTCCCTTCGGGCATCTCCAGGTCGCCGACGCGCCGTCCCGTCACGCCCGAGTCCTTGCCGAGCAGCATCTCGATGATCTCCAGCTGCTCCTCCTGCAGGTCGAGCAGGTGGACGAGGCCGTACTCGGGCACCTCGTGCTCGAGCAGGCGCAGGATCAGGTCGGTGGCGGAGACCGAGGGCTTGATACCGAGCAGGTCGAAGTGGGACTTGTTGCGCGGGTTGTTGATCCGGGCGATGATCCGCTCGACCTCGTACTTCTCGCGAGCGACCTGGCAGATCAGCATGTTGTCCTCGTCGTCGCCGGTGACCGCGATCACCATGTCGGCCCTCTGGATGCCCGCTCGCTCGAGCACCCAGAGCTCGGAGGCGTCGCCGTAGGAGACGTTGTGCTCGAGCTCCTGCTCGACCGTGAGGTAGCGACGTCGGTCGCTCTCGATCAGCGTCACCTCGTGGTTCTTTTCGAGCAGCTCGCGGGCCAGGTTCCAGCCGACCTTCCCCGCTCCGACGACGATGATGTACACGTCCTCAGCCTCCCTGCCCGGTCTCGGCCGGGCTGCCGGCGGAGCCGCCGTTGCGGGACGGGCCCTCGGTCACGGCGGTCTCGAGCATGTCGATCGCAACCCGCGTGGGACAGATCGTGTGCATGCCCTGGCGCTCGTACCATTCGGCCCGCAGCGGGTCGAGGATGCGCGCGATCACGTTCGGGACCTCGTAGCGGCGCTGGGCGATCTGGGCGATCACGATGTTGGTGTTGTCGCCGTCCGTCGAGGCGATGAAGGCATCGGCCTTCTCGATGCCGGCGGCGACGAGCGCATCGGTCTCGAGGCCCGCGCCGACGGTGAACTGCCCGCCGAGGTCCTCCCAGCCCTTGTCGAGCCCGACCTCGAGCCGCGCGTGGGACTCGGGGTCCTCGTCGAGGCAGGACACTTCATGGCCCTGGCTCAACATCGCCCGCGCCACGGAAGACCCGACGCGACCGCATCCGACGATCAAGATGAACATGGCCGTGAGTCTAGTCCGCGGCCGCCGGCTCGGGCGGGGCTTCCGGGGGTGCGGTGAGCAATACGCGGCAGGGCGCCTTCTTCAGCACGTACTCGGTCGCGGCGCCGATCTCGGCTGGCTTGGCGGCGCCGATCCCTCCCAGCGTCGCACCTCCCTTGATCTTGGTGGGGGGCTCGGCCCCCATCACAATCGCCTCGGCTCCGCTGCGCCGCGCCGCGTCGACGATCCCGGCCCCGACTTCCCGGGCGCGCACCGCTTCCGCCGTCACTCGCACATCGGCGTACTCCTCGCCCACGTCGCTGGCGCGGCGTAGGGCGCGGGCTGCCACCCGCTCGGTCTGCGGGTCCAGCTCGGCGTCAAGAGCCTCGGTCAACGGCACCTCGATCACGTAAATCAAGTCGAGACGGGTCGGGTCGGCGTCGGCGGCAGCCTGCTCCTGCTCGGCCGCCGCAAGTCGCCCGGCCGTGGCGACGATGTCGTCGTCGAGCTTGGTGCCGAAGATGGGCACGAGGATGTTGCGGTAGGCGACCTCTGGCACCTGCTTGGTCAGCGCCTTCTCGGTCACCGAGACGCGCTTGGTCAGGCTCGTCCCCTCGAAGACCTTGCGATAGACGACGTAGAAAACGAGCCCGAACAGCATCCAGCCTCCACCGACCCAACGCGCGGTGTCGTGATAGCCGAGCACGCTCAGAAACGCGAGGCCGCTGACCAGCGCCGCCGCCATCGCCGGAACCGGTAGCTGCGCCCCTCGCCAGGGGACGCTCCAGGGGACGCGGAAGGGTCGAGGCCGGTCCGGCTCGGTAACGCGCAACCGCACCACCGAGAGGTGGGCGATCGTGATCGCCAGGGTGGCGCCGAAGGCGTAGAGGCCGGCGAGCATCCGAACATTGGCCGGCACGACGAGGCCAATCGCGATCAGTCCCGAGATCGCGATCGCCACGTGCGGGGTCGCGTGACGGCGGTTCAGCTTGCCCAGCCAGCTGGGGATCTGGCGGTTGATCGCCAGCGTGTAGATGTGGCGGGAGACCCCCAGCAGCGAGGTGGTCGTCGCCCAGAAGAGGACCGGCGCGGCGACGATCGCGACGGCCCATCGCATCCCGTCGGCGACCCAGGCGGGTTCGTAGGCGGAGACGACCCCCAGGATCGGCGCCTCGACGAACTCGTTGCCGAGCGCCGTCTCGGGGCCGCTCGGGCCGGCGATCACGGGCACCGCCATCAGCGCGATCGTTGCCATCGCCGCATAGCCGAACGGGACGGCAATCGCGCCGATCGAGACGATCCGCTTCAGCTCACGCGGCTTGGCATCGATGTCCGGTGCGAGGTCGGCCGCGGCCTCGATCCCAGCATAGGCGAGCATCGCGATCACCGCCGCGTAGACGATGTCGGTGGCGTTCGGGTCGGTGAAGAGATCGAGCTCGGCGGTGAGCCTGTCGGGGTGGAAGACGACCAGGACGCCGACCGCGACCACCGCCAGCTGGAGGACGATGTCGGCGAGCGCGAGCACGGCCAGCTGGCGCTCGCGTCCCCGCCCGGTCACGTTGAAGACGTTGAGCAGGCAGGCGGCGACGATGACCGCGGCCGCCACGCCTACCTGCCAGCCGGAGGAGGCTATGTCGGCGGAGACCGGCTGCAGATAGTGGGGGACCGAGATCGCCGCCAGGGCGGCGACGATCAGGTAGTCGATCAGGATCGCCCAGCCGGCGACGAACGCGATCAGCTCGTTGAAGGCGTGGCGGGCAAAACTGGAGGAGCCGCCACGCTCGCGCAGCATCCCCGCCCCCTCCGCATAGCTGAGCGTGGTGAGGACGAAGAGGAGACCCGCGGCGAGGAAGATCAGCGGGGTGAGGCCGAGGCCGCGCTCGGCGACGACCCCGAGCGCGAAGTAGATCGAGGCTCCGACCGCCGAGTAGACGGCGACGAAGAGACCGGGAACGCCGAGGCCGCGCTGCAGGAGGGGCGGCAGCGGCGGTTTCCGAGGTTGCTCGGGCTCGGTCAACGCAGCGCGATCCAGAGGCGCACGGATCCGAGCAGGAGGAAGGCGACGCCGAGCAGCGTCCCGACCGAAAGGGGGCCGCCCCCGTTGGCAAACGTGCTGACGAGGATCGCCAGGCCCAACGCTAGGAAGACGAGGGAGAGGGCGCGGACGGAGCCGCGGTAGATCCGTTCGGGCGAGCCCACTCCTGCGATTCTACGGCCGGGTCGGAGACGACGATGACGCGGCAGGGACGCTGGCCGAGCACGGTCTGCAGCGTCTTGTCGTAGAGCGGGCGGCCGTTGCGGTAGCGAAGGCCGACGACGACCGCTGCCGCGGAGATCAGCTCCGCCTCGTCTGCGATCGCGTAGCCGGCTTGGCCGGGACGGACACGCTCGACGTGACCGGTCACGCGCTGGCCACCGATCAGCTTCGCCTGCTCGATCTTGCTCTGGACCTCGGATTCCTGCGCCGGCAGCGCGGCGTCCAGCGGCAGGTTGGTGGGAACAGTCAGCATCGAGTGGATGTGGATACCCCGGCGGCGTTTGGACGCGAGCTTCACGGCGGTGGCGACCATCTCCTCCGAGAACGGCTCCCCGTCCTCGAAGGCGACGAGGATGCTTCGGTACTCGATCTCCTCGACTCCGAGAGGCTCGGGCGTCAGGACCTTGACCGTCTCGGTGAGCGGCAGCCGCTGGTTGCGCCGGTAGAGCACGTAGACGACGAGCCCGAAGGCCATCCAGCCGAGACCCACCGCGAGTGTGCGCGGGTTGAGCGCCATCACGACGATCCAGGCCGCGAAGGTGCCGAGGCCCCCGAGGACGGCGGTCAGCGGCACCTCGGTGCCGAAGGCTCGGAAGTTGAGTGGCGGCTTCCAGGGGCGTTCGTCCTCGGAGTGGCGCCGCCGCAGCTGGATCACCGAGACGTGCGCGATCGTGAAGGACAGCATCGCGCCGAACGAGTACATCGTCGCCAGGAAGTCGGTCTGCCCGGGGATCAGGGTGATCATGGCGATCACGGAGAAGACGAGGATCGCGATGTAGGGCGTCCGGTAGCGGGGATGTACCTGGCGCAGCCGTTCGGGCAGCTGGCGGTGCTGGCCCATCGAGTAGGTGAGGCGGGAGACCCCGATCAGCCCGGCGTTGGTCGCGATCAGGAGGATCACCGCGGCGAGCACGCCGACGTAGAAGCGCAGCGCTTCTGTGGGGCCGTGGCTGAGGCCGAGGTTCTCGACGATGCCGAGGATCGGGTCGTTGGCGAACTGGGTGCCGAGGGCGGTCGTGTACTGGCCCGCGGCGTCCTGGGTGACCGGCATCGCCGAGAGCGCGACGACGGGTATCAGCAGGTACAGGCCGAGCACGGCGATGACGGTGAGTCCGACGCTGCGGGGGATCGTCCGGGCCGCGTCGCGGGCCTCCTCGGCCATGTTGGAGATCGTCTCGATCCCCGTGTAGGCGATCATCCCCACCGCGACCCCGAGGGCGAAGTCGCTCCACGTCGGGGCGACGCCGAGGTGGATGTTGTCGATCAGGATCTCCGGGCTGAGGACGACGAAGATGCCGATCCCGACCAGCACCACCTGGGTGGCGAGATCGGCCACGGCCAGGACCAGGTTCAGCTTCGCCGACTCCTGGGAGCCGCGGATGTTGAGCAGCGCCAGCGCCACGATCAGTACGGCGCCGCCGACGATGTCGCCCGGTGCTTCGCCAAGGGGCTCCCAGAAGACGGCCAGGTAGTGGGGGACGAAGTAGGCCGAGATCGCGACCGTGATCACGTAGTTGAGCATCTGACCCCAGGCCGCGATGAAGCTGACCAGCTCGTTGAAGGCGTGACGGGCGAAGCTGGAGGAACCCCCGGCCTCCGGGTACATCACGGTCGCCTCGGCGTAAGTCGCGGCGGTGGCGGCGAAGATCAGTCCCGAGATGACGAAGGCGACCGGCGTCAAGCCGAGAGCGAAGGCCGCGGTGACGCCGAGCGCGTAGTAGATGCTCGAGCCGACGTTGCCGTAGGCGGCGGCGAAGAGGCCGCCGACGCCGTGTACGCGACTCAGCGACTCGTCGCGGGGGATCCGTTGCGCCATCTGTTCCTGGGCGGGGTGGCCGTCATCTAGGCCGAATATACGGGCGCGGCCGGTGCCCGTCGCACGTGGGCGCGGCTCAGACCGGCCGGCGAATCACAGCCGCAGAGGGCCATCGCGAGCTCCAGCTCGGCGCGCAGCAGCTCCAGGACTCGAAGCGCCCCTGCCTCGCCTCCGGCCGCCAGGCCCCAAAGGGCCGGCCGACCGACCAGTACCGCGTCGGCACCGAGCGCGAGGGCGATGGCCACGTCGGTCCCGCGTCGCACGCCGCCGTCGACGAGGACGGCAGCCCGGCCTTCTACCGCGTCGACGACCTCGGGAAGCGCCTCGGCGCTCGCGACGGCGCAGTCAAGCTGGCGTCCGCCGTGGTTGGAGACGACGACGCCGGCCGCGCCGTGCTCGACGGCGAGCATGGCGTCCTCCGCGGTCAGGACGCCCTTGACCAGCACCGGGACGCTGCACCCGGACGCCAGCGCCTCCAGATCCGCCCAGCTCAGCGCCGGGTCCATTAGGGCGAAGGTTTCCTCGATCGTCACCGCCCGCTCGGAACCGAGCGCCGCCTGGACGCTGGGGACGCCGAGGCCTTCGGGGATCCCGAAGCCGGTCCGCAGGTCGCGCTCGCGCCGGCCACTGCGGGGCGCGTCGACGGTGACGATGATGGCCTCGAAGCCGGAGTCGATCGCCTCCTCCATCAGCGCCAGGGTCACTCCCCTGTCGCGGAAGCAGTAGAGCTGGAACCAGCGCCGGCCCCCCGGCACCGCGGCCGCAACCTCGCTGGGCCGGGTCGTGGCCAGCGTCGATAGACACATCACCGTGCCGGCGGCCGCGGCGGCCCTCGCCATCGCCAGCTCGCCCTCGGGATCGACCAACCGCTGGTAGGCGACCGGCGCGACCAGGATCGGCATCGAGAGCTCGCCGCCGAGCAGCTCCGACCCTGTCCGCCACTCCCCATGGCCAGCCAGCATCCGCGGCCGCAGGCGCCAATGCCCCCAGGCAGACACGTTCTCCCCAAGCGTGACCTCGTCGCAGGCACCGCCGAAGAAGTACCCGGCGACGCCCGGATCGAGCTTCCCTTCCGCCACCCGCTCGAAGTCGGCAACGTTGATCAGGTCGTCGATCACCGTGGCCGCGACCCTAGCGCGCTCGTCTCGACAAGTTCGAGCGCAAGCGCGTCAACAGCGCCACAGCTCCGACAGCGACGGCCAATCGGCTCCGTAGATGGCGGGCGGGTTGCGCCTGCTCCCATGTAGCGCTAAAGTTTCGGCACGTGTTTGGTATCCACACCTGAACGGCCCCGGGGTGCCCCCGGGGCCGTTTCTTTTTGCGGCTCGCTACTACCGGCGATCCACCAGCTTGGAAACGAGCGCCAACAGCGCTCGCATCAAGCCCGCGTAGGCCAGAAGCACGGCCGCGGTGTTCATATCCACGACTGCCTAAGGATCTGACCGGGCCCGATTCGCCCCCCACAAAAGCGATAGCGGACCTCTCGAAGCTACGCCACGAGGAGCCTTTCGATCATCCCCGAGAACAACTCCTCTGGGCCATGCAGAGGGGCGTGGCGCCTCTCCCAAAAACACTCAAGCGCGGCTCCTGCCGCGCGTTTTTGGGAGGGGCACCACGCCCCCCCAAAACGCTCAGCCCTAGAAGTGAACTATCGGGATGATCAGGATCGCGACGATGTTGGCAACCTTGATCATCGGATTAATCGCCGGCCCGGCCGTGTCCTTGTAGGGATCGCCGACCGTGTCGCCGGTGACCGAGGCTTCGTGGGCCAGCGTGCCCTTGCCACCGTGGGCACCGTCCTCGATCAGCTTCTTGGCGTTGTCCCAGGCACCGCCGCCGGCCGTCATCGAGACGGCGGCAAAGAGGCCGACGACGATCACGCCGATCAGCAGGCCGCCGAGCGCGTTGACGCTGAGCAGCCCGACGACCACCGGGATGACGATCGGGATCAGCGCAGGCAGGATCATCTCCCTCTGCGCGGCGGCGGTGACGATGCTTACCGTCTTGGCGTAGTCGGGCTTTTCGGTCCCCTCCATGATCCCCGGGTGCTCGCGGAACTGCTCGCGAACCTGTTCGACCACCTCGCCGCCGGCGCGGCCGACGGCCTCGATCGCGAAGGCCGCGAACAGGTAGACCATCATGCCGCCGATGATCAGCCCGATCAGCACGTCCGGGCTGGTCAGGTTGAAGAGGCTGTTGAGGTCGAACCCATCCGGTTTCTCGTCGGCGAGCTCGCTCTTGAAGGCGGCGAACAGCACCAGTGCCGCCAGCGCGGCGGAACCGATCGCGTAGCCCTTGGTCACGGCCTTGGTCGTGTTGCCGACCGCGTCGAGCGGGTCGGTGACATTGCGCACCTCCTCGGGCAGCTCCGCCATCTCGGCGATGCCGCCGGCGTTGTCGGTGATCGGCCCGAAGGCGTCGAGCGCGACGATCAGCCCGCAGAGCGAGAGCTGGGCGACGACGGCGACGCCGATGCCGTAGATGCCCGCCAGCTCGTTGGCGCCGAGAATCGCCAGGGCCAGGACGATCGCCGGAGCGGCGGTCGACTGGAAGCCCTGGGCGAGCCCCTGGATGATGTTCGTCGCGTGCCCCGTCTCCGAGGCCTTGGCGATCGCCTTCACCGGCCGGAAGCGGGTCGACGTATAAAATTCGGTGATCGCGAAGAGCAGCGCGGTCACCGCGACCCCGATCACAGCGCAGAGCCAGAGGTCCGTCACGCTCACCGTATCGGCGCCGACGCTGAGGCCGAAGCTGACCGCGTCGCTCATAAGCCACTCGGTGATGGGGTAGAAGGCCGCGACCGAAAGGACTCCGGAGATGATCAGGCCCTGGTAGAGGGCTCCCTCGACCCGGTCGGTTTTGGTCCGTACCGAGAGCGCGCCGATGATCGAGGCGATGATCGCCACGCCGCCGAGAACCAGTGGGTAGATGGCTACCTCGCGGAGGTAGTCGCCGCTGGCGCCGGTGAAGGTGAGCACGCCGAGCAGCATCACGGCGACCGAGGTGACCGCGTAGGTCTCGAAGAGGTCGGCGGCCATGCCGGCGCAGTCGCCGACGTTGTCGCCGACGTTGTCGGCGATCACGGCCGGGTTGCGCGGGTCGTCCTCGGGGATCCCCGCCTCGACCTTGCCGACCAGGTCGGCGCCGACGTCGGCGGCCTTGGTGAAGATGCCGCCGCCGAGCCGGGCGAAGACCGAGATCAGCGAGCCACCGAAGCCGAGGCCGATCAACGCGTCGACCGCCTCCTTGTCGGAACTACCGGTGAGGACGAGGGCGCCGTAATAGCCGGCGACACCGAGCAGGGCCAGGCCGACGACCAGCATGCCGGTCACCGAGCCGCCCTTGAAGGCGACGTCGAGTGCCGGCGGCACGCCGCCGCGGGCAGCCTCGGCGACGCGGGAGTTGGCGCGCACCGAGAGGTTCATGCCGATGAAGCCGGCAGCTCCGGAAAGGACGCCGCCGATGACGAAGCCCAGCGCGGTCTCCCAGTTCTGCAGCAGCAGGAGCACGATCGCGATCGGCACCGCGACCGCGGCGATGATCGTGTACTGGCGGTTCAGGTAGGCGGTCGCGCCTTCCTGCACGGCACCTGAGATTTCCTGCATACGATCGTTGCCCGCGGGACGCTTGAGCAGGCGCTGGGTGATTACAAGTCCGTATAGAACGGCGGCGCCAGCGCAGACAAGCGCGACGACGACTCCGTAGTCGGTCAAGAAGCTGGTCAAGAGAGGTTCCTCCGGAATGGTTTAAGCGGCGCGGGAGTCTATATAGGCGAGCGGCGAATGCGCTCCCAGAGCGGTCCTACGCCTGTCTGCTTGCCTGTGGGACGGCGGTGTAGGTGCGCTTCGTCTCCGCCACAGCGTCCCGGTAGACGTCCTCGATCGCCACTCCTGCATCGATCGCCTCGCGCGCCCGCTGGGCGCCGTTGCGGGCCGGAAGGTCGACCTCGATGTCCAGCTGGGAACGCGCCGGCTCGGTCCAGGAAAGCAGCGACTCGAGCGCAGCGGGCGCCTCCACCTCGACCCCGCGGCGGAAGTCGATCTGCCGTCCGTCCATCCCGTAGCGGATCGCGCGCCAGAGGTTCTCCTCGATTTCGCGGTCGGCGAGCGGGCGTCCGGCCCCGTCATAGCCGTGCTCGTCGTAGGAGAGGGCCGTCTGGGCGATGCAGGCGGCGATCAGCCCGGCGAGGGCGAAGGACTCCTCCCCGCGCGTCTGCGCGTCGCATATACGCACCTCAACCGTGCCGAAGGAGTGGTGCGGGCGCACGCTCCACCACAGCTGGGTGGACTCGACCACCGAGCCGGCCCGCTTGAGGGTGCCGATGAAGTCGGCGTAGCTGGCCCAATCGACGAAGGGGCTGGGGACCCCGCAGCGGGGGAAGGTACGGGTGAAGATCTCGGTCCGCACCGTGTGCAGGCCGCTGTCACGGCGGTCCAGGAAGGGAGAGTTGGCCGACACCGCGAGCAGAAGCGGCAGCAGCTCGCGCATCCAGTCGCAGACGGCGATCGCGCGGTCGGCGCCGCGCACGCCCATGTGCACGTGCATGCTCCAGGTGTTGTTGCGCTGGGCCACGTAGCCGAGTTCGTGCCGCAAGCGGTTGTAGTGGGGCGTATCGATGATCCGCTGGTCGAGGTAGCTGGCCCAAGGGTGCGTTCCCATCGCACCCAGTCCGAGACCCATCCCTTCGACCAGTCCGAAGAGGCGGATACGACGCTCGCGCTGCAGGGCCACCGCCGCAGCGAAGCTCTCGGCGCGACCCGAGCGGATCTCGATCTCCGACGCGATCAGCTCGCCGGCCGCGGACTCTGCGAGCAGCTCGTCACGCTGGCAGGCGGCGTAGACGTCCTCGAAGCGATGCTCGAGCTCGAGCGTGGCCGGATCGAGGATCGCGAACTCCTCCTCGAGGCCGATGGTGAAGTCGGTGGAGGACTCGAACGTCTCCCGAGCGAGATCGAGGTCCAGGGACAAGAGCCAGCCTCAGGTCAGGTAGAAGTAGAGCGCGTAGAGGAGGTCGACTGCGGGGCTCGAGGTGTGAACCGTCACCTCCGGCGGCACCTGGAGAAGCTGCTCGGAGTAGTTGAAGATGATCTTCACCCCGGCCTCGACCAGCCGGTCGGCAACCGCCTGGGCGGCGGCGGCAGGCACGGCGAGCACGCCGACGACGATCTCCTGCTCGGCCACGACCGACTCCAGCTCGGAGAAGTCGCGCACCCTCAGGTCGCCGACCTCGCTGCCGACCACCCCACTGTCGACGTCGAACATGGCAACGATCTGGAAGCCGTGGTCGGCGAACATGTCGGAGCTGGCAATCGCCTGACCCAGGTTGCCGGCGCCGAAGAGGGCGATGTTGTGCTGGCCCGAGGTGCGCAGGATCTTGCGGACCTCCGCCACCAGGGAGTCGACGTTGTAGCCGACGCCGCGCTTGCCGAACTTGCCGAAGCCCGAGAGATCGCGGCGGATCTGGGTCGGGTTGATGTGCGTGTACTCGGAGAGTTCCTGCGAGGAGATCGTCTCGCGGCCCATCTTGCGGGCCTGCGTCAGTACCTGCAGGTAGCGCGAGAGCCGCGCCGCGACGCCGAGCGAGAGCCGCTCGCCCTCGACGATCAGCCCGTCTGCCGTGTCCTGCTCTTCGATCAGGGGATTCACGCCCTCACAGTATCGAGCCTCGTCCGCACCGCCGCCTCGTCGAGGACCAGCTCGGACACGACCGTGCCGTCAACCTCCACTACTGGGATTCTCTCCAGCATTCGCCGGAGCAGCAGCTCCTCGCTCTCGATGTCGACCTCGTGCAGCTCGAAGCGGTAGCCCTCCCCGTGCAGGGCCACAAGCCTCTCGATCGCTTCCGCGCAGAGGTGACACTCCGGCCGGGAGTAGACCGTGACCCGGGTCATGCCGCGCGCTTGGGTGTGGCGAAGGCGTCGTAGGCGAGGTAGCCGGGGTATGGGATCGGCTCGGCGAAGCGAGCGGCGGAGCCGATCATCGCGGCGTTGTCGGTGCAGAGCTCGAGTCCGACCAGCTTGAGGGCCGCCCCATTGCGCTCGCAGGCCTCGCGTACCGCCCCGCGCAACGGCCCGTTCGCGGCCACCCCCCCGCCCAGGGCGACGGCCTGCCAGCCTCCCCCCTTCAGCGCGCGCTCGAGCTTGGCGACGAGCTGCCCGACGGCGGCGGCCTGGAAGCTCGCCGCCAGGTCGGCGCGGCGCTCGCTCACGCCGTCGGGGCCGAGATCCCGGCAAAGGTAGACGAGGGCGGTCTTGAGGCCGCTGAAGCTGAAGTCGAGGCCCGGGTCGCGGCTCATCGCCACCGGCATCTCGAACGCCGCAGGATCGCCCTCGCGGGCGAGCTTCTCCAGCGCCGGCCCACCCGGGTAGCCGAGACTGAGCAGACGGGCGACCTTGTCGAAGGCCTCCCCAGCCGCGTCGTCGAGGGTCTGGCCGAGCACCTCGTGGCCGGCGTGGCCGCGCACGGCGGCCAGCAGCGTGTGGCCGCCGCTGGCGAGGAGGCAGAGGAAGGGCGGCTCCAGCGGCTCGGGATCGAGGAAGTTGGCGGCGACGTGCCCCTGCAGGTGATCGACCGGGATCAGCGGCAGGCGGCGGGGGGCGGCGATCGCCTTCGCCGTGCTCACCCCGACCAGCAGCGCGCCGATCAGCCCCGGGCCGGCGGTGACGGCCACCGAGCCGACGTCGTCGAGCGTGGCGCCGGCCTCGCTCAGGGCCGCCTCGACGACCGGGGTCGCCAGCTCCAGGTGGTGGCGCGAGGCGACCTCGGGCACGACGCCGCCGAACTGCGCATGGGCCGCCGCCTGGGAGGAGATCGTGTTGGCGAGCACGCGCGGCCCGTCCAGCACCGCCGCGCAGGTGTCGTCGCACGAGGTCTCCAGTGCGAGGATCAATCCAGCCACATGATCAGAGCGTCCTCGCCGTTGTCCTGGTAGTAGCGAGGCCGCACCCCTGCCGAGCGGAACCCGAGCCTCTCGTACATCGCGATCGCGGGCCGGTTGGAGACCCGGACCTCGAGCGTGAAGGGAAGCCGTCCTCCCCCCTCTTCGACCAGCTGGGAGATCAGGCCGCTGGCGATGCCGGCGCGTCGGCGCTCGGGCGCGACGGCGACGTTCATCAGGTGCCAGACCTGGTCGTAGCGCGAGCAGACCAGGTAGCCGCACAGCTCTTCGCCGTCGGTCGCCGCGAGGCAGATGCCGGACGGCTTGGAGAGCTCGAGCACGAACATCGCCAGCGACCATGGGGTGGGGAAGGAGCGCCGCTCGATCGAGATCACAGCGGGCAGGTCGCTGTAGGCGAGCCGCCTTACCTCGACTCCCTCGATCGCCTCACTCGGCCGTCTTGGCATCGTTTCGCTCACGCCATCGCTGCGCATCGGGAGGTCTCAGGTAGATCGGCTCGAGCCGGTCGCCGTCCCCGCCGTCATCGGCCTCCGCGAGCGTGCACACGTGCCGCGCCGCGACCCGGTGGACGGGGTCGGCGTCGCCGGGGACCTCGACGTCCCGACTCGCCAGCTCATCTCGAAATCGTACCGCTCCCGATCCGACCGCCAGAGGCGGTTGCGGAAGAGCCCCGACGCGGTCTGCCAGCTCCTCGGGCGCGGCCACGAAGGGCTCCCAGAGCCGCGAGCCGTCAGCCGAGTAGAGCGCGGCAAACGCCTCCCCGCGGCGTGCGTCGAGCACGACCAGGCAGGCCCGGTCCGGGCCCACGGCCTCGCCCGCCGCGTGGCCGAGAGCGTCGAGGGTGCAGACCCCCGTCATCGGCAGGCCGGTGCTCGCCGCCAGGCCGCGAGCCGTGGCGATCGCGATGCGGATCCCGACGAAGGAGCCCGGGCCGAGACCGACCGCGATCCGGTCGACCGCCCCCCAGCCACCGATAGCCGCCGCCGCGCGCTCGACCTCGTCAAGCAGCGCGGTCGAGTGCCGCGGACTCCCGTCGGGCCCGAGCCCGAGCCGCTCCTCGTGCATCGCCGTGCCGCCGCGCGTCGAGCAGACAGCGGTGTCGGCGGTCGCCGTGTCGAAACCGACGACGGCCATCTGGGTTCTCGGGCGGTCAGTCAGAGACGTTGAAGATGAAGAGGCCGACGCGTTTGCCCCCAACGAACCAGGTCACCCGGTGCTTGCCGGGGATGTTGGAGGTGATCTTGTTGACGTAGAGCTTTCCCTGTTTGGCGGGCTGGGCTTTCGCGCAGATGTTTTCCCCGGTCGGGAACTTGACGCAGATGCTGTAGTCGACTTCTCCCTGGAGGCTTTTAAAGAAGGCGCCCTTTTTGCTTTTCTTCGGGCACTTGTGCGCCGGGGTCGCGTTCTGGGAGACGCCGCAGGCGACGTAATGCCGGTAGGCGGCCGCCCCCGCCGATGCTGGCGCCAGGCTGGCCAGCGCGGCGAGCGCCAGCAGCGCGGCGCCCAGCGTCTTCATTCCCTTCATCGGCATCCCTCCAGTTCGCGTTGCGACGTCAGCTTCGATGCTACATGGACCGCTGTCTACCAAACACGCCTATTTGCGGGCGGATGCGGCGGGAATCTCGATCTCGCGGCGGTCGCCGCCCGCGTGCGCGAGGCGCACCGCCAGGACCCGCCTGTCGCCGAGCTGGGGCTCGGCCACGGCGGGCCACTCGACGAAGGCGACCGCGCCGGCAACCAGGTAGTCCTCGAGCAGGGCGGGATCCTCGCTCTCGAGGCCGCTCTCGAGACGGTAGAGGTCGAGGTGGGCGACCGGCACCCGCCCGCCCTCGTAGCGATGGCCGATCGTGAAGGTGGGCGAGGTGACCGGCGACCCGATGCCGAGCGCCCGGCAGGCGCCGCGGACCAGGGTCGTCTTGCCGGCGCCGACCTCGCCGCTGAGGACGACCACGTCGCCGGGCGCGAGCCGCTCGGCGAGCTCGGCGCCGAGGGCTTCGGTCGCCGCGGCGGACTGCGTGAGATGGATGGTCACCCGAAGAAGCCGAGCTGGTCGGCGGGGGGCTCGGGCGCCGAATCCGCCTCCTCCGCCTCCTCGAGAGGTTCTTCGGCGGCGACCGGGGGGCCCATCGCCAGCAGATCCGGGATGGTGGCGAAGTCCCCGCGCAGGGTCTCCTTTACGGCCGGTGTGCGCAGCGCAGCCGCCGGGTGGAATATCGGCAGCAGGAAGACCGTGCGGCTGCCCAGCTCGTGCACCTGGGGCGTTCCGCGCACCCGGGTGATCCCAGCCGGATTGCCGGTGAGCAGCTTGGTGGCGAAGTTGCCCAGCGTGCAGATGACCGTCGGCTCGATCAGGCGCACTTGCTCGAAGAGGTAGGGACGGCAGGCCTCGATCTCCAGGGGCTGCGGGTCGCGGTTCCCCGGCGGGCGGCTCTTCAGCACGTTGGCGATGAAGACCTCCTCGCGCGAGAGCCCGATCTCCTCCAGCATCTGGTTGAGCAGCTGGCCGGCGCGGCCGACGAAGGGCAGGCCCTGGCGGTCCTCTTCGGCCCCGGGCGCCTCGCCGACGAACATCAGGTCCGCGTCCGCGTCCCCGGCGCCGAAGACGGCCTTGGCCCGCGTCTCGTGCAGGGGGCACTTCGTGCAGGCCTGGACTTCCTTGTAGAGCGCGACCAGCTCCTCGCGCCGCTCCTCAGCGGTGGCCATCAGAGCTCTCCAGAGGCGCGCTTGCGCTTGGTCTCGGCCAGGCGCTCGCCGCGCGCCTCTTCGCGCTCTCGTCGCTGCGATTCACCCGAGCGAACGCCGGCACCGCGGGGCTGTCGACTGGGTGGGGAAACCGGCGAGAGCAAGCGTCGTGTGCGGTCCGAGCCGCAGACCGGGCAGGGAAAGCTCTGCCTATCGCTGGGCACCAGCTCCTCGAAGCGGTCGCCGCACTGCTCGCACTCGAACTCATAGACGGGCACTCTGGCGCCCATCTTAAGAGCCAGGCTCTAAGGACCTATCCCGTTAGGGGGCGTGCCCCTGGGACGGCCCAGGACCAAGCGGGGCGGTCACGGCGTGGATTCCGCATAGCAGCGCCATGTGGGATTCGCGACGGGGCCGAATCCGCGCCGTGTCCTGGGCCGTATCCAGGGGTGCGATCGCCTAGCGGGATAGGTCCTAAGTCGCTAGGACAGCGGCTCCCAGTCCCAGGCCTTCGCCGAGGTGAGACTCTCCTGCTCGAGGTAGCGGCGCAGCTCCGCCAGCTCGGCCGGCTCGATGCCGTAGACGTGGTCGGGTTCGGGGAAGTGACGGGTGCGGACCTCGGCTACGTACTGGCGGACGCCACCGACCATCTCGTCGTGGACGTGGGCGTATTGCTTGACGAATTTCGCCATGCGGCCGGTGGTGATGCCGAGCAGGTCGTGGAAGACGAGGACCTGGCCCGCGGTCGCCGGGCCGGCGCCGATGCCGATCGTCGGGATCTCGAGCTTCTCGACGATCGCCTCGGTGACGGCGGCTGGAACGGCCTCGAAGACGATCGCGAAGCAGCCGACCGCCTGCAGTGCCAGGGCGTCCTCGCAGAGCTGGATCGCGCTCTGCGCGGTCTTGCCCTGGGCTTTGTAGCCGCCGAGCGCGGTGGCCGTTTGGGGCGTGAGGCCGACGTGGCCCATCACCGGGATCCCGGAACGGACGATCGCGCGGGCGCGCTCGACCGAGACCCCCCCAGCCTCCAGCTTGACCGTCTGGCAGCCGGTCTCCTTGACCAGGCGCTGGGCGTTGCCGATCGCTAGCTCGTTGCTCGCCTCGTAGCTGCCCATCGGCATGTCGCCGATCATCAGCGGCGTCTTCAGCCCGCGCCGCACGGCCTTGCCGAGGACGATCATCTCCTCCATCGAGACGGCCTCCGTGCCGGGGTGGCCGAGCACGACCATCGCCGCCGAGTCGCCGACCAAGACGACGTCGGCGCCGGCCTCCTCGGCGACCCTGGCCGAGGGGTAGTCGTAGGCGGTGACCATCGCGATCGGCTCGCCTGCCGCCTTCATCTCAGCCAGGCGGGGCAGGGTGACCGGCTTGCGCCCCTCCGGCGGCGGCGCGGTGTGCGAGCGGGCGCCGGAGCTCATCAGGCCATCTCCGCATCGGACGCGTGCGCCGGTTCGGCGAGCAGCACCTCGGGGTGGCTGTCGACGGCGACGATCTCATTCTTCTCGCCGACATGGACGACGACCGGCGAGTAGGTCTCGAGGTCGCTCTCGTCATAGGCGCCGAAGGAGGCGACGATGATCTTGTGGCCGGGGCGGGTCAGATGGGCGGCGGCGCCGTTGACCTGCATCGTCTTCGAGCCGGGCTCGCCGTCGATCACGTAGGTGACGAAGCGCGCTCCGTTGTCGATGTCCCAGACGTGGACCTGCTCATTGGTGATCAGGTCCGCGCTCGCCATCAGCTCGGTGTCGATCGTGATGCTGCCGATGTAGTCGACGTCGCAGTCGGTCACCGTCGCGCGGTGGATCTTGGACTTGAGCATCTGCCTTTGCATTGCGCCTCCGTGTCAGCTCTCGCGGGTTGAAGCCTTCAAGGTCGAATCACCACGTTGTCGATCAGGCGGGCGCCGCCGACGTGGGCGGCAACCGCGATCAGGGTCGGGCGGTCGCCCAGCTCGGCGACCTCGGTCAAGTTCTCGGCGTCGCGCGCCTCCAAGTACTCGGGCTCGACGTCGGCGGCGTCGAGCTCGGCGCGGGCGGCGCGCAGACCGGCATCGAGGTCCTCGGCGCGGGCCGTCTCCTCCGCCGCGCGCAGCGCCCGCGAGAGCGCCCCCGCCTGCCCCCGCGCGCGCGGGTCGAGGTAGGCGTTGCGCGAGCTCATCGCCAGGCCGTCGGCCTCGCGCACGGTCGGCAGCACCTCGACCCTCACAGGAATGTCGAGGTCGCGGACCATGCGGCGGATCACCGCAACCTGCTGCGCATCCTTCTGCCCGAAGTAGGCGACGTCGGGCTGGACCGTGTTGAAGAGCTTCGTGACGACGGTGGTGACCCCACGGAAGTGCCCCGAGCCACGTCGCGAGGGATCGCCGTCGAGGACGCCGGTGAGCTCCCCGTCCACCTCGACGTGGGTGGCGAATCCGTCCGGGTAGACCGCCTCCACCGGCGGCGCGTAGACGATGTCGACGCCCGCCTCGGCGGCGAGGCGCAAGTCGCGCTCCTCATCGCGCGGGTAGCGGTCGAGGTCCTCGCCCGGGCCGAACTGGGCCGGGTTGACGAAGAGGCTCATCACGACGACGTCGCTCTCGGCTCGCGCGGCGCGGAGCAACGAGAGGTGCCCCTCGTGCAGGCAGCCCATCGTCGGCACGAGGCCGATCGTGGCGCCGTCACGACGGGCGGGAGCAAGCGCGGCTCGAAGCTCGTCCTTGACACGGAAGAGCTTCACGTCGCCTTGTGCGTGAGTGGGATCGACGAGTTCTGCGAGGTTCATTTGGTCCATGCCCTTCGGGTCACGGCCGCTTGCGGATTATAGGCAGTCCCGTGCGGAACTACGCGGTTTTGATCACATTGCGCGAGTTGCCCAAAGAC
>JANWHD010000028.1 GCA_025450585.1 Solirubrobacterales bacterium
CGCCGCCGACCGCGCGGTCGAGATCGGAGAAGCGCAGCGGTCCGAGCAGCAGCTCGCGCACGATCAGCAGCGACCAGCGCTCGCCGATCCGGTCGAGGGCACCGGCCAGGCTGCAGGCCTGGCCGTATTCCCGCCGTGTCATCGGGCGCGATCTTTATTCATGTAATCCCAACAATTGTGGTTACTCAACGCGGCTGAGGACGGAGAGTTGCGATCTGTGCGACGCGTCACGGGACCTTGACATCGATCGATGTCTCGTTAATCTCTACATCGATCCCTGCAACGAAAGGTTGAAGTTCGTTGATCGATAAGCCACGCCGGGTCGCCATCATCGGCGGCAACCGGATCCCGTTTGCGCGCTCGAACTCCGTCTACTCGCGCGCCTCCAACCAGGACATGCTCACCGCGGCCCTCGACGGGCTCGTTGCCCGCTTCGGCCTCGAGGGCGAACGGCTCGGCGAGGTCGCTGGCGGCGCCGTGCTCAAGCACTCGCGCGATCGCGACCTCACCCGCGAGAGCGTGCTCGGGACGCGGCTCGCCGCTGAGACCCCCGCCTACGACGTGCAGCAGGCCTGCGGCACCGGGCTGGAGACGACGATTCTCGTCGCCAACAAGATCGCCCTCGGACAGATCGACGCCGGCATCGCCTGCGGCGCCGACACCACCTCCGACGCGCCGATCGGCCTCAACGAGGACCTGCGCGGGGTGCTGCTCGACGCCAACCGGGAGAAGTCGACCTGGGGACGGGTGCGGCAGATGACCCGCCTGCGGCCCAGCCACGTGGTCCCGTCGATCCCGCGCAACGAGGAGCCGCGCACCGGCCTCTCGATGGGGGCGCACTGCGCGGTCATGGCCTCGGAGTGGGAAGTCGGCCGCGAGGAGCAGGACGACCTCGCGGTGCGCAGCCACCACAACCTCGCCGCCGCCTACGAGCGCGGCTTCATGGAGGACCTTGTCAGTCCCTACCTCGGCCTCGAGCGCGACCAGAACCTGCGACCCGATTCCTCGCCGGAGAAGCTGGCCAAGCTCGGCCCGGTCTTCGGCGGCGAGGAGGGGACGATGACCGCCGCCAACTCGACCCCACTCAGCGACGGCGCCTCCGCGGTGCTGCTGGCCAGCGAGGAGTGGGCGAAGGAGCACGATCTTCCCGTCCTCGCCTGGTTCGTCGACGGCCAGACCGCGGCGATCGACCACGTGCACAAGCGCGAGGGACTTTTGATGGCGCCGGCGTACGCGATGCCGGCGATGCTCGACCGCGCGGGGCTCTACCTGCAGGACTTCGACCTCTACGAGATCCACGAGGCCTTCGCCGCCCAGGTGCTCTGCACGCTGCGCGCCTGGGAGGACGAGCGCTTCTGCCGCGACCGCCTCGGCCGCGAGAAGCCGCTCGGGGAGATCGACCGCGAGCGGCTCAACCTCAACGGCGGCTCGCTCGCAGCCGGACACCCCTTCGCCGCGACCGGAGGGCGGATCGTCGCCAGCCTCGCCAAGGCGCTGCACGAGCGCGGTTCCGGGCGAGGCGCGATCAGCATCTGCGCGGCCGGCGGCCAGGGCGTCGTCGCGTTCCTCGAAGGACCGGAGGGAACCTCGTGAGCGACCTCTACTCGCGCGTCGTCAACTCGCCCCCGGGCCGGTTCGTCGCCCCTCGTGTCGGCTTGCCGCAGCCCGCCAAGCTGGAGCGCCAGGCGCCGGGCACGCCGGTCGTCGCCGGCGCGGTCCTCTCCGGTGCCGCCCCCGGTGGGCGGCTCGACAAGCAGGTCGAGCGCCTGCTGGGCGAGATCGGCGCCCCCCGCCCCGAGAAGTCCGACAGCCCGGTCAAGGCGCTCGTCTTCGACGCCACCGGGATCGCCGACTCGACCGAGCTGGTCGAGCTGCAGCGCTTCTTCCACCCCAATGTGAAGCGGGTCCAGACCTCCGGTCGTGTCGTCGTGCTCGGCACGCCCCCGGCCGGCCTGCCGGCTCGGGCCGCCGCGGCGCAGCGGGCGCTCGAGGGCTTCACCCGCTCGCTCGGCAAGGAGATCGGCCGCGGCATCGCCGTGCAGCTCGTCTACGTCGCCGAAGGGGCCGAGCGGGAGGTCGAGTCGACCCTCCGTTTCCTGCTCTCGCCCCGCTCCGCCTACGTCTCCGGCCAGGTGATCGAGGTCGGAGCCGCGGTCGCCAAGACACCGGCGATCGACTGGTCCCAGCCGCTCGACGGCAAGATCGCCCTGGTCACCGGCGCCTCGCGGGGGATCGGGGCGGCGATCGCCACCACCCTGCACCGCGACGGAGCCGGGCTCGTATTGCTCGACGTGCCGGCACTTGCCGGCGACTTGGCAAAGGTCGCCACGGAACTCGACGCCGAGACGATCGAACTCGACATCACCGAGGAGGACGCGCCCGGGCAGATTGCCGACCGGCTCTCGGGCGGTGTCGACATCGTCGTCCACAACGCCGGCGTCACCCGCGACCGCACGATCGCGAAGATGCCCGAGGACCGCTGGACCTCGCTGATGGAGATCAACCTCTCCAGCGAGGAGCGGATAGACGACGAGCTGCTTGAGCGCGACCTGCTGCGCGAGAACGGCCGGATCGTCTGCGTCTCCTCGATGAGCGGTGTCGCCGGCAACTCCGGCCAGACCAACTACGCGACCTCGAAGGCGGGCGTGATCGGCATGGTCGAAGCGCTGGCGCCGGAGCTGGCCGAGCGCAAGGCGACGATCAACGCCGTCGCTCCCGGCTTCATCGAGACACAGATGACCGCGGCGATGCCGATCCCGATCCGCGAAGCGGGCCGGCGGATGAACAGCATGTCGCAGGGCGGGCTGCCGGTCGACGTCGCCGAGACGATCGCCTGGTTCGCCAGCCCGGCCTCGACCGGGGTCAACGGCAACGTCGTCCGCGTCTGCGGTCAGAGCCTGCTGGGAGCCTGATGGAGACCCGCACGCTGCAAAGCCCGCCCAGCATCCTGCCGCTCTACGTGCGCGCCGCGGCGCCGATGATTCCCGGGGCCTCGCTGCTGCCCTTCGTGCCGGGCCGCGGCAACGAGGTCCCAGAGATCGAGCTGGGACTGGATCTGACGCCCGACCCCGAGAAGGTCGCCACATACGCGCGGGTCTGCGGCTTCGCCCTGCGCGACCACCTCCCCCCCACCTACCCGCACGTGCTCGCCTTCCCGCTGCACATGGCGGTCATCGCCGATGGCCGCTTCCCCCTCGGCGCCGTCGGCCTCGTCCACATCGAGAACCGGATCGTCCAGCGGCGCCGGGTCGGAACCGGCGAGGCCCTGACGATCCGCGTCCGGCCGACCAAGCTCGAGCCCCACTCCAAGGGCCGCACCTTCTCGCTGGTGACCGAGGCGAGCGCCGGCGGCGAGCTGGTCTGGGAGAGCACCAGCACCATGCTGCGCCGCGACGGCGGCGAAAAGTCCGAAACGCCCGCCGACGGGCCTGAAAGGAGACATATAGGCGTATCTGAGGCCCATCGGCAGGAGGAGGAGTCGGCGGCGAGCGCGGAGTGGAAGCTGGACGGCGACCTCGGGCGGCGGTACGCAGCCGTCTCGGGCGACCGCAACCCGATCCACATGCACGCCCTTACCGCGAAGCCGCTCGGCTTTCCGCGCGCGATCGCCCACGGCATGTGGACCAAGGCCCGCTGCCTTGCGGCGCTGGAGAGCCGCCTACCCGACGCCTTTGCCGTGGACGTTCGCTTCCGCAAGCCGATCCTGCTCCCAGGCAGGGTCGAGTTCGCCAGCTCTTCGGATGGAGACGAGATCGATTTCGCGGTGCGCGACGCAAAGTGCGACACGCCGCACCTCGACGGCCGAATCGAGCCGCTCGAGGCCAAACCAAAAGACGAGAGGAAGTAGAGATGCCCACCGCATCAGAAGACAGGGGCGTGGCCGAGCGCGGCATGGGCCTCGGCCTCCGCTGGCTGGGCCGGCTTGCGGGCTCGGACCTGCTCGACCGGCTCCGCATCCGCAAGGGAGTCGAGCGGACGCTCTACGGCGGAACCAAGAACGGGTTCCGCTCGGCGACAGTCGCCGGGCGCACCTTCAAGGCGGCACAGAAGCTCACCGGCCCGGCCCGGCAGGCGCCGAGCAAGCCGCGCAGCCTCTTCGACATCACGCCCGACGACGAGCAGCAGATGCTGCAGGAAGGCGTCCGCGACTTCGCCGAGGCGAAGGTCCGGCCCGTCGCCAAACAGGCCGACTTCGACCGCTCCACGCCGGACGAGCTGCTCGGCCAAGCCAACGAGCTCGGCATCAACATGCTCGGCGTTCCCGAGGAGCTCGGCGGCGTCATGCACGAGCAGGCCGCGGTGACCAGTGTGCTGATCGGCGAGGCCCTCGCCCACGGCGACATGGGCATCGCCTACGCCGCCCTCGCACCGGGCGCCGTCGCAACCGCGATCGGTCACTGGGGCACGCCGGAGCAGGAGGCGACCTACCTGCCCGCCTTTACCGGGGAGGACACCCCGGCGGCGGCGCTGGCGATCCTCGAGCCGCGACCGCTCTTCGATCCGCTGAAGCCGGAGACGACGGCACGCAGGGACGGCGAGGACTGGGTACTGAACGGCGCCAAGTCGCTGCTCGCCCGCCCCAAGGAGTGCGAGCTCTTCGTCGTCGCCGCCGAGGCCGAGGGCCTCGGCCCGGCCCTCTTCGTGATCGAGCCCGGCACCTCCGGCCTCACGGTCGAGGAGGAGCCGGCGATGGGCCTGCGCCCCGCCGCCACCGGGCGCCTCCTGCTCGATGACGCGAAGCTGCCCGACACCGCCCTGCTCGGCGAGGGCAAGCGCGAGGACTACGTCGAGTGCGTGCAGCGCGCCCGTATCGCCTGGTGCTCGCTCGCGGTCGGCGCCGCTGAGGCGACGCTCGACTACGTCAAGCAGTACGTCAACGAGCGCACCGCCTTCGGTGAACCGATCTCCAACCGCCAGGGTGTCGCTTTCGCTGTCTCCGACATCGGCATCGAGTCGGAAGGCATGCGCCTCGCCACCTACCGGGCGGCCAGCCGTGCCGACCAGGGCCAGGACTTCGCCCGCGAGACGGCGATGGCCCGCCGGCTCTGCGCCCAAAAGGGAATGCAGATCGGCTCCGAAGGAGTGCAGCTGCTCGGCGGCCACGGCTTCGTCAAGGAGCACCCGGTCGAGCGCTGGTACCGCGACCTCCGCGCAGCGGGCGTTATGGAGGGCGCCCTGCTCGTCTAGAGCAAAGGAAAGCGATGATCAACCTAGAGATACCGAAGAAGTTCAAGCCACTGGTCAGCCAGGGCAACCAGGTCGCCCGTGAGGTTTTCCGCCCGATCTCGCGCAAGTACGACGAGGCCGAGCACTCCTACCCCAAGGAGCTCGACATGCTGGCCTCGCTGATCGACGGGATGAACGACGGGTCGGACATGGGCGGCGCAGGGGCTGCCGGCGTTCGCCGCGAGTCGAACGGGGGCGACGAGGGCAACCGCAACGGCTCCAACCTCTCCACCGTGCTCGGCATCATCGAGCTCTGCTGGGGGGACGTCGGACTGCTGCTTTCGATGCCACGCCAGGGGCTCGGCAACTCCGCGATCGCCTCGGTGGCGACTGAGGAGCAACTCGAGAAATACGGCGGCAAGTGGGCGGCGATGGCGATCACCGAGCCCGAGGCGGGCTCGGACTCGGCCGCGATCCGCACCACCGCCGACCTCAGTGGAGACGAGTACGTGCTCAACGGCGAGAAGATCTTCGTCACCTCGGGCGACCGCGCCGACCTGATCGTGGTCTGGGCGACGCTTGACCGCAATGTGGGACGGGCGGCGATCAAGTCGTTCATCGTCGAGCGCGACAACCCCGGCCTAAAGCTGGACCGGCTCGAGCACAAGCTCGGCATCCGCGCCTCCGACACCGCCAACTTCACCCTGCAGAACTGCCGGGTGCCGAAGGAGGCGCTGCTCGGCAACCCGGAGATCGACACCAAGGCCGGCTTCGGCGGGGCGATGCAGACGTTCGACAACACGCGGCCGCTGGTCGCCGCGATGGCGGTCGGCGTCGCCCGCGCCTCCTTGGAAGAGACCCGCAAGCGGCTCGAGGAGGCGGGGGTCGAGATCGATTACGACAAACCAGCCCTCACTCAGCATGCTGCTGCTGCCCGCTACCTCGAAATGGAGTCCGACTACGAGGCCGCGCATCTACTGACGCTGCAAGCAGCTTGGATGGCAGACAATTCGAAGCCAAATTCTCTCCAGGCCTCGATGGCGAAGGCAAAGGCGGGCCGTACCTGCGTCGACGTCGCCTTGGGCTGCGTCGAGCTCTGCGGCAGTCTCGGCTACAGCGAGAACCACCTGCTGGAGAAGTGGGCCCGTGACGCAAAGATCCTCGACATCTTTGAGGGCACCCAACAGATTCAGCTGCTGATCGTCGCCAGGCAGTTGTTGGGCAAGACCTCCAGCGAACTCCGCTAACCCGTGATGTCGCACTTCCCGCCGCTATGCGGCTGGAGCTGCGACATCAACGGAGGGTGCGCAAGCGATATCACTTGCGGTCGAACTTCCGGTCGATATGCGGCGGGAAGTGCGACCGCTCGTGCTGATCGGGCAGACTGGCCCGCGTGAACTTCGTCGAGAACGTGATGGAGGGGTCGCCCGCCTCGCGGCTGGGGGTCATTGCTGTTGATGCTGAGGGGAATCGGCGGGACTGGTACTTCGGCGAATTGATTGCTTGCTCGGCTGGGCTCTCCGGAGCTTTTGCAGCACGAGGTGTGCGGCGAGGGGACGTGGTGATGATGCTTGTTGGGAATCGCATCGAGTGGGTGTTGTCGCTGCTTGCTTGCTGGCGGATGGGGGCGGTGGCGCTGCCTTGCAGCACGCAGCTGCGGCGGCATGACTTGGAGGTGCGGGTGGCAGCTGCCGATCCGAAGCTTTGTGTTGGGGAAGAGGCGTTGCTCGCGGAGATGCCGGGTGGGGTCGGGACGATGACCATGGATGAGGTCGCGGCGGTGCTCGACGAGGACCGGCCGCAGGAGACGCCGGCGCCGGTCGAAGAGATGGGTCCCGAGGACCCGGCGTTGATCGTCTTCACCTCCGGCACCACGGGCGAGCCGCGGGGCGTCATCCACGCCTATCGATACCTGGAAGGCCAGCGAGCTCAGGCCGAGCACTGGCTCGGCTCGCTCGAGGGCGAGCTGGTCTGGTGCACGACCTCGACCGGGTGGTCGAAGTCGGCGCGCAACGTCTTCCTCGCTCCCTGGCTGACCGGCGCGGCCGCGGTCATCCACGACGGGCGCTTCGACCCCGCCGAGCGGCTGGACATCGCCGAGGCGCTCGGGGTCAACGTCCTCTGCCAGGCCCCGACCGAGTACCGGATGCTGGCCAAGCGCACCGCGCTGCGCCCGCTCCCGGCCCTGCGCCGGATGGTCTCCGCCGGCGAGCCGCTGGAGGCGGAGACGATCGCGGCGTTCCGCGACGCGATGGGGGTCGAGCCCGCCGACGGCTACGGCCAGACCGAGACCGGCCATGTCAGCGGCAACCTCACGGGGGAGCCGGTCAAGCCCGGCTCGATGGGCAAGCCGCTGCCGGGGATCGAGACGCGCATCATCGACGGCGAGCTGCAGCTGCGCGCCCCTTCCTCCCCCACCTTCTTCTCGCGCTACCTCGACGGTGAGCGCTTCGAGGGCGAGTGGTGGCGCACCGGGGACCTCGTCCGCGAAGACGAGGACGGCTACCTCTACTTCGAGGGCCGCGACGACGACATCATCCTCTCCTCGGGCTACCGGATCGGCCCCTTCGAGGTCGAGTCCGCCCTCCTCTCCCACCCCGCGGTGGCGGAGGCAGCCGCGGTCGCGGCTCCCGACCCCGAGCGCGGCGCCATCGTGCGCGCAATCGTCGTCCTCCGCGAGCGCCAGCCAAGCTCCGAGCTAGCCGACGAGCTGAAGGAGCACTGCAAGCAGGAGACGGCCCCCTACAAGGCCCCCCGCATCGTCGAGTTTGCCAACGAGCTGCCGAAGACAACCAGCGGCAAGATCAGGCGGGCCAAGCTTCGACGGGGGTAAGGCGGTAGTCCCTCCCGAAACGGGATGGGTGACGGGTGCCCCTCCCCAAAACACTCCAGCGAGGCTCCTGCCGAGCGTTTTGGGGAGGGGCACCCGTCACCCCCTCTACGCTTCGATCATGAACCAGGTCGACCGCAAGCGAGTCGCGGCGCTGACCGAGGCGCAGCAGGAGCGGTTCCGCAACCGCACCGGGCAGTCCGCCAAGACATTCGAGCGCGCCGTCAAGGTGATGCCCAACGGCGTTCCCTCCTCCTTCCAGGAGAACGATCCCTGGCCCATCTACATCGAGCGTGGAAAGGGCAGCCGGGTCTGGGACGTCGACGGGAACGAGTACGCCGACTTCCACAACGGCTTCGGCGTGATGTGCATCGGCCACGCCAACCCGACCGTCGGCGCCGCGGTCAAGGCGCGGATCGACGAAGGCACGCACTTCGCCGCCCCCACCGACGGCTCGATCGCCGTCGCCGAGGAGCTGGTGCGGCGCTTCGGTCTGCCGCAGTGGCGCTTCAACAACTCCGGCACCGAGGCGACGATGGACGCCGTCCACCTCGCCCGCGGCGCCACCGGCCGCGACACGATCCTCAAGATCGAGGGCTCCTACCACGGCCACCACGACGCGGTGATGGTCTCCGTCTACCCGCCGCTGGAGGCGCTCGGCGCACGCGACGACCCGATCAGCGTTCCCTACGGGGGCGGCATCCCCAACGCGGTGCGCGAGCTCACCCGCGCCGTCCCCTTCAACGACGCCGACGCCCTGCAGAGCGTGCTGGAGAAGATCGGCGAGCAGGTCGCGGGGCTGATCATGGAGCCGGCGATGATGAACATCAACATCATCCCGCCGCGGGAGGGCTACCTGGAGCGGGTCCGCGAGCTGACCGCAGAGCACGGCGTGAAGCTGATCTTCGACGAGGTGAAGACCGGTGCGACGATCTCGCCGGGCGGCGCAACCGCCCGCTTCGGCGTCGTCCCGGACATGATCACCCTCGCCAAGGCCAGCTGTGGTGGCTACCCGGGCGGCGCGATCGGGATGAGCGAGGAGCTGGCGGCGATCGTCGCCGACGGCACGGTCAAGCAGTACGGCACCTTCAACGGCAACCCACTGGTGATGGCGGCCGCCGAGGCGACCCTGACCGAGGTCCTCACCGACGACGCCTACGAGCACTTCGAGGCGACCAACCGGCGCCTGCTCGACGGCTGCCAGACGATCGTCGACTCATACGCCCTCCCCGCCTACACCGAGGGCATGGGGGCCAAGGGCTGCGTGATCTTCTCGCCGACCCGGATGTACGAGTACCGCGATTACCTCAGCGACGTCGACGAGGAGCTCTCGACCCTGGCCTGGCTCTACCACATGAACCACGGCATCTTCATGACGCCGGGGGTCGAGGAGGAGTGGACGCTCTCGATCGCCCACACCGACGAGGACCTGCAGCGCTACCTCGACGCCTTCGAGGCCTTCGCCCGCGACCTCACCGCATAGCCCCGCCGACGGGCCTCAAACGAGACATATAGGCGTATTTAAGGCCCGTCGGCGGGCTTTTAGAGCGCCTCGGTGACGTCGACGGGGCGGCCGAGGTGGTAGCCCTGGGCCATGTCGACGCCGTACTCGCGCAGCATCTCGGCGGTGGTGTCGTCCTGGACGTACTCGGCGATCGTGGTCTTGCCGAGGCCGCGGGCGATCTGGACGATCGCCTGCACGGTGAGCTGGTCAGCGTCACTGTTGGGCATGTCGCGGACAAAGGAGCCGTCGATCTTGATCAGATCGAAGGGGATCTGCTTGAGGTAGTGGAAGGGACCGAAGCCGGCGCCGTAGTCGTCGATCGCGACCTGGCAGCCGAACTCGGTCAGGCGATCGGCGAAGCCCCCTGCCGCCTCGTAGTCGTGAACGCGCGCCGTCTCGGTGATCTCGAAGGTGCAACGAGCCGGGTCGGCTTCGCCCTCGTCGAGGCGCCGTTCGATGAATTCGAGCACCGAGAGATCCGCGACCGAGGCGCCGGAGAGGTTCACGTGCAGGGAAACCGGGTCTCCGCTGCGCTCGCGCGACGCGAGCAGCTCGAGGGCCTGGGCGACGACCCAGCGGTCGAGCTCCTGGACCATGCCGGAGCGCTCTGCCGCCTCGATGAAGGAGGCGGCCGGTAGCAGCTCGCCGTTCTCACCGGTCATCCGCAGAAGCAGCTCGTAGCGCTCGATCCCGCCGGAGGCGAGGCTGCGGATCGGCTGGGTGTGCAGGCTGAGCCGGTCGTGGGTGAGGGCGTCGCGGATCCTCGCCGTCGTGGTCTGGCGCCGGTCCTGCTTGCGCTGCGGCTCGCGGGGGTCCTGGAAGAGGGCGATCTGGTTGCGCCCATCCTCCTTTGCCCGGTACATCGCCTGGTCGGCCGCGACGAGGATCGCCTCGGCGCCGACCTCGCGCTCGCCTCCGAACATCGTGATGCCGACGCTGATCGTCGCGCCCCCGGCCTCGGACGCCGCGGCGCTCTCCGCCACCTGGGCCCGCAGGTCCTCGCCCAGCTGCAGGGCGCCCGCGGTGTCGGACTGGGGCATCAGCACCGCGAACTCGTCGCCGGAGAGACGGGCGACGATGTCGGTCGTCCGCACACGTTCGCGCATGATCCCGGCGATGCGGCGGATCAGGATGTCGCCGGCGTGGTGCCCGAGCGAGTCGTTGACCGCCTTGAGGCCGTCGATGTCGATGATCATCACCGCGCCCTGGCCGCCGTAGCGGGCGGTGAAGGAGGCGAACTGGTCGAGCTCGGAGCGGAAGCGGCGACGATCGAGCAGCCCGGTGAGCGAGTCATGGTCGGCGATGTAGCGCAGCTGCGCCTCGGTCTTCTCGGCCTTGGCAAGGGCTTCGGCGACGACCTTGCGGTCCTCGGGGTCAAGCTTGGCGAGCACCGACTCGACCTCTGGATTGCTTTGCGTCGGACGTGTTTCCCTAGCCACTCGCTGAAGTTAGAGCTTTCCAGACCCGATCGGAGCGCAGACCACGCATGAGTGCGGGGAATTCGTTCAAGTATTGGCTACTTCACCGTGCCAAAAGTGGGAGTCCAGGCATCCGCGGGTAGTGTGAGCGCGATGGCCAATCGCCTTGCCCAGGAGACCAGCCCGTACCTGTTGCAGCACCGTGACAACCCGGTGGATTGGCACCCGTGGGGCGAGGAGGCGCTGGCCCGCGCCCGTCAAGAGGACCGCCCGATCCTGCTCTCGGTCGGCTACTCGGCCTGCCACTGGTGCCACGTGATGGAGCACGAGTCCTTCGAGGATGCCGAGACAGCCGCCTACATGAACGAGCACTTCGTCAACGTCAAGGTCGACCGCGAGGAGCGGCCCGACGTCGACGCTCTCTACATGGAGGCGGTACAGGCGATCAGCGGCCAGGGCGGCTGGCCGATGACGGTCTTCCTCGATCCCGAGGGCGTGCCCTTCTACGGCGGCACCTACTTCCCGCCCGACGAGGGCCGCGGGATGCCGAGCTTCCGCATGGTGATGGAGGCCGTCGTCGACGCCTTCGAGCGAAAGCGCGAGGAGATCGTCGAGCGGGCGCCGGAGATGAGGGCACGGCTCGGCGCGATCGGGCAGGTCGAGCCGGCGGCCGAGGCCCCCGAGGCGGCGGCCCTGGAGGAGGCCGTCGCCCGCCTGCTCGAAAGCGCCGACCACCAGCGCGGCGGCTTCGGCGGGGCGCCGAAGTTCCCGCCGGCTCTTGCCCTGGAGCTGCTGCTCGCCCGCGGCGAGCGGGTGGTCGTCGAGCGCACACTCGACGCGATGCTCGCCGGCGGCATCTACGACCAGATCGGCGGCGGCTTCGCCCGCTACTCGGTCGACGCCGCCTGGCTCGTCCCCCACTTCGAGAAGATGCTCTACGACAATGCCCTGCTGGCACGGGCCTACCTGCATGGCTGGCAGGCCTTCGGCCACGAGCGCTACCGCCGTGCCTGCGAGGAGACGCTCGACTGGGCACTGCGCGAGATGCGAGGGCCCGAGGGTGGCTTCTACTCTGCACTCGACGCCGACTCCGAGGGTGAGGAGGGCCGCTTCTACGTCTGGACCCCCGAGCAGATCCGCGAGGTACTGGGCGACCGCGCCGAGGCCATCGCCGCCTTCTACGGCGTCACCGAGCGTGGCAACTTCGAGGGGCGGAGCATCCTCCACCTCGCCGGCGGCGCGGCCGCCCCCGAGCCGGACGGCCTCGACGAGGCCCGCCGCGCCCTCTACGAGCACCGCTCCAAACGCGTCTGGCCGGGGCTCGACGACAAGCGCCTCACCGCCTGGAACGCCTTGATGCTCGGCGCGCTGGCCGAAGCCGGGGCCGTGCTGGAGCGGGCCGACTACGTCGAGGCGGCCGGATCCTGCGCCGAGTTCGTCCTCGAACGCCTGCGCGACGCGGACGGCAACCTACTGCGCACCTACAAGGACGACAGAGCCCACCTCAACGCCTACCTGGAGGACCACGCCTTCCTGCTGGAGGCGCTGCTGGCGCTCTATGAAGCGACCTTCGAGCCGGGCTGGTTCGGCGAGGCAGAGGCCCTGGCCGAGACGATGCTCGACAGCTTCCACGACGCCGAGCGCGGCGGCTTCTTCTCGACCTCTGACGACCATGAAGCGCTGATCGCACGCCGCAAGGAGATCGGCGACCACCCGATCCCCTCAGGCAACAGCTCGGCCGCGATGGGACTTCTGCGCCTCGCGGCGCTCAGCGGCAAGCACAAGTACGAGCATCACGCCGAGGAGGTCTTCCGCCTCTTCGCCGGCCCCGCGTCCCAGCACCCCGAGTCCTTTGCCCACCTCCTCCGCGCAATCGACTTCCACCTCTCCCCCACCGTGGAGGTGGCGTTGATCGGCGAGGATTTGACCGCCTTCGCCAGAGTCGTCCGCTCGCAGCACCACCCCCACCTCGTCCTGGCAGGTGGTCCAGAGGGGAGCAAGATTCCTGAGCTGCTCAGACATCGAGGCGCACTCGACGGCCGCCCTACCGCCTACGTCTGCGAGCGCTTCTCCTGCCGCCAGCCGGTCACGGACGCAGCAGCCCTCGATGACCTGCTAAGGATGCAGGACCAGTGAGGGGCTCCCTTTTCACCTTCGCCGCCGGTCGTCGCTCGAAGTGGGTCGTCTTCGCGATCTGGTTCGTCGGGATCTTCATCGCCGCCGGGCCGGCAGGCCTGCCGGAGAAGTTCGAAGACGCCGAAAGCAACGAGGCAACCTCATACCTGCCTGGCGACGCCGAATCGACCCACTCCCTCGACGCCACCGAGGCCCTGCAGAAGGGCGAAATCGCCCCCGCGGTGATCGTTTACCGGCGCGACTCGGGCCTCACGGCCGCCGATCGCCAGACGATCGTCGAGGACATCGGCAGGATGACCGAAAAGCGCTTCCCGGGGGTCATCCCCGACGGCGAAACCGCCGCCTCGGGCGGCAAGCAGACCGGTTCCAGCAAGCCCCTGGCCACGGCGAAGGGCATTCCACCGACCTGTGTGGCGGAAGGCAGCGCCACCGCCGTGCCGGGACAACCCTCCGGCTACGCCCCCTTCGTCGGCCCAACCTGTTCGCCGGACGGCAAGGAGGCAATCGTCACCGCCTACATCAAGGCCGAAGGCGAGGGCGAACGGATCGTCGACCCGGTCAAGTACTGGCGCGAACAGCTCACCGACGAAGAGGGCGGCCTGGAAGCCAAGATCACCGGCGGCGCCGGCTTCTCGGCTGACGCGATCGAAGTCTTCGAAAGCATCAACGGGACGCTGCTGCTGGCCGCGGTCAGCCTCGTGATCTTCCTGCTGATCGTGATCTACCGCTCGCCGATGTTCTTCCTGATTCCTCTGGCTGCGGTGGTCTTCGCGGAGATGCTCTCGCGCTCGATCGGCTATGGGCTGACCGAGCTCGGCGTGACGGTCAACGGGCAGTCGAGCTCGATCATGTCCGTCCTCGTCCTCGGCGCCGGCACCGACTATGCGCTGCTGCTCGTCGCCCGCTACCGCGAGGAGCTGCACCACACAGTCGACAGGCACGAGGCCATGCGGACCGCGCTGGCCTCGGCCGGCCCGGCGATCTTCGCCTCGGCCGCGACCGTGGTCGCGGCCCTGCTCTGCCTGACGCTAGCGAAGGTCAACGGTACCGCCGGCCTCGGGCCGATCGCCGCGATGGGGATCGCCTGCGCCGCGCTCTCGATGCTGACCCTGCTGCCGGCCCTGCTGACGATCTTCGGCCGGCGTGCCTTCTGGCCCTTCGTCCCGCATACGCCGGAGACGGCGCCGGACGGCGGCCGGGTCTCCGAGCGCGCCCGCCACGCGATCGTCGAAGGCTCCGCCGCCGGCTCCCTGCTGCGGGTGGTCTTCGCCTGCCTGCTGGTGCTCGTCCTGCTACCGCTGGTCCTGATCAACTGGCTCCTGCGCGCGCTTAGCGGCAAGCGCATCCCCTCGCTGATCGTCGGCCCCCTGGACCGGGCGATCTTCACGCCCTACGAGGCGCGGCGCCGGCGGCTCGAGCACGCCTCCGACGCCACCCACGGCTTCTGGAAACGCGTCGGCGACCGGGTGGCGATCTCGCCGCGCCGCGTGATGGCCGGCTCGACCGTCGTCCTGCTGATCCTCTGCGGCGGCCTCGCCTTCTTCTCGACCGAACTGACCAGCGAAGACACCTACCGCGAGGAAGTCGAATCGGTCGAAGGCCAGCACCTGCTCGACAAGAGCTTCCCGGCGGGCACGACCGCGCTGACCGACGTCGTCGTGCCGGAACGCTCGGAAGTGCCGGCAGTCAGAGCCGCTGTTGCCGGGGTGGACGGGGTCGAGGCGGTCTCGCCGCCCGTCGCCGAAGGGCCACCGGGCACCCTGGTGCAGGCGACCCTCGAACCCAATCCCTACTCGACCGACGCCTTCGACCTGGTCGAGCCGATCCGCGAAGCGGCCCACGACGCCTCGCCGGAAACCCTGGTCGGCGGACCGACAGCGGTCGAATTCGACGTCCGCGACGCGGCCAGCTGGGACTCGATCGTGATCCCGCCGATCATCCTGCTCGTCGTCTTCCTGATCCTGATCGGCCTGCTCCGTGCCGTGATGGCGCCCCTGGTCCTGATCGGCACCGTGATCCTCAGCTTCCTCGCCGCGCTGGGGGTCGGCTACTTCTTCTTCGACGTGGTCTTCGGCTTCCCGGGATCGGACCCCTCGTTGCCGCTCTTCGCCTTCGTCTTCCTCGTCGCGCTGGGCGTCGACTACAACATCTTCCTGATCGCCCGCGCCCGCGAGGAAACGATCAAACACGGCTCCGAACAGGGGATCCTGCGCGCCCTCGCCGTCACCGGTGCGGTGATCACCAGCGCCGGCATCGTCCTCGCCGGCACCTTCTCGGTCCTGGCGGTCCTCCCCCTAACCTTCCTCACCGAGCTCGGCTTCGTCGTCGCCTTCGGCGTCCTCCTCGACACCTTCCTGGTCCGCAGCGTCCTCGTCCCCTCAGCCGCCCTCACCCTCGGCGACAACTTCTGGTGGCCTTCTTCCCTAGCTAAAGGCAAGGACGACAGCGCGTCCATAATGCCCACTAGCGCCGAGCAAGAACCGACCCCCCTGTAGCGCTCCTCGCGCGGGTGGCGCGGTAGGGGGAACCGCCCCTGAGGACGCTTTAGCGACCGGAAGGGGTGGTGGGTCCCCTGCCGCGACAGGACCCGCGCGCCAAGAGCGCGCTAGAGGACCGGCAAGAACTGTTCGATCTCGTAGGGGGTGACCTGAACGCGGTACTCGTCCCACTCCTGGCGCTTGATCTCGACAAAGCGCCGGAAAGTGTGCTCTCCCAGAGTGCGCAGAACGAGCTCCGACTCCGCGGCCAGCTCGATCGCCTCGCCGAGCGTCTCGGGTAGCTGCTCGATGCCTTGGTGGGCTAGCTCCTCGGGCGAGAGGTGGTAGAGGTTCTGCTCCATCGGCTCGGGCAGCTCGTAACCCTTCTCGATCCCTTCCAGGCCCGCCTGCAGCATGCCGGCGAAGCAGAGGTAGGGGTTGCAGGCCGGGTCGGGACAGCGCAGCTCGGCCCGGGTCGCGCCCTCCTTGCCGGGGTGGTAGAGCGGCACCCGGATCAGCGCCGAGCGGTTGCGCCGCGACCAGGCGAGGTAGACCGGCGCCTCGAAGCCGGGCACCAGGCGCTTGTAGGAGTTGACCCACTGGGCGAAGAGCGGTGAGATCTCGCGCGCGTGCTTGAGCTGGCCGGCGATGAACGCCTTCGCCGTCGGCGAGAGGAAATACTGGTCGTCGGCGTCGAAGAAGGCGTTCTTGCCGTCTTTGGTCAGCGACTGATGGACGTGCATGCCGGAGCCGTTCTCGCCGAAGAGCGGCTTCGGCATGAAGGTGGCGTGCCAGCCGTACTTCATCGCGTACTCCTTGACGACGATGCGGTACGTCATGCAGTCGTCGGCCATCGCCAGCGCGTTCTTGTAGCGCATGTCGACCTCGTGCTGGGAGGGGCCGACCTCATGATGCGTGTACTCGACGTGGATGCCCATCTTCTCCAGTGCCAGGACGGTGTCGCGGCGCACGTCGGAGGCGGCGTCGAGCGTGGTCAGGTCGAAGTAGCCGCCCTCGTCGAGCACCTCGGGCACACCCCCCTCCGGCTTGGCGGAGCGGAAGTAGAAGAACTCGAGCTCGGGGCCAATGTTGAACGCCTCGAAGCCCATCTCCTCGGCCCGCTTGAGGGCGCGCTTCATGATCCAGCGCGGGTCGCCCTCGTAGGGCTCGCCGCCGGGCACCTGGACGTCGCAGAACATGCGGGCGACCGCGTTTTCGCCCTCTGGCCGCCATGGAATCAGGGCGAAGGTCGACGGGTCGGGCATCGCGATCATGTCCGACTCCTCGATCGGGTTGAAGCCGGTGATCGAGGACCCGTCGAAGCCCATGCCGCCCTCGAAGGCGTCCTCCAGCTCCGAGGCGTTGATCGAGAAGCTCTTCAGCTGCCCGAGGACGTCGGTAAACCAGAGGCGGACGAAGCGGACGTCGTTGTCCTTGACGATCTGGGCAACGTCAGCAGCACTCTTTGGTTGATCCGACATTCCTGCCTCCTGGGCTCGCGCTTGTCCGCTCGGGTGGCGCAACGATAGGCGAAAATGTCGCGGTGAACCAGGTGGGTAGATGCCCCCGCATCCGGGTAGTGAGCGAGGTGCCCAGGCGGTGGCGAGCACCGGACCCAATCCAGCACCGCGAGCCCAAGGGGGGCGACTTGCACGATTGCCGAAAAGCAGGTATAACTTACCAGACGTAAGTTAATGGCTAAAAGTAAAGTGAAGGCCACTTAAAGGCTCTGTGAAGCGGAATCCGCGGACGAAGCCGGAGGCGATGCCAGTGACAGTGAAAACAGACGTGAGCAGGTTCCAGATCCACGACGAGTTGACGGCGCCCGACGAGAGCGCCCCGCTGATCAAAACGATCCAGGCGACGGGCGGTGCCGTGACCAAGTTCGTCGGCGTGCTCGCCGGCGCCCCCTCGGTCCTACGGGCCTACACGCGGATGCGCTCCGAGCTCCGCGGCGGCGTCCTGCCGCGGGCGACCCGTGTGCGGATCGCCCTGGCCGTTGCCGAGTACCGCGAGGACGGCTACAGCATCGCCCAGCACGCGAAGGCGGCACGCGGGGCAGGGCTCGGCCTCGACGAGGTCTCCCGAGCCCGCAGCTTCGGATCGGCTGACCCGAAGGAGGCGGCGCTGCTCGAGTACCTGCACGGCGCCCTCGAGGCCAACGGCCACCCGCCCCTCCACCTGCATGAGGAGGCAAAGGAGATCGGCTGGTCCGACGAGGAGCTGCTGGAGGCGGTCGCGCACCTCGCCCTCAACGAGTTCCAAAGTCTCATCGCCGGCGCAGCCGAGCTGCCCAAAGACCAGAGCGGCCCCAGGGTTCTCCCTTCGGTCGCCTAAAAGCGCGGTTGTGGGAGGGGGCGGGTACCCCCTGCTAAAAACGCGCGGCAGGAGCCGCGCTTGAGTGTTTTGAGCAGGGGGTACCCGCCCCCTTTCAACAGCTATAAGCAATTCGGAGGTTGCCGGGCCAACACGCTGGCGGCAGCTCACCCTTCCTTGCTTGGGAGCTTTTCTTGGCCCGGCGGCCGCGACTGATCGCTTGACCCCTCTATACGTGGGTCAATCGATCAAACGATGGAAGAGGGGTCGGATGCCCTCTCCCAAAACACTCAAGCGCGGCTCCTGCCGCGCGTTTTGGGAGAGGGCATCCGGCCCCTCCCCCACTAATCCTCGACGACAGTGACCGTGTAGAGGAGGCGGGCGGTTGAGTAGCGGCAGCCGTAGTTGGCGCGGCGGCCTACCTTCTGCTGGGGTTCTCCTTGGCGCACATCAGTTGCGTCGACGCACATGCCGGGCTCGCGGCTGGCTCGCCAGGCGCTGGTGTCGGGCAGGCCCTGGGCGAAGGCCGGTGCCCAGGTCGGCACGGTGAGGCCGACGATGTCGCCCTTCTGCACCCGCAGGTTGGCGCCGAACTTGACCGTCTGGCCGAGATAGGGGCTGAGCACCTGGATCGAGCCCTGGGCGCGCAGGTTGTAGCGGGGCGGGTTGGTTTCCGGGATGCGGCGCAGGATCGCCAGTCGCGCCTCGGGAGGCGTGCCGAAGAAGTTGTTGAAGAAGGACCGCTGGCTGCCGGTCGGCTCAGCCAAGGTCAGGGTCCAGGACTTCACCTTGCCGTTCTTGCGAACGCGGAAGGGAAGCGAGCCCTGGGCGGTGCTGACCTGGAACCCGGTGACGCTGCCGATCGCCTGGCAGGGCGAGTCGGGACAGGAGGGGTCCGGCAACGTGCCGGTGTCGCCTAGGACGACGGTCGTCTTCGACGTGGTCGCCGCCCCGGCGCTGGAGCCGAGCGTGATTAGGAGCGCCAGCAGGGCCGCAAGCGAGAGGGCAACCGCCACCCGACCGCGAACCACCCCGGCCGACCTGGCGTTGACAGCTGCGTGCGAAGACCTCGACATGCCCGTGCTCCTCTCGTCGGAAACCTGCTCGTTCCGGCCAGATTAGCCGCGGGAGCGGGAAATCCTGCTAAGCCGGCATTGTCCCTGACTACCGGGAACCGCGCGCGTGGCGAAGGGCGACCGCGTAGCGCACGCGATCCACGCCTTCAAAGCCGAGGACGCGGCGGGCGCCGTTGGTCAGGTCGAAGGCGTTGCCCTCCGTATACGGCCCGCGGTCGATCACCCTCGTGACCAGGTAGCGACCGTGATAGGCGAACTTGAGCGTGGTGCCGCAGGGAAGCGTCTTGTGGGCGACGCCGACCGTGCCCGGCAAGAGGGTCTGGCCGCAGGCGGTGTTGTTGCCGTAGAGCCCGGGGCCGTACCAGGTGGCGCCGGCGGAGCGCATCGGGCTGCTGAAGAGGATGCCCTGGCCGCCGGGCACCGTGCCGTCGGAGGCGGCGACGCCGGCCCCACCGGTCATTGCCTGCACTGGGACGGTGCCGAGTGCCAGGACAGCCAGAGCGCTACCGAGGGCGGCGCGGCGCAGCCGCCGGCCGAGGCGCCCGCTGCATGCGTGGCCCCACCGTGAATGATCTTTCCGCCCGCGGCGGTTTCTCGCTGCCTTCATTGCTCTTTGCGACGCTTACGGGGTTAGCTGACGGGCTCGCGCTGAAAGAGCTGCGCTACGCGGCAGGTGCCGGCGATTCGCCCCAACAAGTGGGTCCCCCGCTCCCCGCGATATGTAGGCGGAGATTCAGCGGAAGTTGGCGGCAGGTTAGCAAACGCTAAGACATGAAACCGTGTCGAAATTGGGAAAGGCCCCCTTGCGGGGGCCTTTCCGTCAGCGGGCCTGTAAGCCGGATCCTGTCGTGAGCGACCATCTGTCTCCCGGAGCCGGAGCCCCGGGGGGCCGCCGAAGCGGCCCTGCGGCCTACCTGGACCTCGCCGGGCAGGGTCGACGGTCCTGCTTGGCCTTGCACCGGGCGGGGTTTGCCTGGCCGCCGCGTCACCGCGACGCCGGTGCGCTCTTACCGCACCATTTCACCTTTGCCTGTACGCGACTCACGTGTGGCCGCGCCATCGGCCGTGTATTTCTGTGGCACTGTCCCGCGGGTTTCCCCGGGTGGGCGTTACCCACCGCCTCGCCCTGTGGTGTCCGGACTTTCCTCGAGGGGTTTTCTCTCCCCCCGCAGTCGCTCGGCCCGCCCATCGATGGTAGCGCGCAGCCTTTGGCTCGCCTGGCGATCGAGGATCGTGGGTGCCCCAACCCGGAAAATCCTTCGACGAATATCCTCAGCGGATGCCGACGGCGGTCGTCACCGGAGCGGGAGGCGGCCTCGGCCGCGCGATCGCCCTCGAGCTTGCCGGTCGCGGCTACCTGGTCCACGTCACCGACGTCGACGCCGACGCGGCGGCCCGGGTCGCCGCCGAGACCGGCAGCGGGACCCGCTCCTCGGGCCTCGACGTCCGCGACGAAGCCGCCTGCCGGGCGATCGCCGCCGAGGCCGCGAGAAGCCATGGCTCGCTCGACCTCTGGGTCAACAACGCCGGCGTCCTTATGACCGGGGATGCCTGGACCCAGGACGAGGCGACCCGCAGGACGATGATCGAGGTCAACACCCTGGGAACGATGAACGGCACGATCGCCGCGCTGGAGCCGATGCGGGCCGCGGGCCGCGGTCACGTGATCAACGTGATCTCGCTGGCCGGCATCGTCGCCGCGCCGGGAGAGGTCAACTACGCGGCCAGCAAGCACGCAGCGATGGCCTTCACCCTGGGCACCCTTTTCGACCTGCGCCGCGCCGGCATCGAGGGGATCGAGCTCTCCGCGGTCTGCCCCGACGGCGCCTGGACGCCGATGCTGGAAGACAAGCTCGACGACCCCGACGCGGCCGGCTCCTTCTCGGGCAAGCTGCTGAGGCCCGAGCAGGTCGCGGCCGCGGTCGGCAAGCTGACCGAGCGACCGAGGCCGATCCTGATCCTGCCCCGCTGGCGCGGCCTGCAGCTCCGTCTCCTCGACCTCTTCCCCCGCCTCACCCTGCGCCTGCTGCCGCTGGCGATGAGCGACGCGAGGCGGAAACAGAGGCGTTACAAGAAGCTGATCGAAGCCGGCCGCTGGCCGAAGAGCTAGATCTTTCGGAAGACGCCGATGACCTTTCCGAGGACCGTGGCCTCGGTGGTGCGGATCGGCTCCATCGTCTTGTTCTCGGGCTGGAGGCGGATGTGGTCGGCTTCTCGGAAGAAGCGCTTGACCGTGGCCTCTTCGCCGATCAGGGCGACGACGATCTCGCCGTTGACGGCATCGCTGGCCGGGCGCACGACGACGTAGTCGCCCTCGAAGATGCCCGCTTCCACCATGCTCTCGCCGCGCACGTTGAGGATGTAGTCGCCGTCCTCACCGCCGATCACGTCGGGGACCTCGATGTATTCCTCGACGTTCTCCTCGGCGAGGATCGGCTCACCGGCCGCGACCTGACCGACCAGCGGCAGCCCGCTCTCCGGCCGGATCGTCCGCTTCGCCTTGTCGAAAAGCAGCTCGATCGCCCGCGGTTTGGAGGGGTCGCGCCTCAGCAGCCCGATCTTCTCCAGGTTGGCCAGGTGCGCGTGCACGGTCGAGGACGAGTGCAGCCCAACGGCTTTCCCGATCTCCCGCACGGTCGGCGGGTACCCGGTCTTGGCCGCGTACTTGCGGATGAAGTCGAAGATCTCCTTCTGCCTCTTGGTCAGATCCAGCTCCACGCCAACTCCTCTCCCAGGTCCCCACATCGAGTCTCAAATCGTTCGAACATCTGTTCGCAAGCGTACCGGGCGTCCCGGATCCCCGCAACCGGAGACGCCTCTCGGACGCAAACATCTAGAATCGACGCCCCTCGAGCGGCTGTGGCGGAACTGGTAGACGCGCAAGGTTGAGGGCCTTGTGCCCCTTACGGGGCGTGATGGTTCGACTCCATTCAGCCGCACTCGGAAACCCCCGCAAATCGGGGGTTTCTGCGTTGCAGAGCGCTTGAGTCAAGAAGCGACCAGCACGTCTCGTGCGCCAGTCCGTGCGCCAGTTAGGCACGGCTCCTGCAACGCCGCGGCGTCGACCATCCCGGGGCGTAGGAGCTGCGTTTAGGGTTTCGTTTGGCCCATGTCCGAGAACGATGAATGGACCCCGCGGGAAAGCGAGTGGAAGGACCCACCGAAATGCCGAGCTGACAGCCAGAGCGGTTGCGGCGCGCGCGCGGCTGCAGATGGTCTGTGCCTGCGGCATCTGCCGCGATCTCAGCGCAAGGCGGCAATGTTCCATCTCCTTGCTGCTGATGTCGTCGACCTCCGGGGTCTGTCGATCGATGCGCAGGTCTGGTCCGAATTGGTGAAAGGCTTGGAGCAGGTCGCCTTTGACGACCAGAAGCGTCAACAAATATGGCTGACCGGTGCGACCTTCGAAGTTCCGGCGTACTTCTACGGCTGGCGGTTCTGTGGCGGCGTGAAGTTCGATGGAGCATGCTTCGGGCAGGGAGCGAACTTCCTCGCCGTGGTATTCGAGAATGACGCCGACTTCACCAATGCCCGATTTATCTCTAGCACCGAGGAGACCGGCGACCCAAGGGACAACTTCAGCGATCTGAGCGCCGAGTTCGAGACGGCGATCTTCAAGAGCTCAGTCAGCTTCAACAACGCCGAATTCGACGACGAAGCCCGCTTCTACGAGGTCGAGTTCCAGGCCCAGGTGGACTTTCGCGAGACTCGGTTCAAGGGCCAGGTGTCGCTTCAAGAGACCCAGTGGCGCGAGCCACAGCGTCGTTTCGGCCCCTTCCGATTGGATGGTGAGCTGAACCTGCGCTTGGCCTCCTTCGAGGGCGATCTCCTGCTCGAGGTCGAGGGTGGGAGCGTGATCCTAGATGACACCCGGTTCGGCGACTCGCTCACAATCCGCGCCCGAAGGACGACCTTGACGCTCGAGCACCTCGATCTGACCCGTCCCGCCCTCGTCGCACTGGCCCCGGATTCCCGAGCCGACAGCCACGGCGTGCCAGACATCGCCACGGTGGTGGATTTCAGCGCCGACCTCGATGAGAGCGTGCTGCCGAAGATCCTCTCGTTGCGGGACTCCAACGTCCTCGGCCTAACGATCGCCAACGCCGACCTGCGCGGCTGTCTGTTTCAGGGCGTCCGAAACATCGACCGCCTCAGCATCGAAGGCTACGCGCCCTTTGCCAGCGCCCCGAAGCACCGCAGCAGCCGCCGCATCGTCTTCGAGGAGATCGAGTGGCGGGTGGCCCATGCCGGGCGAGCGCGATCGGGGCCAACTCGCTGGCTCGGGGCCCGCGCGGCACCGGCCTGGCGCGCGGCACGACCAGCGCAGCGAGCTGGCGCGGAGGTCGAGGTTCAGCCCGACCAGCTAGCCCGGATCTACCGCGGCCTGCGAAAGTCCCTCGAGGAATCAAAGGACTACGCTGGCGCCTCGGATCTCTACTACGGCGAGATGGAGATGAAGCTACGTACGGACTCGACCCCGCCGGCGGACCGGGCGATAATCGCCGTCTATTGGGCGCTGTCGGGATATGGCCTCAGGGCCAGCCGCTCGTTGCTCGCGCTCGCATTGGTCTTGGCGGTCTTCTCCGCGCTCTTCGCAACCGTCGGCTTTGCCAGCAATGAGTCGTTGCTGGACGGGCTGCTGCATAGCACCCGCACCGCCGCCCTCTTTCCACTAGGGGACGACATAGAGCTCACCCAAGCTGGGCAGGCATTCCAAATCATCCTGCGTGTGGCCGGGCCCGTTCTAATCGGCCTAAGTGCACTCGCCCTGCGAACGCGAATCAAGCGCTAGTCGGGCCGGCCTGCCCCCGGCCGATCACCGGGATCCATGCGTCCCAACTTGAACATCTTCGTTCCGCAATCCGGGCAGGTACCTGAAACGGCCCGATGTCCATTCTTGAGCGTGACTTCGACGGCGTCCTTCATCGCCACCTTCTTTCGCTCCTTCACGCAATAGCCCTGTGGCACAGACATCTCGACCCCATTAATTAGTCCACCGGTGAGCGGATCGTAGTCTTTCGCCTCCAATGGGCGCGCTCTTAGCCCTCGGCGTGCCGGCGACTGCCGAATGTCGCGCAGCAGTATTCGCTGGCTTGGCCAAGCCGGTCGCGGATTTCATCCGCATGCCGCGTGGGCTTTTCTGACCGCGTGGAACCTCCGGTATTAGGGGCTTCTTCACGGACCTCGTTGTTCGCAATACCTTGGTAGACCTAGCTTGAGGCCCTAACCGGTCCATGTGGGCGTCAACCAACTCGCGTGCCTGCTCCCGCGCACCCGGCATCAGGTGGCCATAGCGAGAGAAGGTCTCCTCGATGGTTGCATGGCCCATGAACTCCTGAATGGCCTTCGGGTTGACCCCGGCGTCGATCAGCAGCGACGCGAAGGTGTGGCGACACTCGTGGAACGTGAGCGACGGAAGAAAGTCGGGGTTCCGCCCCTCCCGCTCCGCTTCCTCCCGCTCGCGCTCATTGACCGCCGCCCAGGCGCGCTTGGCCGGGTCTGCGATGGCCTTCGGGGCAAAGGGTTCGTCCGGCGTGCGCCGAACACCAGGCCTGAGCCGGTTCCGAGCGCACGCGCCTCGACCATTAAGCCAGGGTCCCGTCCGGAGCCAGCCATTCATGGCGAAGTTCACTGACTCCCGCGATCCGCTCGTAGTCGCGGTCGTAGTGGATCAGGGCCACACCGGCCTCCTCAGCCGTACTGGCGAGGAGGAGGTCCGCCGGCGGAACGCGGCGATGATCGCCATTAGTCGCCAATTCCAATTGAGTTCCCCTCGCGCGGGACCACAGCTCGCCTGACATCGGGATCGCCTCGAAAGCGGCGAGGCGGTCGGCGACCTCGCGAGCGCGCCGCTCATTTGGGGCAAGGCGCGTCAACTCGAGGATCACCAGGTCGCATACCAGGACAAGACCTGTTTCGACGGCCTCGTTGAACCAGCTCGCCAACTCTGGAAATCGGCGATCGCGCACCCAGGCCCAGGCGCCGGTATCGAAGAGCGCCGGTCGATCGAGTTGAGGCACCTCCAGCTCAGCCACGCCACTCAGTCGCGCTCGCGGCCGGCGGCAACTTCCTGCGGCGTGCCATCTACATCTCGGACGACGTCGAACCCCTTCAGCACGCGACGCCTTGCGGCATCCCGCAGCGCTGCGTTGACCGTCTCGCTAAGGCCGTTAGTGCCCAACTCACGGCGCGCGGCGTCGAGGGCATGCTCATCCACATCAACCGTGGTGCGTGTCATGTGCATCATCGTAGAGCATCATCGTGGCGGTGCCGAAGAAACGTCGTCTCGAGATCGGTAAGGTCAACGCTTCAGGGTTTCGGTCCTACTGGTACTGAACCTCACAGGGGCTCTCGCGGAGTCAGACCGCTCGACGCGGGTTCGTGCGGGTCATAACGCTCAGACGGCCTCCCGGACATGGACGACGAGATCAAGACGTACGCTGCGGAGCTGCTCAAAGAGACGCGAGAGGAGATCGTTCGCGCCGATACCAAGGCCGCGATCCTCTTCACCGCCTTCGGGATTGTGGTCGCCGCGGTGCTGGCAGGCCTGATCGCCGGCGATTGGAGCCCTGAGGATCTCGATCGAGCCGCCACGGTCGTGTTCTGGGTAGGTAGCGGCTGCGCATTCATGTCCTTCCTGGCTCTCGGGTATGCGCTCTGGCCTCGCATGAAACACAAGAAGGCCGAAGACCCGGCCGGCCACTACCTACATATCCACACGTATGACGATCTGAACGCCTTGCGGACGGCTCTGAGGCAGAGTGCCGAATCCAGCGGTCGCACCGTCGAGCAGCTCAAGGTCACGAGCGACATCGCCTGGAGCAAGTTCGTGGGTATCAGACTTGCGATGCTCCTGTATGGATTCGGCATCGCGGCGTGTGGTGGCGCGGTCATTTTTGGCTAGATCTTCTGTCGGCCAAACCACACGGGCTGACGGGACAGGACCTCGATGGCGAGCTTCAGACGCTCCCGCCGCGCCAACGGCGAAGGGGCAAGGTCAGCCGAGCTTTCTCGCCGTCACACAGCGGGAGGTGTTGCCAACTGCGTCGCGCACGGTTACGCGCAACTTGGACTTGGGTCGGCTCATGCTGATCGTGTAGGTGCCGTTTCTGGGCTCAGCCTTGATTGGCTTGAACGAGCCGCTGCACCTTGAGCTGATGCGCATCTTGGCGATGCCTGTACCGCGGCGGTCGTCGGCCTTGATCCTGACCATGGCCTTGCGCTCACCGGTCCGCGTCCGTGATAGCGAGAAGGTCGCTGTGCTGAGCCGGGGCGCCTCTTCGTCGAGGATGATCGTCGGGCTCGTGTGGACGAGTTCGGTGCCGCGCTCGAACCAGACGAAGACCTGCTTGGTCTCCTTGCCGGGCGATGTCTGGGGGTCGAGCAGCCAGTCCGTCGTCGTCGGTGCCTGGCGGTCGAAGACGACGCGCTTGATGCCCGGCTGGTTGGGATCGTCGTCGTTGCTGATCCGGGCGGCGCGGGCACCGGCTGGTGGGGTGAGGACGAGCTTGACGAGCCGTGACCCGGTCGCCTTCGGCGGGATGAAGCGTACCCCGGCACCCTGTCCGAGCGCGCCTGAGAGCGCGGCCGTGATCGTCACGTCGACCGACGCGGAGCTGGTGAGTCCGGTCTCGTCGGTGACCTGGACGGTCAGGTGGTACGAGCCGACGGCTGTGAACGTCGTCGTGGTCAGCGGGTTTGTACTCGTGCTTCGGTCGAGGACGCCGTCGCCGTTCGTATCCCAGCTAAAGTCGATGATCGCGCCGAGGGGGTCCATCGACTCATGGGCGTCGAGCACCACGTTGATCCCCGGCAGCGTCTGTTTGGGACCAGCTGCCAGGTGGGCGATCGGAGCCGTGGTGTCCGTCCTGAACGTGGTGCTGACCGGTGAGCTGCGGTTTCCGACTCGATCGACGGTCACAATCGACCATGCGTGGACGCCGTCGGCGAGCGCGGTCGGCACCTGGATGCTCGTGGCGGTAGTTGACGGCAGAGCCTGACCGTCGACCGAAATCTCGTAGTGATCGACGCCGGAGCCGGTGTCGATCGCCGCGAACCAGAAGAGCGTCGGACGGGCGCTGTCGACTGCGGCTCCGCCGGCCGGCGAAAGCAGTGATGCCAGCCCGGGCGGTTCGGCGTCGACCGAGAACGTGCGTGCTGCGCTCTGGCTCGTGTTGTCGGCGGCGTCGGTGGCGCGGACCGACCAGGTGTGCCCACCGTTGGCGAGGCCCGACACCTCAGCCGTGCAGGTTGCTTCGCAGGTTTGAGGCTGGACGGTGCTGCGCGGCGTCCCGTCGATCAGCAGTTCATAGCTGCTGACTCCAGAGAGCGCGTCCGCGCTCGGCTCCCAGGAGAACGAGGTCGTGGGTGCAAGGTTGGCGGCACCGTCCAGCGGGGTGCTCGGCGCAGGAGTCGACGGCGCGGTGGTGTCTCGGGTCCACGAGTAGGTCGCCGGCGTCGGGTCGACGTTGCCGACGGCGTCGCGGGCCCGGACCGCAAGGGTGTGAGGACCGTCGGCCCCCACCTGGATCGCCGCCGCCCGATCGCAAGCGGCAAACGAGCCGCTGTCGAGCTTGCATTCGTAGCTTGATGGGTAGCTTGCGTCGAAGTCGAACATCGGCGAAGCCTGGTTGTCGTACTCAGCGGGGGCTGCCGTGATTACCGTGTCGAGCACTGGCGCCGCCAGCGGGTAGACCCATACGGTGCGGCCGAGGATCTGGGGGATGAGGATGAACCGCCCTGATGCATCGAAAGCGACACCGTAGGGGTTGAGGTCAGTGACGGTCGGATCTCCGAACGGCTTCATCGCTCCTGCTTCGGAGACGGAAAACGTCCACAGCTCACTCGGCCTACTCCCATCGTCGGTCTCGTTGATCGCTGCGAGCATGTCGCCCGAGGGCGACCAGGCCACCCACGCGGGGGTGGTGACGTGCTCGCTGTCGAGCGGCGTCGCCTGTCCGCCGGCGTCGATTGCGTAGGTGGTGAGGTCCTGACCTCCGTAGTCGACTACGGCGAGCTGGCCGCCCGTGGGTCGAAAGGCGACGCCCGATGGGCTGCCCCCGGTATGGATCGGTGCCTGGGCGGTCAGCGTCGTCCCGGACACACCGAACACATTGAGGTCCCCGCCCAGATCATTTGCCGTCACCAGCAGCGAGCCGTCTGGACTGAAGCTCAGCGACCGAGGTCCTTCACTGGTGGCCATGGATGCTCGGGGCGTGAGCGTGCCGTCAGGGGTGACTGAGAACAGCGAGACAAAGTTGTCCCAGTAGCTGGCGGTGACGAGGAGAGACCCATCTGGGCTGAAGGCAACTCGGTACGGTATGCCGGCGGCGGCCGCGGAGTCCGCGTGGACCGGCACGCCTCCGGCCGATACTGCGTAGGTACTCAGCCCGTCGTGACTTGCGACGGCCAGGAGGTCCCCGTTCGGGCTGAAGGCAACGCCGTGCGGAAGGTCAACTTCCGCTGGACCGAGCCTCGCGGTGCGCGTGAGGCCCCCGGCAGCGCTGAGCGTGAACAGCTCGACGCCATCCTGTGCCTGGGTCGCGACGGCGACCCGCCCAGTCGATGAGACGGCCATGAAGGTCGAGGCGCCTTCGAGCGGGGTCGGCGAACCGGCCGGGAGAAGTGCCGGGCCGGGCGCGAGGTGGTAGAGCTCGACGCTGTCGTCGTTTTCGGTCGTCACGCTGAGCAGGGTGCCGTCGGCGCTGAACGCGACCGAAGATGGGCCGTCCCCCGGCGAGACCGACATCACGGGACTCAGCGCACCGTTCTCTGCCCGCCGCAGGAGAGTGAGCGTGTCTTCTTGACGGTTGGTGTGGGCGACGAACTTGCCATTAGGGCTGACGGCCACGTCAACCTCTCCCGGGCCCGATGGGATCGTTCCGAGCGCTCCGACCACTTCGCCGGTCGGACTGAGCGCGTAAGTGACGAGATCGGTCTCGGAAGACCCCAGCCAGTCGGCCGCGACCGCGATGAACTCGTTGCTCGTACCGATGAAGCTGGTGTCGATGGCGCACTGGAAGCCGGGCAGGTTGACTGCGTCGGCCTCGTTCAAGGATCCGTCCGCGGCGACTGCGAAGACCGTGAGAGTAGGGCCGGTAGGGCAGTCGCTGGTTACGAGCAGGAAGCGACTGTCGGGCGAGAAGGTCGCACTCGTCATCGTGCCGGCGAAACCGACAAAGAACCGTTCACCGTCGTTGACCGGTGCGAGCGTCGTTGCCCCGACACTGAACATCGAGATGCTCCCATCGTCGAAGTTGGTCGTCGCCAGGAACTTGCCGTCGGGGCTGAAACTGACACCGGTCGGTTCAGAGCCGGTCGGCATCGGCGAGCCCAGCGGCGTGATGCTGCCGTCGGTACGTGACACGGTGCAAAGTGCCACGGTGCTGGCTTCCGAGTTGACCGACGCGAGAACGCTGCCGGTCGGCTTGAACGCGACACTCGATCCCGCGCACTGGCTCGACGGTGCCAGCGATACCAGCGCGCCGCCCTGGGGGATTGCGTACCGACTCAAGGGACCAGAGGAACCGGCGACCGCCAGATAGCTTCCGCTCGAGCTGAAGCTGACCGATCGCGGCATGTCGACGGTCGGAGATACGGGGCCAGCGGGAGAGTAGGTCGCCGCGGCTTCGGCGTTCTCGGATGCGACGCTGACGAAAACTGCGATCAGAAGCCCAATCACCGCGATGTGGTGTCTCAGTCGTGTGATCTCCACACCGATCGTCCTCTGCCTAGGTTCACCCGACATCTTATCGCGCGACTGACTGAGTAGTCCTGCCATATGGAACTATTACGCGATGGTGGGGAGGGCGACAGGGGGTGAGCCAAGTGGCGGATGGCTGCAAGGCGACGTGTCGCGGCGCCGACAGCTGCTCATGGCGCTTATCGCCATCGGCATCGCAGCTGTGCTGAGTGCGACGCCACTGCTCACGCCCTTCGAGGACTGGAGCTTGGACCGTCGGCTCAGCCTCCGAGGCGAGCGGGCGCCGGACCCCGACATCGTGGTCGTCGCGATCAATCAGCCATCGCTCGATGCGCTCGGCGAACGCTGGCCGATCGGCCGCCGTCACTACGCGGACCTTATCGACCGCCTCAGCGGTGCCGGCGTCAAGGTGATCGCCTTCACCACCGAATTCGACGCTCCGACAACACCTAGAGACGACACGCGGATGATCGAATCGATGCGGCATGCCGGCACCGTCGTGCTTGCCGCCACGGCGGCGGACGACAAGGGTGAGACGCACATCCTCGGGGGCTCTGGGATGCAGCGGCGTGCCCGAGTTCGTGTCGGCATGGCGAACCTTCCCGCCGACAACGACAAGACCATCCGCCACCTCGAGTGGAGTATCCAGGGGTTGCCGACGCTACCGCTGGAGGTCAGTCGCCGGCTCGGTCGCCCACCAGACCCCAGCGCCCTCCACGACGGCCGCACCTGGATCGACATCCGCGGCCGGCCATGCGAACCGGACCGACCATCGAGCTGTGCGATCCCGACCTACGGATTCTCGGAGGTGCTGAACATGAGCGCGCCGCGTGCGCGCCGCGTCCTCGGTGGCAAGGTTGTCGTCGTCGGCGTGACAGCCAGCGGCGCGGGCCACCCGGTTGCCGTCTGGGGTCCCGGCCGCGACCTGACGAGCGCGCCACATCTTGTAGCGCTGCAGGTTGCGACCGTGCTCCGCGGCTTCCCGTTGCAGCAGGCGAGCTGGCTGCTCGGCGCGCTCTTCCTCGTCCTCGGCGGGTTCCTGCCAATGGTGCTCGACGGCCTGGGCCGTCGAGCGCTGGGTGCGAGGCGGCAGGCGGTCAACGCGCTCAACGGCTGGTTCGGGGCGCTGTTGACCGGCGGGTTCGGAGCTCTGGGGATCGTCGTTCTGAGCGGGATCGCCGTGCTGGCGTTCGATCGCGGGACCGTCATCCCCATCGGCGCGCCGCTGCTGGCCGCGTTCCTCGCTACGAGCCTCGGCGTGATCAACCGGTATCACGCCGACACTCTCAATGCGCAGCGTCTCTACGCCGCCGCAGACAGCGTCGTGCCGAAGGAGTACGTGGGGGAATTGTTGGCGCGTTGCGAGGACCCTGATCACGACACGGCCAAAATTGAAAAGGGCACGGTGATATTCGTCGATGTGATCGGATTCACCGTGTTCACGATGGCATTGATGAACCAGCCCGATAGGACGCCCACCGAGTGCACGATGGATGTGCTCCGTTTTGCCGCGAAGTTCCAGGAGCTCGTCGTCGAGAGGGTGTTCAAGCACGACGGGGTGATAGTCGACCTCATGGGCGACGGGGTGCTCGCGGCGTTCGGACTGGTCGGTCGCAGCAAGGAGCACGAGGAGCTGGCGCTGCAGACCGCGCATAAAGCTTGCACCGATGTGGTGCGGTCGATGCGCGAGTGGCTGAAAGAACAAGGCTGGGAGGATCTGGTTGCCGAACACCGGGATAAATACAAAGAGCTAGAGGGCGTCGACGATTTCGACGTTCGGGTCGGCCTGGACTCGGGTGAAGTCGCCGTCGGGCTCACCGGCCACGAGAGTAGCCTCGAGTTCTCGGTGATCGCCGCACCGACCATCGGGGCCGCTCGCCTAAAGGACGAGGCAAAAAGGCTCGATGTCACGCTATGCGCATCAGACAGCACCTTCAATAGCACGGTGAGCATCGAGACGCGCGAGCTTATCCCGGCGGAGCTGCAGGACGAGCCGATCGAGCTGCGTGGTCAGAAAGGTAAACGCACGTTTGTCTACACCTGGACGCGCGACGATGCGCGATACGGACTCGTACCCCGCCAACGTTAGACGCAGGTGAGGAAAGGTCGAGGGCGGCGATCGCCTACCGGGGAGAAGCTGTACCCGCACATGCGCATCCTGGCGGTCGCGGTTGTAGCGCTCGTGGTCGCCGTTGCGTCCGCGCGCGCCGATGTCGAAGGCGAACCGCCGCTTGGTACGCCTGGCACTCTGCCAGGCCAGCTCTTGGGCCCGACGGGAGTCACCCGGGCGTTCGACGGCAACATCTATGTTGCCAACACCGGCAACGACCGCATCGAGGTCTTCGCGCCCGACGGCACGGCCCTGCCGGCCCTCGGCGGTCCCGGCTCTGGGCCGGGGCAGTTCAGCCAACCCAGCAGCGTCTACGGCCTGGCCGCGGAACCCTCGCTGCTCGTGCTCGACGCCGGCAACAACCGCGTTCAGAAGCTGAGCCTCAACGGTGTCCCGGTGGCGAGCTTCAACGGGCCGTCGGGTACGGGTTCGCTTCCCGGCTCGTTCAACGCGCCGCAAGGCATCACCGCCGACGTCGACGGACGCTTTTGGGTCGCCGACACCGGAAACGACCGCGTCCAGGCCTTCGGTGCCGACGGGACCTACCTCGAAACGTTTGGCGAAGGTGCTCTGTCGAGACCCCGCGGTGTCGCGCTGGGTCTGAACGGCACCCTTTATGTCAGCGATAGCGGGCACAACCAGATCGTCGCCTATGCGCCTGGCGCACCGAGGAACGGTCCGGGCACTCAGGTGGTCGGGCCAGGCAGCCTCCCGGGCCAGGTCGAAGACCCCGGAGGTATCGCCGTCGACGCCTTTGGTCGGCTCGACGTCGCCGACTCCGGCAACGCCCGGATCGAGCGATTTACGGCTGACGGCACGTACCTCGATAGCTACCGCGGCGAAGGATCGGCACAGCTGCGGCGGCCCGAGGGAATCTTCGTCACGCCGCCGGGCGACCTGCTCGTCGCCGACGTCGCGGCGAGCGTGATCGTCCGCGCCAAAGAGACCCTTCCCCCGCCTGTCGCAGGCAAGTCCGCCAACATCACCAAGACTGCCGGTCAGGTCTTCGTGACGCGCCCACGCTCGCGGACAGCCGAACCGTTGGACCAGCCTCTGCACATCCCCGTGGGAACGACCATCGACACGCGCAGGGGTGCGGTCCGGATCGAAAGTGCCCAATCCACCAAACCCGGCGACACGCAGGTCGGCAACGCCTTCGACGGTCGCTTTATCTTCCGACAGCGGGTCCAGCCAGCGGTCGTGACCAACCTAGTCCTCACCGGTGGTTCCTTTGCAACCTGCCCCGCGGTGACCCGCAACCGGCCGGCTGCGACCGCGCGGGCCACCACGAGCAAGAAGCGCAAGACGAAAGACAAGCCCAGTGGCCACGAGGTCCGACATCTGTGGGGCAATGCGAAGGGGCCGACCAAGACGACCGGGTCGGATGCGAGTGCCTCCGACAAGGGCACCGAATGGCTCACCGCCGACTATTGCAACGGCACGCTCGTCCGTGTCAGGCGGGGTGTCGTGTTCGTGCGTCCGCTGCGCGGCAACGCCAAGCCGATTCGTGTCACCGCCGGCAACCAGGTCTTCGTTCCGCGCCGCTGATATCGAGTAAGACCCGGCGATCGGCTGCCTCGCGCGCAAGATCGGTCCGAGACTTCGAGTCGGCGGGAGATCACGGGAGTGGCTGGTCCCATGCGCTTCGCAGGTCCTCCTGGGTTAGGCGAGCGTCTTGGAAGCGCTCGAAGCGCGAAGTAAACAGGTGAGGTATTCGAAGCCCAGGATCGGCTTCCGATTTCCTAGCTGGGCCTAACCGTGGCGGGTGGAAGGTCGCGCCAGACAGGTAGTTCGGCCGGCAGCAGATCAGACTGGAAGGCCGACATCGTCGCTCCCGTCAACCACCAGCCCCGGTGGATCAATGCCTCCGCGACCGGCGCCTCAATCTTGTTGAAGGTCGTCTTAAACTTGGCCAACCGGACCCGGTCCTCTCCTTGCGGAAACTCGGGCCTTGCCGCCGACCACCTGTCCGGCGCTTTGAGAGTGGTTGCCAGGCCGAACAGAACCCCGCGCCGCGCGAACGAGGGCGCCTCCTCACCAGCGGGAGTGGCCTCCCAGGCCCTGAACCGCTCCACCATGGTGCGACTCCGTAGCGCCGTGGTCTGGCGGTAGAGAAGCGCCTCCGCCCGCTTGAGATTTCTGATCACGGGAATGCGATTGGTCACTCCACCCCACCCGGTACGGAACACGCCACCGGCGGAGAGGACGATCAGGCAGGGACCATGAAGGTCGTCGATCGGCTCGAGACCGAGGTTGTCGTAGACGCCTCCGTCCGCGATCCTGGCGTCGGCCCCATCGCCGCAGGGGAACCTCACGCCGGGAAGTGACATCGGGTTGAACGGACCCGGGACAGCTGCCGACATCGCCACCGCATCGGCGAGGCGGATCGCCGTCCCGGCCGGCGAACGGAAGCCCATCGTGTAGTCACCGACCGACTCGGCGTCGAAGTTGAAGCGCACACCGGTCGTCTCGTTAGCGGCGCTGAAAACATGTGAGCAGTCACCGCTCAGGTCCGCCAGGGACACACCGAACCCCAGCCGCTCCGAGAGCTGGTCGGCAAGCACGCCCGTGCGCGTGCGCCATGGGACGCGCCAGGCGTTGCGCAGCAGGGCCATGGTGAGGGACCGCTCACATGAGGCACCGAGCAGGGGTGCGATCACCTCCCTATCAACCGAGTCGGGACTGAACTCCGCCGCGGCAATCCGCTGGCGTGAGACCGCCAGGAGGCCGTTGACGATCGACCCACCCGAAACCGACGACACCCACCGAACCCTGGGCAAGAGCCCCGCCTCTGCGACGAAACGCAACACTCCCGCCGCGGCGAGGGCCGCCCGCCAGCCGCCACCGGAGAAGGCAAGGGCCAGATACGAAGGATTTCGCCGCGCGGGATCGGGCGCCAGTGCAGAACTCACCGCACAGCGCTCGATCATGTTGTGATTCGCACTGCCAATCGTCTCAAGCGGCAGTGGACGCCGGGCCTGGCTCATACGTTCACCCTAAACTAATTCGAGTATGCTGACTTTATGTCCAATGGTACGGCGCCATGGAAGCCAGGGCTCATCCGCGACCGCGACGACATCGATGGATTCCTTTACGTGGTTGTGGAGGAGGAGATCGACGACACCATAGGACTGGTGGTAGCCGAGTGGCCATCGGGGGGTCATGATGCGCCACGCTTCCACGAGGAGAGCGGCGAATTCGAGGTCGCGGTCGACCGCGAGGCCCTGCGAAGACAGCTCTCGGACCGCCAGGTCCCCGAGCCGAGCGATATGGCCCGCGAGGAGGGCCCGGCGATCCCACCTGAGGTGGTGCCGGAGTTGCAGACTCGTGGGATCGCTGTAGGCGACGTCTTCGCGATCCGGCCCACGAATGACTTCTCCCCGGATGCGGACCCCGAGTGGCTGCGAAGCTGCGAGTGGATCGGCGAGGCGATCGACGTCACGGCGGAGGCTCGAGAAGCCGCCAAGGCGAGCATGTACGAAGCGTTGACCCCGCCGCTAGATCCCGCCCTCGCCGAGGAGCTCTTGGCCGAGTCGGAGCCGGCCACCGAGCCCGGAGAGTTCGCCTAAGCTGATGCCTTCCGTGCCCAGAACTCAGGACGTGCCGGCAAACCGCCTGGAAACGGGGGATTTCCTCGCTACCATCGACCCGAACGACCTGGTGCACTTTGTCGTCAACGTCGGCGACGGGGACACTCAACTCCTCCTACTTCCCGAGGAGCAAGGCTCGCGCAAGGCAATCGTCGTCGACGTAGTTTCCGGCGACAAGCTGACCAGGCTGATCGAAGCGCTCCAGCAAAACGGAGTCCTCGGCGACGGAGAGGATGTGCTGGCACTCGTCGTCGCAACCCATCCGCACGCCGACCACGTATCCGGGATGGCGAAATTCCTCACCACCCACGCAAATCTGATCGGCGAGTTCTGGGAGCCCGGCTACTACCTGGCCACGCCAACGTACTTCAAGATGATGGAAGTTCTCGCCGAACTCGGCGGCGTTGCCCACTCGCAGCCCACCAGCGGAACCACGCGCTTCATCGACCAGGTGAAGGTCACGGTACTGGCGCCCGGGATAGGCCTCAAGAGCAGGTACGACAGCTACGGCATTGACGTCAACAACAGCTCGATTGCACTGAAGGTCGACTTCCCCGCGCGGCGGTACTACAAAAGGGAAAAAGACGGCAGCTACACGAAGCTCCCCAGCGGCGCGAGCCTCGTGCTCGGTGCCGATGCCCAGACCGCATCCTGGTCCCAGGTGATGGTCGACTTCCCCCAGCTGGTGGCGAGCGGCAGCGCGGTAGCCAAAGCACTACGTAAGGCGCGGGGCGTCGAGCCTCTGAACGCCGACGTGTTCAAGGTCCCCCACCATGCATCGAAGCATGGCCTCAACCTCGAGCTTGTAGAGGAGATCAAACCCAGTCTCAGCCTGGTCTCCTCGGTGCGGGAACAAGGCAGCTACAACTTTCCCCATGTAGTCGCGCTGGAGGCGCTGCGCGAGGGGATCGAGCCGACCGCGCAGAAGGGCGCAACCCACAAGGACGACTTCGACCTGGGTATTCACTTCACCTCGGGCAGAGACGACGCGGGCAAGGATCTGGGCACGATCGCCGTCGTCCTCGGCCCAAACGGCAGGAAGCGCGACGTCTGGCGCTTCGGCGACCAAGTCGGCGAATCCATCGATCTAGCTGCCGCCCGAAAGTTCAAGTGACCTCAGGCCGCATGTCGGTCCGCGACTGAATCCCCAACGGGACGTGATGGTTCGACTCCATTCAGCCGCACTCGGAAGCCCCCGCAAGTCGGGGGTTTTCGTTTTGCAGAGCGGTTCAGTCGGGAATCGCCGCCCGGCGTTCGTGCGCCAGTCCAAACGCGAATCTCTGCAATGCACGGACTCGCGCACGCGGCCATTGCACATATCTGCGTTTCCAGGCAAATCGAGTCCACCGGGAACCGCATCGGCCTCCCTGGCCCTCGATTGCAGCGAACTTCTTGACCGGCACCTTGGAGCGGATAACCATCTGCCCTTCGAAATCAAGCCCGGCAGCGAACCCAGCCGGGAAAAAGGAGAAGTCAAATGAGACTCACCAAGATGTTCGGCCTCGCCGCGCTCGCGGCGGTGGCGGCAATGGCATTCGTCGGCGCCACCTCGGCGTCGGCTACCAGTACTCAGCTCTGCAAAACCCACACGGGCTTAACCTGTGGGGCAGGTGAAGCAGTCACTTCGCATCATATGGTCCTCGCATCCGGCACGGTTGGACAGTTGTTATCGTCTGCTTTCAACGTCTTATGCTTAAGCATCTTAATTGAAGCCACACCCTTAGGGTTAGGAAACCCTCAGTCACTTCACACTACAGCCTTCACGTTCACGGGTTGCGGCACCGGCGCCGCGCACAACAACTGCACGGTGGCCACCGAAGAACAGCCTTTAGCCAACCTCTTAAAGACGGGGTTAGAGGAAGGTGTGTTGGCATTCACATCCGGCCAGCAACGGACCCAGTGCCCCAATCTCGGCATAAACTGCCTGTATGACGGCGAAGGCATGGAATTCACGGTTGGGGGCCAGCACCTCACCGCGGAAAGTACCCCCGTCACGGAATTAGGCGGCAAATTCCTCTGCCCCAATGAAGGGCTTGTCGACGGGTTATTCGAAACGTTAACGGACACCTACGTTCTCGGGTAGCAGCCTCTAACCCGGATCCGGCAGCAACAATCTGAGGAAACCTCCGGGAGCGTCCTCTTGGGTCTCGAGAATGCGGTTTGCCGACCCATTCCCAGCAACCCAAGAGGACACCCCCCGATCTCGCCGCTCAGGTTCCGCGTGGGTGCGGTGCGTGGCCCTCGATGTGGAAGCTGTTGAGCAGCCTTGGGATCGAGAGCAGCCCGCAGACGCCGAGGACCGTGTAGACGACGTCGGTCAGCGTGCCGCCGCCGAACACGTCGGCGATCACGTTGGTGTCGAAGAGACCGACCATCCCCCAGTTCAGTGCCCCCAGCACTACCAGCAGCAGGGTGACGGGCTCAAAACGCCTGATCATCTCCATCTCTTCCTCCTCGGAGATAATGCGGATAGTTACAAATTAGATTAACCCGTCCGGGTGGGCTCGTTACTCCGCATGCCGCGACCAGAAGCGGACCCAGGTGCGTTCGGCGAGGATTCCCGCTTCCAGTGAGAGGCGCACTCCCGCGGGGAGGTCCGCACCGGCTCGTTTCATGATTTCCTCGTACTCGGCCAGCTTGCCGCGATGCGCTTCCACCTGCTCGGCCGCCATCGCGACCGGGTTGGCGCCGAAGAAGATCTTGAGCAGGGCCAGGTCGCGCATCTCGGTCAACTCCGCGGTCGGCTCGGCGAGCCACTCGCGCAGGGCCCTTTCCCCCTTCGCGGCCAACCGGTAGTGACGCCGCCGGCGCCCGCCGGTCTCGCGGCGTTCAGCCAAGTACCCGGTGGCTGTCAGGCGTTGGGGCTCGCTGTAGAGCTGAGCGTGCTGCAGCGACCAGAAGTTGCCGAGGCTGGCGGCGACCATGTTCTTCAAGTCGTAGGGGGTCGCCTCTCCGGCGGCCTCGACCAAGCCGAGGACGACGAAGGATGTGGGGGTGAGACGGATTTCGCTTGACATCCGTTCATCATAGATGGTATTACTTAGACAGTCTATTTTAGACTATGACCGGAGAGGTCACGACGATGTACGAGCCACAGACCGCGCCCCGCCCCGCCTACGCGACGGGCTTCACGACGCTGGACTCCGAGCTGGAGCTCGACTCGCTCCCGCTCCAGGGATCGATTCCCGAGTGGCTGAACGGCACCCTCGTGCGCAACGGCCCGGCCAAGTTCGAGGTGGGCGAGCAGCCGCTGCGGCACTGGTTCGACGGCCTCGCGATGCTGCACAAGTTCTCCTTCGGCGGCGGCAGGGTCTCCTACGCGAACCGCTTTCTGCGCAGCAATGCCTACCGTGAGGCCGAGCGGGGGCGGATCACCTACAGCGAGTTCGCAACCGACCCCTGCCGCTCGCTCTTCAAGCGCGCCGCGACGCTGTTCCGCCCCACCCCGACCGACAACTGCAACGTCAACCTGACCCGTCTCGGCGACGAGTACGTGGCGATGACCGAGCTGCCCCTGCCCATCGCCTTCGACCCGGAGACCCTGGACACGATCGGCGTCGCCTTCACGGCCCCGGGCCAGCACGCCACAGCCCACCCCCACCACGACCCGCAGCGGGGAGAGTTGATCGCCTACGTCACCCACTTCGGCCCCCGCAGCGAGTACCGGATCTTCGCTCAGCGCGATCGCACCCACCAGCGTCGCATCGCCTCGGCGCGGGTGAAGGAACCCTCCTACATGCACAGCTTCGCCCTCGCCGAGCGCTACGCGATCCTCGTCGCCTTCCCGCTCGTCGTCAACCCGCTGCGGCTCGCGACCGGCGCAAGGCCCTTCATCGAGAACTACGAGTGGAAGCCGGAGCAGGGGACGCTCGTGCTCGTCTTCGATCGCGAGGAGGGAAGGCTGCGCAGCCAGCACACGGCGAAGCCCTGCTTCTCCTTCCACCACGTCAACGCCTTCGAGCGTGACTCGGAGCTGGTCATCGACATGGCCGCCTACGACGATGCGTCGATCATCGACTCCCTCTACATGGATCGGGTCCGCTCCGCCCCCCCGTCGTCCCACCCCCGCCTCCTGCGCTACCGCGTTCCCCTCGAGGGTTCCGACGTCGGTGAAGAAATCCTCAGCGAGACCTACCTGGAGCTGCCCCGGATCGACTACACCCAGCGCAACGGGCGCCCCTACCGCTATGTGTGGGGGGTCGGGGCTCACCCCGACGGCGACGCCCCGGACTTCGTCGACCAGCTGGTCAAGATCGACGTCGAGAGCGGGGAGACCCTGTCCTGGTTCGAGCCGGGCTGCTACCCGGGGGAGCCGGTCTTCGTCCCCTCCCCAAAACCCGACCGGGCCGAGGACGACGGCGTCCTGCTCTCCGTCGTCCTAGACGGCCGCGACGCTCGCTCTTACCTGTTGGTTCTGCGCGCCGACAGCCTCGAGGAGCTGGGCCGGGCCGGCGTCCCCCACCACATCCCCTTCGGGTTCCACGGGCAGTACTTCAGCTGAAGCGAGTCCTCCCCGACATCTCGAGGGTGAAACTTGCACGCGCGCCGCAACCTGTGACGAAATACGCCCATGAGCGAGATGTCACTCCGGGCGCGCATGAAAATGCGGGTATTCGGCGTGAGCGAGGACGAAGTGAGCATGGAGCGCCGCGGCTTCACGGCCATCGACGATCGGGCGCGCGAGCAGCTCGAGCGGGTCGCGCTCGTATTTCTCGAGGGGTACCACGCCGCCCTCTGCCTGACCGACCATGCCGCGCTGGCTCGGCGACTCGACGCGACCGACGCCGAGTTTCGGGGCTTTGCCCATGAGGGCGCCGCGATGGGCCTCACAGTGCTCGACGCGGTGCTGCCTGGATCGGGGCGTTTGCGCTCGTTCCTGAGTGGGCCCGGGTTCCCCTACGCGTGGATGGCGCCGATCGGCTTCGGCTGGGCCCGGGCGCAGATGCGGCGGCGGCCGCGCCGGCCACACCCCCTCGTCGACCCCCTGCTCGACTGGTTCGAGATGGACGGGGCCGGCTTCCACGACGGCTACTTCCAGCCGAACCGCTTCATCGAGGATCGCCACAGGCCGCGTCACCTGAAAGGGACCGCCGCTCGTGTATATGACCAGGGGATCGGACGAAGTCTCTGGTTCGTGCGAGGAGCCGACGTCGAGCGAATCGGGGCGACGGTCGACCGCTTTCCCGCCGACCGGAGGCCAGACATCTGGAGCGGGGTGTCGAGCGCGGCCAGCTATGCGGGTGGCGTAGGCGAGGACGCCTTGCTCGCGCTGCGCAAGGAGGCCCATGCCTTCCCCCGAGACATCGCCCAGGGCGCCGCGTTCGCGATAAAGGCGCGGGTGGCAGGCGGAAACGTCACGCCGCATACCGAGCTTGCCAGCTCCATCTTCTGCCAGATGCCCGTCGCCGAGGTCGCCCGCTGCACGGACATGGCACGCGAGGGAATCGCGGTGGCGAGCCACGAGACACCGTTCGACGCCTGGCGCGACCGGATCCGGGCGATGATCTGCGACGGTGAGCGCCCGGGCGATGAGCCCGACGTCCTTCCCGACATGCAGCCGGCTTCGCTGCTCAGGGGCGCCTAGCCGATGGTGACGGCCAGCGAGCCGCGGTCGGCGGCGGAGCTTCGGACGGACCGGCCCCTCGACCCGCAACTCGTCCACAAGAGCGCCTTCGAGCAGGTGTTCGTCACCGACTGGACCCATGACGCGGGTGAGAACTGGTGCACGGTCGCCGGCCGCCTGCCCCTGGCGCACGCGCGCTTCAGCGACTCGGCGACCCCCTACCACGACATCCTCCTGATCGCGGAGACCGTACGCCAGGCCGGGCTCGTCGTCGCCTCAGAAATTCTGAACGTCGGGGACGACCGCCAGTTCCTGCTGCGCGAGATGAAAGTCGAACTCGATCCGGTCGAGCACGCCCGAAGGTGCCGCGACACGTGCGACGTGCTGATCGCCCACGACTCGACCAGCAAAGTCAAGATGCGCCCCGGTCGCGCGATGGTCGGAGGGTTCCTGCGCGCGCAGGTGACGATCGGGGGGCGGCCGGCGGGGGTCTGCGAGGTGACGGGTGCCTGGGTGCCGAACGATTTCTACGAAAGCTTCCGGAGCGGCAACACATCGCAGGAGACGAGCCCGCCCACGCCACCGGCACACGGGGACCTCGAGACGCGCACCGGCAAGCTCAATCCGGCGAACAGCGTGATCACGCCCATACGCCCCACCGGCCAGGCTCATAGCTATGAGGCCTCACTGGCGATCGACACCGAGGATCCAACGTTCTTCGACCATCCCCTCGATCACATTCCCGGCCTCTGCCTCCTCGAGGGGTTGCAGCAGATTGCGCTGGCGGCAGCCTGTGAGGAGCTGGCGGTCGACCACGCGACCGTGCTCGTCTCCGCGATGCAGATGAAGTTCTCCCGCATCGTGGAGTTCCAGCCCGACGTGGTCTGCACAGTGACACTCGATGACGACTGCCGCGCCGGCAGGGTCGGCTGCGCGCAGGGCGGCAGGGCCTGCTGCGAGGGCACGATCCGGATCGCCCGTCCCGATCGATGACCGCGCAAGAGCGACAGCCGCTGAGAATCGCCGTCGTCGGAGGAGGCATCGCCGGAATGGCCGCCGCGGAGGAGGTCGGCGCGCGCGGGCATCGAGCGGAGATATTCGAGGCGACGGCAGGCCTCGGAGGGAGGATCGCACCCGATGGCCTGGCCTCCCGGGAGATCTTCCTCGGCGGCAAGAACATCGGCCGTCGCTACCGACGGTTCCGCGAGCTCTTCGACCGCCGGGGCCGGGCCGACTACGAAGTCTTCGGACCGGAGTCGGGACAGGTCTGGCGCGGTCGAGTGAGAGAGCTGTCCTTCAGCTCACCCTCGATGAAACTGCGACTGGGAGGTCGGTTGGTGTTGCGCGGACAGGTGGGTGGCGGCAGGCGCTTTCTGCGCCTCGCCCGGCAGGTGAAACGCGATCCGGGAAGCGCCCACCTCGGCGATCGATTCTTCGAGGACCTCGCCCTCGAAACCGGCGATCCGACCATCCCCGAATACGTGGGCACAGCTCTTTGCCGAGACGTCGTCCGCCACATGACGGTGAGGATGAACGCTGCCGAGCCCGAGGAGTGCCACCTCGGGAATATGGGAACAAACCTGGGTCTGATCGTCGACCGGTTCGATCAACTGACCGGAACGGCGCTCGGGGACTGGATCCGGACCGTTCAAACCGTTCATACAACCCACACGAGGACGCGGATCGCCGGGCTGACGAGGAAAGGTGAGCGTGTCAGCGGCATCGTCGGCGTGAATGGAGACGAGCGTCGTTTCGACGGCGTCGTGCTCGCCCTGCCGGCCCACGCGGCCGCCCTGGTGATAGGCGAGCAGGAGGCGGCCCTGTCGAGTCTCCTCTGCACGATCCGCTACTTCCCGGTCGGCGTGGTGGTCGCCGAATATGACCGTCCGGCTTTCCCCGAGGCCTTCGCCGCACTCACGGCGCCCGAGGGAATGGCTCTCAGCAACGCCGGCTCGTATGGCCTTCGGGATCGGCACATCGTGCGCTACACGTTCAGCGGGCGGAGTGCACGCGACCGGATTCGCCCGGACCTGTTCGATCCCGAGGCGCTCTTGAGCGAGGCGGAGGGCTTTCTCGGTCGCTACGCGCCGGTCGCCCGTGCTCGTCGACTGGACTTCGCGGCGCGCGCTTTTCAGCCGGGGCTTTGTGCCTACCGCCAGGATCACGCGGTGTGCCTGCGCGAGGTGAGGGCCCGGCTCTCGGCACTCCCCGGACTGGCACTGGCGGGCGACTACATGCGGGGCGCATCTCTGGAGGCGTGTGTGCGCTCGGGGCAGGAGGCCGCCGAGCGGGTGCTGACGGGGGCCCACCGAGCCGACGGAAGTCAGGTCGAGCCCGTCGGCGACCATGCGAGTGTCGGCTGAGACAGGCGACGTCAACCAAGGAAGGAGCAACGATGGAGAACAGCACGGGAGCGGCAATCGCCGGCGAGGGCACCAACGGCTCCACAACGGACGGGCCTCGCCACTACGAGCCGGGCAACATCATCATCTTCGACCAGCCGTGGGAGAACCTGCGACTCGGCGACACGTTCCAGACCCGCTCGCGAACTATCACGGAGGCGGATGTGGTCCAGTTCGCCGCGATGACCGGCGATTGGCACCCGGCCCACTCCGATGAGACATGGGCGACGGAAAACATGTTCGGGCGCCGGGTCGCCCATGGAATGCTGATCGTTTCCTACTCGCTGGGACTGGTGCCGAACGATGCCATCCTCGCGCTGCGAAGGATCCGGAGCATCAACTTCAAGCAACCGGTGTTCTTCGGCGACACGATCCACGTGCTGGGAAAGGTCGCCGAGAAGCGTGAGATGGGCCCCGAGGTCGGCATGGTGCTCGGACGCTGGCGAACGAAGAATCAAGACGACGAAACGATTTGCACCATGGAGCTCGAAGCCCTCTGGCGTCGCGAGGGAGCGTCCCAGGAGGCCATGAGCGCAATCCAGAGTCCGCAGTAGTAGTGAGGGAGCTGCCCAAGACGTGCTTGGTCGGCGCGGGCGCCTCGGGGATTACGACCGCACGGTCACTCGCCGCACGTGGGGTGCCGTTCGACTGGTTCGAGAAGGGAGACCGAGTCGGCGGGATCTGGGCATTTGAAAACGAGAGCGGCCTGTCCTCCGCCTACCGCCAACTGCACATCAATGTCTCGCGTGCGCGCATCGAGTTCTCCGACCATCCGATGTCCGACTCGATCGCTCAGTACCCCCACCACACCGAACTGGCCCGATACTTCGACGACTACGTCCAGCGCTTCGAACTCCACCGGAACCTGCGACTCATGACGGAGGTACGCCGAGCCCGAATCCGCGACGGGATATGGGAGGTCGAACTGAGTAGCGGCAAGACCTGCCACTACGACGCCCTGATCGTCGCCAACGGCCATCACTCGGCTCCCCGCTGGCCAACACCTCCTCCGCCCGGCGAATTCTCCGGCGAGCAGATGCACTCGCACGACTACCGGGACAACACCATGCTGCGCGGCAGGGACGTCCTGGTCGTGGGCCTCGGCAACAGCGCCTGCGACATCGCGGTGGAGTCGAGCATGGCCGCACGCAACACATACCTCTCGGTACGGCGCGGAGCGCACGTCCTGCCGAAGACGATGTGGCGCTGGACGTACGATCAAGTGCCCGGTCTCGAGTACGCACTCGGCAGGGGGATCGGCATCGGGGGCTTCGGGCTCCGGCTTCCATGGCGACTGCGGCAGTGGTGGCTCGACCGGGGACATCGCCTGAGCGTCGGCCGAATGGACCTCTACGGGCTGCCGGCCCCGGAGCACGACTTCGGCGCCACGCACCCCACCATCTCTCCACGGCTCCTCGACTGCCTGTCGAACGGCGAGGTCGAGCCCAGGCCTGCAATCGAGCGACTGGACGGTGAGCTCGTGCATTTCACCGATGGAAGCGCCGCTCGAGCCGATCTCATCATCTGGTGCACCGGGTACGAGATCGGCTTTCCGTTCCTGGATCCCACCCTGGCACCGGTCGACAGGCAGAACGAGATCGAGATGTACTGGAACGTATTCAGCCCGGATGTCCCCAGCCTTGCGTTCGTGGGACTCCTTCAGCCAGCCGCGGGCTCCACCATGCAGATCTCCGAGATCCAGGGGAAGTGGGTCGCCTCCTACCTCTCAGGGGAATACGCCCTTCCGTCGCAGGCGGAAATGAGGCGCAGCATCGCGGGACAACGCCAACGGGACTCCCGCCGTCTGGTCGCTTCGACGCGCCACACGGTGCAGGTCGAGCAGTTCGACTTCGCCTGGCGTCTCCGCCGCGAGCTCCGCAGGGGACGGCGTCGAGCCCGGGTAGCCTGACGGGATGGAGCCGACGCGCTGGTTGGCGGTGATTGCCCTACTGGGCCTGCCTGGTGTGGCCTTCGGAGGCTGGGCTCTGCTGACCTACATCACCGGCAGGGAGGGTCTCTCGCCGGCCCAGCAGCGCTTCTTCCGGGACGGCCACGCCCACGCCGGCGTACTGCTCGTGCTCTCCCTCGTCTATGTCAGTTATCTGGACGACACCGGCTTCTCGGAAGGCCTCCAGTGGGCGGCCGGGTTGACGCTGTTCGCGGGCGTAACGGCCCAGTCAAGTGGCTTCTTTCTGCACATGGCCGCCGTCGACACGTCCTCCCCATCGGCCGGGACGAAGCTGACTCGAGCCGGTGCACTGCTGATCGGCGCTGCCCTCGTCGCGCTTGCGATCGGCCTCATCGTCGCGTAATTGCGCGCTCCCTACCCCCTCTCTACTGTCCGCGCCGTGGCCTCTTTGCATGGAAAGATCTGTGTGGTCGGAGTGGGTATATCCGGTCTGGCCGTAGCGCGATCCCTGTCGCGCCGGGAGATCCCGTTCGAGTGCTTTGACCGCGCTCATCGCATCGGCGGCACCTATGCCCTGCCCGGTCGCGGGCAATCGGAGGTATCTCGCGAGCAGCTTCAGTTCTCCGACTGGCCGATGCCGAGCTCCTCGCCTCTCTTCCCCGACGGATCGCGAGTGGCTTCCTACCTGCGCGACTACGCCGAGCGTTTTCGACTCGATGCTCACATCCGGCTGGAGACGGGCGTCGCCGCGGCCTCGCGCACGGCGGACGGCAAGTGGGAGATCGAGCTCGATGGCGGCGAGCGTCGGCGATTCGACGCGCTGGTAGTCGCCGGGGGGCGCGATGAGATCGCGTCGAGGCCGCGGGCTCTTCCGCCGGGCGAGTTCTCAGGCACCCAGATACACGTCGACGAGTGTCGCGACGAGTCCGTTATGCGCGCTCGCGACGTCGTCGTAGCGGGTGCCGGCGGCGCCGCGTGCGACGCCGCCGTGACCTCCAGCTATGTAGCTCACTCGACGCACATCTCCCTGCTCCGCCCCCGCTACGTGCTGCCCCAGATCGTTCTGGGCAGGCCCTACGACCAGCTGCCGGGCCTGCCATTCCTGCTCGGGAGGGGCGGCTCTCCTCGCTGGCTGCGGAGGCGCACGCTCGAAGCCGGTCACCGGGCGCTGCTCTCACTCCCGCTCTACGGCCTGCCGGCGCCGAGTGACCCCTTGGGGGAGGCAGGAATCACGGTGGCACCCTCCATGCTCGAGCGTCTACTGCACGGGCGCATCGATGTCCGGCCGGCGATCGCCCGGTTTGAAGGGGACCACGTGCGGTTCGCCGACGGGAGCCGAGCGAGAGCGAATCTGATCGTCTGGGGCACTGAGAGCCGCACCGAGTTTCCCTTCCTCCCAGCTGAGCTGGCACCGGCCGGAGAGCACCGACTGGAGTTGTTCTGGAACGTGTTCCCACTGGGCGAGCCGGGCCTGGCTTTCGTCGGCTTGGCCAATCCGGTGGGCTCGCCGACACGAATCGCCGAGTGTCAGAGCGAGTGGGTCGCCGCCTACCTGAGCGGGCGTTACACCCCGCCGAACGAGCGGGCCATGAGGAGGAGCATCAAGCGGCGCCGCGGCGACGAGGGCAACCACGCTTTGTCGTCGGGGCGCGCGCCGACCGTCGAGCAGTACCACTATCTGCGCCACGTAAAGAGGGAGCGACGGGCGGGTCGGTGGCGTGGACGCCTGCGGCGGCGATGAAATCGACATCCCCGACCCCACCCCCGGGAGCCGCGCCTTGAAGCGTCTGGCCTCACTGGCCGTGGCCAGGCCGCGACGCGTGCTCGCGGTGTGGCTCTCCCTGGTCGGGGTGCTCGCCCTCCTTGGCATGGGAGTCGAGTCGAAGCTCCACCGCAGCAATCTGATCATCCCCGGGACGACGGCCCAAAAGGCGATCGAAAGCCTCGAACCGAAGTTCGGGGAGAATTTCGACCAGGTCGTCGTGCTGGAGGGTCCGCGCCAGGCGATCGACCGGCAGGGCCCCAGGGTCACGGCCGCCCTCGAACAGATCGACGGCATCAGCCTGCTTGCTCCGTGGCTGGGCGCCGGCGAAGGCCTGCGGCCGCGGAGAAACACGGCGCTGATCGTCATTCGCGCGCAGGGCGACTTCGACCACGTCTCAAAAGAGGTGGCGCCCGAGATCAGGCGACGGGCGAAGGGCTCGGTGAGCCCTCCCGTCCGGGCTTACGCCAGCGGCTACCCGGACATCGCCGCGGGGATCCACGGCGGGACCGTGGAAGCAATCCAGCACGCCGAGATCATCGCCGTGCCGTTGCTGATCGCCATCCTGCTCCTGGTGTTCAAGAGCCCGGTCGCCGCTGCGCTGCCGCTTTTCATCGGGTTGACCACGATCGGCGCGGCGAAAGGCGGCCTGATGTTGATCAACGAGGTCTTTGCCCTCGACGCCCTCTCGCTGAACATCGCGTCGATGATGGGGCTGGCGCTGGGAGTCGACTACGCGCTGCTGATGGTGTCCCGTTTCCGGGAAGAGCTCGGTTCCGGGCTCTCGCCCACCGAGGCGGCGCTGAGGACCGGCGATCGAACCGGGCGCACGATCTCCTCGGCTGGGATCGCTCTCGTCGCGGCGATGTCCGCGACGATCTTCGTCGTCCCCGGCTCGCTGCTTCTGGGCGTCACGATGGCGCTGATCTCCGTCGTCGTGCTGAGCGTCTTCGGTGCCCTGATCGCACTACCGGCGGTGCTTGCCCTGCTGGGTACCAATGTCGATCGCTGGACGTTCGGCGATGTGCACCGCCGCAGTCGCTTCGGCGGGCTGGCGCTGCGCGCGCTGAAGCACCCGGGGCTCGCCGTCGCTCTATCGCTACTCGCTGTTTGCATCTTCTCGGCGATCGCGCTCGCGGTCGAAACCGGTCCCCCCGACCCCCGTGGCCTTCCTCCCAACGAGGAGCGCAGCGACTACCTGGCGGTCAAGCAGGCCCTCGGTGCCGGCTGGATCGCGCCTTACGAAATCGGCATCACCTCCGACGACGGACCACTGACCGAGCCCGAGACGCTGGCGGCAACCGAGCGGTTCCAGCGTAGGCTCGCCGCGCGGCCCGACGTGGCCGCGGTGCTCGGGCCGGGTCAGCTCATCCGGCGCACCAGGCAGCTCCAGCAGGTGCCCGCAAGGCTCTCCAGTACCCGTAAGTTCCTCAAGGAAGGGCTGGCCGACCAAGGCGAGCTTGCCGAAGGCCTGAGCGGAATCGGCTCGGGCGTGAGTCAGATGCGCGGCGGCCTCGCAAGCGCCGCCGGCGCCGCCGGCCGCCTCGAAGCGGGCGGTAACTCAGCGGCGAGCGCCGCAGCGGAACTGGAATCGGGACTCGAAAACGCCGCCCACGGCGCGGAGGAGCTGCAGACCGGCATGTCTGAGTCGCGGGCGGCGATCGACACCCTGTCCGCCGGATCCCGCCGCGCCCGCCGGGCGGCCGAGCAGGTCGGCAACGCCCTTGCCAGGACCCGCCCGGGACTCCTCAGGGGCCTGCCACAGATCGAGGCCCTGCGCACCCGGCTCGGCAAGCAGGTCGAAGACCTGGCGCAGCTGCGCGGCGCGGCCGAGGCGACCCAGCGAGGCCTCGAGCGGGGCTTGCAGGCACTCGAGCAACTGGACCCTGAAGCGAAGCTCGATCCCCACTACAACGACGCCTACAACGCCTTCTCGGGAGCGCTCGGCGCGATCGGCAGCCCCAGTATGGAGGCGTCGCTGGCAGAAGCTGGCGAAAGCGCACAGATCGCCTCCGAAGGGGTCGGGGCGCTCGTCTCTCAAACCCGTGACCTGGCGGCTGGCCTCAGCCGGTTGCACTCCGGCTCGGAGCGCCTGGGACGGGGCCTCGAGCGCCTCGACGACGGGGTAGGCCAGCTGCTGGAGGGATTCGAACGCCTCGACGACGGCGACGGGGCGCTCTCCGCTGGGCTGAGCCGCCTGCAGACCGGCAGTGGCGAGCTCGCCTCTGGAGTGGAGCGCCTCGCCGGCGGGGCCGGCACCCTGCGCGGCGGCCTGACCGGCGGTGCCGGTGAAGTGGCCACACTCGGCCAAGGGGTAAGCGACCTGCTGTCGGGGGTCCTCGTGTTTCGGGGGCGATCGCATCAGATCGCCGAGCAGACGAGGCAAACGGACCGCCTGACCCCGGCCTTCGAATCGGGCTACTTCACCCTGGCCGCCGTGGACCGGGCAAATCCCCAGGCCCGACGCAACGCCTCGTTCGCCCTCAGCGTGGACAGCGGCGGCTCCGGAGCGAGGGTCACGGTGGTCGGGTACGGCGACGCCCAGAAGGCGGGGCACCCACTGCGAGACGTGCTCGAGGAGGACATCAAGGCGCTTGCGAGAGAAACAGGTGCCACGGTGCAGCTCAGTGGCACCGCAACTGCTCTGCAGGACTTCGACACCGCGACCTCTGACAGGTTGCCGCAGCTCGCGCTGGCGTTGTCCCTAGTCACCTTCCTGGTGCTGGTCGGCATCCTTCGCTCGCTCCTGCTCCCCTTCCTCGCGGTCGTCTTCAACCTGCTGACCGTCGGGGCGGCGTTCGGCGTGATGGTGCTCTTCTTCCAGGGCTCGGACCCGATACTCGGCGGCCCCGGGTTCATCGACGCAATCACCGCCTACGGAGTCTTCAGCATCATGTTCGGCCTCTCGATCGACTACGAGGTGTTCCTGCTGACGCGTATGCGGGAGGGTTACCTCCGCTCCGGATCGAACGAGAAGGCGATCCGGTACGGCGTCGAGCGCACCGCAGGGGTCATCACGGGTGCGGCGCTGATCATGACGGCGGTCTTCGTCTCGTTCGCGACGACCGGCATCACCGCGGCCAGGCAGCTCGGCCTGGCGATGACGGTCGCGGTTCTCGTCGACGCCACGCTGATCCGCCTGGTACTGCTTCCAGCCGCAATGAAGCTCTGCGGCAACGCCACCTGGTGGCTACCGAATCCGTTGCGGCGCCTGCCCAGCCAAAAGAAGGCCTAGTGAAACGTACCCCTCCTCGGCGAGCATGCGTCCGGGCTCACGGTACGCCTCCCGGTCGGCCGGAGCCCACGTCGCCAGCCCATCCACATACCGGTTGTACATGCAGAACGCGGCGGCAATCAGCACCGTGTCGTGGATCTCCTTGTCGGTCGCACCCTCCTCGCGGGCGCGCTCGACATCCGCCTCGGTGACTTCGAGGCCGCCCACCTTCACCTTTGCGGCAACGGCGAGCAGCGCTTTGAGCTTGTCGGAGACGTCCGCGGACTCAGGGTCGCGGCAGACCCGGTCGACGAGGTCCTCTGCTCCGCCCAGGTGGTGCGCCGCGGCCGCGCCATGCGAGGCCTGGCAAAAGTGACAGTCGTTCCGCTTCGAGACGAACGCGGCGATCATCTCGCGTTCTCCACTCGCCAGTGAGCTGGGGGCGCGGAGGAGGACCTCGGCCAGCTCGTTCATCGGCTTTGCGGTCTCGGGACTGAACGCCATCGGGCCGAGGATGCCGGGCAGGCCGCTGGGCAGGTCTATGTGTGGCATGCGAGCTCCCTTTTTTGACTAGTTCGGATCTACTCTGGAAACCTGACCGAGTGCCCGCTTCGCCGCAAGATTCACCAAACACTTTCCGGCTGGTCCTCTGCCTGGCGCTCGCCCTGGTGAGCTCGCTCGCCCTGGCGCCACCGGCGGCGGGCGACCCGGCGCACGGGCGTGCCTGGGAGCTGGTGACCTCACACGACTCTCTCGGCGTCCAGCTCTTCTCGGCGCGCGGCTGGAGCGTCGACGGCGACCGCGTCGCCTATGCGAGCCTGGGCCCGATGCCCGGCGCCGCTTCCGGCGAGCTTGTCGCCACTTCGGTCGCCGTTCGAGGGGCGAATGACTGGGAAAGCCATCCAATCGGGCAACCATTCACAGTAGCCGCGGCCCAGGCCGGCGGCGTCCTCTCACTGGCCGCGAGCCGTGACCTCTCGACCTGGATCTGGGGGAGCGCCAGCCAGCTGCTGCCCGGTGCTCCCTCGGCGCCGATGGCGGGGTTGTATCGACGCGCTCCCGACGGGACGCTCACGCTGCTCGGCCCGATCGCGCCGGGGAGTTTCTTCGGCACGCCCAGCTTCCTCCAAGCGCCGGTCCTGCCCGCAGCCTCCGACGACGTCGGGCACGCCGGGCTCAACTCCACCGAGCCGCTCCTTCCGGCGGACTCGGGCAGGGTTGAAGGTCGCGCCGCCTACGAGCTCGATGAATCCGGCCTGCAGTTCATCGGGGTGAACGACGAAGACCAGCCACTATCCACCTGCGGCTCGGTGCTGGGCAACGGGATCTCGGGCGTACTGGCCGCTCTTCACCCGATGTCGCGCGATGGGTCGCGCATCTTCCTCACCAGTCCCGACCCGAGTGCCTCCGCGTGCGCGGAGCCGACCCAGGTGTACCTCCGCGAAGACGACACGACGACCCTGATCTCGGCCTCGCAGTGCACGCGACCGGACTGCAACCCCCCCGCCGACGTGAACTTCGTGGGAGCGCCGCCCGACGGGTCGAGCGCGTTCCTCACGACGACCCGGCAGCTCACCGACGACGACGTCGACAGTGGCACCGACCTCTACCGCGTGGACATCTCGACGGGCGATCTGACGCGACTCTCGGCCGGGCCAGCCGGCGTCTCAGCCAACGTCATCGCTCCGATCAAGGCGAGCGACGATGGCGACCGCGTGTACTTCATCGCGGGCGGTGCGCTGGTACCGGGGGAGGGAACCACAGGGGGCCGGAACCTCTATCTGCGCGATGGCGGCGAGATCCACTTCGTCACCACGCTGGCGAAAACCTCGAACCTGAACAGCGCAGTGGTGAGCGAGGACGGGAGTGTCTTCCTCTTCACGACGACGGCAAAACTCCTGCCCGGCGATGTCGACATCCACAGCGACGTCTATCGCTACGACGCCGCCGGGGACGTTCTGCAGCAAATCTCGATCGGAGAGAACGGCCAGGGGAACGCTGCTCTCGCCGCCACTCTCCCTGGGCCGGGGGAATACGGGCCTTTCCCCGGCCACAACCCCAACCCGCTGACGGCGGACGGGACGCGAGCCTTCATCGAAACGGAGGAGGCGCTGGTCGCCGGGGACACGAATGAAGAACACGACGTCTACGAGTGGTGGGCGGGATCGATCGGGCTGGTCAGCTCGGGGACCGGCAGCGAAAACGGGGTCGCGTTCGCAGGCGCCAGCGCCAACGGCGGCAATGCCTTTTTCACGACCCGCGAGTCCCTCCTGCCGCGTGACGACGACGGAGGCGAAGTCGACCTCTACGTCGCGCGGATCGGCGGCGGCTTCCCCGAAGCGGATCCGCCTACATCGTGTGTGGGAGAAGAGTGCCAGGGCCCGCTGCCCCCCGCGGAGCCCGAGCGAACGGCGCCGGCAACCGCAACGCTCGCGCCGCTCGGGGGGAATCCCTCAACGGGCGGAAAGGAGCGGCGCTTCGCCGTGTGGATCGACCCCCGAGACCGGCGTGAACTGGCAGAGACGGGCCGGGCGCGGATCCATGTATGGGTGCCGTCTCCCGGTCGCGTCTCCCTTGTGGGCATCGCCGGAGTGGGAGATCGCCGGGCCGTCGTCGCTCGCGAGACCGCCGTCGCCTCGCGGGAGGGAGGGATCGTGCTTCGATTCCGGTTGAGTCCGGCCGCGCGCCGTGCCCTGCGGGAGCGGGAGCAGGTCCTGCTCTTGCGGCTGATCGTCCGCCACTCGCAATCCCCTCACCCCCGCACGCTCGTCCTGAGGCTGGGGGCAACACGGTGAGCTGGCTACCGGCCATTACGGTGGCGCTCGTCCTGGCGCTGTTCCCAGCGACGGCGCAGGGCGAGTTCGGGTTCGTTCCCGACTCCACCGAGGTCGAGCTCCTGAATTCCGCCGACCTACCCGAGAACCGAGCCGGTGCCCACCCCGACCGGATGATCATGAGATTCGCGTTCAGCACCACCCCCGGTGGCGAAGTCGAGGCCAACCCGCGGGACATCGCGCTCGAGCTCCCGCCCGGCCTGGTCGGGAACGCTCGCGCCACTCCCCACTGCTCCCGTGCGATGTTCGCGCTCGCATCCTGCCCCCCAGAGACGCAGGTCGGCACCGTCACGCAGACGCTCTCGTCCTTCGGCACGCTGAACGTGCCGGTCTACAACATCGCACCCAGCCCGAGTGAGCTCGCGGAGTTCGGCTTCCAGGCGATCATCCTCCCCTTTCGCTTCATGGTCGGCCTCGAGGCGAACGGGGGGCACCATGCTCGCCTCCTGGCCACCAATCTGGTCCAGGAAATCCCCGTTCTCGACAGCGAACTGGAGCTGTGGGGAGTGCCAGCGGACCACCAGTCGGGGACCGCGATTCCCCGCGAGCCGCTCCTGACCAACCCGACTCGCTGCAACCCCGCGCCGGAGAATGTCGTGTTCGCGGTGCGAACGTGGCAGGAACCCGAAGAGTGGCTGAGAGAAACCGTCCCGATCGGTCCCTTCGCGGGCTGCGCCGACCTGTCCCTCGCCCCCACACTGGCCGTGACCCCCAGTCACGACATGGCCGACACACCGACAGGCATCGGCATCGACCTCGACCTGCCCCAGAACGAGGATCCGGACGGGCTCGCGACCTCCCACGTCGAGTCGGTTTCGGTGGCGCTGCCCCCGGGGTTCTCGCTCTCACCGGGAGTCGCGCACGGGCTGACGGCGTGCACGGATGCTCAGCTCGGAGCCGGCAACGATCCGCCCACCTGTCCGGAGTCATCGAAGATAGGGACTGCCGAGCTCGCCACCCCGCTCCTTCCAGAGCCGCTGGCCGGGACGATCTACTTCGCCCAGGGCGAGCCCGAAGATCCCTTCCGGGTGTTCCTGAGCGTGAACGGGCCGGGCTTCACGATCAAGCTGCCCGGCTCCCTTCGGCCTGACCCTGACGGCAACCGGGTCACCGTGGTGATTCCCGAGTTGCCACAGCTGCCCTTCAGCCATCTGACGCTGCATCTCAAGGACGGGCCCAGGGCAGCGCTGGCATCCCCGCCGCACTGCACGAAAGGCGCCGCGCAGGCGACGCTATCGCCCTCGAGCGGTGAGGGGAACGCAATCGCGTTCGCAACCGTCACGACGGGGAGCGGTGTCGGCGGGGGGCCGTGCTCGTCCGGGGCGCCCTTCGCGCCGAGCTTCTCCGCCGGGGCGTCGCCGGCAAAGGCGGGGCGGGACAGCTCCTTCTCGGCGACCGTCCGAAGAAACGACGGCGAACAGTCCCTGGAGGGGTTTCGGATCACCCTGCCGACGGGACTGACCGCACGGATCGCGGGGGCCGGGGTCTGCGCGGAGGTCGCCGTGATCGCCGCTGCCTGCCCCCTCGCAAGCCGGGTCGGCTCGATCGTCGCAGAGGCGGGCGCCGGACCGGCGCCGTTCGCAGTCGGCGGAGATGTCTACCTGACCGGGCCCTACGGGGGTGGGCCCTTCGGGCTCGCCCTCGTCCTGAGACCCGCGGCTGACGCGTTCGACATCGCCCCGGGTGTCGTCCGCGCTTCCCTCTCGAACGATCCGTCAGACGGACACACGACCGTCTCCGTCGACGCGCTGCCGCAGGCGCTGTCGGGCATCCCCTTGCGACTGCGCACGCTCGGCATCGACATCGACAGGCCGGGTTTCATGCTCAACCCGACGTCGTGCCAGCCGACGAGCGTGCAGGCCACGATCGTCTCGGCGGCCGGGACCGAGGTTCGAACGCACACTCCATTCCGGATCGAAGGCTGTGAGGAGCTGGGCTTCGACCCTGGACTGGCGATCGCCCTCCAGGGACGCGAAGCAAAGCACCCGGACCTGGCAATACAGATCCGACCGCGCGCCGGAGACGCGAACATGCGCTCGGTCACGACCAAACTGCCCTCGCTGCTCGAGCGCACCGATGAGGGCGGCCCCATCCCGTGCTCCCGCCAGAGCTTCGCCGCCGGCGCCTGCCCCGCGCGCTCGCGGGTGGGGACCGCCCTGGTTCGCACCCCGGTGCTCTCCACGCCGCTGTGGGGACCCGCGTACATGGTCCGGGGCAGCGACGTGGGCACACCCCAGATCTGGACGTCGCTGGAGGGCCAGGGCATGCGCATGACCGTGAGGAGCGTGCTCTCGGCCACCCCGAACGGCCAGCTGCTCAACACGGTCGTCGGCCTACCGGACCAGCCCTTGACCGCCTTCACGATGCACATGCGCGGCGGCAGGGGCTCGCTCCTGTCTGCAGCGACGCAGGCGTGCGACGCCCGTCGCGAGCAGCTGATCGCGGCAAGCACCGCGCGTGCCCAGAATGGCATGCAGCACAAGCGGCTACTGCGCGTGCGGGTTCGTCCCTCGTGCCGCACTTAGGCACGTGGCGTGCCCGCCGCTGAACGGCTCGGAGGCGGGAGTCACTCCGCCGGACGCAGTGGACGTATGGCAGATGCGAGTCCCGCCCCTGGGAGATGCAATCCGGGCCCTCGCGGCCGCACTCCCGGCCACAGATCGGGAGCGCGCCGCACGCTTTTCGAGAGACGACGTGCGAGCCCGCTACCTGGCCGGTCGCTACGCGCTGAGAACCGCGCTGGGCGAGCTGCTCGGCGTCCGCCCGGCCGAGCTCCGCTTCGTGCGGCGCTGTCATCGCTGCGGAGGGACCGGTCATGGCAAGCCGGCCCTGAGGTGGCCCGGCGACGAGCGCGTCGACTTCAACCTCGCCCACTCCGGGGCGTTGGTCGCAGTTGCCGTCGTCCGCGGGGGCCGCGTCGGCATCGACGTCGAGCGCCTGCGGCCGGGCTTGGACGTCCTCGGCGTCGCCCGCCTTACATTCTCGGCTGACGAGATCGCGGAGATAGAGGCGATCTCGAACCCGGACGAGCGCCGGGCGGCCTTCTTCCGCTGCTGGACCCGCAAGGAGGCCTATCTGAAGGCCCGTGCCGACGGTCTCCCCGGCAACCTGCGCACCTGGAGCGTGTCCTGCTCGCGAGCGGCCGTGGTCGTGCCCAACGTCCCGGAGGACTCGTCGCCGGGGGGACACTGGCAGATCGGCTCGCTACCCCTCGGCACCGGCTACGCGGGCGCGGTTGCCTACGAGCACGGCACAGGTTCAACCACCCGCCCGCTTCAGCTTCACACAGTCGAGTGGCTCGAACACATCGGTAGCGAGTAGGTGACGACAGCGGAATCGCTGGATCTTGCCGCTCGGGGTCTTCGGCAGGGCGCCCGGGGGGAGAAAGACACATTCGTCGAGCAGGACGCCGGCTTTCTGCTTGGCTGTGCGGGAGGCCTCGGCTGCCAGCATCCCGAGATCGGCGCCCTCGTCCCTCAGCTCGAGCAGCATCACCAGCCGGGCGCGGTTGCCGGCCCCGGCGTCGATCACCGTCGAGCACCCACTTCTCACCGCGTCGAGTAGATCCACCGCCGACTCGATCTCTCGCGCGTACACGTTGCGAGCGCCCACCGAAAGCATGTCGTCGCGCCGCCCGACCACATACAGCTCGTCCCCGTGCATGAAGCCCAGGTCCCCGGTGGCCAGCTCTCCATCGGAGAAGCGCTCCGCGGTCAGCTCTTTCTCGCGGTGGTACTCGGTGGCCAGGCAAGGGGAGCGAATGTGGATCTGAGAGAGCCGGTCCGGCTCCTCTACGCGCACTCCGGCCTCGCCGCGGGGGCGACCGGTGGAGACGATCTCGGTCGTCCCGTCCCCATGCTCGTCCACATGGACGACCTCCTCGTTGGCCAGAGCGGCGCTGTCCACACGCCGGAAGCTCGGCCGTGCCGCGATGTCGATACTGCTCACCACGAGCGTCGCCTCCGCCATGCCGTAGGCGGGCATCCACATCTCCGCGGACAGGCCTTTCGGGGCGAACACCTCGGTTGCCGCTTCGAGCACCGACCAGGCGATGCTCTCCCCGCCGATGACGCAGGACTTCAGGCGATGGAGCGATCCCGGCAGGGGGCGCCTGCGCTCAGCTCTGGTGGCGATGTTGAGGGCCGACGGCGGGCCCGCCGAGATCGTGGCGCCGAACTCGGCGATGTCTCCGAGCCAGGTCCGAGGATCGACGACGAACCTCTCGGGAGACGACAGAGCGAGGGGGAGGTCGTAGGCCCACGGGAAGAGCAGGCATCCGAATGCGCCCATGTCATGGGACAGCGGCAACCAGGACGAGAAGGAGTCCCCCGGCGCCGCCTCGAGCATGTCGCCGATCATCTTCAGCTGTATCCCCATCGCCCGCGGCGTCAGCACACACCCTTTGGGCCTGCTGGTGCTGCCCGAGGAGTACTGGATGAACGCGGGCTCGTCGTCACCCGGGGGGGTGGGTTCGAAGGATCCGTCGACCGGCAGTGAGCTCCAGCCGACCAGCTCCACCTCTCCGTCGATCGGTCCCCGCAGCGCCTCGATCAGCCGGTCCTCGACCAGGAGGATGTGCGACCCCAGGTGCCGGCAGATCGCGACCAGCTGGCTCGCGTAATCCTCGATGCTCATTGCACGAGCCGGCACAGGCAGCGAGGCTACGGCGCCGCCGGCCAGCCAGACGCCGAGCATCCCTCGCACGACCTCGAACGAGTTCGTCAGTACGCAGGCGACGGGCACCCCGGTCCGGATCCCCGCGCGCCTCAAGCCCAGCCCCGCGCGGTGCGCATCGGCCACGACGCCGTTCCAGGGCATCTCCGCGAAGCTCCCTCGGTCCCACCACTGAAAGGACTGGAGCTTCTCTGCGGTGAGGGCGTCGAAGAACTGCATCCCGGGCCGGGCGAACCTACGCCCGCCTCCTCCCCGCTGTCAATTCGCCACCCCACTCCGCGCGAGCAGCCAGCTCGCGCACCAGGAGGATCAGCTTGCGGCCACCCCAACCGAGGGGAACCCCTCCAGGCCTCTCGCACTCGAAACGGCTCCTGGGAATCGCGCGCACGTAAGAGCGAGCCAGCTCGTAGGGGTGACGCGGGTCGAGCTCGTCACGCGTTCCCACGACCAGCACCGGGCCCTCGATGGTGGAGAGCGCCGCAAAGTCGTCGAACGGCTTGGCTCGCAGGTTTGCCTTGACCGCATCGCCCACGGCGGTCAGGTCATGGTGCTCCCTGAGCCGGCGGCGCAACAAGGAGTGCGCCGCTCGAATCCCAGCGGACTCGCGCGAGCTCCCCTCAGGGATCCACAGCGCCGCCATGAACCCGTCGACCCCGCGCTCCCGCACACCCGCCGCGAGCGCGTCGGCCTCCTCCACGTTCTCCTCGTTCGGGTGGTCCTCCGGGTCGAACGCCGGCGAGACGATCGCGAGGGCGGCCGAGCGGTGCGGCTGTTCCAGCGCAAGGCGCAGGGCCGTGTGCCCGCCCATAGAGATGCCGGCCAGGACGGCCCTCTCGATCCCGAACGCATCCATGACCGCACCCAGGTCCTCCGTCAGCACGTCGTATCCGTACTGCCGGGGATCGGCCGCGGGCTCGGATCTGCCGTGACCGCGCGCGTCGAAGGAGATCACCCGGAAGCCGGCGCTCTCGAGCGCGGTCGTGTTCGAGAACGCCTGGTTGGCCGTCATCGTCAGGCCGTGGAGCAGGATGACCGGGCGGCCCTCGGGGGGTCCCGATTCCCATGCCGCCAGGGTGGGCCCGGACGGAGAGCGCACCGACACCTTTCGCCGCCTTCCCGCCTCGCCGCCCGGCTTCACGCAACCGCCCCCAGCTTCGTCAGCCGTCCGACCGCCACCGGCGCACCGGCCGCGAAGGCCGCGGCACCGGCTTCGATCAGGCCGGCGGACGAGCGCTCCCCCACCCGCATCGAAACGGCGGGCGGTCCGCCGATCTCGGCCATCAGGCGGGAGAGGATCCGGCCGGGCCCGACCTCGAGCATCAGGTCTGCCTCAGCAGCGAAGGCGCTGCCTGCTTCGGAGAAGCGAACTGGGTCGACGATCTGCCGGGCGAGAAGCGACCTCAGGTCGGCGCCGGACTCCAGCTCGCCACCGGTCACCGATGAGATGACCCGTCGGCGCAGTGGCTCGAAGCGCTCCGCCTCGAGGCTGCGCTCGAAGTCGGCGACGGCCGGTCGCATCAGCGGCGAATGGAACGCTCCGATCACGTCGAGGCGCGTCGCCCGGATCCCGCTCTCTCTCGCCTTGTCGACGAACTCCTGGATCTCGTCGAGACCACCTGAGACGACCCGCTGACGGGGCGAGTTCAAGCAGGCGACCGTCACGTTCCTGCCGCTCGTCAGCTCGACGAGTGCCCGGTCGTCGGCCAGAACCGTGGCCATCGTTCCCTTCGCGACGGCCGGTCCGGTCATCGCCGCGCCGCGGGCGCCGGCAAGTCGCAACAGCGCGTCCGCATCCAGCGCTCCCGCCCAGTGCAAGGCGGTCAGCTCGCCCAGGCTGTGCCCCGCCGCGATGGTGGCCTCAACCCCGAGCGCATGCAATGCCGCCAGCGCCGCCAGCGACGACGCGACCACCGAGAGCTGCACCTTCTCGTCGGCCACCTCCGCCGGATCGGCCGGGAGTCCCGCCCGAGCAAGGATCTCGGCCGCCTCCGGCACGCGCTCGCCCAGCCCACCCGCGTCGGTACGCACCGGGGCGCCCTGCCCGGGGAACAGCAGACCGATGCGCAGGCTGCTCCCGAACCCCACGAACGCCCGGCCCAAGACGCTGAGGCCGTGTCCCCCCAGTGCGCCGGCGGCGTCGGCGACGCCTTCCCTCGCCTCCTCCACCGTCGAGGCGACGATCGCGCAGCGAACCGCGCAGTCCGCCGGGATCTCGTCCGCGAGGCGAGAAGCCAGTTGCTCGATGCTCTCGGGGTGCCTCTCCGCGGCCATAAGCGACTCGAGGCGGTCGCGAACGGTCGCCGCATCCGGGCCGGCGACAGCGAGCAGACAGGGGGGGCACAGCTCCTCGATCAGCGAGGGGCGCGCTGCCATACCGCCTCCAGCTCCACGGTCATCGCGACGGCTTCCTCCTGATTGACGATCGTCCACCCGCCCGTGACGAGGCCGTAATCCTCAGTCCACGGCACCAGCCGGAGGATCTCGCACCGCACGCGGATCGTGTCCCCGACCCCTATCGGCACGAGCAGTCGCAGGTCGTTGACCCGCCGCAACGCGGCAACGCGGTCGTTCGGCACGAGCCCGATCGAGTAGGTGAGCGCCAGCAGAGCGGGAGCGCCGATCTGCCCGGCGGTCGTTCCCCCCGTGTAGAGGCCGGGGTTCCCGCTGACTGGGCTCATCTCCCCGGTCAGAGAGGCGAAGCGGACGATGTCCGCCTCGGTCACCGTGCGGCCCCTGCTTATGTAGCTGTCACCCACGGCGAGCTCGTCGAACGGACGCAGCCAGACGATGACCCCCTCCCCCACCCGGGTCTCCGCGCCGGCTGGGGACGGAACCGGTCTCACCCCCCTGCCGCGTGCTGACCGAGCACCTCTCGGGCCCGCTCGGCCATCGCCGGCATCATTTCGCCGGCCATCGCTTCGAGACGGCCCAGCTCCATCATGCGCACGTAGAAGTAGACGTGGAGCAGGCCGGCGACGTCATCGCCGTCGCCGCGCAGCGTGCACTGCACCTCGATGCTCACCTTGCGCCTGGTCCGCAGCCGCTCCGCGGCCGCCGGAACGTCGCCGAGGGCCTCGGCCCGGGAGCGAATGTCCCCGCGTGGCCGGGACGCCGGATTGAAGACCGCCTTCCTGGTCAGCACCAGCGGCATCAGCTTCGTCTCGGGATCCGGCTTGCTCAGCGCAAGGGCATCGCATATCGCGATGCCGGAGGCAACCTCGCCCACGGTGTACACAGCCGCAACCGAGTGCCGGCCATCCGGCTCCACCAGATGCGGCTGAGAAGGCAGTGTGACCACGGCGGGCCCGTCCGGGACCGGCCTGTCGAAGCGCATTCCAAGGTGAACGTGGAACGGGACCTTGGGAAAGCCGTAGAAGTCGTCCGGATAGTCCCCGGCGATGTCGGGGGCGGTGGAGGTCACGCCTCTATCACCACCACCGCGTTGTGACCCCCGAAAGCAAACGAGTTCGAGAGGGCGACCGCTCGTCCAGCGCGGTTCCCGGCGCCGTTCGTGGACCGTTCGGGGAGAGGGAGTGGATCGCCGGGCACGTAATTGAGGTCGAGATCCTCGCCGGGCACCTCCAGCCCGACCGTGGGCGGCACGACGCCACCCCGCAGCGTGAGCAGGGTCGCGATCGCCTCGATCGCTCCCGCCCCGCCGATCGAGTGGCCGACGACCGACTTCGTGGAGCTGATCGGGATCTCGTGCGCGTGCCGGCCGAGGGCGACCTTGAGTGCATTGGTCTCGGCGAGGTCGTTGGCCTCGGTCGACGTTCCGTGGGCGTTGACGTAGTCAACCTCCTCCGGCGCGCGACCCGCATCGTCGAGCGCCGACCGGATCGCGTACCCGCAGATCTCGCCATCCTCCGCGGGGGCGGTCAGGTGGTAGCCGTCGGTCGAGGCCCCATAGCCGGACAGATAGCCGAGAATCTCGGCGCCGCGATCCTCGGCCTTGTCCTCGTGCTCGAGTATCAGGATGCCTCCGCCCTCGGCCATGACGAAGCCGTCGCGGCGCTCGTCGAACGGCCGGCACCGCCCCGAGCGCGACAGCGCCCCGGCCATCTTGAAGGCGGCGAGGATGAACGGGGTCAGGCACGCCTCGGCGCCGCCGACGATGACCGCATCCGCCTCATCCTGCCGGAGCATGCGGAGTCCCTCGCCGATTGCCTGCGCGCTGGACGAGCAAGCCGAGGCTATCGACCTGCTCTCTCCACGAAAGCCATGAGCGATGGCGAGGACGGCCGGCAGCGCGTTGGGCATCGAAACCGGGATGGTGAGCGGCCATACCGCATCGGCGCCGTCCTGCTCGAGGGTCTGGTACTGGTCGAAGAGAACCTGCGTTCCTCCCAGCGAGACGCCGAGCACGCAAGCCACCCGGTGCGGGTCATAGGGTGGCTCGTCGCCCTCCCAACCCGCCTGATCGGCGGCCTCACGGGCCGCAATCGTTCCGAACTGGACGAAACGCTCCGTGCGCCGCACCTGCTTGCGCGACATGAACTGCGACGGATCGAACCCGTCGCACCTCCCAACCCCATCCTCGATTCCACAAACTCCATCTCGCCAGCGCTCGTAGAGAGTGTCCGCGCCGATTCCAAGCGGAGTCACCGCTCCGACGCCGGTGATCGCGGCCGAGCCTTCGCTCACTTCAGGTACCCCAGCAGGACCTGCTGGGCATCTCCGAGCGTTTTCACGTCCTCGAAGTCGTCCGGATTGACTTCGATCCCATACTCCTGATGCAGGATCTGCGCCAGCTCGAACATGTCGAGCGAGTCGATCTCCAGATCCTCGAGCGTCGCCTCGGGACTCATCATCTCCGGATCCGCGCCGAATTCGACGAGCGCTTCCAGTATCCGCGCACCCATCTTCTCGGCGCTGGGCGGGGTCTTCAGCTCCATCACTCCTCCTCGTTTTCGCTGTCCACTGCTATGCCAGCAGGGGCCGGACGGCCGCGTGGCGAGAAGATGGCCAGCCCGGCGGTCAGACCTCCGTCGATGTTGACTGTCGCGCCGTTGATGTAAGCGGCATCCTCGGAACTCAGATAGCGGACCAGCGCGGCCACCTCCCCCGGCTGCGCCACCCGCCGGGGAGGCATCGCCGCCTTCCATTCCTCTTCTATCTCCCCGACGAAACCCGTGTCGACGAGGCCCGGCGCGATCGCGTTGACCGTGACTCCCCGGCGAGCCACCTCTATGGCAACCGTTCGCGTCAAGGCATCGAGGCCCGCCTTCGACGCCGCGTAGGCCGACTGACCCGGCAGCGGCCGCCCCGTGGAGATCGATGAAATATTGACGATGCGCCCGTAACGCCGCCGGATCATCGGCCCCAGAGCACGGCGAATCGTGTGAAAAGCCCCGGTGAGGTTCACCGCAAGCACACGCGCCCAATCGTCCGGCGGGAGGAACCCGACGGGGAGATCTCGCCTGACCCCTGCGTTGTTCACCAGTACGAGCACCGGCCCGAACTCATCCTCGACTCGCTCGAACATCGCGTCGACGGCGACCGGGTCCGCAACATCGGCCCCGATTGCGAGCGCGGTCCCACCCCGCTGCTCGATGCGGGCGACGACGGCTGCCGCCTCCTCCGCGGCGGTCCCGTAGTTCACACACACACGCCAGCCGTCGGCCGCCAGGGTCTCGGCGATCGTTGCGCCCATCCCTCGCCCGGCGCCGGTCACCAATGCGCATCCTTCAACCGCGAAATGCCGAGCGTCGCCGTTTGCCTTATCCCTGTCCGCCATGGGCCTCGGTATACCTAACGCCGGTCCCACCCACAAATTCCCAGTGACCGGCCTGTACGCCTTTGCCGGAGCCCCGACAACGCGTAGGTTTCCTCCTATGACCGCACCAGCAACCGGCACCGAGCCCTTTGTCGCATATACGCGCGCGAGCATCGCCGAGGTGAGCCCCACGCGTGTCGTCGTCGAGCAGCCAGCGGCCCCCGAGCTCGACAATCACGTTGGCGTGAGGCACGCGAGCGCCCTGCACGGCGCCGGGTACGAGGCCTCGAGAGCACTGGTGGTTGCGGCTCTTGGTGAGCAATATCGATCTGAGGATCTCCGTCTCGAGGAAAGCGAGATCAGCTACACGGCGGTCGGCCTGGGACCCCTCACCACCACTGCCGAACCGACCGGGGAGGAGTGGGACAGGCTGCCGGTCGAGTCCGCCGAGGATATGGGCGGCATCACCCTTACCTCAGCCGTCACGACCACCAATCAGGAGGGCAAGGTCGTCGCCAACCTCCGCGTTCGCTGGATACTGGCACCCCCGAAGGCCTAGGAGGGATTGGCGAAACCCCTCCTAGCTTTCGAGCCACTCGATCACGAGCCGAGCCACCTCCTCGCCTCGGTCCTCGGGTAGGAAATGTCCCGCGCCCGGCACGACGACAGGAGCCTCCCGGCGCAGGGCGCCGGCAACCCAACGGCCCAACTCGAGGGGGAAGAGGATGTCCGACTCCCCCCAAAGGATCAGCGTCGGGCGTTGATCCTTTCGCATCGCCTTCATGGTGCGCCAGCAGGCCCTGGCCGCGGGCAGATCGGCCGAGCGCGGGATGACCCGGAGCGGGAATGCCCGTACGCCCGCCTTGGACGCCGCGTCGGGGAAGGGGGCCTCGTAGGCGGCGAGAACGTCTGGCGCCGGAGCCGCGGCGCAGCCGGCCCGGACGAGATCGCCGATCGAGATGTCGGGGGTCTCCTTCATGTAGTCGTGCGCCTGCCACCAGACGGGTGGCATCGTCTGGCGCCCGGTGAAGAACGGAGTGTCGATGAGGACGAAGGCGCTGAAGCGCCAGGCCACCTCGGTGCCCAAGCGCAGGCCGATCGGCCCACCCCAGTCATGGCCGACCAGCACCACGTCGCGCAGATCGAGGAGCTCCATCACGTGCCGGCATGCCGCCGTGTGATGGTCGTAGCTGTACCAATCGAGATCAGTCGGCTTGTCCGAGCGCCCGAAGCCGGGGTAGTCGACCGCGACGCAGCGGTATCCCGCTTCGCGGACCCGGGGGATCACCCGGCGAAAGAGGAACGACCAGGTCGGCTCGCCGTGAAGCATCAGCAGGGGGCGGCCCTCTCCCTCGTCCACGTAGGCGATCCTCAGCCCTTGCCATTCCGTGTACCGGGGGGCGAAACCAAACGCCGGCAGATCGGCGAACCGCTCCTCGGGCGTCCGCACGGCCTCCACTGCAGTCAGGCCCGTCGCCTGCTGGCGACTCGCTACCGGATCATCCATGAATCGGCGGGCTGAGGCTGCGTCTCGGCCGGCGAAGTCGTGCGCTGGGAGTAGGGAACCCACGTCACGAAACCCACGCTCGCGCTGTCGGTCGGGCGGGCGCAGGGAGGTGCCGACGGCTCAATCCCCGCGGGCTCGAAAAGCCGTTCGGAAAACTCGTGTGCGAGCCAGGACATTTTGTCCACACCCCACTTGATGCGTTCCCGCACGTCGTCCTTGCTCATCGACTGGGACGAGATCTCGAACAGGTCTTCCACTCCGCGGTCGCTGGCGACGGGGAAGCCCGCGCTGCGGACGTCCAGCTTGCTGACTTCCCTGAACCGCTGCTGCATGTGCACGCTCAGTGGGTGAGTGTCCGCGATCTGCCGGCGTATCGACGCCAGGAAATCGAGATCCGTGATGCAGTCCTTCGTAAAGAGCAGAACCGGGAACATGAAGTAGAAGGCGTTGTCCCAGATCACCTTTGCGGCCGTCGCCTGAGCATCTCGAAAGACCTCGTACTGACCCCTGAACGCCGGCTCCCAGCCGAGGAACTGACCGAGGTAGAAGGCGTTGTACGCCTTGAGCCGGCGCTTGAAGTCCCGCTCTTCGTCGAGTGCCCCGGCGATCAACCGGGTGGTCAGGGTGTTCGCGATGGCGATGAAGTCGAGGCCGGTCGAGTAGAGCGGGTCCAGAAACAACCCGGCCTCCCCGGTCAGTGCCCAGCGCTGAGGGGACAGCCCACGTCGGGTCCCATACGCATACTTCTTCAGCTTGCGAAAATCGAGCAGGCCGGACTCCGATTCGGGCAGTTCGCTTGCCAGCTGAGGCTCGTTCTCCCGAAGCCACTCGTGCAGCGCGTCGTAGCGCCGGATCCGCTCGTAGGGCACGAAGCGAGGGTCGGCGACGATGCCGATGCTGGTTGCCTCCGAGGGAAGCGGGATGACCCACAGCCAGTATCCCTCGCCCACAAGTTGCACGGTGCTCATCCAGCGTTTCCCGCTGGGGACGCGCGCGTGCCAGGCTGGATCGTCGGACCACTGGTCAACGACGATCCGCTTCCCCACCCGAAACCAGGAGGCATTGACGTCATGATCGATGTCAACACCCAGTCCGAGCCGCCGCCGAAGCAGACCCGCTCGACCGCTGGCATCGATGATCCAGCGTGGGCTGAAGTCGCGGGTGGACCCGTTGCGCTTCACGGTGACTCGGTGGCGATCGGGCCCAAGCTCCAGAGCGGTGACCGTGTGCTCGTCGATCACCTCGACCCCGAGATTCGAAGCCGCCTCGGCGAGAGCGTTCTCGAGCTTGCCGCGGTCCAGTTGATAGGTACGCAGCGGAGAGAACCTGCTGAGGCCGATCTCGGGGCGGCGCGAGATATCCGAGTTCGCCCCCGCTGAGGAGAAGATCCTCAGGCTGAACTTGCGGATCTGCTCCTCCTCCATGTGTCGCTTGAAGCCGATCGACTCCTTCAGGTAGTGCGAACCGATCTCGGCGGCGGACTCTCCCACCTTGAATGCCACCTCCGGTACCGGCAATGACCGCTTCTCGACTACCGCGATGCTGGTCTTTGGCCGCATCTGCTTGAGCTGGAGTGCTGCGGTAAGCCCCGCCAAGCCCCCACCGGCGACGAAGACGTCGCAATTGGCCGGATTTTTCGTCACAGTGCTCATCGACCGGACCGTACACACGTCAACGCACTCGATCAACGCCACGATCGGGGGCACGGAGTAGCCCCAATGTCGGACCAGACAGCCCATTCCCTGCCGTTCGACGTATCGCAGACGCTGAAGCGCAGCGAGTCGATCCGCCGCGAACGCCGCGAGATGCGGACGCGGATCAACGAATACCTAGAGGACCCCCTTATCGCGCGTCTGCACGAAGAAGCTATGAGCGCGGGATCGTTCGTTCCCATCACGCTCGACCTGACGCATGTGTGCCAGCTGAGATGCGAGGGTTGCTACTTCTTCTCCGAACAGCTGGACAACTCAAAAGCACCCAAAGACGAGACCGTCTTTCTCGAGTTCGTCCGGCGCGAGCGGGCACGGGGCACGAACTTCATAACGGTGCTCGGAGGCGAGCCGAGCCTTCAACTTGAGCGCCTCAAAATCCTCCACGAAAACTTCCGCTGCACAACGGTGACGAACGGTCTGCGTAGGATCCCTCGAGAGGGATTCGAGGGCATGGGGATTGCCGTGTCGGTCTGGGGCGACCACGAGATCGATCGAGATCTTCGCGGCGCGGGAAAGATCGACGTCTTTGCCAGGGCGCTCAGAAACTACAAGGACGATCCGCGCGTCATCTTCTATTTCACTGTCAGCAACGCAAACGCCGACGGCATCGAGAGCGCCGTTGACGAGATCGTCGAAAACGGAAACCTCGTCGCCTTCAGCTTCTATGAGGACTGGGCCAACCGGGGTGGGGAGTTCGACCAGACGAAGGGATACGCCCGAGCACTTCGAGAGATCTATCGGATGATCGACAAGCACCCCGCACAGATCGTGACCACTGCCTATATGGCAGAGGTCGCCGCCGGGCGGAAGATGCTCGATCTGACCTGGGGCCACGACATGTGTCCCGTGGTCAGCTCCGGGTACAACCCGGAGCTCGACGAGTGGCACGGCTCCGCGGAGTGGCGCCGGCGAAACAAGGAACGGCTCTCCAACGGCCAGCCGTACCACCCCAACCACCGCGCCATCATGCCGGACCTCGAATCCGTTCGGCGTTGCGCAGTCGGCGAGGAGAGCGACTGCTCCAAGTGCCACAACGCCTACGCCCGATACGTGTGGGTCATGCTGAACCGCAACAAGCACACGCGGACCCGTCAGGACTTCATCAACTGGGTGACGAGCGCGTGGACGTTCTGCCTCGGGACCGGTGCCATCGACCGCAATAGGGCGTCCGAGGTGCTCCCGAGGGTCCACGAGCTGACACGCTCAGCCCGGGACGAGAGCCTCATCTGAGTCAGCAAAAGATCCGAATCGTGCCGTCGCCAGGGTCTTTGTAAATAGAGAGAGACTCATCCTCTGTCACAGATGGTCTATGCGCGGCAACGCCTACCGGGGGCTTCGCCTCTCGCTTTTGCCCATAGCGCCACAAACCCAGCAGCAGCACAAGCAGTCCCAGCAATAGCCATTGCAATGACCGGTTCACTCAGCTGTCCGTGACTGCGCGCCTCAAGGGTCAGCTACCTCGAATTCGTGCTGGCACTCCGGGCACACAACTGTCCCCGTGGCAGCATCGTCCGTACCGGACGATGCCGGGGATCCGCCAGGATCGCCCTTGCTGTCATTTCGTCGAGCAGCGCGAAGCTCGGTTCGCAAGTCAGATACCGACATCTTCTCTGATTCAGCGAGGTCAAGCCACCGTTCTTGATCGGCGGGCTGAAGAGAACCGACCTCGGCGTGATGACTCCAGGTCAGACCATCCCGACGTCGGTATGCCTCGACCCTCCCCGCTACGTAGGCGAAATTCCTCAGGCTCTGTATGTCGTAGCCAGTGATCTGGGACACCTCCCTGTACTTTTCCCCCCAGCGCCTGGTCCCGTAGCGAATCCAGTCCCCAAGCCACCACTGACTACAGCGGGTCATCGCACCAAGTCGTTTCCCCGCGTGAATCCACTCGTGGACATCGATGTCTTTGGCGGGCATCCAGGCCACAGACGACGTCGCCCCAGCATGTCGCGCACTCGTCGGGCGCTCACGTGCCGGGGGATCCGCCTCTCTCACCGCGACCCCTGCAGCCATTCAGGTATTTTGCACTATTCAAGCTATTTTATAGTGTTGCTATGTGACTCACCCATCAAGATGCAATGAGGCAGATTGCCGCATAAACACAAGGGTTTACACGGATCCTCCAACATTTTCCCCTTGACCACGACGTTTGGTCAGGGAGAGTCCACGAACTCCTCCAGGCTAAGCGCAACCTGCAGTTGAGCGTTGCATATGTCGATGGGCTGGCCGAGTCTCTCTTCGATCCTTCGAAGGTGACGTTCGACGGTTTGGCGAGCTACATTGAGCGCTGATGCCGCGCTGACAATGTTTCGATTTGCACCGAAATAGGCCCGCAAGGTTCTTCGAAGAACGTCGCCGCTGTCGCTGCGTCCCTCATCCAGGGGGGCCAGATACGTTTCGATCAATGATGTAGCCAGGTACGGATCACGAAGCACCGCCGATTCCAAGATGACGTCGCAGCACCTCGTGAGCGGCTGGGGTCGATAGAGCATGACCTGAAGAGCCGCCTGCGCTTCACGAAAGGTCTGGTGCCATCCCCCCAGGCCCCTTCGCGGATCGCCGATTGCCACCGATGTCCCCCTTGGCGTACCCTCACTCAGGAGGCGGGTCAGTTCCACAATGTCGAAGTTTCGCGTGCTGGCGAGCCATACCCAAACCGTGTCACTATCACGCACTACGACCAATGATCGGCACCCAGCTCTCCGGGCCAGCGCACGGGCAGTCTTTTCACCCCCGTAACCAATGAGTATCATGCCGACGTGCCAGATACTGAAGTCATAGTCGATGTCGACAGGCGGCACGGAAACCTTCCCTTCAAGCAGCTGAATTATGCGGTCCCCTTCCCTCTGGGTGGATGAACGCGCCGCCTGTTCATACTCATCCATGTATTCGGCGGCAACCGACTCCATCATTAGGTCAAAATGCGGGCCCTGGTCGCTCAGTATTTGACAGAGCAACCGACTTGGCATGCCCTCCGCCTCAGAGATGGCGAACTCCTCCAGCGTCTTGTTTCCGGCCGCGTAGCGCCGAAGGACAGTGTCCAGCCTGACTCCTTCCTGCGCTGCACGGCGAGCCTGTCTAGCGGTCTCAGGTGGAATCGGCAAGGGTGACCCCCTGCCCTGCTCGATACCCTCCAGTCCGTAACTCAACGCCTCCGTGACGGTGCGTTGAAGACCAACGACATAGGTGGGATCCTCATTCCTGACGGGATCGGACAAGCTCTGAATTCGGTTAAAGACTGCCTTTTCGATCTCGAACCTGCGGGAACGCAATCGAGCAGCGAGCTCGGCCCGAATCGCTTGCGGTGATTCTTTTGGACTGCTCTTGGACCGGGTCATGAAACGACAGCTCGCTGCTTAGGACGGTTTACCCCCTCCCCTGGAGGAAACTGGCGGAAGAGAAGCGGGTCAGGCAAAGATACGTCCCTCACCCTCGCGAGAGGATGCCGGTATTCCCTACCTCCACGTCGTTGAAGTCCCGAGGGTCTCTTGCAAGCACGGCAAGATCGGAATCGATCCGATGTCACAAACGACTGCTCAAAGAGCCCCAAGCATAACAAAGAACGGAACGATTTCGGCCTACGCGTTGCGATGGTTCATATACACACGCAACCCCGACATGCTCGACCGCGGCACGGGCGACGACCGCGGATTTGCTGATCTAGCCACCTTCCGTCATCCTGTTCGAGCCGCGTGAGCCAGACCGGATTCCCTCGAAGAGAACGCAACGCCCGCGCGGTCCCTCCCAGGTGCCGCGCCGCCTTGGCACTCGTGGCGCTGACTGTCCTGGCGACACTGGTCTCGCAACCGATCGCGGCGCAGGGGAAGACCACGATCGGCTTCTGGGCCGGCGAGGCGGTTCCGGGCACGAACTGGGACGAACCCGACACCTACTGGAACCGGCGGGACACGAGCGCCTACACCCCCCAGCTCTGGAGCGTCCTGCGCGAGAACCGAATCCCCCTCTACTTCAACCTCCGCTACCGGCGGGACTTCGGCCCCGTGCCCCCGGGCATGCCCCACCGACGCGACGGGCTGGCGATCGTCCGCAAGGCCAATCGGCTCGGCGTGCCGGTCTGGGGATGGGTCCTGGTGCCCTTCACCTCGGGGTACTGGTCGTGGGACGGAGCGGCGACTGAGCATCTCGACGCCGTCAAGGCGCTCGTCCGCTGGGCACGGGCGAAGCACGTCCAGCTGCGCGGCGTCGTCCTCGATCCCGAGCCCCAGCTCAACACGCCCTTCGAGACCTCGTCCGCACTGCTGGGAGCCGGAGACGGCACTGAACTGCCGTCGCTCCTGCAGCGCACGATCGACCCGGCCGGCCAGTGCGCGGCCTGGCAGGAGTACGCCCGCATCGCGCGCTGGGCCAGGAGCCACCGCGTCCGCCTCGCGGCCGCACCGGCGCCGCTGGCGCTCGACGACATCGAAGACGGCCGCCTGGCGCTCCAGGACGCGGCCGGGTTCGTCGTGCCGAACGCCGGCTGGCACGCGCTCTTCTTTCAGGCCTACCGCAGCGTCTTCTCCTACTACCTGGGGCACGACCCCGGACCGGGCATTGTCTCGTCCTACTTTCGCTCGTCCCGGAGCGAGTTCGGCGACGCGGGCCAGATCAGCCTCGGCAGCTCCGGCCGCGGCCCGTACCGGCGCTTCTCGCGCCTCCTCCGCGACGTTCGCCTGGCCGCCACGCTCGGCGCTCGCAACGTGCCGATCTACTCGCTCGAGCGGACCCTGAGGGCGTACGGCGGGCCGCGCTCGGTGATCCGGCTGGCCCAGGCCGCGGATCGTCCCTTCACCGGATCCGGGCGGGCCAGGGCCTCCGCGCCCACCCCTCAGGCCAGGGCGGTCCGGGCGGGTATCAGGGGCGTCGACGCGGCGGCCCTGGCCGCCACCTCGCTGGCCACGGACGCCAACGGCGCCCCGCTGCTCGCCAACTCCTGGCCCTACGGCTGCGGTAGCTGGGTGCCGCTCGGGTAGAGCGGATAGAGCTAGTCGGGGGGTTGCATGACCTCGACCCGGCCGTCCTCGGCGGCCGACTGCAGGGCCGCGTAGTCCGCTTCGTTCTGATCGGCGTAGGTCTCGGCGAAGGCCGCCATCGCCTTGTCGAAGGTGTCGCTCTTGCCGAGATAGGCGGCGATCGCGATGCGGTCGCCGCTGCGAGCGTGGGCGTGGGCCAGGGTCGTGCCGCAGATCTGGGCGTAGGCGGTGAGGGCGGGGGGATCCATACGTTCGACCTTCACCGAGCCCTTCATGTCCCAGAGCTGGCGGACGTAGAAGTCGCGCCGCTGGCCATCGATGCCGGTCGTCTTGACCCAGCCGAGCATGATGTCGCTGGCGGCCTGCACCAGGCGCTGGCCCTGGACGACGCGCTCGCCCTGGTTCTCGAAGGCACTCGGGGCGGCGTAGGGCTCAAGCACCGAGCGCTGGGCTTCCTTCACCTGGAGAAAGAGGGGATCGCCATCGTCGCGCCCCAGCATCAGCACAACCCAGGCTCGGGTGCCGACGCTGCCGACCCCGACGACTTTGAGCGCGGCGTCGACGAAGCGGTAGCTGTCGAGGAGCGCGCGGCGGTCCTCGGAAAGCGTGGCGCGGTAGTCGGCGAGGGCCTCCAGCACTCGTGCTTCGACGTTCGCCCCGGTCTCGGCCGCCAGCTCATCGATCGGCACGATCAGGGGCGGTTCGCTGACGATCCGCAGCCTGCCGTCGACTTCGCGGGTGAGCTTGGAGAGGGCGCGCATCCTGTCCTTGGCCTGGGTCTTGGCCAGGTTGCGCCTGAAGGCCTCGCGCTCCTTCTCACCAGCCGCGGCGCCCCAGCGCTCGGCAACCGTCGGCACGTCCATCTTCGTGTACCAGACCTCGAGGTTGCCTAGCTCGGCCAGCCGCCGCATCGCCTCGCGGTACTCGGCCATCCCCGCAGCGACGATCGCGGTCCGCTCGCCCCGCTTGAACCCGCTTTCGCGCCCGGCAACGGCGAAGCTGGCGGCGAGCCGCATCGCGTCCCACTCCCACGGCCCCGGCAGGGTCTCGTCGAAGTCGTTGACATCGAAGACGAGCTCGCGGTCGGGCGAGGCGTAGGCACCGAAGTTGGAGAGGTGGGCGTCGCCGCAGAGCTGCACGTCGAAGCCGCTGCGCGCCGTGCCCGCCAGATCGGCGGCCATCACTGCCGCAGCACCGCGGTAAAAGGCGAACGGCGAGGCGAGCATCCGCGCGTAGCGAAGCGGCACCAGCTGGCCGACCCGCGAAGTCGCCTGGCCCTCGAGCAGCTCGACCGGGTCGGACCGGTCGCTCGCCGGCGCCCACTCGCCGTGACTCGAGCGCGGGGCCCCGGCGCGGGCGGCCTTGCCGGTGGCGGCGCGCTCGGCCGGGGACCTAGGGCTCTGCAGCGGGTCGGACATCAGGCGGCCGTGGGCTCGGGGTCGAGCGGCGGCGGATCGGGCCCGGCCTGGAGCTCGTCGAAGCGCCGGTCCGGCAGGCGCCGCGTGGACCAGAAAGAGCAGACGGTGAGGAAGGCGGCGAAGAGGAAGGCGGTCTTCAGGGCCTCGATCTGGGCGTCTTCGTAGTTCTCGACCAGGGCGTCGGTGGTCGCGGCGTCGAGCCCGGCCTCGGTCGCGCCGGCACGGACCTCTTCAGAGGAGACGAAGCTCCCCCCCGCGCTCAGCTGCACCTCGAGCTGGTCGCTGACGTCGCCGGAGATCCGCGCGTCCTCGGCGACGTTCGAGGTGAAGGCGGTGATCAGGCCGGTGATCACGATTGCGCCGAGCAGTGCCGTGCCCAGCGAGGAGCCGAGCTGCTGGGAGGTGCTCTGCAGGCCGCCGGCCTCGCTGCGGTCGTCGTCGGATACGGCTGACTGGACGACGTTGCCGAGCTGGGAGACGATTAGGCCCATGCCGATGCCGAGCACTCCCATCGCGACCAGGAACGATGAGTTGTCGAGCTCGGGCTCGATCGTGCCGAGCAGCATCAGGGTCGAGACGAGGACCGTTAGCAGGCCGGTGCGGACCAGCGGCTTCGGCGCAAACCGCTTCGCCAGCGCCGAGCCGACGATCGAGGCGAAGAAGAGCCCAGCGGAGGCGGGCAGCATCCGCACCCCCGTTTCGAGCGCATCGAGGCCCTGAACGATCTGAAGGAAGAGCGGGATTGTGAAGAAGACGCCCATCAGGATCAGGTTCTGGGCGAGGAACATCGCGACACCACCGCGCAGCTGGGGGATTTTCAGCATCGGCAGGTGGACGAGGGGGTCCTGGCCGAGGCGTTCGCGACGGCGCTCCCACGCCGCGAAGGTGGCGAGCATGAGCGCCCCCGCCCCGATCACGAACGGGGTCAGCGAGAAGCCAAAGGGCTCGATCGGCGAGCTGCGCGGCACCAGCCAGCCCCAGTTGCTCGCCTGCAGCACGCCGAAGACGATCAGGGCCAGGCCGGCGGCGGAGAGCACGCCGCCAACCCAGTCGAGACTGGGAGCCGGGCCCTCGCGCTCGGGCTCGCGGATCATCCGCGTCCCCAGCAGGATGCCGATGGCGACGACTACCTCGCCGATGAAGACCACCCGCCAGCTGAGCTCGGTCGTCGCCCAGCCGCCGAGGATCGGGCCGACGGCGATGCCGGCGCCGGCGACGCCGCCCAGAACTCCGTAGGCAATCGCCCGGTCGGCGCCCTTGTAGTTGCCGGCGACCAGGGCAATCAGAGCTGGTATGACGAGCGCCGCGCCGATCCCCTCGAGAACCGACCAGCCGAGCATCAGCGAGGGCACGCTCCAGGAGGCGGCCGTCAATCCCGACCCGACGCCGTAGATGCAGAGCCCGATCGCGAAGGCGCGCCGTCGCCCCCAGATGTCGCCCAGCTTGCCGCCGGTCAGCATCAGGCCCGCCATCACCAGCGCGTAGAAGGCGATCACCGCCTGAATCGTCGTGACCGTTGTGTCGAAGTCCTCGACCAGCTGGGAAATAGCCACGTTCATCACCGCCTGGTCGAGCACCATCAGGAACTGCGCGGTCGCCAGGACGGCAAGGACTCCCCACTTCTTCATCGGCAGCAGCTTCGCATCTTTCGCACCGAGTCGAAGCCGGCCACCCCGGTCGATCAGTCCGCGCAGCGCTCGCAGAGGCCGCGCAGGACCACGTCGTGATCGGTGACCTCGAAGCTGATCTCCTCGGAGAGCCTGGCGATCGCGCGCTCGAGCTTCGGGTCCTCGAAGGGAACCATCCGCCCGCACTTGCGGCAGATCGCGTGGTGGTGGTGCTCTCCGCCGGGCTCGACGCGCTCGTATCCGGCCGTCCCCCGCGTCACCTCCATCCGCTGCACCAGGCCAAGCTGCTCGAGCTGCTCCAGCGCCCGGTAGACGCTGGCGCGACCGACCGCGGGTCGGCGGCGGCGCAACTCGTCGTCGAGCTCGATCGCGGTGACGGCGCAGTCGTGGCGGGCCAGTGCCTCGACAACAGCGGTGCGGGCACCGCCGCGCCGGTAGCCCGCCTGCCGGAGGGCGCGTAGGGCGTGCTCCGCCCAGGCGCTGTCGGCTCTGGCTGGCATCAGGCGATCGTAGCCTCAGCTGACGGTGTGGCCGACCGGTGCGCCGCAAACCAGCGACCCAGCGGCAGGGAGAGCAGGTAGACGGCGACGATCGCCAGCGCCACCGAGGCCCCGCCGGCGGTGCCGGCGGAATAGGAGAGGTACAGCCCAGCGACCCCCGCGAGGACGGCGACCAGCGTGGCGATCAGCATCGTCGGCAACATCCGGTCGGCGAGCTGGCGCGCGGCGGCGGCCGGGCCGACGAAGACGGCGACGACGAGCAGGTTGCCGAGCCCCTGTACGGCGACCACGGTCGCGGCGGCCAGCAGGACCAGCAGCGCCGCGTCGGCGAGAGCCGGGGAAACGCCGAGCGCCCGCGCCGCGCCGCGATCGAAGCCGACCACGAGCAGCCTGCCGTGCAGGAGCCCGAGGGAGAGGAGCACGAGCGCCGCCAGGGCCGCGGCCGCGGCCAGGTCGGCATCGGTGACCCCGAACGGGTCGCCGAAGAGCAGCGCCTCGACCCCCGGCGGGGACTGCGGCGAAAGCGCCAGCAGCACGCCGAGCCCGAACATCGTCGTCACCACCACCGCGACGGCCGCTTCGCGGCTCACTCCCACGACCCTGGCGCCGAGCGCGATCGCCAGCGCCGCGACGACAACCGCCGGGGTGGCGCCGAGCAGCAGCGGGGCGCCGGCGATGGCGGCGAGGACGAGCCCGGGAAAGAGCGAGTGGGCGAGCGACTCGGCGGCGTAGGAGAGGCCGTAGAAGACGACCCAGCAGCCGAGCGCGCCTCCGGCGACTCCGATCAACACCACCTCCGCGAGGGCGCGCTGCATGAACGGTTCTTGCAGGGGCTCGAGCATCTCAGTGGTGGTGATGGTGCGGAGGCAGGATCGCCCTCCCCCCGCCGCCGGGGAGCTCGACGATCGCCCCGCCGTAGGTCGCTTCCAGCACGCCGACGTCGGCGAGCACCTCGTCGGGGGGGCCGCAGGCGATCTGGCGCCCGGCGATGCAGAGGACGAGGTCGCAGGCGCGGGCCTGCTCGAGGTCGTGGGTGGCGATCACGACCCCCCTGCCCTCGCTCGTCAGCTCGCCGATCAGCGCTTCCAGTCGCTCGCCGCTGGGGCGGTCGAGGCCCGAGAACGGCTCGTCGAGCAGCAGCACGCCGGCATCCCGCACGAGGGCGCGGGCGATCAGGACCCGCTGGCGCTGGCCGCCGGAGAGGCGGCCGAAGGTCTCCCCGGCAAGCGATCCCAAGCCGACCCGCTCCAGCGCGCGCCCGGCCGCCTCGCGCTCACGCCGTCCGGGCCGTCGCCACCAGGGTAGGGCCGCGAGCGCCCCCATCGTCGCCACGTCGAGGGCGGAGACGGGGTAGTCGAGGCGGGAGCGCTCGGTCTGCGGCACCGTGCCGCAGGCCGCGGAGACGCGCAGCGTGCCGCCGAAGACGCGCAGTTCGCCCAACACCGCGCGCAGCAGCGTCGTCTTGCCGCCGCCGTTGGAGCCGAGCAGGGCGAGCCTCTGGCCGGAGCGCAGCGAGAAGGTGATTCCGGAGATAGCCGGCGTGCCGTCGTATCCGGCCGCCAGGTCCGAGGCCTCGATCAGGAGCCGATCCTGCATCCTCGCCTCCCTCCGGTGAAGCCGCGCAGCATCGCGTCCGCGTTGGCCGCCTCCATCTGCAGGTAGGTGGCGCCGTCCGATCCCTCCGGGCCGAGCGTGTCGCCGTAGAGCGTGTACTCGGCCGTGGTGCCGGTCTGGGCGGCGATCGCCTCGGCGACCTTCGAGCTGAGCGAGCTCTCGGGGAAGACGGCTTCGACGCCTTCGCGTTCGACCAGGCCAGCGAGGGCGCTGAGATCCTTGGCAGAGGGCTGGGCCTGGGTCGCCTGCGAGGGGATGACCGCTCCGACCACGTCAATGCCGTAACGCCCGGCGAAGTAGCCGAAGGCGCCGTGATCGGTGACCAGCTTGCGACGGGCGGCCGGAACCGACTCCATGCAGCGGCCGATGCCTGCGTCGAGCGTCCGCAGCCTTGTGAGGTATGCCGCGGCCCGGCGCTCGAACACGCCCCTGTGGGCCGGGTCGGCGGCCACCAGGCTGCGCTCGATCTCGCGCACCGCGGCCTCGGCGTTGCGCGGGTCGTGCCACCAGTGGGGGTCGTAGGTGGATGCCTCCTCCCCGCTCCGCTCGCCGGGCAGCCGCTCGGGCACCGCGGCACCCAGATCGACGACCTCGGCCTCGCTGCCGCTGTCGGAGACCACCTCGCCGATCCACTCGTCGAGCTCGTCGCCGCTGGTGAAGACGAGCTCGGCCTCGGCGGTCGCAACCACGTCGCTGGGACGCGGCTCGTACTCGTGAGGGTCGGTGTTCGGCTGCAGGATCTGGTCGACCGCGACCGCGCCGCCGCCGACCTCGCGGACGAAATCGCCGACCTGGGTGGTCGTCGCGACCACGTCGAGCTGGCCGTCTTCGTCTCCGGAGCCGCCCGCGCATCCGGCGAGGAGCAACGCTGCGGCGGCAAGGGCGACGGCCGCGAGAGCCGGCCTGCGCGGCGCGCTCAGCGATCGCGCCATCGCAGCGAGAGCGAAGACTGCACCGGAGACGACGGCGATCGTCGCCCCCGGCGGGGCGTCGGTCTTGACCGAGAGCCAGAGCCCGACGGCCCCCTCGACGGCGACAAGCGCGATGCTGGCGAGCTGCCAGGTCCGCATCCGCTCGACGAAGAGGCGCACGGTGAGGGCGGGCACGACGAAGAGCGCGGCGACCAGCAGCGCCCCGATCGTCGAGAGCGCGGCGACGATCGCAAAGGCGATCAGGCCGAGGAGCACGATCTCGAGACCGCGGGCGCCGGTCCCCAGGGCCTCGGCCGAGCCGGGGTCGAAGCCGGTCGCCAGCCAGCGATGGCCAAGCAGCAGCGAGGCGAGGACGGTAGCGCCGGCCGCGACCGCGGCGAGGGCGATGTCGCCGTCGTCGACCAGGAGCAAGCTGCCGAAGAGCAGGGTCTCGACGTTGGCGCCGGAGCCGAAGACGTCGCTGGCGAGGATCGTGCCCGCCGCAAGGCAGCCGACGAGGACGATCGCCACCGCCGCGTCGCGCCCCTCCTCCTCGCGGCGGGACAGCAGAGCCGTGCCGGCGCTGAAGAGAGCCGCCGCGCCGAAGGCCCCCAGCGGCGCGGCGAACCCGAGCCCGTCGGCGAGCACCAGCCCGGGGAAGGCCGCGGTCCCGACTGCATGGGAGAAGAAGGCGAGCCCGCGCAAGACGATCCAGGTCCCGAGCAGCCCCGCCGGCACCGCCAGGATCGCCACCTCGATCAGGCCACGCTGGACGAAGGGCAGCTGGAACGGCTCGAGCACGGTCGCCGATTAAATCAAAATGAGATCCATTTTTATTTTCTTTCGGTGACTCTCCTCCCGATACGGTGCGGCCGTGCGCGGGAGCCGGAGATGAGAGCGCTCGTCCAGCGGGTCAGCCAGGCCGCCGTCGACGTCGAGGGCGAGCGGGTGGCGCAGATCGGCCCGGGGATGCTCGTCCTGCTCGGGGTGAGGCGCGGCGACACAGCGGACGACGCCGACCGGCTCGCCGACAAGGTGCGGGCGCTGCGGATCTTCGACGACGCCGAGGGGCGAATGAACGAGCCGCTCGGGGAGCACGAGGTGCTCTGCGTCAGCCAGTTCACCCTCTACGGCGACGCACGCAAGGGCAACCGCCCCAGCTACATGGACGCGGCTCCCGGCGCCGAGGCCGAGCCCCTCTACGACCGCTTCTGCGAGCGCCTCGGCGCCGCCAAGGGCGTCTTCGGCGCTTGCATGGGCGTGGCCCTGGTCAACGACGGCCCGGTCACCCTGATGCTCGAGTCATGAGGCCCAACCAACCCCTTCCGGTGCGCTTTATGTGGTTATGGACCGTAAAAGGCGCACCGGAAGCGGGGGGACGGTGATCCGGGACGCCACGGAGCGAGATGCGGAGGCGGTCGTCGCGCTCTGGACCGAGGCCTACTTCACCGAAGGGGAGGGCGGCCGGGACGCTCCCTACGCCCGCTCCGACTTCGACGCCACGGCGGCGGCCGCGGCGCACCTCCTCGTCGCCGAGCGCGACAGCGAGGTGATCGGCGTCGTCGCATTGCTTGCACCCGAGGACCCCTCGCGCGCTGTGGCCGGGTCTGGCGAGGCGGAACTTGCTCGGCTCGTCGTCGCCTCGGGCGCCCGCCGCCACGGCATCGGCCGCGGCCTGGCCGAGCGCTGCGCCACGCTGGCGCGAGCGGAGGGCTGGCCGGCGATCGCGCTCTGGAGCCGCGCCTACCAGACCGCCGGCCATCGTCTCTACGAATCGCTCGGTTACGAGCGGGTGCTCGAGCGCGACAGCGTCGACGAGACCGGCTTCGAGCGACTCGTCTTCCGCCTCACCTTCTGACCCCGTCGGCCTTGCCAGAATCCCCGCCGTGGAGAACCTCACCACACGACTCGAGGGATCGATCGTCACGCTCGAGCCCCTGCGGGAGGAGCACGCCGAGGAGCTCTGGGAGGCGGCGCAGCCGGCGGAGATCTGGGCCTGGCTGGCGAACCTGAACGAGCGCGATCGCTTCGACGCTTGGATGCGGCTGACGCTCGAGGCCCAACAGGCCGGTGCCGAGGGGGCTTTCACCACACGAGACGCCCGCACCGGCAGGGCGATCGGCAGCAGCCGCTACCTCAACGTCCGCCCCGACGACCGCGTCGTCGAGATCGGCTGGACCTGGCTGCACCCGAGCGCCTGGCGCAGCGGCGCCAACGTCGAGGCCAAGCTGCTGATGATGCGCCATGCCTTCGAGACGCTCGGCTGCGTCCGGGTCGAGTTCAAGACCGACGCCCGCAACGAGCGCTCCCGTGCCGCCCTCGCCGCCCTGCCCGCCCAGTTCGAGGGCATCCTGCGCAACCACATGATCGTCCCCGACGTCGGCCAGCGCGACTCGACCTACTACAGCGTGATCGAGTCCGAGTGGCCCGAGGTGCGCGCCAACCTGGAGCGCCGCCTCGAGCAGGTTGGGCCCTAGCTGCCCAGCGCCCGGTCGATAAACGGGCCGAGCAGGTCGCCGGCCTGGGTGGCGGTCTTCTCGGGGGAGTCGGTGGGCGCGGTGACGTAGCTGATCGCGAGGCGGACAAGCGACTCGGCGAGCAGCTTCACGTCCGCGTCGGGTGCCTGGGGCCACCCCTCTTCGATCGTCGCGGTGAGGCGTGCCGTGGCCCACTGGACCACCGGCATCCCCTGGGTGGTGACGAACGGGAGCAGGCCACCGGTGCCGTCGTCGCTGAGCAGGATGCGGACCAGCGGGTCCTCGCCGGCCGTGCGCAGGAAGGTCGAGAGCGCCGCGCCGACCGCCGCTCGGGGGTCGTCGAGGTGTTCGCGCACGGCGGCGTCGACGGCGTCGAGGAAGCGTTCGCCCTCGTGGATGACGAAGGCCTGGCCGAACTCGTCGCGGCTGCCGAACTCCTTGTAGAGGGTCTGGCGGCTGACGCCGGCGGCGCCGGCGATGTCGGACATCGTGATCTCCGACCAGGCGCGGTTTTGCAGCTCGTCGCGCGCGGCGCCGAACAGGGTGTCGCGCAGCAGCTCCTTGGCAGCCTGCGGGTAGGGCGTGCGTGCGGTCGCCACGGCCGGAATCGTGCCAGCCGCCGCGGTCACTCGCCCGCTGCCTCCCCGTCGAGCTCGAAGTCGACCTTGTCCCGTACCCCGCAGTCGGGGCAGGCCCAGTCGTCGGGCACCTCGCTCCACGGCGTCCCCGCCGGGAAGCCCTCGCGCGGGTGGCCCTGATCCTCGTCGTAGACGTACCCGCAACCCGGACAGCGCCAGCGGCTCACGCACCCGCTCCGTAACGGGAGAGGACGCGCCCGAGCTTGCGCGGCTGGACATTGGCGCGGGTGACGTCGCCACCGTAGTGCTCCAGTAGCCGCGGGTCCATCACCCGGCGCCACAACGGGGGAAACCAAGCCAGCACGATCATCCCGGCGTAGCCGGTGGGAAGCTGCGGCGCCTCGTCGACGTGGCGCAGAGCCTGGTAGCGCCGGGTCGGGTTTGCGTGGTGGTCGCTGTGGCGCTGCAGGTGGTAGAGCAGGACGTTGGAGGCGACGTTGTTGCTGTTCCAACTGTGCTCGGGAAGGCAGCGCTCGTAGCGCCCGTCCTCGCGCTTCTGCCGCAGCAGGCCGTAGTGCTCGAGGTAGTTGACGACCTCCAGCAGGATGAAGCCGAGGGCCTGGATCAGCAGGTAGGGCAGGATGACGAGCCCGAAGACGGCTACCAGCGCAGCGAAGAGGACGACCGTCATCGCCCAGGCGCCGAGGATGTCGTTGCGCAGCGTCCAGGGCGACTTGCCCATCCGGTCGAGACGGGCGGCCTCGATTCCCCAAGCCGAGGTGATGCTGCCCTTGACGGTACGCGGCAGGAAGGCCCAGAAACTCTCCCCCAGCCGCGAGCTGGCAGGGTCCTCAGGGGTGGCGACGCGAACATGATGGCCGCGGTTGTGCTCGATGAAGAAGTGGCCGTAGCCGGTCTGGGCCAACGCCACGCGGCTCAGCCAGCGCTCCGTCCCGTCGCGCTTGTGGCCGAGCTCGTGGGCGGTGTTGATCGCGATCCCGCCGACGACGCCCATCGTCAGCGCCAGGCCGATGCTCTCCAGGGTCGAGAGATCGCCGCTGGACCAGAGCCAGCAGGCGAAGACGAGTCCCGCGTACTGAACGGGGATGAAGAGGTAGGTGCACCAGCGGTAGTAGCGGTCCTGCTCGAGCCACTTGAGCACGCTGTCGGGCGGGTTGGTCGCGTCCATGCCGATGACGATGTCGAGAATCGGGAAGGCGACGAAGACGAGCAGCGGGCCGAAGAACCAGAAGAAGTCGAACCCGGTCAGCTCGACGCTGGCCCAGGCGATGAAGGGCGCGAAGGGAATGACCAAGCCGAACAGCCACGCGTAGCGCTTGCCGTCGCGCCAGGTGGCGGGGTTGAGCTCTATCGCCGGCCCGTGGTCATGACTATGGGTAGCTGCCTCCATCGCTCCTCCTTGTCAAATTCCTAATTGACGTCTTCGTTGCTGACAAACTATCAATATTTGTCAATTGAAGCAACACAGGGAGGCTGGATGACCGACTGCGCATTGACGTGCCCGCGGGGGCGCGAATGGCCAAGCTGGGCGGCGCACGCGGTCGCTGCGCGTAGCAGCGCTACGCGCAAGGCCGTGGGCGCCGATCCAGCGTCGCGCCAGGCGTGTCATCCGTGGGTGCGGCAATCGGAGTCGTTCATCTAGACTCCCTGCCCGTGTACACGCTGCTAAGCCTCCTCCAAGTGGTCATCTCGGTGGTGCTGATCTTCCTGATCCTGCTGCACTCGGGCAAAGACACCGGCCTTTCCGGCGCCTTCGGCATCGGCGGCGGGGGTAGCTCCTTCGGCGGTGGCTCGATGGTCGAGCGCAACCTCGATCGGGCGACGATCTTCTTCGCGATCATCTTCGTCGTCAACACGCTGGTGCTGCTGAAGATCTAGAGGGGCTCGGCCGGCTGCTTCGCCGGTTCGGTCTGCTCTCCGATGCCGTAGGCCCCATTGCCGTTGCCGAGGATCTCGATCGCCTCGCGTCGCAGCTCGGCGTCGAGCAGGGCGAAGTCCTCGTCGGAGAGCTTGCCGGCGGCATGGTCGAGCTCGGCGTCGCGGATCTCGCGGTACTTGGCTTCTTTGAGGGCCTCCAGCTCGGTGTCGGCAACCAGCCGGCGCCGCGGGCGGCGGGCGGGCCAGATCCCGATCAGGGCGCCCGAGAGGGCGATCAAGCCGCCGATCCACATCCATGTCACCAGCGGGTCGACGATCACACGGAATGTCGCGACGGAGCCCTCGGAGAGGTAGCTACGGGCGATCCGCTCCGCGGTCGCCGTCTGCAGCCGCTCGATCTGGGCGAGCGCGACCGGACGCAACTGCGGGTTGGCGACCGCGGCCCGCATCAGCTGGGCGACGGCACGGCACTGGGGCGGCGTACCCGGCTCGCCGCCGACGCAGGCGCGGAAGCCCTGGTCGGCCGCCCGCACGCGGCGCTGGACCGCGGCGATGTCCGGCGCCATCGACGTCCAGAAATCACTGCCGAGGCCGGCCCTCAGCCCGACCTCGCTGGTCGCCTCGCCCTCGAAGAAGCTGGCAATCGTGCCGCTCTGCTGGCCGGTCGGCCGGTAGTAGCGCCGGGCCGGGCGCAGGACGAAGGAGCGGTCGCCCTGCTGCACCGTGACGACGCCGCCAAAGCTGAACTTCTGTGCGTCGACGGCGACCGTGGGGCGCTCATATGTGACCGTGCGGCCGTCAACCTCGGCGCTCTCCCCTGGCGCCAGCTGCAGGTCGCGGTTGGTCTGGAAGCTGGAGGAGGCGGCAATCCCGATCAGCAGCACCGCGATGCCGATGTGGACGATGTAGCCGCCGTAGCGCCGCCGGTTGGTGGAGACGATCCCGACCAGGGCCGCCGGCAGCGAGCCACCGCGCAGCGAGCGCCGCGCCGTCGCTCCGCGCCAGAACTCCTGGCCCAGGCCGACCAGGGCAAAGGTCGCGAAGACGAAGAGGGCGAGGGCCCATGGCTCCGCGGCGGCGCCGGCGAAGGCGACGAGCCCGACCCCGACCGCGGCGGCGAGGAGCGAGGGGACGACGAAGACCCGCTTCGCGGTCGCCCAGCTGACCCGGCGCCAGGCGAGCAGCGGGCCGATCCCAGTGAAAAGGACGAGCCCGATCGCCAGCGGCGTCGTGTAGCGGTCGAACCAGGGCGCCGCCAGCGAGGACTTCTCGCCGGTGAAGAGCTCGGAGATCAGCGGGAAGAAGGTGCCCCAGAAGATCGTCGCGCAGAGGGCGACGAGGAGCAGGTTGTTGACGACGAAGACGGCCTCGCGCGAGGCGAGCGAGTCGATCCGCCTCGGCGAGCGCAGGTCGTCGAGGCGGGAGACGATCAGCGCCGTGGAGCCGATCAGAACCACCGCGATCAGGCCGAGGATGTAGGGGCCGACGGTGCTGTCGCCGAAGGCGTGGATCGACTGCAGCACTCCCGAGCGGACGAGGAAGGTGCCGAGCAGCGCCAGCGAAAAAGCGGCGACGATCAGGCAGGCGTTCCAGACCTTCAGCATCCCCCGCTTCTCCTGGACCATGATCGAGTGCAGGAAGGCGGTGCCGATCAGCCACGGCATCAGCGCCGCATTCTCGACCGGGTCCCAGGCCCAGTAGCCGCCCCAGCCGAGCTCGGTGTAGGACCAGCGGGCGCCGAGCAGCAGGCCGAAGCCGAGCAGCGCCCAGGCGATCAGGGCGAAGCGGCGCGTGGCACGGATCCAGGAGGCGTCGAGGCGGCGAGCGGCGAGCGCGCCGATGGCGAAGGCGAAGGGGATCGTGAAGGCGACGTACCCCGAGTAGAGCATCGGTGGGTGGATCATCATGCTCGGGTGCTGGAGCAGCGGGTTGAGGCCGACGCCGTCGGCGGGCGCCGGGCTGAGGCCGGCGAAGGGGTTGACACCGCCCGCGAAGAGCATCAGGCCGGTGAAAAAGGTCCCCACGCCCGCCATCACCGCGGTCGCGTAGGGGACGATCTCCCGCAGCTTGCCGCGGGTGGCGTAGAGGGCAAGCGAGGCGGCGAGCGAGAGCACCCAGGCCCAGAGCAGCAGCGAGCCCTCCTGGCTCGACCACATGGCGGAGAGCTTGTAGAAGGTCGGCGTCTCGATCGAGGAGTGCTGCTGGACGATGCTGAGCGAGAAGTCGTCGTTGGCGAAGGCGAGCTCGATCAGGAGGACGCACACCGTGAGCAGGCCGCACGCCGCGTAGACGGCCCGGCGTGAGGCCAGGACCCAGCGCTCCCGTCCACCCTCCCCTGATGTCGCACTTTCCGCCGCATAGCGGAGGGAAGTGCGACCTCTGCCGGCAAGAGCCGCGAACGCAGCGAAGACGAAGGCGAGAAAGGCCAGCGCCAGGGCGGCGCTGCCGAGGCTAGCTGTCATTCGAGGTGGTGAACTTCGACGGGCACTTGGTCACCAGCGTGTCGGGCTGGCCGACGAAGACGCCGCTCTCGACTGCCCCGGTGAGGACGATCTCGCGCCCGCCCCGGAACGGGTCGGGAACAGTGCCGCTGTAGGTGACCGGAATGCTCTCGCCGCCCCCGTCGCGGTCTACAACCCGGAAGCGCAGCCCTTCGTCGCCGCGCCGGATCGAACCCTTGACCACCTTCCCGGTCATGTCATAAGTGGCACCAGGAGCCGCGCTGAGCAATTCCGAGGGCTCCTTCGCCTCCGTCGATGCGCTGAACGACGTGTAGACGAGTGCAGCCGCGAGCATCACGGCGACGCCGAGGGCAACTACGAGCCGGATCTTCCGCTTGCGCTGGGGGTCCAAGGTCCGGGGATTATCGCAATGCCCGCCCCCCTCCACGATGTCGCAGTTGCCGCCGCATAGCGGCAGTTAGCGCGACCACAACCGTCAGGCCTTTCGAAAATGCCGTTGCGGTCGCATTTCTCTCCGCTATGCGGCGGCAACTGCGACATCACCTGGAAGAATGGGGGCATGGCTGGGCGTGACGATCCTGTGTTGCTGATCACCGGGGCGAGCAGCGGCATCGGGGCTGCCACAGCTCGGGCTGCGGCCGGGAGCTACCGGCTGGTGCTGGCGGCGCGGCGGCTGGAGCCGCTGGAGGAGCTGGTTGCGGAGCTCGGCGGTGAGGAGCGGGCGTTGGCGGTGCGCTGCGACGTCACCGAGTGGGACCAGGTGCAGGCGATGGCCGCGGCTGCGATCGAGCGCTTCGGGCGGATCGACGTCGTCTTCGCCAATGCCGGCTTTGGGGCCACGCGCGGCTTCCTCGAGGAGTCGGTCGAGCACTGGCGCTCGATGGTCCTCACCAACGTCTACGGCGTCGCGCTGACGATCCGGGCCACCCTCCCCCACCTGCTCGAGCGCGGCGACGGCCACTTCCTCGTCACCAGCTCGGTCGCCGGGCGGCGGGCGCTGCCGGGCTCGCTCTACTCGGCGACAAAGTGGGCGGCGACCGCGATCGGAGAGGCGCTACGCGCCGAGCTGCGCCAGATGCATGAGAACCACGACATCCGCGTCACCCTGATCGAGCCGGGGATGACCGACACCCCGTTCTTCGACAACCGCCCCGGCGAGTGGGCGCTGCGCGACGACGACATCGCCAAGGCGGTGATCTTCGCCCTCGAACAGCGTCCCGGGGTCGACGTCAACGAGATCCTGATTCGGCCGACCAGCCAGCCGACCTGACCAGCGCGGGCCCGCCTAGCGCCGTTTCCCACCCTTCGACTTGCGCCCCTTCTTCTTGCAGGGGGCCCGTAGCTTCGGCCGCTGGTTGGCCTTCTTGCCGTTCTGCCCGGTGAACCTGGCAATGACTTTGGATTTCTTCTTGCATATGTTGGTCGTGTTGACCAGCAGCCCGCGTTGTTTCTTGCCACCGCGCACGACGAGCATGAACTTCGACACCGGGACGTCTGGGACGACGTCGTAGGTGGTGCGCAGCCGGCCTTTGGCGCTGTCGATGCGGCCGGCGAGCTCGATGTCGACCTGGCCGTGCAAGGCGGCGACCATGTCAGGCAGTTCGTTGTCGGAGGAACGCAGGTAGACCGGACCTTTCAGCGGCCCGTCGAGCAGCGGTGTCTCCGCAGTCGCATACCCGTAGATCGAGCTCTTGGGGCAGTCGTGGGCGGCGAACTGAACCCGAGTGCAGACGTTCGCGAGGCTTGACTGTTCGAGGATCAGAGCCTTCGGCAGCGTCACTGCGGCGCGGCCGATGTTGGCGTCTCCCTCGCGGGCGATGAGGATGGCTCGCAGCTTCGGGCTCTTGCCGCGCTGCGTGCCGCCGAACACTCGCATGAAGAGTTTCGGCTTGAAGTCGAGGTCCTCGCAGCCGTTGAGCTTGAAGGGAACCGAGACAGGGAGGGCGCTGAATGCCCCCGGGTCGAGTGGGTTCCCGCCGCCGCCGCGCAGCGTGCCTCCCACCGCCAGGGGCGAGCAGTTCGTCCCGTTCAGCGAGAACTTGGGCCGGTCGAGAGTGACGTCGACCGAGCGGATGTCGAGCAGGGCGCCGCCGAAGACGTGCGGGATCGGGTCGGATACCGCGTGGACCTGGGCGGTCCTCGGGTCGACGAACAGCGCCACCCTCACCACGACCGAGCCGAGATCGAACGGCCCGGCCGTGGCGGGGGTGACAACTGCCAGGGAAATGGGGGCACCGTGGTAGGGCCCTGTGAGGAAGGCTTTACCGGTTATGTGGAACGGGTCGGGACCGCTGCCGGCGGCCACCGAGGCGCTGCCGACCAGGCTCGACGCGGGACAGCTAGGGCTCGCGGCCTCGGACACCCCGCTGTTGACCGCCGCGGCGGCAACGGTGGCCTCAGGGCAGTAGCGAACCCCGGCCAGCTTGGCCGTCAGCCCCGGCGGCAGGTCGACGTCGACGCCCTTCAGCTCCTGGTTGCCGTCCGAGCGGGCGACGTCCACCGAGAACTGCCTGTAAGCACCGGCTTTGGGCTGTGCCGTGCGAGCACCGAAGCTGGGCGTGAACGGGCGCTCCGCCAGTGTTTTCGGGCAGCTGCCGCCGCCGGGCGCCGCGGCCAGATCGAATTCGTCGCCCGCAGGGGCAGGCGGGTTGCCGGACCAGGGCGTCATCTGTGCGGACGTCTCGTTCGGCCCGCAAGTCGGTGGGCTCGTCAGCGGCGCGTGCGGTCCCGTGTTGAACTGGAGGCGGAAGGAGCTGAACGGGACCTGCGGGTTCTCGGCGAAGGTGGTCGTCAGCTGGCCGGTGAGCGGATCGGCGCTGACGTTGCCGATCAGCCGCGCCTGTATGTCGTAGCGGTCCGACCCCGCTTCGACGAAGATCCGGTACAGATCCCCGGAGGCCGGGTCGCGGCTGAGCTGCCGGCCCAGGTAGACCTCGCCCGTGAGCGAGCCGTCGGGCAGCGGCGGCGAATCGACAGCCACCGTGCCGATCTTCGACGCCGGCGGGCAGGCGTTGTCGGGGTTTCTCACGCCCTTGCGGAACTGCTCATCTGAGCAGGCCTTGAGCCCGTTGGCGGCAGACGGGTTCAGCCCCATCCCCTGAGGCAGGGTGACGCGAGCGGTCCGCAGGTGCGATTGCCCCTGCCCTGTAGGCGAAGGTTCGAAGGGCACCTCGACGGTCACCGTCGGGCCAACCGGCGAGTCGGTCTGAACAGCGCCCGGATCGACCTCGATCGAGGGATCGAACGGAATCGAGTCGCATTCGAGCGGAAATTTGCCGGGCGGCAGCGGAGATTCGATGAAGGGCGAGCCGGCGGGGAAGGCAGGGTCTTCGTCCTCGTAGGAGTCCGCTCGCAAGAAGGTCGAGTAGACGTGCTCGAAGCCCGCCGTTTCCGGTTTGTAACAGGTGGTGGGGGTGGTGATGAAGGTGCCGTCGCCGGAGCGACCGTCGAATACAAGCCGGTTCTTGGCGATGCGGGCCGCGTCGCCCAGCCCGGGGATCGAGATCAGTTCGAGTTTGGCGACGTGGATCGTGAAGTACTCGTGGTAGTTGCCCTCCCAGGCAATGTCGGCCTCGAGGTAGACGTCGTTGCCGGCGATGCTGAGCCCGAACAGCGCCGGTTCGCCTTCTTTGGGCACGATGTTGTAGACGGGGACGGGCGGGATCGGGACCGCCAGGCTGGTCGTCGGGTTGGTCGCGGTCACGGCGCTGGTCCCGACCTGGGTGTTCGCCGGGCAGGTCGACGGGCTCTCGCCCGGGTCCAGTTCGCACTGCGGCGTCGCCTGGGGATTTACGGTGAGCCCTTCGGGCAGGTCGACGCGGACCGTCCGCAGGTTGCCGACCGGGATCTGGCCGATGATCGGGCCGGGTTCCTCCTTGATGATGAACTGGGTGAAGCCAACGGGGGGATGAGCAGCCGCCCGTTCGAAGAACTGCGCCGGCGTGTCCACCGAGCAAGGAGTCGGAGCGTCCAGCGTGCAGGTCCCCGCCTGCCAGCCGTCGTCGGCCTGATGAGGCACGTGCTGCGGGGCGATGATCGTGGATTCGTCGATCGTTTCGCCCCGGGCCGGTGCAGCGAGACCGAGCATCAGCACCATCGCCGCCAGTGCCCCAAGCCTGAAAAGCCCTGTTCCCGCCCTCATCCAGACCTCCCTTTCCAAAAGCAAAAGCATTTCTATGAGCTTACCCGATTTTGTTGATCTAGACCACTATTTTTTGGTATATATACCTAGAAGTTGGTAAAGATCAACCCCGACCAGACGGAGGAACCCCATGAACTGGCAGCTTCTGGCCCGTGCGAATACCCACCCCCTGCGAATCTCAATCCTCGAGATCCTGGCCATGGACGAGGGGCGGACCCTCTCCCCCAACGAACTCAGCTACGAGCTGCGAATGCCGCTCAGCAATGTCAACTACCACGTGACCCAGCTGCTCGAATCGGGGCTGATCGAGCTGGCCGGCGAACGTAAGGTCCGCGGTGCCACCGAGCACTTCTACCGCGAGGCGGCTCGTATCGAGCTCCCCCAACCCCTCGCCCAGGCGTCCTAGCGAAGGCGCCGGGATGAGTTGCGCCTGTCGGGCCGCTGGCATCTGGAGCGGCCCGGCGCGGGGAAGCGGACGATGGTCTCGAACCCGCGTAAGAAGCCTCGTGAGGCGGGCTTTCAGGACCGCTTGTTGTGACTGCTTTTCCTGAGAATCCACTCGTTGATCGCCGGCGTCTCTATCCCGTATGGGCACAGCCTGCAATCTGCCAGTCGATTGGGCACGACGTGCACCACATGATCCAAATCCGGGGGTGAGAAGCCCAGGTTTTCCGCGCGGCTGCCGCCTGGTACGAGGAGGTTTGCCCATTCTTTTTCCTCCAGGTTGAGCAGGAGCGGCCACGAGCCCCTCTTTCGCATGCGTTCATAGATGGGCTTGTCGAGGATCAGGTTATTCCGGTCGGCTATCGGGTCGGCTTGATTAGGCAGGGCGAAGTACGTCTTCGTCAAAGAGAAGATCCATGCCCCGACCAGGCCCAATTCGCGGAGAAAGTCGTGGCATTCCTCCCAAGCGTCGGCCCCAAGCCGCTTATCCACGTAGCAAAGCGCCACTTCGCTGCCGTCGTCCAGATGTGCAACCAAGATGAGCGAGATGCCTTCTATCTCGAACGAGTCGCCGTCCATTTCCGGCTCACCCAGCTCGATCACCTGATCTTGGTCAGCTGCCCAATGGCGCAGCATGCTATGGGTCGTGAGTTGCATATAGCTGCGCCGGTGGGTGTGGCTCGGCCGGGGCCCGACGTGCCTGAAGTGGTCGCGCTTTTCCCTATATGCACAGGTGGTCAGCCTCTTGGACGGGCACTCCGGGACAGGGCAGATCAGGACGCCGGATTTGGCGGCCTCTCGGAGTCGGTGAGCCTCGCCATCCGGCATGTAGACGAGAGGCGCCTCCTCTGGCGCATCGGCCCTCCGCGCATAGACCTGACGAGTATCGCCCAGCTCTTCCGCTGCCCACTCACGAAAGGCGTTGTGCCACCTCGCTTGCCCACCGAAATCAGAGCTTCGCATGCGATGCCCTCGGCCACACGAAGAGTAATGGTGAGTTCCGGTTGAGAACTTGCCAGGGCTTGAGCTCCGGCGAAGCGGCAGAAGGAGGCGGCGCCGCTTCGATCGGCGCTTCGGTGGCGCAAGTGAAGAGAAGCGGACGACGGGGGTCGAACCCGCGACCTCGAGCTTGGGAAGCTCGCGCTCTACCAACTGAGCTACGTCCGCGCCGACGGGATTCTACGGCGGCAGCGCGGTTGCCGGGGCTGAGCGCTGACTAGTCTTCGCCGTCCGTGAGCGCGCGCTCGTTCCTCGCCTTCCTCGCCGTGCTGGCCGTGATCGGCCTGCTCGGCTTCGGCTTGCTCAGCAAGGGCAACCCGAAGATCGCGGTCGGCGAGGCGGTGCCTGACCGGGAGTTGCCGGCACTGCCGGGGCCAGGTCAGGGCTCGATCGGCGAGCACCGCGGCCGGTGGGTCCTGGTCAACCTCTGGGCCTCCTGGTGCATCCCCTGCCGCGAGGAGGCGCCAGCGCTGGAGCGCTTCCAGCGGCGCTACCGCGATCGCGACACAACCGTGGTCGGCATAAACGTCCAGGACAACGGCGACGATGCGCTCGCCTTCCTGCGCAGCTACCCGACCACGTATCCGCAACTGCGCTCGGTCGGCGACGAGCGCAGCGCCGCCTTCGGCTCGACCGGGGTGCCCGAGAACTTCCTCGTCGACCCGCAGGGCCGCCTGGCGCTGATTTGGAGGGCTCCGGTAGACGACCGGTTCCTGCGCGAAAACGTCGTGCCCCTAATCGAAGGCCGGCAGTGAGGCGCCTGGCGCTCGTCGCCGCGGTCGTGATCTCGCTGGCAGCGCCGGTCGCCGCCGACGGCGCCGAACCGGTCCCGAAGACGACGGTCAGCGACGTCGAAGACGAGGTGATGTGCCCGATCTGCGGCACCCTGCTCGAGCTCTCAGACTCGCCGCAGGCCCGCCGCGAGAAGGTCTACGTCGCGAGGCTTGTCGCCGAAGGCAGGACCAAGGCCGAGATCAAGGATGCGCTGGTCGCCCAGTACGGCCCGGCCGCCCTGGCACTTCCGGAGGCGACCGGGTTCGACCTCTCCGCCTACCTCGTCCCGATCGTCGCGCTGCTTGTCGCCGTGTGCGCACTCGCCTTCGGTGTCGCCCGCTGGCGGCGCGACGGGGACCGCTCGCCACCGCCCGGAGCCGCAACCGCTCCTCAGGGCGAGGAGGCCGAGCGGCTCGAGGCCGACCTGCGGCGCTACGACCTCTGACCTCCGACCTCAGCCGACGACGACGCGGCCGGTGACGGGTGCCGGCAGGCGCTTGCGGACGTCGGCCTGCCCACCGCAGGCGATCGTCGCATCGGCGTGTTCGGCCAGGGCCAGCAACGTATCGGCGTCCTTCCCCAGAGGGGGGCCGACGATCGCGAGTAGGTCGTAGGCACGGCGCAGCTTCTGAATCGCCTGGTCGCAGCGGTCGGAATCGAGCAGGGCCACCGGCGCCGGCTCGGGCGTCCCGGCCACGATGCAGACCAGGGGCTCGGAAGCCTCGCCGGAGGCAGGGCCGGCCAGCGTCAGCGGCTGCAGGAGCTGGGCCGCCCCCGTCTCGCCGAGCAGGTACTCGTGCAGGCCGGGGGTCGCGTCGAGGCCGAGCGTGAGGGCGAGCGCGGGAGTCGCCAGGTCGCACTCGAGCAGAGCGACGCGCCGGCCCTGCGCGACAGCAGCCGCCGCAAGCCCGAGCGCGACGGCCGACCTGGCCGGGCCCGTGGCCAGGACGGAGCCCGACCCACTCAGCTCCCGTGCCAGCCCCGAGAACGCCTGCAGCTCGGCCCGACCGAGTGCCGCCGGGCGCGAGGGAGCACCGTGCCGCACGGGGATCTCCGCCAGCAGCGGGCGCTTGGATCCGCGGCGGAGCATCACATCCGCTCCGGGGCCGAGATCCCGAGCAGCCCAAGCGAGCCGGCGATCGTGCGTTTGACCAGCAGGGAGAGCGCCAGGCGCGAGCGCTCGACACCCTCGCCCTCGGCGCCGATCACCTTGCAGTCGCGGTAGAAGCCGTGGAAGTCCGCGGCGACCGTGGTCGAGTAGGCGCAGATGCGGTGTGGCGCCCGACGGATGGCGGCCTCTCGCACCTCGCCGGGGAACTCGAGCAGGCGCTTGACCAGCTCGCGCTCGGTGGGCTCCAGCGTGCTGCCCGGGGTCTCGATGCCGGCTCCCGGCACGACCTGCTCGGGCTCGAGCTCCGCCTTGCGCAGGATGCTGGCGATCCTCGCGTGCGCGTACTGGACGTAGTAGACGGGGTTGTCGTTGGACTGGCGCCGGGCCAACTCGAGGTCGAGGTCGACGGTGGTGTCGTGGCTGCGCCAGAGCATGAACCAGCGCGTCGCGTCGGCGCCGATGTCGTCGAGCAACTCGTCCAGCAAGACGAACTCGCCGCTGCGCTTGGACATCTGCGCCCGCTCGCCGCTTTCGACGATGTGGACGAGGCGCATAATCAGCGCCTCGAAACGGTCCGTGTCGGCGCCGAGGCCGGCGATCGAAGTACGCAGGCGAGCGACGTAGCCGTGGTGGTCGGCGCCGAACACGTCGATCAGCCGGCCGAAGCCGCGCTCGAGCTTGTCCCAGTGATAGGCGACGTCAGCGGCCAGATAGGTCGGTTCGCCGTTGGCGCGGATCAGCACCCGGTCCTTGTCGTCGTCGAAGCTCGTCGTGCGCAGCCAGAGCGCGCCTTCGCTGCGGTAGGTATGTCCTTCCCGCTCCAGCTGAGCGAGGGCGGCGTCGACCTCGCCGCGGCTGTAGAGATCACGCTCGGAAACCCAGTTGTCGAAGTGGACGCCGAAGCGGTCGAGGGTCCCCCGCACGATCTCCAGGACCAGCTCCACGCCGCGGCGGCCGACCGCCTCGAGGTCGCCGGGGTCGATCCCCTCGGCCGCGATCTGCTTTCCCAGGTCGCCGACGTAGGCGCCTTCATAGCCGTCCTCGGGCGGCTCCTCGCCGCGCATCCGGGCGGCGATCGAGGCTGCGAACCGGCCGATCTGCCCGCCGGCGTCGTTGACGTAGAACTCGCGCTCGACCTCATGCCCCACCGCCTCCAGCAGGCGGACGAGCGAGTCGCCGTAGGCCGCGTGGCGACCGCCGCCGATATGCAGGGGACCGGTCGGGTTGGCGGAGACGAACTCGACCAGGACGCGCTCCGGCATGGCGGTCGGCTCCGGGCCGAGACCTCGCTCGCCGGCGGCGGCGAGGCTGGCCATCGCGCGCCGGTACCACGCGTCGGCGAGGAAGAGGTTGACGAACCCCGGGCCCGCGACCTCGATCCGCTCGACCGTTTCCTCGCCGAGCTGCTCGCCGAGCTCGGCGGCGAGCCTGGTCGCGACGTCGCGCGGGTTTTCGCCCATGGGCGCAGCGAGCAACATCGCCGCGTTGGAGCTGTAGTCGCCCAGCTCGGCCTTGGGCGGCCGCTCCAGCGTTGGCGCGGGACCGGTCGGCTCGCCGTCACGCAGGGCGAGGGCGGCACGGTCCACCGCTGAGCGCAGCTCGGCGATCGGGTCGTTGGCTGCCGTCATCGCGCCCATCGTATGTAGGGGCGGGCGTGTGAGTATTTAAGGGTCTAAAAGAACCCAAAAAGCAGACACCCCCGCCTGGCACGGATAAGCAGGCCGGCGGGGGCGATGCCGTGGTCAC
>JANWHD010000029.1 GCA_025450585.1 Solirubrobacterales bacterium
GGTCAGCTCCCCGGCTGGCTGGATCGCTACAACTACCACCGAAAGCACGGCTCCCTCGGCCATCGCCCACCGGTTGCTCGCCTCAACGAGCTACTTGGGAACAACCTGGTTGGGAACTACAGCTAGCCATCGCGCCGGATGAAGAGTCCATCGACCTGAAGAAGCTGGGACGTTCGGGGATCCCGGAATCCAGACTCGATATCGGTGAGCAGGAAGCCGTGATCCGCCATCTGGTCGACGAGCTCCCCAAATAGGGCCTGTCCCTCGTAGAGCTCGACGAGGACGAGCTCCAGCTCCACGAGATGACATCGACTCAGCGTAGCCGGGGCTCCGGCGAGCACCTCCGACTCGTAGCCCTGGGTGTCGACCTTGAGCATGAGGCGATCGGAATCTTCCGGCGTCTCCGCGATCGCTTCGTCCAGGGTGACGACGCTGACGGACTCCGAATCGACATAGGAGGATCCGGGCTCGGCCTCTTCGTGGATCGCCGCCATCGGCCGGATCGAGCTGCTGAAGCCTTCGTTGCCGGAGACGTGCAGGGTCGTGCTGCCCGGCGAGGCTCCAACCGCGTGGTTCCTGCAGTCCCACAGCGGATCCGCACTCGAAGCCTCTCGAAGCCGGCCGAACATCTGCGCCTGGGGCTCGAAGGAGAGGATCCGGCTCTCATAGCCTCCATGTCGCAGCGAGCCGGCGTACTCGCCGGCATGGGCGCCTACGTCGACGACGAGGTCAACGCGCTCCGACGCGAGCAGTCGCTGCCGCCGCTTCGCGAACGACCCGTCGGGGTCGAAACGCTGTAGCTCAAACCCGACGCCCCGCAGGGCCTTCTTGATCTGGGCTGTCGGCCCACCCGCCATCGGAGGCATCCTAGTCGCGCCGGCCTGCCTGCACCGATTGGACTGCCGTGGGCGTCGCCTATGAGCGGTGTCGGTTGCGGCGAAGGGAAAGCGCTCGGCGCAGCGATATGTCGAGCAGGGCGTTCGACGGCAACTCGCGACGGGAGCCGCCGCCCGCCCGCCAGCCGCGCAGCCGGCCGCGCAGGCCGCGCAGGGTCCGCTCCGAGGCGAGCTGACCGGCGCAGATGGTCAGCTCGGCGGCGATCGCGCGGGACAGCAGCGCCGGGCGGTGGCCGAAGCCGTAGGTCCGCAGCAGGTAGCCGCGGCTCCAGCCGGTCATCTCGTACTTGCGAGCCGTCCTGGCGCCCATCGTCTCCGAGTAGGCGTGCAGGCCGCGCGCGTCCGGGGCAAGGCGGCAGCGAGCTCCCGTGACCCGCATCCGCAGGGCCAGGTCGAGGTCCTCGTAGTAGAGGAAGATGCGCTCGTCGAAGCCGCCGACGGCCTCGAAGGCGTCGCGGCGGTAGAGCGCCGCGCCTCCGGTCGGCCCCAGCGGGTCCTCTGCCGTCGTCAGCGCGCTCACCGGCTCGCCGCTGAGGTAGTCGAAGCCGAGCAGCGTGCGGTCGGCGACGACGCCGGCGGAATCGATCCGCCGCGGGTCCCGTTCGCGCAGGAGCACGGCGGCGACCGAGTCGACGCTGGCCGTGAGCGAATCCAGCAGGGCCGCGACGAAGCCGGGCTCGACCGTGACGTCGTCGTTGAGGAGGACGATCGGGTCGCCCGCCTCGGCGGCGATGGCCCGGTTGAGGGCGGTGCCGAAGCCGAGGTTCTCGCCGAGCTCGACCGCCCGCGCCCAGGGGAAGCGCTCGCGCACGAGCGCCGCGCCCAGGCCCTCGGCGCTGTTGTCCGCGATGACGACCTCGGGGCGCGGCTCCTGAGCCTCCAAAGCCTCCAGCGTGCGGGCGAGTCGCTCGCCTGCACGCAGGGTCGGGATGTAGACCGTGGGTCTCATGCGAGGCCGAGAGCGCCGCGCACCTCGGCTGCGAAGCGATCCCCATGTAGATCGTCGGCGTAGCGACGCAGGTCCTCCTCGTAGCGGGCCGTCGACTCGGGGTCCGCGGCGATCGAGAGGATCGCCTCGCGCAGCGCCACCGGGTCGGTCGGGTCGGCGGTGTGGCCGAGGCGGTGGCGCTCCACCAGCCTGCCGACCGCGTTGTCGTTGCCGATCACGACCGGGGTACGCGCCGCCGCTGCCTCGAGCAGCACCCGCGAGCCCGAGGGTCGCCACCCGAACGAGAGCAGGGCGCAGCGCGAGCCGGCCATCTCCTCCATCGCCCGCTCGTAGGGGACGCGGCGAAGGTCGGTGGTCAGCTTCACCCCCGCGCTCTCCAGCCGTGCCAGCTCTCTGCCCAGCTGCTCGCGATACTCCGGCGCCACTTCTCCGTAGATCGTCAGCTCCAGGCCCTCGCAGTCCCGTTCAAGGGCGTCGGCCAGGCGTCCGATGCCCTTGCGCTCGTCGACGTAGCCGAAGAGGAAGCAGCCACGCCGCTCCTCGCTCGGGCGGGGGAGGGGAACGATCTCCAACGTGGGCTCCGGCAGCCACCTGGCCGGCGCGCCGGACCTGGCCCGCCATCGGCGCACGGCCTCTTCATCCAGGCCGAACAGCGCGTGGGCATCGGGCCGCCGTCGCCAGCGGCGGATGTTCCACTCCTTGAAGAGAGCGCTCGCGCGTTCCCGCGGAGTCAGCGGCAGCCCGTAAGCGCGGGGGAAGTGCGCGGTGGCGAACATGACGAAGATGCTGACCCTGCAGGGCAGCTCCGGCTCCTTTGCCAGCCAGCGCAGGACCGGGTCGGCGAACAGCACGACCAGGTGGTCCGGCTCGGTCGCCGCGACCGCGCCGCGCAGCAGCTCGAGTTCGCGCTTTGCCAGGCTCGCCTTGTCCAGGCCCGGCTCCGGCCCCGGCCGGGGGCGCTGCGCACCCAGCGAGTGCAGCTCCACGCCGGAGGAGTCGATGCCCGAGAGCAGCGGGTCGGAGCCGGCGACGACCACGTCGGCGCGTGGCGCCAGCGCCTCCGCGAAGGCCCGGGCGTAGAAGTTGTGGTGCCCGCCCGCGTTCCAGTCGAAGAGGCAGACCCTCATATGGGGGCGGCCCGGCGCAGCAGGGGGCGGATGATGCCGAGGATCCGGGTCATGTCGGAGCGGGAGAATACGAGCTCGAGCGCGAACCAGACCACGCCCACGGTCCCCAGGGAGAGCAGCAGCCCGGCGATGTCTTCGCCCGCGCCGACCGCCTGTCCGGCCACCACCGCGACGGCCGCGATCGCGGTCGCCTTGGCCACGGCGAGCATGGAGCGGCGCACGCCGGGGTCGGTGCCGATGGCCAGGGCGGTCACGGCGACCACGGCCGAGACGGAGAGCGCCAGGCCGACGCCGATCTCGCCGAGCGGTCCGGTCAGGGCGGCGACGGTGGCGAAGGCGACGGTGGTTTCGGCGACCGCCGCGACCATCGGCCAGCGCGGCCTGCCTTCGGCGAGGCTGAGCCCGATCAAGGTCGCGACGGCGCTCGCGATCAGCATCATCCCCAGCGAGCCGTAGAGGACGACGTCGGCGGTCGGTTTCCACTCGTCGCCCAGCACGACCCCGATCAGCGGCTGGATCGCGCCCGCGACGAGCGCGAGCGGCAGCCCCGCCGCTATCGCGGTGTAGGCGGCCGCCTTGGCGGCGCGCTCGTGGCGCAGCCGCGGCTCGCGTGCGAGGGCGGGGAAGGACACCCTGGCCACCGCCGAGGAGAGCGCGATCGGGAAGGAGAAGAGTCGTTTCGCCATCGCGTAGAAGCCCGCGGCTCCGACGCCGCCGAAGGCGGCGACCAGGCTGACGAAGCCGAGCTCCCGGAAGAGGAAGATGCCCTGCAGGACGCTCACCTGGGCGCCGAACCCGATCAGCGGCCTGACCGGCTCCAGCTCGAGGCTGGGGCGGCGCGCGAAACGCTGCAGGCTCCAGGCCGTGGCCATGCCGGCGATGCCGCCCACGGCCACGGCGCCGGAGAGGCTGAAGGCACCGAGGCCTGCCAGCGCGGCGGCGAGGGCGAAGCCGTTGAAGGCGAGGGTGTCGGCGGTCTCGACGATCGCCACGCGGCCGAAGCGCAGCTCCCTCTCCATCAGCGCCATCGGCATCGCCCGCGCCGCGTAGAACGGGATCGCGCATCCCGCCACCGCGATCGCGTCGAGGGTGTGGCCGTCGAGGCCGAGCGCCGGTGCCAGGGCGAACGCGGCCAGCAGCAGGAGGGCGGCCAGCATGACCGAGCTGACCAGCAGGAATCCCCAGATGGCGCTCTGCAGCCGTGCCGAGGGAGCCTCGTCCATGCGCACCACGGCGGCCGGCAGCCCCAGCTCGGCGGCGCGCTGGCCGACCAGCTGGACCGCGAGTGCGATCGCGAAGAGCCCGTAGTCGGCCGGGGTGAGGATCCGCGCCAGGACCACGGTGACCCCGGCGGTCAGCAGCTGCAGACTGAGGGTCCGGCCGACGAGCAGCCCGACTCCGCGGGCCGCCGTCGCACCCAGGGCCGGTTCGGGAGGCTGAGCGGCCTCGAACTGCTCTGGATGTTCCTCGAAGTTCGCTATAGGAGTCCGGTCGGCGGTTCGATCGAGAACACCCTCAGGAGCGGGCCCCGGGGGGTGTGTGGCAGGACCTGGTACAGGCTCGTCGCCCCCTTCTCGGTCCCGAGCATGAAGACGCTGCCGGGCGCGACGGTGCCCGGGATGTCGAGGTCGCGCTGGAAGGCGAAGCCTTCGTAGCCTTCCTCGCCCAGCATGACCTTGAGGTTGGCGTGCGCGCGGTCGGGATCCTTCTGCACGAGCGCGATGTCGGCCCGGTAGATCGGGTTTTTCAGTTCGTCGCCGGATTCCCCCGCGGCCACCGAGCCGACGTCGAGCGACCATTCCGAGGGCGCCAGGCCGCGGAAGGGCAGCGTCGTCGCCAGCAGCTGGCGCTTGAAGCCGCTCATCCCGGACAGCACCCGGATGCGGACCCGGGCGTCCTCGTCGTTGCGGTCGATGATGATCAGGTCCGGCCGTTCAAGACCGGCCCAGGTCGCCACCGTGAGGTCGCGGGAGGCGCCCGGCAGCGGCGGCGCCACGGTCGAGGTCAACCTCGCGTGCACCTCATTGCGTTCGGTGTCGCGGACGATGGTTTCCGTGTTGTTGCCGCGCTGCCGGCTGATGAAGAGCGCGGTGCTGCGCAGCGGCGGCCAGCGGCCCACGTCGAACGACGCGGAGGCCGCGCCGGCCAGGCGGAAGCTCTCCTCGATCGCCAGCCCGTCGTCGAGGCGGCTGGGGTCGATGGCGCGGACGGTGACCTCCTCGCCGTCGACGTCGACCCACCACAGGAGGGAGTTCTCGCCCGGGTGATCGCCGTCGGTCATGATCGCCTCGGCGCTTGCGACGCTCGCGGGGAGCCGCTTCACGGAGGAGACCGGGTAGGGGTCGGGGAGCGTGGCCTGGATCGCCAGGCCGGCGACGAGTAGGACGGCGATCGCCGCCACTCCGGCGATCGCCGCGGCGCGGTAGCTGCGTGGCGGCCGCGCGCCTCCGCCATCGTCCGTGTCGGAGCCGAGTGCCCTTCTCGCCGGAGCCTCGGGCGTTGTCCGCGACGCTTGCATCGCGCGGATCTTCCCCAATATCCGGCCGGTGAGGCCGGGCGGATCGTCTGGGTTCTCGGCGATGGCTCCAAAGACGATCAGCAGCGGCACCACGATCAGCCAGTCGATCTGCTGCGTCCAGAGGTTCGTGTAAAGGCCGAACATGGCCAGGAAGAAGAGGTAGGCCGCGGCCATCGCCCAGCGGAACGAGCAGGTTCTGATCGCGGCGGCATAGGCACCCCCCGCGGCGATGCCGGTGAGGGCGATGCCGGGCACGATCCAGGCGAACCCGCCGTCCGCCCAGAGGGGGCCGGCGACGGTGCTCGTCACCCAAGGCGGCGTGGTCAGGGCGGATATGTCGCCGATGTGCTTCGTGCCGGAGATGAAGTTGTCGAGCGCCACCGCGTCGTAGACACCGTGGCCGTACGGGGCCACGGTGGGGAAATGGCCGATTACCCCCTTGAGCGCGAGGAAGTTGGTCGTGATCGCCAGGTAGACGGGGACCAGCGGCTTGAGGAAGAACGGCAGCGGCGGCAGGATTTCGCCGAACAGCTCCGCCTCGAACGGCGTCATCGGATGCTGGTAGACGCGCAGGAAGAAGCCGGCGCTGATCGCGAGCACGGCGAGGACGGCGCCGCCGGTGAGCACGTAAGGGCTCGGTCGCCCCCAGTAGAGCCAGCGGGCGAGGATGGCGACGACGATCGGCAGGACGACGCTGCCGCGACCGCCCTGCAGGCCGAAGGATCCGATCGCGATGGTCGCGATGGCCAGCTCGAAACGGGCCTCGCGGGCGAAGAGGTCGCGCGGTTTGGTCAGGGCGATGATCGCCGCGACCGTGAGCAGATCGGTGATGACCACCGTGGGGCCGCCCTGCGAGAACCGCGCGTCGTCGATGCTGCCGCTGAGCAACGGGATCGTGCCCGCTTTGGCGAACTGGTGGGCGACCTCGAGCAGGCCGATCGCGACGATCGCCATCAGCAGCCGCCGGAAGGTGCGCTCGGAGATCAGGGTCTCGACCCGGGCGCCGCGGAGCCGTGTGCCCGCGGCGGCGATCCCCTCCCCGATCAGGGCGCCGGCGACGAAGGCGAGCGGCACGGCGACGACGACCGCGATCATCTCGGTCGGCCAGCTGCCCTGGGCATTGAGCAGGGGCACCTGCGAGAGCAGCGCGCCGAAAGCCCACGCCAGGGGGAATGCCAGCAGCGGCGAGAGGAGGGACGCGTTGAGGCGGCGCAGGGTCATCGCGCCACCTCGACCGGTCCCAGCCGGTAGCCCTGGGCGTAGCCGGCGCGTGTCATCGCCAGCCAGACGCGCTCGCGCACGCCGCCCGGAAGGGGAAGGCGGGCCAGGGCTCCGATCAGGGGCGCGGCAAGCCGGACCGCGGACCAGGTGACCCCCCGCGGCGGCTGCACGCCCGGATGCGGCCGGTCGGGCCGCAGCCGGTTGTAGAGGGCCGCCGAGCGGCCGACCGCGACCGAGCGCCGCAGCGACTGCTCTGGGGTCGTCGGATGGTCGTGCAGGACGAGCAAGTCGGGGTGGTAGTCCAGCTCCAGTCCCGCGTCGGCAAGCCGGACGCCCAGCTCGGTGTCCTCGACCGCCGCACCGGGGAAGCGCTCGTCGAAGCCGCCGACCCGTTCGAAGAGAGACCGCTTGAGCGACGCGTGGGAACTGTAGAAGTAACTCGCCGCGTCGACCGCCCCGGGCTCGAGCTCGAAGTAGTGGAACTGGGGACCGCCGTTCTCCAGCCAGTGCATGAACGGCGTCACCGGGCTGCGCGGGCTCCAGGCGATCCGGCCGAGCACGCCGTAGGTGTCCTGCGGCCGGGCGGCGTGCAGGTCGAGGTGGGCGCGCAGCAGCCCCCGGCCGTCGGGCTCGGTGTCGTCGCCGAGGAAGAGCAGTACGTCCCCGCTCGCCGCCGCCGCGGCGGTGTTGCGCGCCGCCGCCGGCCCGCCGTCGGGATGCTCGATCAGGACGATCGGGACCTCCGTGCCCCCGGCGAGCCGCCGCACCCGCTCGACCGTGTCGTCGCTCGAGCCGTTGTCGACGACGATCACCTCGATACCCGCATCGCCCATCTGCTGGGCCTCCAGCGCGGCCAGCGTCCTCCCCAGCACGGGCGCGCGGTCCTTGGTCGGGATGACAACCGTGATCGAGTTCATCTGTGGCCGCCCGCTCTAAGGCGCCTGGAGAGCCTAAGTAGCGGCGCGGCGATTGGAATCGCCCAGCGGTGGTGGAGGCGGATGTATCGCTCGACTGAGCGCAGCCTGATCGCCTGCAGGCGCTGCGCGTCGATTTGGGCGAAAGCCTCGGCCCCGGCGTGCCCGACCCTGGCCGAGCCGGCGACGAGGTTGCGCCGGCCGCCGTCGCGCAGCCGCTTGGCGAGGTCGACGTCCTCATACCAGAGGAAGAAGCCCTCGTCGAAGCCCCCGGCCGCCTCCCAGGCGTTGCGACGGACGACGAAGCAGGCCCCCGATGGCTGGCCGACCTCGAACACGGCGCCCGCGGCGGGGCTCGGTTGGCGCCGCTCGCCGAAGGACCCGACGAAGATCCGACCCAGCATCGTCCCGGCTCCCGGCAGGGCCGCGTGGTAGCGGTCCGTGTCGTCGCCGAACACCGGTCCCACCATGCCGGCGTCGAGCTCGGCGAGCGCCGCCGCCGCCAGCGCCGCCAGCGCCGCGGGCTCGGGCAGCACGTCGGCGTTGCTGACGCAGACCAGCTCGCCGTCGCCGTCGCGCAGCACGCGGTTGGCCGCCGTTCCGTAGCCGGCGTTTTCCTCGCCGAGGACTAGCCGCACCCCCGGGGGGCAGCCGTCGCTGAGCACTTCCCGCTGCTGGGGTCGCGAGTCGTTGTCGACGATCGTCACCCGCGCCTCGACGCCCTCGGAGGCGGCGTAGGCGCGCGCGGCGGCCAGCGCCGCCTCGGCCGTGTTCCAGTTGACGATGGCGACGTCGACCTTAGAACCTGTCATCAAAACCCCCGCGCACGCCTGGCGGCGGCGGACACACTTCGCGGGGCGGCGTCCGCAGTCGGCCTAATGGCGCTGCCATTAGGCCTCCCTGCGTCCTTGCCCCGCTCGGTCCGGCGCTCGCCAGGCGAACACGCGGATTTTGATGACAGGTTCTTGGTCGGGGGGGCGTCCCGGGTCATGGTCGCCGCGACGATAGCCTTCTCGCCACGTGCAAGACCTGAAAGGCCTGATCCTCTCCGGCGGCGCCGGGACGCGGCTGCGCCCGATAACCCACACCTCGGCGAAGCAGCTGGTGCCCGTCGCCAACAAGCCCGTGCTCTTCTACGGGATCGAGGCGCTGGTCGACGCCGGCGTTACCGAGATCGGCATCATCATCGCCCCAGAGACCGGCGAGGAGATCCGCCAGGCGGCGGGCGACGGCTCGGCCTTCGGCGCCGAGATCACCTACATCGTCCAGGACGAGCCCGCCGGCCTGGCCCACGCGGTCCTCACCGCGGAGGAGTTCATCGCCGGCTCGCCCTTCGTCATGTACCTGGGGGACAACCTGCTCGCCGACGGCCTGCGCGGCCTCGTCGCCACCTTCCGCGCCGAGGAGCCCGACGCGCTGATCCTGCTCACGCCGGTCGACGACCCGCAGTCCTATGGGGTGGCGGAGCTCGACGGGGAGCGGATCGTGCGCCTGATCGAGAAGCCGAAGGACCCGCCGTCGAACCTCGCCTTGGTCGGCGTCTACCTCTTCGCGCCGCCGATCTTCGACGCCGCTCGCGCCCTCGAGCCCTCCTGGCGCGGCGAGCTGGAGATCACCGAGGCGATCCAGGGCCTGATCGAGCAGGGCAAGACCGTTCGCTCGGAGGTCGTCAGCGGCTGGTGGAAGGACACCGGCCAGCTCGCCGACATGCTCGAGGCCAACCGGCTCGTGCTTGAGGAGATAGAGACCCGGATCGACGGCGAGGTCGACGAGGGCTCGAGGGTCGAGGGGCGGGTCGTGATCGAGGAGGGGGCGGTGCTGAAGGGCTCGGTTGTGCGCGGCCCGGCCGTGATCGGCTCCGGAGCTCGCATCGAGGACGCCTACGTCGGCCCCTACACCTCGATCGGCGAGGACGTGCGGATCTGCCGCTCGGAAATCGAGCACTCGATCGTCCTCGCCGGCTCCGTGGTCGAGGACCTCGGCACCCGCATGGAGGCCAGCCTGCTGGGCCGCGAAGTCAAGCTCACCCGCAGCGACGGCATGCCGAAGACGCTGCGGATGCTGGTCGGGGACAAGTCCGAGATCAAGATCATCTGATGGGCGGGCTGCGATGAAGGTCCTGGTCACTGGAGCCGGTGGCATGCTCGGTCGCGACGTCGTCCTCGCCGCCGGCAACGCCGGCCACGACGTGGTCGGCTTCGGCCACACCGAGCTCGACGTCGCCGACGAGGCGAGCGTCGGCTCGAAGTTCGAGCTGGAGCGTCCCGACGTGGCGATCAACTGCGCCGCCTGGACCGACGTCGACGGGGCCGAGGAGGCCGAGCAGGCGGCGATGGAGGTCAACGGCAGGGGCGCCGGGCACGTCGCCGCCGCGGCAGCCGCCGTCGGCGCCTCCGTCCTCTACGTCTCCAGCGACTACGTCTTCGACGGCGCCAAGGGCGCTCCCTACGTCGAGACCGACCAGCCGGCGCCGCTCTCGGCCTACGGCCGCACGAAGCTGGCCGGCGAGGAGGCGACCGCGGCGGCCAACAAGCGCCACTTCGTGGTCCGCTCCTCCTGGCTCTTCGGCATCGGCGGCTCCAACTTCGTCGAGACGATGCTGCGGCTCGCCTCGACGCAGAACGAGGTGCTCGTGGTCCGCGACCAAGTCGGCTCACCCACCTACACCTGGCACCTCGCCTATGGCATCGTCCGCCTCATCGAGGGCATCGAGTTCGGCATCCACCACATGGCTGCCGCCGGCGCCTGCTCCTGGTATGACTTCGCCCGCGAGATCTTCGAGCAGGCCGAGATCGAGTGCCGCGTGCTCTCGGGCACGACCGAGATGCTCGGCCGCCCCGCCCCACGTCCGCCTTACTCTGCCCTCGCCAGCCAGCGCGAGCACGCGATCGAGCTGCCCGCCTGGCGCGACGGCCTCGCCGCCTACCTCTCCCAGCGCTCGGCCGAGCAAGAGGCCGCGTAGGGCTTTCAAGGAGACGTTTCTCCCCTCATGTCCATACGTAAGTGAAACAAAACTGTGTCAATTACCTAATCGGCAATTCAGGCTGAATTTCACTGTTAGCGTGGCCGGCAGGAGGGTGAAGGAGACGGGTGTCTTCAGATGATTGATACTCATCATGTCCGAAAGCCTCGGATCCGGTTCGAGTCCGGCGCTCTCCGCAGAAAGATCGCCGGGACGGGTTGGGTCTGGGTGGGCCGTGGTAGCCTGGACCACGGGTATCAATCATCTGCGGGGTGGCTCCCCGCTTCGCCAGACTCGACCCGCTCCGGCGGGTCTTGTCGTTTCAGGACCGCTACCCTTCCGCCGCGTGAAGCTCCTCGTCACCGGCGCGGCCGGGTTCATCGGCTCGACCTACGTGCGCCTCGTCGCCGGCGAGCACGAGGTGCGGGTGCTCGACAAGCTCACCTACGCCGGGCGGCGGGAGAACCTGCCCGAGGGCACCGAGCTCGTCGTCGGCGCGATCGAGGACCCGAAGGTCGTGCGCGAGGCGATGGAGGGCTGCGACGCGGTCGTCAACTTCGCCGCCGAGTCCCACGTCGACCGCTCGATCGACGACCAGGACGCCTTCGCCCGCACCCACGTGATCGGCACCGGCACCCTGCTCGACGCCTCCCGCGAGCTCGGTGTCGGCCGCTACCTGCAGGTCTCCACCGACGAGGTCTACGGCTCGATCGAGTCGGGCTCCTTCACCGAGGCCTCGCCGCTCGACCCCTCCTCGCCCTACTCCGCGACCAAGGCCGCTGGCGACCTGCTCGTCTCCGCCCACTTCCACACCTATGGCCTCGAGGCGGTGATCTGCCGCGGCTCCAACAACTACGGCCCGCGCCAGTACCCGGAGAAGCTGATCCCGCTGATGGTGCTGAACGCGCTGCACGGCGACTCGCTGCCGATCTACGGCGACGGCCGTCAGGTCCGCAACTGGCTCTACGTCGAGGACTTCTGTCGCGGCATCCACACCGTGCTGGAGAGGGGACGTCCCGGCGAGGCGTACAACGTCGGCGGGCCCGACGAGTGCGAGAACATCGAGGTGGTGAAGCGCGTGATCGAGCTGACCGGCGGCGACGAGTCGCTGATCGAGTACGTCACCGACCGCCCGGGCCACGACCGCCGCTACTCGCTGGGCAGCGACAAGATCCGCGAGCAGCTCGGCTGGGAGGCGCAGGTGCGCTTCGCCGAGGGCCTGGAGCGAACCGTGCGGTGGTACCGCGACAACGAGGAGTGGTGGGGGCCGATCCGCTCCGGTGAGTACCGCGAGTACTACGAGAAGCAGTACGGCCGGGCGCTCGGCTGATGCTGAAGCGCCTGCCCACGGAGCTCGGCGGGACCGTCCTGCTCGAGCCGGCGGTCCACGGTGACGATCGCGGCTTCTTCCTCGAGACCTACCGCCGCGACCTCCTGGCCGAGCACGGGGTGGACGCCGAGTTCGTCCAGCACAACCAGTCGCGCTCGGGAAAGGGCACGCTGCGCGGCCTGCACTTCCAGACCGAGCCCGGCCAGGCGAAGCTGATCCGCTGCGCGCGCGGCGAGATCTTCGACGTCGCCGTCGACCTGCGCCGCGACTCCCCGACCTACGGCCAGTGGGAGGGCCATGTCCTCGACGACGTGCTCCACCGCCAGCTCTTCGTCCCGGTCGGCTTCGCCCACGGCTTCGCCGTGATCAGCGACGTCGCCGACGTCGCCTACCTCTGCTCGAGCGTCTACGACCCGGCGACCGAGGCCGGCATCGCCTGGGACGACCCTGGCGTCGCGGTCGAGTGGCCCGTCGCCGAGCCCCTGGTCAGCGAACGCGACAGCACCGCGCCGACGCTCGCCGAACTCGCCGAGACCCTGCCTTTCTGAGATCGAGCGCCTCCGGTGCCGGAATCGGCACGGACGCGGCACACTCGTCGCGCCACGCGTGCGTCGGGGCCTGCAACGGTCCTCCCATGAACCAAGCCACCGCAGTAGACATGTCCGCCGCATGGCCTAATGTGATCCACATGTCCAAGATGATCCAGATCCGAGACGTCCCCGACGAGGTCCACAGGATGCTCAAGGTCCGCGCCGCCGCGGAGGGCATCTCGCTCTCTGACTACATCAAGCGCGACCTCGAAGAGCTGGCCAAGCAGGCGACGATCGAGGACGTCTTCGCACGCGCACGCGCTCGAGGCGGCTCCGGCGTCACCACCGAGAAGATCGTCGCCATTCAGCGTGAGCTCCGCGGGGAGTAAGGCGACCGTGGCAGTCATCGACGCGTCGGTCCTCGTCACCCTTTTCACCGGCAGGGAGGACTTCGACTGGGTAGAGAAGCAGCTCTTGGTCGACGACACGCGTCGCTCCCTTTGGGCCCCCCACTTGATCGACGCCGAGGTGGGCCACTCCCTTCGTCGCTTGGTGGCGGCTGGGGAAATGGAGGACGATCATGCTGCTGCTGCGCTGGGCGATCTGGCGACGATGCAACTGCGTCGCATCGTCCACACCGACCTGCTCGCCCGAGCCTGGCAGCTGCGCCACAACCTCAGCTTCTACGACGGCCTCTACGTGGCTCTCGCCGAGATGCTCGAGACCTCGCTGATCACGCTCGACATCCGGCTCGCGAGGGCCGCCGTCAAGACCGCGGGCATCGACGTATTGACTGTCTAGGAGGGACTGGCGAAACCCCCGCGCACGTCTGGCGGCGGCGGACACTGCGCGGTACGGCGTCCTCAGTCGGCCAAATAGCGCTGCTATTCGGCCTCCCTGCGTCCTTGTCCCGCTTGGTCCGGCGCTCGCCAGCCGCCCACGCGGGTTTCGCCAGTCCCTCCTAGCGCCCGCGCACCGCGGTGATCGCCAGACTGGTCGCCAGCTTCGCCCAGATGCCGGCGTAGACCGCCGTGTTCACTAGCGGGTTGTGCTCGGAGGCGTCGAAGCGGCGGTAGAAGCGGCCCATGCCGCGGTGGAAGGCGATCTCCTGCTTGGCGGCGCGGCGCTTGCCGCTGGAGCCGCCCTTGACGTGGAGGGCGACGCCGGCGGGCTCGTAGAAGACCTTCCAGCCCGCCTGCCAGAAGCGCCGGCACCAGTCGAGGTCCTCCATGTAGAGCCAGTAGCCCTCGTCGAGCAGGCCGACCTCGCGCACCGCCTCGGCCTGGCAGAGCATGAACGCCCCGTTGACCGCATCGACCTCGCCCGCCTCGTCGTCGCCGAGATGGGTGGCGCGGTACTGGCTCAGCGATTCCGAGGCGCCATCGCCTCGGCCGACCCCGGTGAAGTGGGCGAGGGCGCTGAGCGGGGTGGGGAAGGAGCGTTTGCAGGCGTGGTCGAGGTCTCCCGACTCGGTCACGAGCTTGCAGCCGACCATGCCGATCCGCTCGTCCGAGCGCAGCCGTGCCAGCGCCGCGTCGAGCGTGCCGGCGTAGACCTCGGTGTCGGGGTTGAGCAGCAGCACCGCGTCGGCCTCGTCCTCGCGCAGGACGACGTTGTTGGCGGCGGAGAAGCCGATGTTGTCGCGGCGCAGGAGCCGCACGGAGGGGAACTCCTTCTCGACCATGTCCGGCGTCGAGTCGGGGCTGCCGCTGTCGACCACGGTGACCCGCATCGAGCCGCTCGCCGGGTGCTCGGCAAGCGAGCGCAGGCAGCGACGCAGCAGCCCTTCGGCGCCGTGGCTGACGACGATGACCTCGAGGTCGAGCTGGCTCGGCATCGTGCCGGATTCTCTAGTAGGCGCCGTCGCCGCGGACGATCGCCCGCGGCGTGCGCAGCAGGATCGCCAGGTCGCCGGTCACGGAGAGGTTGTCGAGGTAGTCGCGCTCCATCGCCAGCCGCTCCTCGAAGGTGAGGTCGCCGCGGCCGTAGACCTGCATCGGTCCGGTCAGGCCGGGCTTGATTGCCAGCCGCGCTCGCTGGCGCTCGTCATAGAGGGCGACGACGGCCTCCTCCTCTGGGCGGGGCCCGACCAGCGACATGTCTCCCTTCAGCACGTTGATCAGCTGCGGCAGCTCGTCGAGGCTGGTCCGGCGCAGCAGGCGGCCGGCACGGGTGATGCGGGGGTCGTCGGGGATCTTGAAGGCCGGCTCCTCGAGCTTCTCCAGGTCGACGAACTCGGCCAGCCGCTCCTCGGCGTCAGCCACCATCGTGCGGAACTTCAGCATCGTGAACGGCACGCCGTCCTTGCCCGCGCGAGCCTGGCGGAAGAAGACCGGTGCGCCGGAGTCGATCACGATGAAGATCGCGGTCAGCGCCAGCAACGGCGAGAGCACCGCCAGCATGACCCCCGAGACAGCGATGTCGAGCCCCCGCTTCAGCGCCAGAGTCGAACGTGGCGGATCTGAGAAGCGGAAGTCGAGCACGGGCAGCTCGGCGAGGCGGTTGAACTCGATTCCCGGGCCGAGCAGACCGTAGTGGCGGGGCAGCAGGGTCAGCCCAAGCCCCGCTGCCTTGCACTCGTCGATCAGGTGCCCAGCGTCGGCCTCGCTCATCTCCTGCTCGGTGACCACCACGCGCTCGACGTCGTACTCGCGCGCGACCCGTGAGATCTCCTCGATCGACCCGAGTCGTGGCAGCGAGGCGCGGCGATCCTTGTCGCTCGGCGCCGAGAGGTATCCCACAAGGCGTAGGCGCGCCTCGGGATGGGTGGCAATCCGGCGCGCGACCACGTCGGCCATTGCCGCCGGCCCGATCACGATCCCCGTTGCGATTCCGGCCATGCGGTGCCAGGCGAAGCGCAGTACGGCGCGGGCCACGAAGCAGGCAAGCAGGGCGCCGATCCCGACCATGATCGCGCTCTTCGGCGAGAGCGGGCCGACCGGGCTCAGGGCCAGCAGCCCGTCGAGGACAATCGTGCCCAGAGCGCTGGCGGAGACGAGCGAGGGCAGCTCGTCGAGGGTGCTGTGGCGGATGCGGCGATGGTCGTTGTCATAGAGGCCGTGCAGCTTGAGGACGAGGATCCAGGCGGGGATGAAGAGCACCGCCCAGAAGAGGTCGCTGACGTCGGTGGTAATTGTCACCGCGGTGGCGACGCAGAGCGCGGCGACAATCGCGATCCAGTCTCCGGTGGCGAGCAGCCGGCGCAGCAGGGCACCGCGGCGCCGCGAGGCGCTGATCCCGGTGAGCCCGAGCCGACTCGCCATCTCGGTCGGCTCGGGCCGCGTCGCCTCCGGTGCCCGGGCGCTCATCCGCACGCCCATTCCCCGCGCAGGCACTCCGAGCGCGGGTTGAGCTCGCGGGCCCGTTCGAGGTCGGCCTGTGCGGCCTCCTCGTCGCCACCCTCGTGCTCGACCCGGGAGCGCAGGTAGAACCACTGCCAGTTGCGGTCCTCGCGGTCGATCGCGTGGGTGAAGTGTTCGGCCGCGAGCGCGTATTCGCCCTGGCGCTCGGCCAGCAAGCCCAGCTGCACGTAGGGGGAGGCCGCCCAGGGCTCGATCGTGCGCGCGTTGCCTGCGTGGTCGACGGCGGCCCCGAGGTCTTCTCTCGCCGCGGCTGCCTGGCTGGCGTCGATCTCGCGCTCGACCAAGAGGGGCCCGATCAAGGCGATCGCGGCGATCCAGGCCACGGCGAGGCCGGCGACGGCCAGGCCGTAGCGGCGCCCCTCCCTCGGCCTGGCTTCTCGGCGCGGGTCTTCGGCGATCTGGGTGCAGCGAGCAGCGACGACGACACCGGCGGCGAGGAAGAAGACCGCGCCGAGGCCGGCGATCTCCCAGAACCAGTCGAGGGCGGCGCCGACGGCAAACGCGAGCATTACCGCCGTCAATGCCGCGTAGCGCTCGCGTTGCGGGTGGGGCGCCGCTCGCCAGGCGGAGAAGGCGCACCAGAGCAGGGTCCCGACCAACCCCAGCACGAGCAGGCCGCCGACCGCGCCGAGCTCGGCGAAGGCCTCGAGATACAGCGAGTGGGCATCGTGGACGGGAAGTTCGATCGAGCGATGGAGCTCCCAGGAGAACTGGTAGGTGCCCGCCCCGTGACCGAGGAGAGGCTCTTCGTCGAAGGAGTCGATCGCAACCCGGAAGAAGTCGTGCCGGCCGGCACCGGAGAGGTCGGAGAAGTGCTGCTTGGGATCGTCGGGGAACTGGACGTCGGGGCTCGAGAACTGGTCCCAGGCACGGCCGCCGACGGCGGCGACGGCGACGATCGCGGCGACGGCGAGCCCGAGTGCGACGCCTTTGAGCACTTTCGGGCTGCGCGACGCCGCCAGCGCCCTTCCCGTCAGCTGCCCGTCGCGTCCCTCGATGCGGCGCAGCCCGGCGAAGAGGACCAGCGAGAGGGCGATCCCCGCGAGCAGGATCGCGAGCACCGTCACCCCCTGGTCGACCGCCGCCTGGTTGGCGATGTTGTCGGCGAGGCTGTGTCGCGCCTGCACGGCGAGTACGGCTGGCAGCGCTCCCAGCGCCCCGATTGCGAACGTGCCCAGCAGCCAGAGCCGGTCCCGGGAGAGGGCGATCAGGCATCCGGTCGCGACGAGAAGTGCCAGCAGGCCACCTCGCGAGTAGGTGAAGTAGAGGGTGAGCAGTACGGCGGGGATCGCCGCCACCGAGAGCCAGCGCAGGACCTTCCAGGCCGAGTTGCGACTCGTCCACAACAGCATCGCCACGGCGATGCCGGCCATCGCCCCGTTGGCGTTCCAGTAGCCGAGCGGGTAGCGCAGCCGCGGGCCGCTGCCCAGCGAGTCCGCGACTTCGAACACGTGCGGCAGCAGGCGGCTGCCGAGGCCGAGCAGCACGACCAGCGCCGCGGCAATCGTCAGGCCTTCAGCGAAACGTTGGCGCCGTTCGTCGGTTTGGGCGATCAGAAACGCGGCAAGGAAGAACGCGAGGTAGACCAGGACGCGGTCAGCCTCGATCACGCTCAGCTCGACCGACCCCGACCAAAGGGATGAAATTGCAGACAGAAGCGACAGCCCGAGGATCAGCCCCCCCGCCCAGTAGAACGGCCGCTCTAGCTTCGCCCCAGTCGCCGCCCCGAACACGAGCAGGGCGACCACGACCAGCCACACCGCCAGTCCAGCTATGTGACGACCGGTCACGTCGAAGCCGCCGCCGGCGAGGGCCAAGCCGGCGATCAGGGCGACCGGCGCAAGCAGCGCCGCTGTTTGGTCTAACCTTGCGCCCGATGATCGTCGGGAAGCGCCACCGTCCGGCCCCACGTCTGGGCCGCCCCTTCGCGTTGATGTCAGTGTTGGCTCTGCTGGCATTGGCTTGCTTTCCGGTTCTCGCTCAGGCCGACTCGAGCGGCGTGCAGTACTCGGACGCCGTTCCTAAGCTTCCGGAGGGAGAAAACCCCTCCGGCCAGCCCAAGGAGCGCCAGCCGATCGCCAAGGCTGCCGACAACGGCGGGTCGCCCGTCGGGAAGTCGGGATCGGATTCGGATCCCTCGGGAGAATCTTCACAGGATGGCTCATCTTCGAAGGCTGGCGGGATAGCGAGCAACGACGGGGGCACCGGGCAGGGTAGCCCAGGTGGCGGCTCCAAAGGTGCCGATGAGAACCCGGTGCAGCCGAGCGGTCAGGCCCAGGCCGGGGACGTCTCCGCCTCGCAGTCAAGCGACGACGGCAGTTCCTCACCCCTGGTCCCGATCTTGATCGGGATCGCTCTCCTGGCGGCGATCTCCATCGCCGTCGTGATGGTCAGGCAGCGACGCCAGCAGGGCGGCTCGACCACACCCGCGGCGCCCAAGGCCAGCTGACGTGTCGGTCGACCGGAAGCGCCCCTTCGGGCTGACGCGTACCTTGCTTGCCGCTTTGATGGTCTCCCTCGTGGCCCTCGGCTCGACGTCGCCCGTCGCCAGCGCCGTCCCGGGCAACTTCTGGGGCGTCTCGCCCCAAGGCGTGCCGACCTTCGAAGAGTTCCAGCGACTGCGCGCCGGGGGGGTCGACAGCGTGCGGATCCCTGTCGGGTGGAGCGCGGTCCAGAAGGAACGGGGAGGGGCCGCCGACTTCTCCAGCGTCGACCCCTTGGTGGCGGGTGCGGCGCAGGCTGGGCTCGAAGTGCTCCCGTTCGTCTACAACTCTCCTTCCTGGGTCGTACCGCTGGCCGTCGTGCCGGGTTCCCACGGCACCGTGCGAGCCCCGAAGACGCTGCCGGTGAGGAGCGGCTTCCAGCGCAGCTCCTGGACCGGCTTCCTCAAGCTGGTGGTTGCCCGCTACGGTCCCAACGGCAGCTTCTGGGTCGAGAACCCGGCCCTGCCGAAGCGCCCGATCCGCACCTGGCAGATCTGGAACGAGGAGAACTTCAAGTACTTCGTGGTCAGGCCCAATCCCGCCGAGTACGGCAAGCTGGTCAAGCTGTCCCACGCGGCGATCAAGAGCGTCGATCCGGGGGCCAAGATCGTCCTCGGCGGGATGTTCGCCCAGCCCAGGGAGGCGCAGTTCAAGGGCAAACCGCCGCAGGCCTACTTCGCCACCGACTTCCTCGAACAGCTCTACCGCACCACGCCGGGGATCAAGAGCAAGTTCGACGGGGTCGCCCTACACCCGTACACCGGCGCTTACCAGGAACTGACCCCGGACGTCGAAGCCTTCCGCGCGGTCCTGAAGGAGAACAACGACGCCGGTAAGGGTCTCTGGATCACCGAGATCGGCTGGAGCTCTCAGCCGCCCGACCCCAAGCACAACGCCTTCGCCAAAGGCCGGCAGGGCCAGGTCAAGCAGCTGAATGGCGCCTTCAGGCTGTTCAAGGGCAAGCAGGCGAAGTGGCGCCTGAAGCAGATCTTCTGGTTCTCGGTCGACGATCAGGCCGGGATCTGCAACTTCTGCGACGGGACCGGGCTCTTCGGCGATGGGTTCGTCCCCAAGCCCGCCTGGTTCGCCTACGTGAAGTTCGCCGGCGGCAATCCCGGCTGAGTCGCGGGATTTGAGACAGGCCCTAAGATCGGTGGGTTGACCACCGATGCGAAAGCAGGCGCGGGATCCGACCCGCTGGCGCCGTTCAGCGCCCCCGTCAGGCGCTGGTTCGAGGCCTCCTTCGAGGAGCCGACGCCCGCTCAGGCCGGCGGCTGGGAGGCCATCTCCGGAGGCGCCAACGCGCTGATCTGCGCCCCGACGGGCTCCGGCAAGACCCTGGCCAGCTTCCTCTGGGGGATCGACCGCCTCTCGCGCACGCCCGAGCGCGGGCAGGGCGTCCGCCTCGTCTACGTCTCGCCGCTGAAGGCGCTCTCCTACGACATCGAGCGCAACCTGCGGGCGCCTCTGCGTGGGATCGGGGCGGACATCTCGGTTGGACTGCGCACCGGCGACACCTCCCAGGCCGAACGCCGGGCGATGCGCAAAACCCCGCCCGACATCCTCATCACCACCCCCGAGTCGCTCTACCTGATGCTCTCCTCCGGCGTCCGCGAGATCCTCGCGACCACCGAGGCCGTGATCGTCGACGAGATCCATGCGGTGGCTCAAAGCAAGCGGGGTTCGCACCTGGCGCTGAGCCTGGAGCGGTTGGAGCATCTGGTGAAGGGACGGGACGCGTCGGCCGCGGGTCCTGTCGCGGGGGAAGGGGGGGCGCTGCGGGCGGACGCACAGCGTCCGTCCTCGACCCCCCCAACCCCCACGCCACCCGCGGAAGATGCGCCTTCCCTTCAGCGGATTGGGCTATCCGCGACGCAGCGCCCGCTCGAGCGGATAGCTCGATTTTTGGTCGGCCCCAAGCGGGAGTGCAAGATCGTCGACGCCGGGGTGGCCAAGCAGCTCGACCTGGAGATCGTCGTGCCGGTGGAGGACATGGCGGATCCGGGAGCTCCAGCTTTCCCAAACGGCGACGGCACCCCGCCCGATGGAGAGCCCCTAGTCCACGTCCGCTCGATCTGGCCCGCGATCTACCCCGAGCTCCTGAAGCTGGTGCGCGAACACACCTCCACGATCATCTTCGTCAACAACCGCCGCGCCGCAGAGCGCTTGGCCAAGCGCCTCAACGAGCTTCATGCCGATCAGCCCGAGCAGGAGCTTCCGGCAACCGAGCACGATGGCTCTCGGCCCGCGGGTCCTGTCGCTGCAGGGGACCCACCGCCCCTTCCGGTCGCTAAAGCGTCCTCAGGGGCGGTCCCCCCTACAGCGCCACCCGCGGGAGAGACGCTTGAGATAGCCCGAGCCCACCACGGCTCCTTGAGCCACGAGGAGCGAACGGTTGTCGAGGAGCTGCTGAAGTCAGGGGAGCTTCCTTGTCTCGTTGCGACTTCCAGTCTGGAGCTGGGGATAGACATGGGCGCGGTCGATCTGGTCATTCAGGTCGAGTCGCCGAAGTCGGTCAGCCGAGGCCTGCAGCGGGTCGGCCGCGCCGGCCACTCCGTGGGCGACGTCTCGCGCGGTCGCATCTTTCCGAAGTTCCGGGCAGACCTACTTGAGTGCGCGGTGGTCGCCAAGCGGATGCGGGAAGGGGCGATCGAGGAGACGGTGATCCCTCAGAACCCACTCGACGTGCTGGCCCAGCAGCTGGTCGCGATGGCGGCGCTGGACGAGTGGGAGATCGACGAGGTCGAGCGGCTCGTCACTGCATCGGAGCCCTTCCACGAGCTCTCCCGCGAACAGCTCGAGAACGTGCTCGACATGCTCGACGGGCGCTACCCCTCCGACCGCTTTGCGGAGCTGCGGCCGCGGATCGTCTGGGACCGCACCGCCGGCACCATGCACGGCCGCAAAGGCGCCCGGCAGCTGGTCGTCACCAACGCCGGCACGATCCCCGACCGCGGCCTCTACGGCGTCCACTTGCCTGACGGCCGCCGCGTCGGCGAGCTCGACGAGGAGATGGTCTACGAGGCCCGCCCCGGCCAGACTTTCCTGCTCGGCGCGACGACATGGAGGATCGAGGAGATCACCCGCGACCGCGTCATCGTCACCCCCGCGCCCGGGGTTCCCGGCGCCGTCCCCTTCTGGAAGGGCGACGGGATCGGTCGCCCGGCCGAGCTGGGCCGGGCGATCGGGGCCTTCGCCCGCGAGGCGGTCTCGCGTGAGCCCAAGGAGCTGGCCTCCGAGTACGACCTCGACCGCCGCGCCGCCGAGAATCTCGTCGCCTACCTGCGCGAGCAGCAGGCCGCGACGCGTGTCGTCCCCTCCGACGAGACGATCGTGGTCGAGCGCTTCCGCGACGAGATCGGCGACTGGCGACTCTGCGTGCTCTCACCCTACGGCGGCCGCGTCCACGCTGCCTGGGGCCTGGCCCTGGCGGCCAAGATCCGCGCCGAGCGCGACCTCGAGGCCGACGCGATCTGGTCCGACGACGGGATCGTCGTCCACCTCCCCGACGCCGACGAGCCGCCTCCGGCCGACCTGGTCCTGGTCGAGCCCGACGAGCTCGAGGACCTCGTCGTCGGCGAGCTCTCGGGCTCCGCCCTCTTCGGCTCGCACTTCCGCGAGAACGCTGCGCGTTCGCTGCTCCTTCCCCGTGCCTACCCGGGCAAGCGCACGCCGCTGTGGCAGCAGCGCCTCAAGTCACAGAGCCTGCTCGAGGTGGCGCGGGACTTCCCTCGCTTCCCGGTCGTGCTGGAGACCTACCGCGAGTGCCTGCGCGACGTCTTCGACTTGCCCGCGCTGACCCAGCTGCTGACGGACCTGCACTCGCGCAAGCTCAGCCTGGTCGAGGTCGAGACCCCGACCGCCTCGCCCTTCGCCTCTTCGTTGCTCTTCGACTACGTCGCCACCTACATGTACGAGGGGGACACGCCGAACGCCGAGCGCCGCGCCGCGGCGCTGGCGCTCGACCGCGACCTGCTGCGCGAGCTGCTCGGCCAGGAGGAGCTGCGCGAGCTGATCGACCCCGAGGCCCTGGTCGAGGTCGAGGCCCAGCTCCAGCACCGCACCGAGATGGGCCGGGCCGGCGACCGAGACGCCCTGCAGCAGGTGCTGAGAAATCTCGGCGACCTGACCGCCGAGGAGTGCGCCGAGCGCGTCGCGGAGGGCTACTCGGCCGCCTCGATGCTGGAGAAGCTCGTCGCCGAGCGCCGCGCCGCCCTCGTGCGGGTCAACGGCGAGGAGCGCTACATCGCCGCCGAGCACGCCGGGATGTACCGCGACGCGCTCGGGGTGTCGCCGCCGGCCGGGCTGCCGGAGAGCTTCCTCGCCGAGCACCCCGACCCGCTCGTCGCCCTGGTCCGGCGATATGCACGGACCCATGGCCCCTTTCCGACCGCCCAGCTGACCGCCCGCTACGGGGTCGACCCGACCCCGGCGCTGCGCGAACTCGAGCGGGCCGGCACCCTGGTCCGCGGCGAGCTGCTGCCGGGCGGCACCGAGCGCGAGTGGTGCGACTCCGACGTCCTGCGCCGGGTCCGCCGCTCCAGCCTCGCTCACCTGCGCCGCGAGGTCGAACCAGCGGCGCGCGACCGCTTTGCCCGCTTCCTGCCGAGCTGGCAGAACGTCGACGCTCACCGCGCCGCCGGCGCGGGCCCCGACCGCCTGCGCGAGGCGCTGGTGCCGTTGCAGGGGGTGGCGCTGACGCCGAAGGTCTGGGAGGGCGACGTGCTGCCGCGGCGGCTCGGTGCCTACTCGCCCGTCTGGCTCGAAGAACTCTGCACCAGCGGCGAGCTGGTCTGGATCGGTGCCGGCGCCCGCGGCCGCAGCGACGGCCGCGTCGCCCTCTACTTCCGCGATGACGTCCGCCTCGCCGGGCCGCCACCGGCCAATGCCAAGCTCGAGCGGCCCGAGGGCGAGGTCCACGACGCGATCCGCGAGCGCCTCGCCGCCGGGCCGGATTTCTGGATCGACCTGCTCTCCGACCTCAATCACCCGGTCGAGGAGCTGCACGAAGCGCTCTGGGACCTCGCCTGGTCGGGTGAGGTGACCAACGACGCTTTCGCGCCGCTGCGGGCTCCGCGCCTGCGCACCGCGCCGCCGGCCGAGCGGGGCGGCCGGCGCTTCGCCCGCAGCCGGGCACGCGGGGCCGCCGTGCAGGGCCGCTGGTCGCTGACCGCGCCGCTGTTCGAGGACGGCCCGGCGGCCGGGCCGCGGTTGCGGGCGCAGGCCGAGCTGATGCTGGAGCGCTATGGCATCGTCACCCGCGAGACCGTTCTCGCCGAGGGCGTCCCCGGCGGCTTCGCCAGCGTCTACGCCGAGCTCGGCAACCTGGAGCTGCTCGGCACCGCCCGCCGCGGCTACTTCGTCGAGGGCCTCGGCGGCGCCCAGTTCGCCCTGCCTGGTGCGGTCGAGCGATTGCGATCGCTGCCCGAAGACGACGGGTCCTTCCTCCTCCTCGCCGCCACCGACCCGGCCAACCCCTACGGCGCCTCGCTGCCCTGGCCGAAAGCGCCCAGCGGCCGCCGCCCCGCCCGCTCTCCCGGTGCCCACGTCCTGCTCCGCGACGGCGCCCCGGTCCTCTACGTGGAGCGCAGCGGAAAAGGTGTGGTCCGCCTGGTCGAGCTCGATGCCGACGAGCTCGCGGCGGCGATCGGCGCCCTGGCCGACGCCGTTGCGGCCGGCCGCCTGCCCAAGCTCGCCGTCGAGAAGCTCGACGGCGAGCCCGTGATTGGCTCCGGCCACGAGGACGCCCTGCTCGACGCCGGCTTCAGCCGCGGCGGCCCCCGCAAGCTGACGCTGGCGGCCCGCTGAGGGCCGCTCCCTGCTCAGCGGGCGCGGCCGAGCCCGATCAGGATGCCGACGTGCTTTGCGACCGTTTCGACCGTGTCCGCGGAGGCGAAGCCCAGCTTTGCCAGGAGTCGAGTGTTCGATACAGAGCGCGCCATCTCCGGCATGGCGAAACTGACTCGGCTCAAACCCCCTTCGGGAGGCTCCAGCCTGACGTGCAGCTTGCTGCCCCAGTCCGTGGTCGTAAGGGGAACACCAATCAGCAGCCCCATCACCGAGCGATTCATCGCATTGACCGAAATCACCAGATGGGGCCGTCGGCCCCCTTGCTCGTGGCCCATCACCGGATCTGGGTCGGCGAGATAGACCTCTCCTCGTTTGACCTTGAAAGCGTCAGCGTTCATTGGCGGGACCGTCGAGGGGCATCTCGAGCCAAGCTTTCATCTCCGCGTGGATCTCGTCCCCATGCTTGCGATAGGACTCGTCCATCGAGGCCAGCAGGCTCTGCTCCTCCAACAGGTCCACGGCTGCGTCAAACATCTCGGTCAAGCTCTTTCCCTCGAGCTCGGCCTGGTGAGCGAGGCGCTCCTGCGTGCTGCGGCGCACGCGGATCATCATCGTCTCGGTTGCAGCCATGGATCGAGTCTACAGATCTGTATACACACACGGGGCGGGTTCCATACTCCGTCTTAAGGCTCGGGCTCGCGAATCTCTCCCCTCTTAATCGAAGAAGCTCGGTTCGCTGGGATAATCCAAGCGATGGCGGATCGCGAGCAGGGGCTGGGGCCGGTCGAGCTGCTGCGCAGCGTGCCGCTCTTCGCCGATCTAGAGGAGGGCGAGCTGGAGCGCTTCTCCCGCGTCGCCGTCGCTCGTTCGTTCCCGGCTGGCACGCGGGTCTTTCACGAGGGCGACCACTCCGACGCCTGCTACATCGTCCGCGACGGCAGCTTCCGCGTCACCCGCGAGCACTCCGACGGGCGGGCGATCACGCTGGCGACCCTCGGCACCGGCGACATCTTCGGCGAGCTGGCGATGCTCGACGGCGAGGTGCGCTCGGCCAGCGTCGAGGCCCTTGCCGACGGCGAGCTGCTCGCCCTGCCCGCGGGTGAGGTGCGCGCGCTGCTCGCCCGCCACCCCGACATCACCGTGAAGCTGATCGCCGCCCTCGTGCGCCGGTTGCGCACGGCGAACGAGCGGATCTCCCGCCAGTCGTTCCAGACGGTCCCCAGCCGTGTCGCGGGGGTTCTCTCCCAGCTGGTCGCCGAGGAGGCGCCGCGCTCTGGGGAGGGCGGCGAGGTGACGATCCGGATGAACCAGGCCGATCTGGCCCAGCTCGCCGGTACCTCCCGCGAGAGCGTCAGCCGCTTCCTCGCCGACCTCGAGCGGGCCGGGATCGTCCGTCCCGGGCGCGGGCGCGTCACCGTGCTCGCGCCGGAGAAGCTGAGCAACTACATCTTCTAGGCGTCACCCGCCGAATCGTTCCCTGCCTGCGCCGGCGAGCGTGCGCTTCTGGACGGGCTCAGCAGCTTTGCGGGCGGGGGTCGGCGCGATCCTTGATCACGTCGTCGGCGCCGCCGCCGCACTGGAGCGACTTGTCGCGCTTGCCGTCGATCGCGTCGACGAAGTCATTGCCGCCCTTGCCGATGAAGGTGTCGGCGCCGAGGTGGCCCATGAAGCTGTTGGCGCCGTTGTCGCCGATCAGCACATCGGGCCCGTCGGAGCCCTCGAGGCTCTCGTTGTCGGCACCGACGCGATCGGGGTTACCGCAGCCTGCGGGGCCGCCCGTTCCGCCGAGCGCAACCTTCAGCGACGCGTTCGAGCGGCCGTAGGAGACGGTGTCGTCGCCGGGCCCGCCGCTGTAGCTGTGGCCCTGGCAGACCGCAACGGAGGAGACCAGCAGGTCGTTGCCCGGTCCGCCGGCGAGCTGGTCGGCGCCGGGGTCCGCGTAGAGCACGTCGCTGCCGACGTTGCCGACGAGCGTGTCGTTGCCGTTGTCGGGGTTGTTGTAGTTCTCGCCGGCCTCGAGCACATCGTCGCCGGGTCCGCCACTCAGCGTGTCGTCGCCCGCGTTGCCGTTGGCGCGCACCTTGACCGCAGCGGGGACGCTCTCGTCGAGCGCGATCGAGTCGTTGCCGGACCCGCCGGTGATCACGACGAGGCCCGTGACGACGGCAGCCGGGCAGCTGACCACGGTGTTGCCGCCGGTCAGCGAGCAGCCGTCGCCGGCGTAGGCGCCGCCGGAATCGGAGACGGTCCAGCCGCCGCTGAAGGAGACGTGGATGTCGTCGCCGTCGCCGTCGCCCTGCACGATCAGGCTGCTGCCGTCGAGACCCTCGTTGAGGATCACGAATGCGCCGCTGCCCGGCGGGTTGTCTTCTGTCCCGCAGGAGTGCTCGGCGGCGAAGCCGTCGCAGTCGTCGCTGCCGGCGCCGCCGAAGGCTTCGTCGGGGCCGCCGGCGCCGGCCAGGTCGTCGTCGCCGACGCCGCCGTCGAGGCGGTTGACCTCGCCGTTGCCGTCGATGTCATCGCCCTGCGGCGAGCCGACGACGTCCTCGAAGCCCTGCAGGCTGTCGTGACCGTCGCCTTTGGAGCGGCCGCTGCCGAGGTCAACGACGACGCCGCTCCGTGTGGCGCTGGCGTAAGAGACGATGTCGCGGGCGCCACCACCGCCGTCGAGCGTGTCTTCACCGCTGTCGCCGCGGACCACGTCGCCGTCGCCCTCGCCGCCGCTCGCGTGATCGCTGCCGGCGCCGCCAAAGACGAAGTCGCTGTCGGGCCCGCCGTCGAGGTCGGTCTCGTCGCCGGGACCGCCTTCGATCTGATCGCCGCCGCCGCCGCCGTCGATCGCGTCGTTGCCCTTGTCGCCGTGCAGGGAGTCGTTACCGCCATCGCCTTTTATCGAGTCGCTGCCCTTCTCGCCGTCGATGTAGTCGTTGCCGGCGGCTCCTTTGAGGACGTCGGGTCCTTTGGCGCCTAGCAGCAGGTCGTCACCGGCGCCGCCGACGAGGCTGTCCTTGCCCTCTGCGCCGGCCAGGTCGTCGTTGCCGCCTTCGCCCTCGAGGTGGTCGGAGCCGCTGTCGCCACGAAGGCGGTCGTTGCCCTCGCCGCCATAGAGCGCGTCGAAACCTCGGCCGCCCTGGAGGGAGTCGTCACCCGAGCCTCCGCAGATCTTGTCGTTGCCGTTGGGGCCGCCGCTGATGCGGTCGTTGCCGCCGCCGCCGTAGATCACGTCGCTCGCCTTCTTGCCGACGATGACGTCGTTGCCCGGGGTGCCGACGATCGTCGCGTGCCTGCCGCCGCAGGTGGCCGCGGCAGCGCTACCGGCGGCGAGGAGGAGCACGCTCGTCGCCGCGACCAGGAGAACCCCGAGAATGCGCCCAGAGTGTGGTGGTGTCAGACGTAGCATTCCCTGTCCTTAATCGACAGCAGCGGTCGTTTCCTGAGGTCACTCCCCAATACCCGTCCAGGGTCAGATACGCTCGGCCGCGATGCGGGGCGGGATCTACGTACTCAACTTCTACTCGCCGGTCTTCGTCGACCAGCTCAAGCGCGGTCGCAAGTCCGCGACGATCCGTCTCGGCGACAAGAGCAACAAGTACGAGCGCGGCCAGGTCGTCTGGATTACGGTTGGGTTCCGGCACAGCCCGCGCGAGAAGATCTTCACCGCGGTGATCGACGACATCGAGGTGAAGCGGATCTCCGAGCTCTCTCCACGGGACATCGAGCACGACAACCCCGAGTTCCGCCGGCTCGAGGAGGAGATCAAGTTCCTCGAACAGATCTATGCTCGCCCTGTCTCGCCGGAGGAAGTCGTCACCGTGATCCGCTTCTCGCAGATAGTCGAGCCGCCCGGCGCGCATTACGGCAACGGCGAGACCCCGCGCCACAACTAGATGGTCTAGCGCGGGATGGCGCAGTACTCCTTCCTCACGACCTGGCTGCTGGAATCCCCGCGCGAGCCGGTCTTCGAGGCGATCTACGACCAGGCTCGCTGGCCGCAGTGGTGGCGCGGGGTGGAGGAGGCCGAGGAAATGAGGCCCGGTGACGGCGACGACGGCGTCGGCACCGTGGCGCGCATGGTCTGGAAGAGCCTGCTGCCCTACCGGGTCGAGTTCGAGGTGACGACGACCCGGGTCGAGCGCCCCCACCTGATGGAGGGCGATGCGGTCGGCGAGCTGACCGGCGTCGGCCGCTGGCGCCTCTTCGAGCGCGAGGGGGTCACCGCGGTGCTCTACGAGTGGAACGTGGTGACGACGAAGGCCTGGATGAACATGGTCGCACCGGTGGCCCGCCCGATCTTCGAGTGGAACCACGACTGGGTGATGGCCCGCGGCGGCGAGGGCATCGCCGGGCTCCTGGGCTGCCGCCTGCTCGCCAGCGGCTGACTCCCGCCGACGGGACGAAATCCGCCTCCCAGGCAACGATTTCGGCCCGCCGGCCGCTGAATTGCCCGTTCGCTATCTTTCAGGCCTCTGGCACTCTCACCTGGGGAGTGCCAATCCTGAACTTCTGACCCACCCTGACCAACGATGGAGGTATACGGATGAAGCTGAAGCCCCTCGGGGACCGGCTGATCGTGAAGCCGATCGAGGAGGAGGAGACGACCGCGAGCGGAATCGTCCTTCCCGATACGGCCAAGGAGAAGCCCCAAAAGGGCAAGGTCGTCGCCGTCGGCGATGGCGCTATCAACGAGGACGGAACGCGCCGCCCGCTCGACGTGAGCGAGGGCGACGAGGTCCTCTACTCCAAGTACGGCGGCACCGACGTCACCGTCGAGGACGAGGAGCTGCTCGTTTTGCGAGAGTCGGACATCCTCGCCAAGCTCGGCTAGCTCGTCGCCAACCACGGACTTAGAACCAAGGAGGACTGAAATCAGATGGCTCATAAGGAGCTGAAGTTCAGCGAGGAGGCAAGGGGGGCCCTGCAAGCCGGCGTCGACGCAGTCGCCGACGCGGTCAAGGTCACCCTCGGCCCGAAGGGTCGCTACGTCGTGCTCGACAAGAAGTTCGGCGCGCCGACGATCACCAACGACGGTGTCACCATCGCCCGCGAGGTCGAGGTCGAGGACGTCTTCGAGAACCAGGGCGCCCAGCTCGTCCGCGAGGTCGCCACGGCGACCAACGACGTGGCCGGAGACGGCACCACGACGGCGACGCTGCTGGCCCAGATAATCGTCCGCCAGGGGCTCAAGAACGTCGCCGCCGGCGCCAACCCGCTGGCCCTGCGCCGCGGGATCGAGAAGGCCGTCGACGACGTTGTCGAGAACCTGCGCGAGAAGCAGTCCAAGGAGGTCGCCGGCAAGGAGCAAATCGCCCGCGTCGCCGCCATCTCCGCCGCCGACGACGACATCGGCAATGTGATCGCCGACGCGATCGAGAAGGTCGGCAAGGACGGCGTGGTCAACGTCGAGGAGGGCCAGACCTTCGGCATGGAGCTGGAGTTCACCGAGGGGATGCAGTTCGACAAGGGCTACATCTCCCCGTACATGGTCACCGACCAGGACCGCATGGAGGCGGTGCTGGAGGACCCCTACATCCTCATCGCCAACCAGAAAATCGGCTCCGTGCGGGACATCCTGCCGGTGCTCGAGCAGGTGATGCAGGGTGGCAAGCCGCTGCTGATCGTCGCCGAGGACGTCGAGGGCGAGTGCCTCGCGACCCTCGTCGTCAACAAGCTGCGCGGCACCTTCACCGGCGTCGCGGTCAAGGCGCCGGGCTTCGGCGATCGCCGCAAGCGGATGCTCGAGGACATCGCCGTCCTCACCGGCGGCGAGGTGATCACC
>JANWHD010000030.1 GCA_025450585.1 Solirubrobacterales bacterium
ACCATCCAGCGCGTGCCTTCGCGGCACGGCGTGCACTTGCCGCACGATTCGTGCATATAGAACTTCGTCGAGCGCAGAGCGAGCTGCACGATGCAGCAGCGGCCGTCGACGATGATCAGCGACGCCGCGCCGAAGAAGGTTCCGATCTTCCCGAGCGAGTCGTAGTCGAGCGGCACGTCGATCTCGTCAGGAGAGAGCGCGGGAACCGACGATCCGCCAGGGATGACGCACTTCAGCTCACGACCGTCGGGAATGCCGCCGGCGAGGTCGTAGATCAGCTCGCGCATCGGCGTGCCGAGGACGAGCTCGTAGTTGCCGGGGCGCGCGATGTTGCCCGAGATCGAGAAGATCGCGGTGCCGGGCGAGCTCTCCGGTCCGATCTTCGCGAACTCGGCCGCGCCGAGCTCCATGATCGTCGGCACCGTCGCGATCGTGCACACGTTGTTGATCTGCGTCGGCGCGTCGTAGAGGCCTTGCACCGGCGGGAACGGCGGACGCGGGCGCGGCTGGCCACGCTTGCCTTCGAGCGCGTCGAGCAGCGCCGTCTCCTCGCCGCAGATGTAGGCGCCGGCGCCGCGGTGGACGACCAGCTCGAGGTCGCGCCGAGTGCCGAGTATGTCCTTGCCCAGGTAGCCCGCCTCGTAGGCTTCGGCGACCGCCGCGTCGAGGATGTCGGCCTGCGAGTCGTACTCGCCGCGGATGAAGATGAAGGCGTGGCCGATGCCGGCCGCCAGCGAGGCGATCGCGATCCCCTCGATCAGCTGGTGGGGGTTGCGCTGCATCAGCTCGCGGTCCTTGAAGGCGCCGGGCTCGGACTCGTCGGCGTTGCAGCAGAGGTACTTGTCGACGCCCCCGCCGCGGGGGAGGAAGCTCGCCTTTTTGCCCATCGAGAAGCCGGCTCCGCCGCGGCCGCGCAGCCCTGACTCTTCGAGCTCCTTCAGCACCTCGTCGGCCTCCAGCTCGCGGTAGGCCTTCTCCAGTGTCGCGTAGCCGCCGTAACCCTTGTAGCCGGCGAGCGTGCGCAGCGCCGGGTCTTCGACGTTCTTCAAGAGCATCCGCGTCTCAGGCATCGGGCCCTCCCGGCAGCGGCCGCTTCTCCAGCGCCTTCTCGGGCAGGACGTCGGCGCCTTCGCGCAGCTGGTCGATCGCGGTCTTCGCCTCCGCGGCCTCCAGTGGCCCGAAGTAGCGCTCGTCGATCGAGGCCATCGGCGCGATGTCGCAGGCCCCCAGGCACTCGAACCCGGTGACGAAGAGATCTTCGTCGTCCCCCGCCGCCGCCCGGAACGCATCGAGCAGCTCGTCACCGCCCCGCATCCAGCAGGAGATGTTGGTGCACACAGCCACTTTGTGAGTCCCAACCGGATCCGTATGCAGCAGGTCGTAGAAGCTGGCCACAGACTCCAAATAAGCGGGCGTAACCCGCATAACCGCAGCAGCCTGTCGAATCCCCTCCGGCGTGCACCAGCCATAAAGCCGCTGCACAGCCCAAAGCGCCGGAATCGAAGCCGACTTCCGATCCGGATACCGGCTCATAAGTTCCTCAATGCGCTTCCGCAGCTCCTCCGGGCAACCGACCTCATGCAGCTCAGGAACCTCCTCGGGCGTCCGATCCGGAACCCGGCCCTCGGTCAGCGCGATGTCGATCGGCAGCTCAGGCATGACGGCTCCGTAGAGGGGGATCGGGGGCCTCCCCGACGGGCGGATACTCAAATTGCCGGTCCAACTGGACCGGCAATTGGACGGCGGGGAGGCCCCCGATCCCCCTCACCGATCCACCCCACCCAAGATCGGATCCAACATCCCCAACGAACAAATCATGTCGGCGATATAGCTCCCCACCGACATGTCCCTAAACGCCTGCAAATTCACAAACGACGGATCCCTGAAATGCACCCGCGCCGGCTTGGCCGACCCATCGGCAAGCACGAAGCATCCAAGCTCGCCGCGCGGCGACTCGATCGCGTAGTAGAGCTCGCCCGGCCCCACCCGGTAGCCCTCGGTGACGAGCTTGAAGTGGTGGATCAGCGACTCCATCGAGGTCGAGAGCTCCGAGCGCGGCGGCAGTACGTACTTGCGGTCGTCGGCGATGAAGGGGCCCTCGGGGAGGGCGTCGAGCGCCTGCTCGACGATCCGCGTCGACTCGACCATCTCCGCCACCCTCACCCGGTAGCGGTCGTAGTTGTCGCCGACGGTCCCGACCGGGATCTTGAAGTCCATCTCCGGGTAGGCGAGGTAGTCGAAGGCCTTGCGCAGATCCCAGGGCTCGCCGGCGGCACGCAGCAGCGGCCCGGTCACGCCGAGCTCGAGCAGCCGCTCGCGCGAGACGATCCCGGTGCCCTTGGTGCGGGAGAGAAAGACCTCGTTGCGGTCGAGCAGCGCCTGGTACTGGCCCACCCGGACCGGCATGTCGGCGATGAACTCGCGCAGCTTTGCCTCGAAGCCGAGCGGGATGTCCTCGATCACGCCGCCGACCTGGAAGTAGCGCGTGTGCATCCGCTGTCCCGTCGCCATCTCGAAGAGGTCGAGGATGCGCTCGCGCTCGCGGAAGCAGTACCAGAGCATCGAGATCGCGCCGAGGTCGAGCGCCGTCGTCCCCAGCCAGACCAGGTGGGAGTGGATCCGGTTGAGCTCGAGGAAGATCGTCCGCAGGTACTTGGCCCGCGGCGGGATCTCGAGCTCGATCATGCGCTCGACCGCACCGCAGAAGGCCTCCATCTGGAAGAAGTAGGAGACGTAGTCCATCCGCTCGACGAAGGGGATGACCTTCCAGTAGCTCTTGTCCTCGCAGGACTTTTCAATCCCCGTGTGGACGTAGCCGATGATCGGCCGCAGATCCTTGACCACCTCCCCTTCGAGGTCGACGACCAGCCGCAGCACGCCGTGCGTAGCGGGATGGTGGGGACCGATGTTCACGGTCATCACCTCGGTGCGCTCGGCCAGCTCAGCCATAGTTGCGCTCGTTGTAGGTGAAGGTCACCGGCTCTCCGCCGACCGGGAAGTCGCGGCGCTGCGGCCAGCCGACGTAGTCCTCTGGCAACAGGATCCTCGTCAGGTCGGGGTGGCCGTTGAAGACGATTCCAAAGAAGTCATAGGCCTCGCGCTCCTGGAACTCGGCCGTCGGGAAAAGCTCGACACAGGAGTCGATCTCGGGGAGCGAGTCCTCACCGGGATCGGCCAGAAGAGCCTTGACGCGGATCCGCTCGACTCGATCGCGGTTGAGCAGCTCGTAGTGGACCGCGAAGCGGGGCTCGGCCGGCAGGTAGTCGGCTGCGTGGAGGCTGGAGAGGAAGCGGTAGCCCTGGCCGGGGGCGTCGCGCAGCCAGCCGAGCACGCCGAGGACGTGCGCCGGGTCGATCGCCAGGCTGGCGCAGCCGTGCTCGAAGCCCGTGTCCAGCACGGCGCCCGGGTGGTCCTGCTCGATCTCCCCCCGGATCAGCTCCAGTCCGGGGGCGTCAGGCACTAACGATCAACTCCCTGGCCGCTAGGTAGGCCTTCGCCGCCTCGGCGCTGGGTTCGCCGCGCGGCCCGCCGCGCGCCCACTCCTCGGTGCCGTGCGCGCCGTAGCGGGCGCGCCAGCCCTGGTCGGGGTTGCCCTGGATCTTTCGCTGCAGCTTGGTGAAGCCGTAGAGCACCGCCTCCGGCCGTGGCGGGCAGCCTGGCACGTGGACGTCGATCGGCATGAACTTTTCGGCGCCCTGTACCACGGCGTAGTTGGAGAACATGCCGCCGCTCGAGGAGCAGGCTCCCATCGAGATCGCCCACTTCGGCTCCAGCATCTGGTCGTAGAGGCGGCGGATGATCGGCGCCATCTTGATCGAGACCCTGCCCGAGAGGATGATCAGGTCGGCTTGGCGTGGCGAGGCACGCCCGGCCTCAGCACCGAAGCGGGCAATGTCGTATCGGGCCGTGACGGCTGCCATCGGTATCCCCTCGATCGCGCAGCAGGCGAGGCCGAAGGTGAGGGGGAAGATCGAGTTCGAGCGCGCCCAGCCGAGCATCTTGTCGAAGTTGGTCATCACGACCCTCTCCTCGACGTAGCGCTCCAGCTCCTCGCCCTCGAGGTCGCCGCGGAGCATGTCGCGGGCGCGCAGCTGCCGGGACCGCATCGTCTGGCGCTCTACTTCCAATCCAGCGCACCCTTTCGCCAGACGTAGACGAAGGCGACGAGCAGCAATACGACGAAGGTGACCAGCTCGCCGAGGACGAAGATGCTGTCGGCGTCCTCGAGGATCACCGCGATCGGGTAGAGGAAGACGACCTCGATGTCGAAGAGGATGAAAAGCATCGCGATCAGGTAGAAGCTGACGCCGAAGCGCAGCCCGTGGGAGGCCTTGACCGGGATCCCCGACTCATACGGCTCGCCCAGCCGTTGGCTCGCCGCGGTCGGGTGCTTCGGGCGCTTCGGCCCGATCACGTGGTTGAGCATCGCGAATGCCCCCCCAACGGTGACGCCGAGGAAGGCAAAGACGAGAATCGGCAGGTAGCTCTTCAGCACTGGTATTTCGAAGTTGGCGGGCGACTCGTGGGGGCACCTCGTAGATTGGCGCCCCACCGCCTGCAACCGCCTTTATACACCCACCTTGTAACAGATTGCTACATAGTGATTTTCCGCATCAGCAAGCCGAATCCCGACCCTCTTAGGAGGAAATGAAGATGGCCACCGTCCACCTGGTCGTCGGCTGCGCCGTAATCCTCCTCAATGCCGCCGCTTTCGGCTCCGGCGGGGTGGCCTGGCTGCGCTCCCAAGCTTCGATTCCCTTCTGGTATCTGCTGCGTGCGGCCCAGGCAGCCGTCTTCGTGCAGGCGATGCTCGGCGGCCTGCTCGTCTTCACCGGCCACGAACCGAGCGACGAGCTCCACTACCTCTACGGGGTCCTTCCCCTCGTCGTCTCGCTGATCGCCGAGGGCGCCCGGGCGGGCGCCGCCGAACGCGAGTTGGGCGACCTCGACATCGAGGCCCTGCCCGCCGAGGCGCAGCAGTCCCTCGCCCTGGCGATAGTCCGCCGCGAGATGGGCATCATGGCCGTCAGCTGCGGCGTGATCCTCTTCCTGGCTCTGCGCGCCGCTGGTACCAGCGGCGCGTTCTAGGCGAATCTGCATTTACCCGCGTATATGGCGGGAAACTGCAGACTCGTCGTTTCAGGAGGTCGTTTGGCGGTCAAGGCCGAGTTGGATCGCGGCTATTGCCGCGAAGACGACGCCGGTGGCGATGTGGAGGATGGCGTCGGCGCCGTTGTTGGGGAAGGTGAAGATGCCGGCGGGGCTGGTCGAGAAGATCGCCCAGACGCCGGTGACGAGCAGCGCCACCGCTACATAGATCGCGTAGAGGACGGCCCATCGTGGCTTCTGGACGAAGTAGAAGGCGGGGAGGAAGAGGAGGAAGCCGGAGAGCGCGTGGACGCCGTTGAAGTCGACCCCCAGCACGCGCTCCGTCGCGGCTCCGTCGCCGAAGTCGAAGCTCGGCTCGGCGATCAGGCCGGCGGTTGCCCAGACGAGCTGGAAGGCCGCGACGACGACGATCCCCCACTGGGCGAAGGTCCACTGCGTCCGCGGTGCCGTTGCCGCCTCCATCGCCGCGGACACTAGCCGACGCTCGGGCCTGGAACGTGATGTGCCTCCGTTTTAGTCGCGCGGCGCGTAGCGGTGGTGCAGCATCAGCACGTTGCCGTCGGGGTCGCTGAAGATAGCCATGTGGCAGACGCCGCTGTCGATGGTGTCGGCGAGGAAATTGACGCCCTTGGACTCGAGCTCGGCGCGAGCCGCCTCGACGTCTTCGACGTGGAAGGCAGTCGGGTGCGTGCTTGGCTCGAACTCGCGCCCGATCGCAGCGGCATCCATCACTTGCAGGGTCAGGTTGCCGGTCTCGAACTCGCCGCCCGGTGTTTTCCCGTAATCGGCCGACTGCTCGAGGCCGAGGATCTTGCCGTAGAACTCGACGGCGGCCGGATAGTCCTTGACGAAGACGGTGGCGAAGTCGACGCCGGTGACGAATGAGGTCTCGCTGCTCATCTGTGGCTCCTAGGTTGGGGTCTGCGAAGCATAGGATCCTCCTGTGGAGCTGGGCGCAGACACCAAGGCCGTGCTGCTGCTCGCCGCTGCGATGTTCCTCTGGGCGCTGCTGCTCGGCGTCTGGAAGTACCAGCAGATCGTCGAGTCCGAGGAGAGCCAGGCGCACCCCTACGTCGACATCGCCCACCGCGCGGCGCTGCTCTACAGCTTCGCCCTGCTGCTGGTCGCGACCTTCGTCGAGCTGAGCGGCTGGAGCACGCTGGTCAACCTGCTCGCCGCCGGGGCACTCGCCTTCTACTTCTTCGCCGCGGTCGCCGGATACATGGTCCATGGCTGGCGGCGCGACACCGACAACCAGTTCCATGATCCGGTCGGCGGCCTGCACGCCTTCATGCTCGCCCTGATCCTCGCCGAGATCGGCGGCTGGCTCGCGTTGGTGGCGGGCTTCATCGACCGCCAGCTTCTGTAGATGGACGGGGTTTGGTGTGCGGCCACCCGTTCCAGGTGGCCGCACAGACAGCAGATCGGTTTCACCGAACCGTGATTATTCTGCGCCGTAAACGTGTTCTAACGGTTCCAATAAGTTGTCGACTGTCATTTCTTTAGGGCAAGGGCCGCTCCCCGAAACCAGGGACATCGGTTCTTCTTCGGACGTGAACATCCCGTGGCCAGTGCCTTCATTTTCTAAGGCACTTTCACCTACGGGTTCCATGCCAGTTCCATCATAGGTGCATTCTATTTTCACGAATTCAGAGAGCGTGCAGCTGACTCGCCTGCGATCGCCTAAATAGAAGGATAAAATTAACGGTGGCCACCAATCGATGACGTAGTGCACATCCGGTAGGTCGATTGTTGTCACGGTGCAGTTGTTGTGCGCAGCGGTGGTTCCGCAGCCGGTCGAGCTGAAACTTGTGGCGTGGGCTTTTTGCGGTTCGCCTAATCCCGAGACTGTTAGCTGCTCTAACACGCCTAAGCATAAGATGTTGGCCAATTCGCTTGACAGCGTTTCCACGGAGCCTGAGGTGTTGACCAAGTGAAGGTTCGTCACCAGGTTTTTTGCCGCGCATGTTTCTTCTTGCACTTTGCACAAAGCAGTGGTTGCAGACGATGCGTCGGCGAAAGCCATGGCACCCACGGATACAATTGCAGCTAGCCAAATATTCCTCATTAGTTTCATCTTTGAATCTCCCTTCCCAGTTGTGTAATCGATTGGAATAGCGATTGCAGTCTGTTGGTTGGCGGCCGAAGAATCCACCAGTGACCTTCCCGCAAGCATGGAGCGGTCTCGCCGGACCCTGACTCCCCTGCAAATGTCGGGATGCGGATCTTTCGAATGCGCGGACCTGTGTATTGCGTGGATCCGCATCGAGGTGACTCAGACGCTTTGAGCGGGTGGGAGTGACAGTATTCTCGGCCGGATGAGGCGAGCGACCGCAGCCCTGTTGTTGGGGCTCCTCTTGGCCGGCGCCGCTCCGTCGGCCGCGTTAGCCGTCACCTGGCTGGTGCGGGGCGGCGGGTTCGGTCACGGCGTCGGCATGAGCGCCTACGGCGCCTACGGCTACGGCCTGCACGGGGTCGGCTACCGGCAGATCCTCGGCCACTACTTCCGCGGGATCGCGATCGCCGAGATGCGGAGCGCGCCGATGGTCCGCGTGCTGCTCACGACCAGCCCGGGCGATGTCTCCTTCTCGCACGCGACCGCGGCCTGCGGCCGCGAGCTCGACCCCGCCCGCAGTTACGCGGCGCACATGCGGGGGTCCTCGGTACGACTCCTCTCGAGCTCGGGGAAGTTGCTCGCTCGTTGCGGCAACCGCCTCCATGCCGACTCGCGGAGGACGATCCGGATCGCCGGCGTGGGCGTCTACCGCGGGGCGTTCGAGGCGATCCCGAGCGGCTCGGCGCTGAACGTCGTCAACGTGCTCAACGTCAACAACTACGCCCGCGGCTCGGTGCCGGCGGAGGTGCCCCCCGAATGGCCGATGGCGACGCTGCGGGCGTTTGCGGTCGCCTCGCGCTCGATCGCGCTCTCGACCGACGTGGGCGGCGACGGCTTCGATCTCTACTCGGACACCCGAACCCAGGTCTACGGCGGCGTCGCCGTCGAGGACGCGCGGACCGACGTGGCCGTGCAGTCCACCCGCAGCCAGGTCGCGACCTTCGACGGCGAGGTCGCCCAGACCACCTACTTCTCCTCCTCGGGCGGCCGCACCGAGTCCGGCTTCCTCGGTGCCCCTGAGGTCCCATACCTGCGCAGCGTCGCCGACCCCTACGACTACTACGCCCCCCAGCACCGCTGGACCTTCCGCTTCTCGCAGGCCGAGATGGACTCCCGTCTCGGCCCATACGTACGCGGGCGCCTGCGCGACGTCGTGGTGACGAAGCGCGGCGACTCCCCCCGGATCGAGTACGCGAGGCTGATCGGCACCAGAGGCGCCGCGACGATCCGCGGCGACACCCTCGCCGCCGCCCTCGGCCTCTACGACCGGTGGGCGTTTTTCACGAAGGTAGGTAGATAGGAGCCTGGCCGCCCTCCATTCGAACCCACACCCCACACCCCACACCCCACACCCCACGCGCTGCGCGCGAGGGGTGAACTTTGTGCGCGGCTACGCCGCGCCCCAGACCGGATTGCATAGGCCGCTTCGCGAGGTTCGCCTGGAGGGCGGCCAGGCTCCATCAACACGTCACCGAGTTACGCCCAGATTTTGAACCCGGCACAGGGTCCCCGAGCTTAAAAAAGAGCTTGGGGCGCCCGAAACCGCACCCAGGCATGTGAAGCTTTCGGGGAGCCGGGCCAGCGCCCGGGGAAGGAGCTTTCGAAGCTTATGTCCTGTTGGAGGGACGCCGGTGCCCTTCCCCAAAACACTCAAGCGAGGCTCCCGCCGAGCGTTTTGGGGAAGGGCACCGGCGTCCCCACCCATCAACCACCTACTAGAGGGAAATCAGACAGTCGTCCCTGTCCTTCATCGCCAGAGGCTCATTGTTGGGGAACGCCTCGAGCAGGGCGTCGGCGATCAGCCTGCCGCGCTCGGCGTAGCCCGGCGAGGTGAAGTGGATGCCGTCGGGAATGAACCAGGCGTCCTTCACGTCTGAGGCCCAGTCGTACACCCGCATGTATGGGTAGCGGTCGCATGCGCTCCGCAACGCCTTGTCCCACTCCCTCATGTTGACGGCGGAATAGGGCCCGCTGGCGACGAGTGACTTCGTGTTCACCCACATCACCGGTTTGTCGCCGATCGTCGACATCATGCTGTCGATCCGGTCGTCGTAGGTGAAGCTCGAGCCCGCGGCGACGTTTGCCGCCTCGTTGGTGCCCATCGCGATCACCCAGCAGCCGTCGAACCCTTCGTTCGTCCAGGCCTCCGCCACTTCCTGGGCGTTGGGTTCCCCTTCGTAGTTCTCATAGATCGAGCGGGCGCCCGAGACCTCGAGGTGCTGGGTGGTGGCACCGACCCGCGCGTACTGGGAGCTGATCAGTTCGTTGGGGGGCAGCCACTCTTCGGAGACGAGGCCCTCCGAGGTCGAGTCGCCGATGTGCACGACTCCTTCGCAGGAGGTCGCAAGCGGCCCGCGTTTCACGTTCTTCGCGGTGACCGTTTTGGCCACGGTCGCGGAGCCGATCGCCCTCGATTCGTCCGAGACGCCCACGCCGGCGAGGCCGGCCACCGCGAAGGCGGCGATCACGGCGCTGGCCGTGACGAGTGCCCAGCCGTGGCGCGGTACCCGCTCGAGCCGCCAGCGCCCGGCTCGCAGCTGTCCCCAGAGCCTGCCCAGCGCACCGTGGCGTATCGGGTCCTCGACGTAGCGCCAGGAGAGCTCCGCGATCCCCATGATCGCGGCGACCTGGAGGACGGCGCGGAGGGGGTCGACGCGGCCCAGCGACCCCTCCGGCGTGGTCAGGACGATGATCGGCAGGGTCCAGAGATAGATGCCGTAGGAGCGCTGGCCGATCCACCGCATCGGCCGGCAGCCGACGATCGGGCCGAGTCGCGAGGCGGGGTGCGCGAGGGCGGCGACGGCGAGCACCGAGGCGAGGGCCAGCAGGGCAAAGCCACCGCGGTAGAGGACGGGCGAGAACTCGCTGGAGCTCCAGAACATCAACCCGATCGCGAGCAGGCCCGCAATCCCCATCGCGTCGATCGTCCACCGAGCCTGGGCGGTGATTCCCGCCCGCAGGCGGCGACTCGGCCAGACCATCGCCAGGGCCGCCCCGGCGAGGAGCTCCAGGGCGCGGGTATCGGTCCCGTAGTAGACCCGCGAGGGGTCCAACGATGGGCTGTAGAGGATCGCCATCAGGATGCCCGAGCACAGCGCGGCGAAAAGTGTGACTCCGGCAAGCCTCAGGCGTACGCCGGTCGTGCTCTTCACCTCAGGCACGAAGTGAATCCCGACCATCAGCAGGAAGGGCCAGAAGATGTAGAACTGCTCCTCCACCGAGAGCGACCAGAGGTGGTTGAGCGGCGAGGGCGGTGCGAAGCGGGCGAAATAGGAGACGTCGTGGAAGACCAGCCACCAGTTGTTGAAGTAACCGACCGCCGATAGTGCGGCGGTGCGGAAGTCCGCCGGCTGGTGCGGGCCGATCACCGTCACCCACGCCATCACCACGGTCAGCATCAGGAACAGGGCGGGCAGGAGGCGCCGGGCGCGGGCCAGCCAGAACGACTTCAGCTTGATCCCGCCCCGTCCCACCTGGGTGAGGAGAATGTCGGTGATCAGGTAGCCGCTGAGGGTGAAGAACACGCCGACCCCGAGCAGCCCACCCTCGGCCCAGCCGAATCCCAGGTGGTAGAAGACCACACCGAGGACGGCTATCGCGCGCAGGCCGTCGAGCCCAGGCATGTAGCGCTCGCCGCGCTTTACGGGCTCAGGCATAGAAGGAAACCATGGTAAGCACCGCCGCCAGCGGCAACTGCCGCTGTGCCATCTGAACGATCAGGTTCCGGGCCAACGCGGTCCCTATCGCCTCGGTCACCGAGGCCTGCCGCCTGGCGATCCTCGTGACGGGCGCCAGGTCCGGCCCGGACTCCAGGGTCGGCTCGGGTGCAGGGGTCGAGTTGAAGGCGAGGCATCCCTGGATTCCCCGGGCGATCAGCTGGGCCCGGAGGTCGGCACCCTCCGAAATCGGGTGCAGGTTGTCGGCCTGCATCAGCTCGGGGTGTGTGGCAACCGCTCCCGCCCAGTCGGGTACCTGTGTGCCGGGGCGCGAGGCGGCGAAGGCCTCGACCACACGGTTCTTACCGGTGTTGTCGACGCCGTCGACGGTGAATCCGTGGACGGTCGGCACGACCATGCACCTGTCGCCGACGGTCGCGGCAACCGCGGCCAGGTTCTCGGCGAGGATCTCCGGGTAGGCGGGGTTGTCGTTGGTACCCGCATCGAAGACGATCACCGACTGGGAGGGATCGTAGCTTTCCTTGAACAGGCCGAGGATTTGGTAGCTGTTGTAGCCGCCCTCGGCGTTGACTGTGACCGGCACGCCGGGCAGGTACCGCTCGAGGTAGGGAGAGGTCAGAATCTGGAGGCTGTCGCCGACGACCAGGACGCTGCCGTTGCCACTTGCGCTCGCGGAGGGCGCGGCAAGGGTGAGAGCAGTCAAAAGCGCCCCCGCCACGGTCGCGAGCTTGCGCGCTCTCGGCATCGACCGAATTTCTACACCAAAGAGGTTGGCACGCCCACAACGGGCTAGCCTCTAGCCGATGCGGCTCAGCCAAGCGGCAACACTCGGCGTACTGCTGAGCCTGGCATTGATTCTCACCGCCTGTGGAGACGAGTCGACCTCGCGCTCCGGGCAGGCCACGGCGGCACCCAGCGGGGCCAGGACGGCTTCCCGCTCCGCTGCGGATGCCGGATGCCGAGCCCAGCTGCGCCCGTTCCTCGGCTCGATGGACACCCTGCGTGAGGACCTGGCCGTGGGGCTGAGCTATGAGGACTATCTGGATGAGCTGGGGGAGGTGCGGGGCGCCTACGACCGCATCCGTGTAGATCGGCTCCCCGTCGGCTGCCTTCTCGTTGCCGCCGGTCCCGGCGAGCGGGCGCTGAATCGCTACATAGACGCCGCCAACGTGTGGGGGGATTGCCTCGCCACGGCGGCGTGCGAGACCGAATCGATCGAACGCGATCTACAGCGTCGCTGGGTGCTCGCATCCGACCTGCTTTCCTCGGCGCAGTCCGGCCTCTGACGGCGCCCGTTCGGGTCACCTCGCTTGGTTGCAGCGGTTTTCTCCGTGGAGTCTGAGGGTGAAAACTAAGTAAGGAAAATTTCAGTACTAAATTTTACCTTTTTGAATTTAGAAGTAGTACGGTTGAGCAATCAACGTTTACGCAATTGAAAATTCGAATTCCGGCGAGGATTGGCAGTGGGATGAGGCGCATCGGTTCTGTGTGCGGATCGCCCACCGTTACACCAGCAATCCAAGCGAGGTGGAGGACATCGCCCAGGATGCTCTGCTGCGGGCGTGGCGCCGGCGCTCCACCCTTCGTGACGGCCAGCGGCGCAACGAGTGGCTGGCGACGATCGTCCGCAACGAGGCCTACCGCCAGCACGAACGCGTCCGCCCCGATCCGGTCGCCGAGGTCGAGACGCAGGAGGGGGCCGACGACGAGCGCATCGCCTCGACCGTCGAACGAGCGGACCTCCATGCGATCCTCGAGAGCCTGGACGAGGAGGACCGTCAGCTCCTGAGGCTGCGCTACACCGAGGATCTGACCCAGCAGGCGATTGCGCGCCGGTTGGGCCTGCCGGACGGGACCGTCAAGGTCCGCCTGCACCGGCTGAGGCTGAAGCTTCGCCAGGCGATGATCGAGGGCGAGGGTGCCGACCGGTCTCAGCCGCGTCCGACGCGCCGCATCTCCGCCGCCGCCGCCCGCGGCCCGATGTAGGGAACGAGGACCGCGAAGAGCAGGTCGGGGAGCAGCGCGGGCAACTCTGCCGGCCGTCCCGCCAGCAGTTCCTCGAAGATCAGGCCGGAGACGGCGCCGGCCGACATCAGCGAGATGCTGGCAGGCAGCTCCCTGCCCTTGGCGAGCCCGTGGCCCTCGACCAGGTATTGCGTGAACCGGGAGATCGCGTGCCAGTGGCGCCGTCGGGCCTCGGTACCGGCCGTGGTTGCCTCGACCACGGCGATGCGCGCCAGCTCCGGCTCGAGCACGAAGAGGTTGACGATCGCCGCCAGGCCCTCCCGCACCCGTTCCAGCCAGTCCTTCCGGTGGTCGCAGTTGCCGTCGACCTCGGCAAAGAGCCGCTCGACCGCCATGTCGTAGGCGGCCAGGAAGCAGTCCTGCTTCCCCGCGAACTGTCCGTCGAACGTGGCCCGGTCGATGCCGGCTTCCGCGATCACGTCCTCGACGGTGGCGTTCCGGTAGCCCTTGCGGCCGACGACGAGGATCGTCGCAGCGAGGATCTCTTCACGCGGGTTCCGGGCTGCGGCCGGCAGACGTCGCCCCGCGGGTGGAGAGGTGGGAATCGGCTTTGTCATCGCGGCATGGTGTGCTCAGGCGTCTCCGCCTGCTCGGCCCACCTCCCTGGCAGGGTGCCGCTTATGAACTACAGACAATCAGGGTCCCAAAAAGCGGGGCGGAAAGCAAGGAGGCGAGTCGCGTATGTACATGCGGGCGGTCGGGCGGGGTTGAATCTCAGACCCCTGTACAACCATGGGGAGCTCCGGCGCAGCGACCATTTGCCAATGGAGACTGCGCCTCGCCAGATCGTGGCCTTCGGCGGCGGCGGCTTCTCGATGGAGTCGGGAAACCCCCTGCTCGACGAGTACGTGCTCGGGCTTTGCCCCCGCGAGCGCCCCCGCGTCTGCTTCTTGCCCTCGGCGAGCGGCGACGCCGACCACTATGTCGTCCGGTTCTATCGCGCCTTCCCGGCCGGGGTCTGCGAGGCCAGTCACATCTCGCTCTTCCGGCGCGAGCAGGGGCCCGCCGACCTGCGCGAGCACCTCCTCTCCCAGGACCTGATCTACGTCGGCGGTGGCAGCGTGGTCAGTCTGATTGGCGTCTGGCGGGCTCACGGGATCGACGCCATCCTGCGCGAGGCGTGGGAGGCGGGCGTCGTCCTCTGCGGCCTCTCGGCCGGCTCGCTCTGCTGGTTCGCCGAGGCGCTGAGCGGTTTCCACGGGGCGCCACGACGGGTCGAGGGGCTGGGTCTGCTGCCCTTCAGCAACTGCGTCCACTACCAGCCCGGCTCCAAGCACGGCCTCGCCTACCATGGACTGCTGAGCTCCGGGATGCGCTCCGGCTACGCCGCGCAGGACGGTGCGGCCCTGCACTTCGTCGGAGAGGAGCTCCACCGGGTCGTCGCCTCGCGATCGTCGGCGCGCGGGTACCGGCTCGACGCGGTAGGTGGCCACGTCGTCGAGATGCAGCTGGCCACCACGTACCTCGCCGATCCGCCTCCACCGGTGATGTCCCTGCCCGGGCCGACCGCGACGGCGGTAGCGGCGTAGGTCATGGTCACCCGCATCCTGACCCTCGGCGGCCACGACTTCAGCTCGCGCCCGCCCGACCGCGCGGTCAGCGAGTTGATGCTGCGCCTGGCGACCGAGCGGGCCGGAGGCAGGCCGCGGATCTGCATCCTGCCGACCGCCAGCGGCGACACCTCCGAGCAGATCGGCCGCTTCTACGCGGCCTTCGGCGAGCGACCCTGCGAGCCCTCCGACCTCTCGCTCTTCCGACTCGGACGGCAGCCGATGGCGCTGCGCGACCACCTGCTCGCCCAGGACCTGATCTACGTCGGCGGTGGCAGCCTGGTCAACCTGCTCGCCGTCTGGGAGGCACACGAACTCAGCGCGATTCTCAGCATCGCCTGGAAGCAGGGCATCGTCCTCGCCGGCCAGAGCGCCGGCGCGATGTGCTGGTTCGAAGCCGGGATCACCAAGTCCTCGGGGCGCCCCGAGGTGGAGGCGGGGCTTGGGCTTCTCGGCGGCAGCCTCTGCGTTCACTACAACAACGAGCCCGAGCGCCGGGCCGCCTACCTCGATGCCGTCGCCGGCGGCATGCCCGGCGGCTATGGCCTCGACGACTACGCCGGCCTCCTCTGGGAGGGCATCGGCCCCCCCTCGGCGATAACAGCCCGCCGCGGCGCCCGCGCCTACAAAGTCTCGAGCTCCGAAACCGGCGTAGTCGAGTCGCCTTTGCCAGCACGCTTTCTTCCCGCCCCAGCTCCCGCGGCGCTAAGGGAGGACATTGCTGAGTTCAGGCGCATCAAAAGCATGCGCAAGCGCGCCGGCTGGTTGGGGTAGCGAGTGTCCTATGCGGGCTGCTCCCTGCCGCTGCGGTCGCGGTGCTTGCATCCCGGCCAGCAGCAGGGCCGGCGCTGGCCTTCCTCCAACTCCTCCCGGGTCCGGCGAATGCGGCGCTCTCGGGTCGTCTGTTGCTTGGCATCCTCGATCCAACAGATGAACTCGTTGCGGGCTAGGGGCGTGATGTCCTTCCAGGCATCGAGTGCCGTGGCGTTGGCGATCAGCGCCTGACGAAGGTCCGCGGGCAATTTATGGACCACCCCACCGGGGACTCTCTGGCTCACAGGTCGATGGTAGTTTGCGGGCCGAGGGACCCCCACCTACCCCGCTGACCCGCCCGCCATCGGCGGTGAGGTCGGATCCGACCCCTCCTCGCCAAGGCTCTCCCGCGCGATGTAGTCCTCGGCCAGCAGCAGATTGTCCTTCGAGCGCTCGACCACGTTGAGCAGGTCGCTCATCAGCGCGACCTCCTCGACCTGCTCCTTGACGAACCACTGCAGGAACTGCTCTGCGCGGTAGTCCTTGATCTCGCGCGCGAGCTCGAAGAGGGCGAAGATCTCATCGCTGACCCGCTTCTCCTGTTCGAGCGCCATCCGCACGGGCGCGCTGCCGTCGGCATAGGTCGTCTCCTGCGACTTAATGTCCGGGATGTGAACCTCCTCGCCGACGTCGAGCAGGTACTGGACCATCATCATCGCGTGCTCGCGCTCCTCCATCGCCTGGCGGTAGAAGAAGGCCGCGAGGCGGGGCAGCGTCTCGGCGTCGTAGTAGACGGCGGCGCCGACGTACTGCTGCGAGGCGGCGAACTCGTTGGCGATCTGCTCGTTGAGCGCGGCGGCAAAGCTCTTCTCGGCCATGACTTCTCCTTGCTCGGCGGGACGGTCAAGAGAACGTAGCCGAAACCGCGAATTCGGCTGCCCGAAGTGGGAATGAGGGACCGGGTGTCCCTCGTCCCGACAAGTCGTCGCGCTAATTAGCGCGACGACTTTGAGTATCCGCCGGTTCGAGGGACACCCGGTCCCTCATTCCTGCCAGCGGAAGCCGGTCTGCGCAAGCTTGGGCTCGAGGGGACTCGTCGGCAGTCCCGGAGGAGGATTGCTTTCGTTGTAGCCCCGGGGGGCCGTGTCGTTGGGGGTGTCCGGGTGGAAGAGCGAGGCGAGGACCTGGATCTGGCCACGGCCGACGCCGAGCTCCCACTGGCCGCCGCCGTAGGCGCCAATGCCGTTGGCGGCGCAGTAGTCGTAGGTCTCGCAGAGCTCGCGCAGGCCGCCGATCCGCGAGGGCTTGACGTTGACCATCTTCGGCGGCCAGGGCAGCGCCTCGATATCGGCGATCGAGTGGATCGGCGCGTCCCAGGTGAGGCGGTCGCGGACGGGCTCGAGGATCGGCCGGGTCTCGTCGGTGACGTCTGGATCCTCGATCCAGGCGTCGGGGAAGGCCTCGATCAGCTTCGCGTAGAGCTCGGGGTCGGTCTCGACGTCGACCACGGTGCCCTTGTAGAAGCCCTTCAGGTCGAGCGAGTCGACGGCGCCGGTCGCGACCAGCTCGGCGATCAGCTCGTCGGTCCAGTCGTTTGTCGGGTCGAGCTTGAAGCGCAGCCCGGGATAGCGGTCGAGCTTGGCACGCAGGGTCTCGATCGTCGAGGGCTGGTCCTCGCCGGGCGAGAGCCGCATCGAGCAGACGAACTCGACGGGCCGCGGCTCGCGATCGAGTGCCTCGGCCAGGCCCTTGCCCGCCTGGCGAAGCGCCAGGTCCAGCGCGGCAGACTCGAACGCCCAACGCCGGTACAGGCGCGAGACCTCGCGCTGCGGCTCGGTGGGGAAGGTGTCCAGCTCTCCGACCATCTCGCAGAACTCGCCCAAGGTCGAAAAGCCGGTGATATCGAGCGCCGGTCCGGCGTCCTGGAGGGCGATGTGATCCACCGGGTCGTACGTCACGTCCTCCCCGAGTCCATCCTCGCCACCGCCCCACATGTGGATGACGGTGGAGAGCCGTTCGAAGCTTGGGAGATGCAGCTCCAGGGGCTGGAGCTCGTAGCCCTCGATCTCCAGGGGGAGGGTGGCTAGGGCGTCGAAGGTGGGCACGGCGTGAGTGTATGGGTGCCGACTCAGTCAGGCGCGAGGAGCCGGAGGCCCGGGACACGATCGAAATGCGAATCGGAGCTTGCGATCAGCGTGCATCCTGCTTCGATCGCGTGTGCCGCGTGGAACGCGTCGCGAGGTGCGAGCCCGGGCCGGGACATCAGGGATTTCGCCCGGCCGACCACGACGTCATCGGTCGGCTGAAGCTCGAGGCCGAGGGAGTCGACGGCGCGCCACGCCGCACCCAGGCGACGGCGCATGGTGCCCATGACTGCGCTGGGGTTCTCGCGATAGGAGGAGAGGGGGTCGCCGTCGCCGTCGTCTCGAAGCCAGGCGAGAACCAGGCGGTAGGCGAGCTCGTCGATGACGAAGCCGCTGATCACGCCGTCGTCCATCTCGCCAAGCACCGTCGCGCGCCAGGCCTCGACCGGCCCCAGAGAGCCACCCCGTTTCGATCGCAGGTGCGCGTAAACGAAGTTCGTGTCGAGGTAGCAACGGCTCAAGGCGATCGCAACGCGCGCTCGAGAGCTTGATCGACCGGCTCGGGCCAATTGCCCGCGAGCACACCCTCCATCTCGCCGGGCCTGGCCTCGCCCGCGGCGCCGGCCGTTCTCTCCCAGGCCCCGCTCAACTCGGGGCCGACGTCCCAGAGAGAGCCAGGTCCGACGCCGAGCGCTCGCGAGAGCTTCGCGATGGTGTTGAGGTCAACCCGAGTCGCGCGGCCAGCCAGGATGTTCCGCACGGTCTTCTGGTCGAGCTCCGCCTTTTCGGCGAGCTTCCTCGCGCCCCAGCCACGTTGGGCGGCGAGCTGCTCGACTCTCCACGAGATCTTAGTCATGGGAGTATCCTACTTTATAAGGATGATGTTCCTGTATGCGCGCGATGCTTCAGGGGCGCACGGGCGGGGTCCCCAAAACGCGCGGCGGGAGCCGCGCTTGAGTGTTTAGGGACCCCGCCCGTGCACCTTGAAAGACTCGTGGCGGTGAAGCACGACGCTCATGGGTACTGGTTGGAGGAGGCTCCCGCGATTGAGCTTGTTCCGGAGCTTGGGGGGGAGCGGACGGCTGATGTGGTTGTGGTCGGGGGCGGGTACACGGGGATGTGGGCTGCCTGGCACTTGAAGCAGCTGGAGCCTGAGGTGAGGGTGGTGCTGTTGGACGCCGGGCGGTGTGGGTTCGGGCCCAGTGGGCGGAACGGGGGGTTCTGCAACGTGATGTGGTTCTCGCTGCCGAACATGCGGGGGCGGTGGGGGGACGCGGGGGCCCTGGCAGTGGCTCGGGCGGCCCAGGCTGCCGCGACCGAGATTGGGGAGTTCTGTGCGGAGGAGGAGGTCGACGCCTGGTACACGCCCGGCGGCTACCTGCAGGTCTCGACCGCGGAGGCGCACGACTCGAAATGGGCCGAGGCGCTGACCGCCTGTCAGGAGCTGGGGGTGGGCGATGCGATCCAGCCGCTGACGCCGGCGCAGGTCGCTGAGCGTTGTGCCTCGCCCGCATTCCGCGGTGGCGCCTTCTACCCGGATGCGGCGACGGTGCAGCCTGCCCGCCTGGCTCTGGGGCTGCGCGAGCGTCTGCGGGAGCGCGGGGTGGAGGTTTACGAGCGCTCGTCGGTGACCAGGCTCGCCGGCTCGTCGCATGGGGTCGAGGCGCACACGGCCGGCGGGGTCGTGCGGGCGCGTTCCGCCGTGCTCGCCGTCGGCGCCGCGGCAAAGGCGCCGGGCGGGCCACTGCGCAACAGCCTTACCGTCGCCTCTTCCCACATCGTCCTCACCGAGCCGGTGCCGGAGCTGCTCGAGGAGGTCGGCTGGACCGGCGGCGAGTGCATCACCGACAGCCGCGCCCTGATCGACTACTTCCGCACCACCCCCGACGGCCGCATCGCCTTCGGCTGGGGCGGAGGCCGGATTGCGATGGGTGCCCGCCTCCACGGGCGCTCGGAGATCGACGCCGAGGTGGTCTCGCAGGCCGCAAGTCATCTCTGGGACTACTTCCCCGGGCTGGAGGGCTGCGCCATCACCCACGCCTGGGGCGGCCCGATCGACGCCTCGCCCACACACCTTCCTCTGGTGTTGCCATTGCGCGGCAGCCGCACCTTCGTCGCCGCCGGCTACACCGGCAACGGCGTCGGCCCCTCCCACATGGTCGGCCGCACCCTTGCTTCCCTAATCCTCGACCGCCGCGACGACCCGTCCCGACTCGCTTTCGTCGACCCGTCCCCACCGCGTATGCCCCCTGAGCCCTTCCACTGGCTCGGGGGAGAAGCAATTCGCGCTGGCATCCTGCGCAAAGAGAACGCTGAGCTGGCCGGGGGTACCCCGGATCCCATCAGCTCGCTCGTGTCACGGATCCCGCAGCTGATCGGATTCCACATCGGCCGGTAGAAGCTCAACTGGCCTACGGGCGCGCGGCGGTCGCCGAGGCGGCGGACTGGGCGTCGTGCATCGCCACCACGTAGACCCGGTCAGACGACTCTTCGTAGCGGTAGAGCAGGATCATCCAAGACCTAGGCCCAATCACGAAGCGGGTTGGCGTCCACCGACCGGCTAGGTCCGGTCCGGCCTGCGGGAATGTTTCCAGCGCCCTCAACGAGCGTCCGATTCGAGTCCAGGTGTCGTCCGGCAGATTGAGCGCAGAGATCGCCTCGTTGACATCCCGCTCCGCCCGCGGGGTGATGATTACCTGCGCCACTCAAGCCAGCTCGTCGAGCGGCGTCCCTTCGCCGCGAGCAGCCTGAGCCAGGCCCTCCTGAGCCCGCTCCCACGCACCGGGGATGGCATCGAGAATCTCCGTGATGCGAGCTGCATCCGGGTCCGCGTCGTCGAGCGCCGTAGCGAGAAGTGACCGGGCGAGAGTTCCTTCCTGCACATGCGTGCGCTCGGCGAGCCGCGCGAGCTTCCCTGCGTGCTCGTCGTCAAGGGTCACGTTGATGCGCTTCGCAGACGCCGCCACCTTGGACACCGTACACGATTCTGCACAATTCGTGCAAACCAGCTGGAGATGAGATGTCGTATTCAATGTTTCGTCTGCGTTATCCGGAGAGATCAGCGGTGATCAGTTGCGCTTTATGTGGTCAAAAGTCCAATGACCAGCAAGGTCGTCGTCATGAAGTAGAACGGGAAGATTGAAGCCGAGAAAACCACGCCAACAGCGGCGCGACGCGATTGCGGAGGCGGCCGGTTGGTAAAGAACTCTCGGAGGTGCGTAACTTCTCCATCGGCGACGCGATGAATCAAGTCGAAGGCGCCTTGCCGAAATCTCCGCTCAAGCCAGAGGTAGAAGACATCAAGAAGCATGAAAAGAGCAACAATTGCCAATCCAACTGCAAAAAGAGAGCTGTTTTTGTTGTTGACTGCCAAGGCAGAGATTGCGCCAACCGCAGTCACGCACCACGTCTTGACCTGTACGCCGGTACTGGCAAGGCGGGAGACAATTGCGTCATAGCGAGCCATCTGTTTAGAGAGCAAATCCAAGACACGCTCATCCGACATGTCCGGCAAGGACGCCATGGCTATACCTTGTTTCGAGAGGACCGCCTTCGCATCTCGCCAGTATTCCCAGCAGTTCGGCGGAATGGGCAGTGGAGCTCGCCGGACGACTCTCGAACCCTGTTTTTCGGCAGCGGATCGCCGATCTCCTGAAGCTGGCTCCTGAGAATTAGGTACCCAAGACACAGGCTGGACGCGCCTTGCGTTCTCACGCGAAAGCACAAGAGCAGTCCTAAGTCGAGTCGCAGACCTCCATTTGCGGATCGTTGAGCCCTGGAATTGGCTATTCGAAGGCTTCGCGGCCCTTGCTCAAATTGAGTCCCGCCATAAGCCAGTAAGATCTCCCACTAATGGCGATAGTTCGGCCTCCCACTGGTATGTACCACTACGTAGATCGACAACGCGAAATCGAGATACCCGGAACCACGCTGGGCGAGGTACTAACGGAGCTGGAAGCCCGTTACCCCGAGACCAAATCCATGATTCGAGAGTACGACGGCAGGGTCGCAAGATCCATGAATATCTATATTGATGACGAGGATGCCAGGGCTCTAGCGGGCCTCGACACTCCAGTGTCGGCGGAGAGCACGATCCACATGGTCCCTGCTAGCGGCGGCGGGTAAGCTTTTCGCAGGCACGCCACTACGCATCGCTTAGCAAGATGCATTTAAGTCACGGTCTTCCTAACAACTAACGATTTCGCGTTGTCTGCTTTCCAAGCATTGACCCTTGCCATAGCGGCGGCTGGCACCGCCGTCGGCTTGCTAACCGCACTCAAGGCGCTTGTCGAGTATCGCGAGCAAGGCATTCAGAAGCGCACGGAACAATTTCTTGACCTTCGTTATCGCTTTGTCACCAACGAAGCCTTTATGAGGCTCGCGGATCTGATCGACCTCGCTAACCAACCAGAGACCGAGAAGGACGCTAGCGACAAGTTGGCTGTTTTGCCTCTACACGAAAAGCGGCGGTATGTCGGCTTCTTTGAGAACGTTGCTCTCGCGGTAAATTCAAAGGCGGTCGCCTCGGAGGTAGCTGACTATATGTTTGGATACTATGCTCGGGCTTGCTGGGACTGCGACGCATTTTGGTCCGGAGAGATGGGGAACAAGGTTCACCCGTATTGGGCCCTCTTTGCCACTTTTTGTCGTGATATGAAGACGCAACAGGGTGTGTATGAACAACGGTGTTCTGACGAGGACTATATCCGCACGGTGTTTCGGTTCTAAAGCCTTCTTTTAGCCCTGAAACTGTCTCAGTCAGGGTTAGATGTTTACGGTCCGCTTCATGCGAAGCCTGGCAGTGGGCTCTTGTACTCCTGCTTTGCGCGATTTGCGACGGTCGGCCCCATTAATCGGGGATTCGGTGGAGTAGGCCCAGGCTGAGAAGATCGCGGACGAATAGCTCGAGCGAGCCCGCGCGTCCATCGACCTCGTTCCGGTCAGGTCTCGGGTACTCGCCGTGAAAGAGGCGACTGCGGAGTGTGTACGAGTTCGTGAAGAACTTCTTGGCAGGCTCGCCCATGTACTCGCGGTCGCCAAGCCGCGAGGCAAGCCTTCGTCCCGCTTGGCTGATCGACTCGTCATATAGCCAGCTGAGGCTTCCCGCGATAGACCGGATCTCGTTGTCCGGAAGACCGGATGCCTCAGTCTCGGCGATCAGACGATCAACATGGTTTCGGACCTCGCCTGATCGTGGCTCCAGGTCCAGCATCGTCTCTATGGCCATCATGAGCAAAGCGAATCGAGCGTCAGCTGAAGGCTCGGCGGTCGCGGCGCTGTAAAGGTCGTATGCGAGTTGGTCGCGCTCCGGCATGACCGCGCCTAGCTCCACGGCCACGGCGATGGCTTTGAGGAGCCGCTCGTCTTGGACGCCCTTGACTGGCGTCACGTCCATTCGTGCGAAGTAGGGCCTCGGTTCCTCGTAGACCTGGAGCCCATGAATGTCGTTGATGACTCTGCGCCCTCCGCTCTGCTCCTCGAGCCACTTGAGGCCGTGCTTCGTGAAGAACCCCTTCGGCGATCGCTCGCCAAAGTCGGCACCAAGATTGACCCGCGCGAAGGCTGTCTTGATGATCCCGACCCACTCCTCGCCGGCCTGGGTCGCCTCCCCCTCGGAGGAGTATGGCTTGCCGTAAACGAGGAGTTCCGCATTCTCGTTGATGGTTTTTGTGACATCGGCGCCCTGTAGGACAACCTCCTCGCCTTGGTGCCTCGGAGTGAAGACGAGCCTCGCCTTAGACGACGCGACCCGCAGCCGCGGACCTAGGCGAAATCGAACACGGAAACAAAACGTCATCGACGAGATGATGGCTTAGGCGGCAGTCGCACTCGAAAGGTCTCTTCCAGGCAAAAAGCTGCTCGAGTGCTTTGCGCGAGAAGCCGAAGCTCGCGGACGGAGGCCGGAATGGGCGCTCCGCCAAAGCAAGCAACCGCTCATGGAGCTAGCCCGACTCGAACCGGCGACCTGCTGATCAGGCTGGCGGGCCGCCGACACCGATCGTTGCCGTCGGCGTCGAGCGGGCATCGGCGAGAGCAGCTCGCCTCAACCGTCAGGCCGTAGCGTCGGTTGCTGTTTCGCCGCCGCTTCTTCGCCTGCAGTGGTCACCATCTGCTCGTGATCACCTTCTCCCGCGTGTAAAAGCGCACCGCGTCGGACCCATTGGCGTGAAGGTCGCCGTCGATGGAGTCCTTCCATCCCGAGAAAGGGAACCAGGCGACGGGGGCCGGGACGCCGACGTTGACGCCGAGCATTCCCGCTTCGGCGCCGTAGCGGTACTGGCGGGCCGCCGCCCCGGATTGCGTGAAGATCGCGCCGGCGTTGCCGTAGCGGGAGCCGTTGAGGAACTCGATGGCGGCATTCAGGTCGTTGACCTCAACGACGGTCAGCAGGGGTCCGAAGAGCTCGTCTCTCGACAGCTCGGACTCCGGGTCGCCGGCGACCGCGATGGTCGGGCCGAGAATCGTGTCCGCGGGTCCGGCGTCGCCGCGACCGTCCAGCAGCAAGTTGGCTCCATTGCTTGCGGCACGGTCGATGGCCTCGGCCACCTTGTCCCGCGCAGCGGCCGAGACCATCGGGCAGACGTCGGTTGCCGGGTCGTCGCCGGGCCCAATGGTGAGCTTGGAGGCCGCCTCGACGAGCGCCTCGCGCACCTCGGTCCGCCGGGTCTCGTCACCGACGACGACGCAGACCGAGCCGGCGAGACAGCGCTGGCCCGCGGCGCCGAAGGCGGAGCCCATGATCGCCGGCATCGCCTGGCCGAGGTCGGCGTCGGGCATCACCACCAGTGAGTTCTTCGCTCCACCGAGGGCCTGGACGCGCTTGCCGGTCCGCACCGCGCCTTCGGCGACGATCCGGGCCGTCTCGGCGCGGCCGACGAAGGAGACGGCGTCGATGCCGGGGTCCTCGAGGATCGCCGTCACCGCGGCGCGGCCGCCGTGGACGAGGTTGACGACCCCGGGCGGGATCTCCTCGACTGAGTCGACGATCTCGACGATCAGCTCCGCCGGGCGCGGGTCCTGCTCGGAGGGCTTCAGTAGGAACGAGTTACCGCAGGCGATCGCGTAGGGCAGGAACCAGAGCGGGATCATCGCCGGGAAGTTGAAGGGCGTGATCGCGCCGACCACGCCGACCGGCTGGCGCACCAGCTCGACGTCAACGCCCGCCGCGACGCCCTCCAGCATCTCTCCCTTGAGCAGATGTGGGATCGCCGCCGCCGACTCGACCGACTCGATCCCGCGGCCGACCTCGCCGTCGGCGTCCTCCAGCGTCTTGCCCATGTCGGCGCTGACCAGCGCCACCAGCTCCTCCCTGCGCTTCAGCAGCCCGTCGCGCAGGGCCAGCACCGCTCGTGCCCGCCGTTGCGGCGGCACCTCGCGCCACCCTGGTTGCGCCGCCCGGGCCGCTTCGACCGCCGTCCGGACCTCGGCCGCGCCGGAGAGCGGCACCAACGCCACTGTCTCGCCACTGGCCGGGTCGACGTCCGCCAGCGCCTCGACATCGCCAGCCGGCCGCCACGAGCCGCCGACGTAATTCCGCAGCGTCGAAACCTCTGGCCGATGGGCCTCAGATACGCCTATATGTCTCCTTTGAGGCCCGCCGGCGTTCATGCAGAGGTGGGGGCAAGGGTCGTTGCCGGCTCCGGCCGCACGGCGGCCATCCGCTCGGCCCGGCGCTGCTGCCAGAGCACCAGCGAGACCGCGATCGCGAGCAGCGCGAAGAGCATCGTCGCCAGCACGTTCACCTGGACCGGGACGCCGCGCAGGCTCACCCCGTATACGTAGAGCGGGAAGGTCACGGTCGTGCCCGAGTTGAAGTTGGAGATGACGAAGTCGTCGATCGAGAGCGAGAAGGCGAGCAGCGCCGCGGCCACGATCCCGGGCGCGAGCAGGGGCAGGGTGACGGTGCGGAAGGTGGCGAACGGCGTCGCGCCGAGGTCGGCCGCCGCCTCCTCGAGGTGGCGGTCGAAGCCGATCAACCGCGAGCGCACGACGACGACGACGAAGCTGATCGAGAACATCACGTGGGCGATCAGCAGCGTGCCGAAGCCGAGCGCGAACGTGTAGTAGATGAACATCGAGAGCAGCGAAGCGCCGATCACCACCTCGGGCGTCGCCATCGGGATCACGATCAGCAGGTTGGTCAGCCGCCTGCCGCGGAATCGGTGACGGACCAGGGCGATCGCCATCAACGTCCCGATCACGGTCGAGATCGCGGTCGCAATGGCGGCCAGCCGCAGGCTGGTCAAAAGCGCTTCGTTCAGCTCGGGTAGCGAAAAGGCGCTCGACCAGTACTCGGTGGTGAAGCCGTGGTCGAGGCCGAAGGTGAGTTTTCCCTTCGGCGTGGCGCCGAAAGAGAAGACGGCGATGACGACTATCGGGATCAGCATGTAGGCGACGGCGAGGACCGCGTAGATCGGCAGCGCGTTGCGCCGCAGCCAGGCCCAGGCGCGAGACTGGGAAGCCATCTCAGGCCGTCTCCTCGTCCTCGTCGCCCATGAAGGCGCCGGTTCCCGCGAAACGGATGTAGACGGTGACGACGGCGAGGATCAGCGCCATCATCAGGAAGGAGAGCGCTGCCGCCTCGGGGTAGTTGCGCTGGTTCAGGTAGAGCGACTGGATCACGTTGCCGACCATCGCCTGCTGGGTGCCGCCGAGGATCTGGGCGTTGATGTAGTCGCCGAAGGCGGGGATGAAGGTGAGCAGGACGCCGGCGACGATCCCCGGCATGGTCAGCGGCAGGGTCACCCTGAGGAACGCCTGGCGCGAGGAGGAGTAGAGGTCCTTCGCCGCTTCGACCAGGCGCAGGTCGAGCCGCTCCAGGTTGGCGTAGAGCGGCAGGACCATGAAGGGGAGGAAGTTGTAGGTGAGGCCGGCGATTACCGCGCCCGAGGTCGCCAGGACCCGGCCGTCGGGAGGGATCAGGGAGAGGGTCTGCAGGACGCTGACCACGGGGCTCGAGTCGCTGAGGATCGTCTTCCAGGCGATCGTGCGGATCAGGTAGGTGGTGAAGAAAGGAGCGATCACGGCGAACAGCAGCAGCAGCTTGAAGCGGCCGGCGCGGAAGGCGATCGCGTAGGCCAGCGGGTAGGCGATCAGCAGCGCCAGCAGCGTCGCCGCGCCGGCGTAGAAGAAGGAGCGAACGATTTGCTCGGTGTGGCCGGAGAGGGAGTCGGGGAAGTTCGACCAGGCCCAGTCGAAGGTGTAGCCGGTTGTCAGCGAGCCCGAGCGCAGCGCCAGCTCGCCCATGAAGTACATCGGCACGACGAAGAAGACGACGAGCCAGAGCAGGCCTGGTCCCAGTAGCCAATAGGGGACCAGGCGCTGTTTCAGGCTCATGCGCTCATCCAGTCAAGACGTCCTGCCAGGCCTCGTTGACCCGTTCCAGTTCCGGTGGCGTGATCTGGCCCGTGCAGTTGCGGGTGAACTCTTCGGTCGGGAAGACGATCTCGCTTTTCGCGAGTTCCGATCCCCGTTTCTCGAGGAGCCCCTTTACGCCCTGCACCGGCGAGATGTATTCGACGTATTCGGTTATGTCAGCCGCCACCTCGGGCCGGTAGACGAAGTCCATCCAGGCGAGCGCCGCGGCGGTGTTGGGGGCTCCCACCGGGATCACCATGTTTTCCGACCACCTCGTGCAACCCTCGGTCGGCATCCGCCATTCGGCGTTCTCGTTTTCGATCAGCGAGGCGTCGCCCGACCAGCCGATCGCGGCGACGAGGTTGCCGGCGGTGAGGTCCTCGGTGTACTCGTTGCCGGTGAAGCGACGGATCTGCCCGGAGCTGGCGGCGTCGCCGAGTTTGTCGATCGCGTCGAGCCACTGCTCGGCGCTCGCCTGCGCCGGGTCGACGCCTTCGGCGAGCATGACCCGCGCCGGGGTTTCGCGCAGTTCGTCCAGCCTCGTCACCTTGCCCTTGTATTTCGGGTCGAAGAGGTCGTTGACCGAGCGGATCTCGGGCGCCTTGGAGGTGTCGACCCAGATCCCGGTCATGCCGCCCTGCCACGGCACCGAGAACTTGCGTTCCGGGTCGAATCCCGGGCTCTCGAGGCTGGGCGACAGGGTTTTGAAGACCGTTGGCAGATCGGCGTGGTCGATCTCCTGCAGGTAGCCGAGGTCGTACATCTGCTTCGCCATGTAGTCGGCGACGACGAAGATGCTGCGCCCGCCCGATTCGCCCTGTTCGAGCTGAGGTTGCAGCTTGCCGAAGAAGCCGTCGTTCGAGTTGATGTCCTCGATGTAGTCAACCTTTACGCCGGTCTCCTTTTCGAACTCGGCAACGGTCCCTTCCTTACCGGGGTCGATGTACCCCGGCCAGTTGGAGATCGTCAGGGAGCCCGCGGCTTTGCCTCCTTCCGCGGTGCTGACTTCGTCGCTGTTGCCGCCGCCGACGGTGTCGCCGCCACAGGCGGCCAGTCCGAGTGCGGCTACCGCTACCGCAGTCGCAACCGCGAGCGCAAATTTGTTGTCTCGGCTTCCTAGACCTCGCATCTCAGGTCCTCTCTGGTCATGTCGAGGCTCGCGCATGTTGCTCGCCACGCTCGGCTTCGTTGTCAGGAGTTGGTTCCGCGCCCGGCGACTCGCGCACCACGTGCATGTGCTCGGGCTCCCACGAAAGCGTCACCCGGACCCCCGCGCCCGGCAGCTCGCGACGCTCTGCCTCGCTGGAGTTCGGGACGAGCACGGTCATCCGCACCGCTTCGCCCAGATCGACGACGAGCTGCGTCGCCGTACCCAGGTAGACGGAGCTTTCGACCACGCCCCCGACCTGGGGCAGCCCGTTCGCGCGCGCCTCGGATCCGACCGCGTCGACTCGCAGCTTCTCCGGCCGCACCACCGCGTGGCAGCGTGCCCCCGGTGAGAGGCCGTCGGTCGTGGCGGTGAGGACCGGCCCCTGGTCCAACCGCACCTCGCCTGTGCCGGTCACCGCCGCCGGCATCAGGTTCGAAACGCCGATGAAGCCGGCGACGAAGGTCGTCGCAGGGCGCTCGTAGACCTCCTCGGGACCTGCCACCTGTTCGACCCGGCCCCCGTTCATCACCGCGATCCGGTCACTCATCGTCAGCGCCTCCTCCTGGTCGTGGGTGACGTAGACGAAGGTGATCCCGACCTCGCGCTGGATTCGCTTCAGCTCCACCTGCAGGCCCTTGCGCAGCTTCAGATCGAGGGCGCCGAGCGGCTCGTCGAGCAGCAGTACCTTGGGCAGGTTGACCAGCGCCCGGGCCAGCGCCACGCGCTGCTGCATGCCGCCGGAGAGCTGCGCCGGACGGCGCCTCGCCTCGGCGGCGAGGCCGACGCGCTCCAGCTCGGCCGCGACCCGCTTGCGTATCTCCTCCTTCGGCACGCGCTTGCGCTTCAGCCCGAAGGCGACGTTGTCCTCGACGCTCAGGTGGGGGAAGAGCGCGTAGCTCTGGAAGACCGTGTTGGTCGGGCGCTTGTGGGGGGGAAGCCCCGCGACGTCGGTGCCCTCGATGAGAATCTCCCCCTCGCTGGGCTGCTCGAAGCCGGCGATCATCCGCAGCGTCGTCGTCTTGCCGCAGCCGCTCGGCCCGAGCAGGGTGAAGAACTCCCCGGAGGCAAGGTCGAGGTCGAGCTCGTCGACGGCGAGGAGCTCGCCAAAGCTCTTGCTGACGTTGCGCAGCTCGACGCTCGGGATACCGCTGCTCATGCTCACCTCCGTTGACACCATGCGGATTGGAGTTCTTTCCTAAAAGTACCGCCACCCGGTTGTCAGCTCAGTTCGTGCCCACCTCGTTTGCGCCAAGTTGGCTATATCGTAACTCTTGGCACTTGTATTGACCCTATACAAACTGGATAAGAGTTGCATCTCTCTTATACCCATTGGAAACTTGTACTTGCTCTATCCTGGGGTCTAGCTTTGTCCATATCGTCGTAGGCATGCCAGCTGAGAGGAGCCGATAGATGGCCATAACGTCTGATCGTCGCCAGGAGGTTGGCACCGGTTTGCAGGAGTTGGCCCAGCGCCATCTCTGGATGCACTTCTCGCGGATGGGCTCCTACGGCGCCGATCACGAGATCCCGATCATCACCCGCGGCGAGGGCTGCTACGTCTACGACGACCACGGGAAGCGCTACCTCGACGGCCTCTCGGGCCTCTTCTGCGTCAACGCCGGCCACGGGCGCACGGAGCTGGGAGAAGCGGCCGCCCGCCAGGTCGAAGAGCTCGACTTCTACACGCTGTGGAGCTACGCCCACCCGCGCGCGATCGAGCTCGCCGCCCGGCTCGCCTCGCTCGCCCCCGGGGATCTCAACCGCGTCTTCTTCACCTCGGGCGGCTCGGAGTCGGTCGAGTCGGCCCTGAAGCTGGCCCGCAACTATCACCGCGAGCTCGGCAAAGGCCAGAAGCACAAGGTGATCGCGCGCGAGATCGCCTACCACGGCACCACGCTCGGTGCGCTTTCCGCCACCGGCATCACCGAGCTGCGCTCGCAGTTCGAGCCGCTCACGCCGGGCGGCTGTCACGTGCCCAACACCAACCTCTACCGCTGGCCGGAGGACCGCCACCTGCTCTGGGCGGCGACCGCGATCGAGGAGCGGATCCAGTTCGAGGGGCCGGAGACGGTCGCCGCGGTGATCCTCGAGCCGGTCCAGAACGCCGGCGGCTGCTTCGTCCCGCCCGACGGCTACTTCGAGCGGGTGCGCGAGATCTGCGACCGCTACGACGTGCTGATGATCTCCGACGAGGTGATCTGCGCCTGGGGCCGCCTCGGCCACTACTTCGGCTGCGACCGGTTCGGTTACGTCCCCGACATCGTCACCCTTGCCAAGGCGATGACGTCGGCGTATGCGCCGATGGGCGCGGTGGTCGTCTCCGATTCCGTGGCAGCCCCGTTCATGGAGGGCGATACGTCTTTCGCCCACGGGTTCACCTTCGCCGGCCACCCACTGGCCTCGGCCGTGGCGATGGCCAACCTCGACATCTTCGAGCGCGAGGACCTCTGCGGGCACGTCCTCGCCAAGGAAGGCGAGTTCCGCCAGATGCTGGAGACGCTGCACGACATCCCGATCGTCGGCGACGTGCGCGGCGCCGGCTACTTCCACGCGATCGAGCTGGTCAAGGACCGCGAGACCAAGGAGAGCTTCGACGACGAGGAGTCCGAGGAGCTGCTGCGCGGCTTCCTCTCCGCCGAGCTCTACGAGCGCGGCTTGATCTGCCGTGCCGACGATCGCGGCGACCCGGTGGTGCAGCTGGCGCCGCCCCTGATCGCCGACAGCGAGCAGTTCGAGGAGATCCACGACGTCCTGCACGCCGTGCTGGGGGAGGCCTGGAAACGGGTTCAGGGATAGGCGCACGCATGCTTACCGTCCAGAGCCTGCTCGACGAACTCGACCTCGAGCTCGTGGCCGGCGCCGACTCGGCCGAAGCGCCGGTGCGCTGGGTTCACATCTCCGAGCTCGAGGACCCGACGCCATGGCTCTCGGGTGGGGAGCTGATGCTGACGACGGGGATCCCGCTCGGTTCCGCGGCCAAGCAGCGAGCCTTCGTCCGGCTGCTCGCCGACAGCAACCTCGCCGGGCTCGGCTTCGGCACCGGCTTCAACCACGACAAGATCCCCAAGGCGCTGGTCGAGGAGGCGAAAAAACGTGACTTCCCGCTCTTCGAGGTGCCCTATTCGACCCCGTTCATCGCGATCACCGAGAAAGCCTTCGCCCGTCTCGTCAACGAGCAGTACGAGGTGCTGCAGCGCGGCATCGCGGTGCAGCGACGGCTCGAGCGGCTGGTGCTGGAAGAGCGCGGGCTGGAGGAGATCGTGGCGACCATCTCCTCCGCGGTCGGCGGCACCGTGGCGATCCTCGGCGGTCGCGGCGAACGCCTGGCCGGACGGGCCTTCCGCCGGCAGCTCTCAGCCGAGACCGTGAACGCGATCCGGGAAGAAGCGCTGGCGCACACCGCCGACGGCCATCCATTCGTTCCCTCGCACTCGGCGGTCGCCGGCCGCGCTCTCGCCCACCCGGTGATCTCGCCCGGCGGCGGTCCGCCGCAAGCGTGGGTGGTGATCGTCCGCGACTCGGGCGGCCTCGGCGACTTCGAGCGGCTGATCTTGCAACAGGCGGTTGCCGTCGTCGCCCTGGAGCTGATGCGGCGCCGAGTCGCGAGCGAGACCGAGCGGCGGCTCGCCGGCGACGTCCTCGCCGGGGCGCTGGGCGGGCGGCTCGATCCGACCGAGCTGCGCCGCCGCCTCGAGCCCTTCGGGATCGGGGACGAGGCCGCGGTGCTGGTCTTCGACCTCGACGACCCGGCTGCCGCCGAGCCGGTGCTCGAGCGGGCGCTCGCCGCCGACGCCTGCCCCGCCGTGGTCGCGCCACACGCCAGCGGTCGCCGCGAGCTGCTCTGCGCGGTCGTCGACGCCGCCGACCGCGACCCGGTCGACCTCGCCGCCGACGCCCGTCGCGCCCTGGTCAAGGAACAGGGCGCCGTCCGTGCCGCCGCCAGCCGCCCGGCACCGCCCGAGAGCCTGCGGCACTCCTTCCACGAGGCGCGTTGCGCCCTCGAGGCGACGGCGATCGGCAAAAACGGCAGCGCCCCGGAGGTGGCCTCCTGGCGCGACCTCGGCGCCTTCACGCTGCTGCTCTCGATCCAGGACGACGAGGCGCTGAAGCTCTACTGCGACAGCGTGCTCGGCCCGATCGAGGAGGGCGACGAGGACTACGGCGGCGAGCTGCTGCGCTCGCTGGAGGCCTTCATCGAGCAGAACGGCCAATGGGAGAAGGCCGCTCGCGAGGTGTACTGCCACCGGCACACGCTGCGCTACCGGATGCGCAAAGTCGAGGAGCTGACCGGGCGCGACCTCTCGCGCGCCCATGACCGGATCGAGTTCTGGCTGGCGTTGCGCGCCAGGGAGCTGGTGACGTGAGGGTCGGGATTCCCGCCGAGATCAAGCCGGACGAGTACCGGGTCGCGATCACGCCGGCCGGGGTGAGGGAGATGACCGAGCACGGCCACGAGGTCCTGATCGAGGCCGGGGCGGGCGTGGGCAGCGCGATCTCCGACGCCGAATTCGTGTCCCAGGGCGCGCGCATCGCCCCCAGCGCGGCGGCCGTCTTCGGCGAGGCCGAGATGGTGATCAAGGTGAAGGAGCCACAACCGGCCGAGGTCGAGATGCTGCGCCCGGGCCAGCTCCTCTTCACCTACCTGCACCTCGCCCCCGACCCCGAGCTGACCCGCGGGCTCTGCGGATCCGGTGCCACCTGCGTCGCCTACGAGACGGTCGAGGACGCGCGCGGCCGGTTGCCGCTGCTGGCGCCGATGAGCGAGATCGCCGGCAAGATCGCCACCCAGGCCGGCGCCTTCATGCTCGAGAAGCCGCTCGGCGGCCGCGGGATCCTGCTCGGCGGCGTGCCCGGCGTCGCCGCGGCCAACGTGATGGTGATCGGCGGCGGCGTGGTGGGAATGAACGCGGCCTTCATCGCGATCGGGATGGGAGCGGACGTCTTCGTCTTCGACAAATCGATCGACCGGCTGCGCGAGCTGGAGATCGATTTCGCCGGTAGCTGCTCGACCGTCTACTCGACCACGCTGGCGGTCGAGGAGATGCTGCCGCGTGCCGACCTCGTGATCGGCGCCGTCCTCGTCCACGGCGCCCGTGCTCCCTACGTCGTGCGGCGCGAGCAGCTGGCGCTGATGAAGCCCGGCGCCGTCCTGGTCGACGTCGCGATCGACCAGGGAGGGTGCTTCGAGACCTCGCACCCGACGACCCACCAGGACCCGACCTTCGAGGTCGACGGGATCATCCACTACTGCGTCGCCAACATGCCCGGCGCGGTGCCGATCACCTCGACCCACGCCCTCACCAACGCGACCCTGCCCTACGCGATCGCCCTCGCCGACGAGGGGGTCGCCGGAGCGATCCGGCGCGACCCCGGCCTGCGCCCCGGCGTCAACGTCGCCGCCGGCGCGGTCACCCACCCCGCGGTCGCCGAAGGCGTAGGCGTGGAGTGCGTCCTCGTGGAGGACGCCCTAAACCTGCAACCCCCCGCCGACGGGACTCAAACGAGACATATAGGCGTATCTGAGGCCCGTCGGCCCCAACACGTGGAGGCGAATGAGTGATGGCTGCGGCTGAGAAGACGAAGCTGAGGAACTTCATCGGCGGCAAGGCGGTCGACCCGGCCGAGGGCGGGATGGAGGACGTGGTCAATCCCGCCACGGGTGACGTGATCGCCTCGGCACCGCTCTCGACCAAGCCCGACGTCGACGCCGCGGTGGCGGCAGCCAAGGCCGCATTCCCCGGTTGGGCGGGAACGCCTCCGGGCGAACGGGCGCGGGCGCTGCTGCGGATGGCCGACCTGATCGAGGAGCGCGGCGAGGAGATCGCCGACCTCGAGGCGGCCGACGCCGGCAAGCCCCGCGCGGCGGTGGTCGAGGACGAAATCCCGGTGATGGCCGACCAGCTGCGCTTCTTCGCCGGTGCCGCGCGCACGATGGAGGGCCGCGCTGCCGGCGAGTACATGGAGGGCCACACCTCCTTCATCCGCCGCGAGCCGATCGGCGTGGTCGGCCAGATCACGCCCTGGAACTACCCGCTGATGATGGCGATCTGGAAGATCGGCCCTGCCCTGGCGTCCGGAAACACGGTGGTGATGAAGCCAGCCGAGACGACGCCGCTGACCACGCTGCTCTTCGCGGAGTGGTGTGGGGAGATCCTGCCTCCCGGCGTCTTCAACGCGATCGGCGGCCACGGCGAGCCGACCGGTGCTGAGCTGGTCACCCATCCCGACGTGGCGATGGTCTGCCTCACCGGCTCGCCCCCGACCGGCAAGTGGATCGCCAAGGCGGCGGCCGACTCGCTGAAGCGGGTCCACCTCGAGCTCGGCGGCAAGGCGCCGGTGGTGATCTTCGACGATGCCGACATGGAGGCGGCGATGGAGACGATCGCCGGGACCGGCTACTACAACGCCGGCCAGGACTGCACCGCCGCCACCCGAGTTCTCGCCTCGAAGGGCGTTTACGACGACGTCGTCGGGGGGCTCGCCGAGGAAGCCCGGGGCCTGGTGCTGGGCGACACGATGTCCGCCGACACGACGCTGGGCCCGCTCAACTCCTCCCGTCAACGGGAGCGAGTTGAGGGCTTCCTCGAGCGCAGGCCCGGCAACGCCGAGATCGTCACCGGCGGCGCCCAGCCCGACCTTCCCGGCTTCTTCCTCGAGCCGGCGGTCGTCGCCGGACTGGAGCAAAGCGACGAGATGATCCAGGACGAGATCTTCGGCCCGGTGATCACGGTGCAGCCCTTCACCGACGAGGCGAAGGCGATCGAGTGGGCCAACGGCACGCGCTACGGGCTCGCCTCCTCGGTCTGGACCCGCGACGTGGGGCGGGCGATGCGGGTCGCCAACGCGCTCGAGTTCGGCTGCGTCTGGATTAACGACCACATCCCGATCGTCGCCGAGATGCCGCACGGCGGCTTCAAGCAGTCCGGCTACGGCAAGGATCTGTCCGTCTATGCCTTGGAGGACTACACCGAGATCAAGCATGTGATGATCAACTTGGCATGAGGGTGGTCATTGCAGGGGTGTCGCTTGTCGCGGCCGCGGTTCTCTTCATCGCGGCGTCGCCGGCGCCCGAAGAAGAAGACCCGCGCTGCCATGGCCGGCAGGCGGAGATCGTCGGCACCGACGGGGATGACGAGCTGCGAGGAACGCCCGAGCGCGACGTGATCTGGGGCGGGGGCGGGGCCGACTCGATCCACGGCAGCCTCGGCAACGACCTGCTTTGCGGCGGCCCGGGAGCTGACCTGGTTCACGGCGGCCGTGGCAACGATGAGGTCGACGGTGGCGCCGGGGACGGAGACCGGGCAATCGGCGACCTCGGCGACGACAAGGTGCTCGGCGGCACCGGCGACGCCGACGAGGCGGCGGGCAGCCTCGGCATCGACACGGTCAGCGGCGGGCCCGGGGACCTCGACCTCGTCCACGGCGACTACGGCTACGACCGCATGGACGGCGGCCCGGGGCAACACGACATCGCCTCGTTCGCGACCGACGTCGCCGCCGTGAAGGGCGGCGGCGGGGTCAAGGTCTCGCTCGCCAGGCACAGGGCGCGCGGCGACGGCCACGACCGTCTCTTCCGCTTCGAGGACCTCGAAGGCTCCGCCTTTGACGACGTCCTCGTCGGCAATCACCGCGCCAACCTGATCGACGGGGGTGCCGGCGACGACGTCATCCGCGGTGGCGGCGGCCGCGACGAGCTGACCGGAGACCAGGGAACCGATCGGTGCGCCGGCGCCGAGGGGCGCGCCTCCTCCTGCGGGCGCGAGAAGAGGATTAGGGCCTCCGCATACGTCGAGCTCGATCCCGCGCCCGGCGGCGGGAGCGGTCTGCAGCTTCTCGGCGGCGGTGGCGCGGACCGCTTCGTCGTCGCCTTCGACGAAGCGTCCTCCACGTTCGGGGTCGCCGCCACGGCGAGCATCGCCGTGGGACCGGGGTGTGAGCTCCTCGACGCCACGCAGGCGAGCTGCCCCGCCGAAGGGCCGGCGCGCTGGTTGATGGCCGACCTCGGCCCCGGCAACGACGGTCTCACGGTCGAAGGCTCGCTGGCCGGTGCCCAGAACGTTCGTATCGCCGGCGGCCTCGGCAACGACACGATCCACGGGGGGGATGAGGACGACCTGATCGAGGGAGGCCACGGCGCCGATCGCCTGTTCGGCGGGGCGGGGGCAGACGGCTTGATCGGCAGCGTGCCCGGGCCCACCTTCCTCTACGGGGGCCCCGACGGGGACCTGCTCGCTGCCGGCGGCGGCTGTGCGGGCGGGGCACTCGTCGGCGGTCCCGGTCGCGACGACGCCTCCTTCGCCGAGACGCCGGCGCATCCCGGCATCCTCCACGTTTCCTTTCCCGCCCACGCGGCCTGGATCGACGTGGTGCCGGGGTGCGATCGCGTCCGCCTCTCGCCCACCAACGAGGACATGGAGGGCTCCTTCGACTGGGACGTCCTGGTCGGCGACGGCCGTGCCAACAACATGCTCGGCCAGCCCGGCGCCGACCGCTTCTACGGTGGCGGTGGCGACGACGTGATCGACGCCCGCGACGGCACCCGCGACTTCTCGATCCAGTGCGGCCGCGGCGCCCCCGCCACGAAGGGAAGGCCCGCCCGCGGCGCCCCCACCGGCCGCGCCCTCATCGACCCCTTCGACCCCGGCACGACCCTCTGCGCCATCTCGAAACACGGCAAGCCCGTCGACGGCCTAGGCGTCGCAGACGAGCCCTGATTTAGATCGCTCCTATGTCAAGGCATACCTCTGAGAACCAACGGTGCCCTCGGAATACCTATTGAGAAAAGAAGGGGAATCAAAAGCAGGTGCGTCAGGGCGCTGCCGAAGCGAGAACCAAATCGCAGTAGCTGCAGCCGATGAGATCCGAGTCCTGGATGCCTAGCCGGTGGCGGAGGTCAGCTAGCAACGCCTCAAAGCGCGCAAGGTCTGGGTTCTCTGGTGTAGCGACGCCCTCGAACTCGATGAAGCTTCCAAGGGCATCAACGCAATCAAGATGAATCCTCACGCCTTCGTAAAGGAAGAGCTGCCGTGCTTTTCGGACCATTGTCTTGATGCCGAGTGCGCTGGCCAGTGCGGCTTCCAGCCCTAGGTCGTCCTCGACCTCCACGATCCGGTAGCGGCTCTCCCTTTGGCCAGAGTCGTTAGGACGCTCATAGGCGATCAGGTGGGCAAGCGCGCCCCTCTCGCGACGCAGCTTCAGACGACCCCGCGGGACATCGAAATAGGTGTCCTCCTGGAGGAGAACGCCCCTGGTCTCCGCGCCCAACTCTTCACAAATCTCGCGTGATCTTCCCGGATCTCGATCGTTGGCTTTTAACTCTAGATTTCGACGCGCGAGACCCATTTGGGCCACCCTAATCATCATTCTCGACGCTAAGAGGCTGCTCCGTCCATGGTCAGAGAGGGCAGCTCCTGCAGCGCCCTCCAGACGATCTGCCCGACAGCTCCCAATAAGCCTGAGCTTGCGAAGTCGGCACCAGGTCTCCCAAGCTTTAAAGAGAGCTTCCGGCGGGACACCGTTTTCGGACGAGGATCCTCTGAAGCCCGGCGTGCTGTCGAAGGCCCCCGGGTTGCCCACCCCCAAAAACACAAACGCGGGGCCCGGCGCCCCATTTGGGGGGCGGGCAGACCCCCCCCCAACCCCAACCCCCAGCACAATTAGCCAAAATACACCC
>JANWHD010000031.1 GCA_025450585.1 Solirubrobacterales bacterium
CGCCAACCCGTCCTCCCCCTTCGCCGCAACCGACTGCGACAGGCTCGGCTTCAAGCCCCAGCTCGACATGCGACTATTCGGTGGCACCCACCGGGGATCCCACCCGAGGCTGCGCACGATCCTCAAGATGCCCCCGGGCGGCGCCAACATCGGCAGCTTCTCGGTGGCCCTGCCGCACTCGGCGTTCCTCGACCAGGCCCATATCCGCACCGTCTGCACCCGAGTGCAGTTTGCCGCGGACCAATGCCCGGCGGGATCGATCTACGGAGCGGTCAAGGCCAGGACCCCCTTGTTCGATGAGACCTTGGAAGGTCTGATCTACCTGCGCTCCTCCAACAACCCGCTGCCCGACATGGTCGCTGTGGTCAAGGGCCCGCCCTCCCTGCCGTTCGAGGTGCACTCGGCCGCACGGATCGACTCGGTGAACGGCGGCATTCGCGCCACCTTCGACTCCTTCCCCGACGCCCCGATCACCGAAGCCGTCGCCAGCTTCCCCGGCGGCAGCAAGGGCCTGATCGTCAACTCGACCAACCTCTGCGCCAAAGTCAACAAGGTCACCGCCAAGTTCACGGGGCACAACGGCAAGAAAGCCACCTTGCGCCCGGTGCTGAAGCCTTCCTGCCGCGGCAGCTCTAAAGCCAAGCGTTAAGCCGTTTGTGGGGCGGGGGCGGGTAGCCCCCTGCACGTATCTGCGCAATCGCAATTGCGCAAACGCGGAAAATACGCCACCAGCCATTTGCAGGGCAAACGCTCCCGCCTCTCGGCTGTTAACGACTTTTCGAGGCTATTCCTAGAAATTTCTTGACTGCTCCTCAGGGGACCGATATTTATTCCCCGTCCGAAACTCAAGCTCGGCGAAACAGCCGAGAGAGGAGAGTAAAGATGAGACTCATGAAGATGTTTGGCCTCGCCGCGCTCGCGGCGGTGGCGGCAATGGCATTCGTCGGCGCGACGTCGGCGTCGGCTACATTCGACACAACGCTCTGTAAAAAAGACTCAGGGTTAACCTGCGAAGCAGGAGATCAGGCGACTACAGTTCACGCCGTTCTCAAATCAGGCACGGTAGGCCAACTCTTAGCATTGGTTAACGTCTTATGCTTAGGAGTCTTAATTGAAGCCACTCCCTTAGGATTAGCCAAATTACTGCCCGTTCACGTATTAAAACTGGAATTCACGGGCTGCGGTACCGCCTCCGCGCACAACAACTGCACGGTGGCCATTCAGGAACTGCCTTTAGCGGACCTGTTAAAGACGGGACCTGACCAAGGCAAACTGATTAATTTATCCGGTCGCACGCGGCTCCAGTGCCCCAATATCGGCATTGACTGCGTATATGACCTCGCAAAAGGTGAATTCGACGCCGGAGCCAATCACATCACGGCAAATGAAGTCGTCACCGAAGAATTAGGCGGAAAATTCTTCTGCCCCGATGAAGGACTCCTAGACGGATTACTGGAAGGGTTAGAAAAACTCTTCATCAAGAGTTAGAAAGCCCTACATCCTTTCGTAAGTCATCAACAAGCAGAGGCCCCCTTTCTAGAGCCTCTCTTGAGATACAGCGCAGGCCCCCCGGAGCTCCGGGGGGCCTGCGCATTTGTGCCTTTGGGAAGCCCAGCAGCGTCTGTAGCGCGGCCATCGGAGTGCGGCGTCGGTTGTGCCGGAAGACGAACTCGTGGAGGTAGGCCTGGAGGTGCTTCTCTGAGGCGCTGCGGTGGGTGCCCTGCAAACCAGGTCTTGAGATTGGAGAGGGCGCGCGGTGGGCGCGGGGCAAGGCGAGGCCGCGTTCCTCGCTGCGCCAGGGCTGGGAGGTCGGCCGGCCGGTCGAAGCTGAGGTCGCCCGGCCCTGTGTAGCCACCCCAACCGTCGATATGGGCGATCGCGCTGGACCCGACGTTCTTGGCGACCATGGCGCGAGGCTGCGCTTACTCACCGCTCGAGCACGGCGAACCGCAACCGGCCCGAGCCGGCTTCGCTGCGAAGCGAGGTGCCGGTACCGTGCATGACCCTGCGGTGACGAGGTCTGGTGGTGGCAGCTAGTGCACCCCCATAGGTGCCGGCGCCCCAGCACCCAGGCCCACTCGCTGCCGCAGGGGCCGGGCAGCGGTAGCCATCAGGCCAGCGCGATTCGACCAGATACTCGAGGCAAGCCGCCTCATCGGGGAAGCGCTCTTGGAACTCCACGATGGTGTGCGGGAAGTCTGGCCGGACCACAGGACGAATGCAGGCACGACACCTGACGAACCGGATACTCATGTGCCTCACATATCGGTGCAGTCGCCATTGCGCAAACGCGGGAAATGTGCCATCAGTCATTTGCAGGATGAACACTCCCACTTTCGGCCATTTAACGACCTTTCGGGTAATTCTCTAGAGATTTCTTGACTGTTGTTTGAAGGGACGGTATTCATCTCCCGTCCGAAATCCAAGCTCGGCAAAACGGCCGAGAGAGGAGAACAGAAATGAGACTCATGAAGACGTTCGGCCTCGCCGCGCTCGCGGCGGTGGCGGCAATGGCATTCGTCGGCGCGACGTCGGCGTCGGCTACATTCGACACAACGATCTGTAAAAAAGATGCAGGGTTATTATGCGAAAAAGCCGATCAGGTGGAAAAAATTCACTTAGTTCTAAAAACAGGCACGGTAAGCGAACTCTTAGCGTTGGTCAATATCTTATGCTTAGGGTTATTAGTTGAAGCCACTGCCTTAGGATTAAGCAAATTACTGCCTATTCACATATTAAAAGTAGAATTAACGGGTTGCGGTACCGGCTCCACGCACAGCAACTGCACGATGACCACCCAGGAACTGCCTTTAGCGGATCTGTTAAAGACAGGGCCTGACCAAGGCAAACTAATTTTATTATCCGGTCGCTCGCGTCTCCAGTGCCCCAATCTCGGCATCGACTGCGTATATGACAACGAAGGCGTTGAATTCGACGTTGGAGCCAATCACATGACGGCAAATGAAGCCTCCACCAACGAATTAGGTGGAAAATTCTTCTGCCCCGATGAAGGGCTTCTGGATGCGTTACTGGAAGGGTTAGAAAAACTCTACATCAAGAGTTAGAGAACTCTACATCCTTTCGTAAGTCTTCAGTAAGCAGAGAGGATCTCTTTAAAGTCTCTCTTTGAGGATGTAGCGCAGGTACCCGGAATCCCGGGTACCTGCGCCTATGCCTTGGGAAGTAAAGAGGCCAGCACCGATCGATGCGCACGCGGATCGGTGCGTGCGCGGGTGGGGCACTCTGCCAAGTGCGGGCAAGATCGGACCCTTGGTGGGCGCGCAGCAGGCACGACGCGGCAAAACTCGACATCGCGCCACCGGAGGCTCAGGATCGCCTGTGAAGCCCGCCACTCGGCGGGCGTCGAAGCAACGGTCCCGGCGAATGTTCGCCCGGAAGGAGATCCACCATGAGACTCATGAAGATGTTCGGCCTTGCCGCGCTCGCGGCGGTGGCGACAATGGCATTCGTCGGCGCGACGTCGGCGTCGGCCGAACTCAACACAACGCTCTGTAAAAAACATACAGCGTTATCATGCGCAGAAGGAGATCAAGGGAGTAAAATTCACTCCGTTCTCAAAACAGGCACGGTATTACAACTGTTAGCATTGGTTGACATCTTATGCTTAGGGGTCTTAGTTGAAGCCACTGCGTTAGGATTAAGCAAATTACTGCCCGTTCACGTGTTAACCCTGATATTCGAAGGCTGCGGTACCGGTTCCGTGCACAACAACTGCACGGTGACCGTTCAGGAACTGCCCTTAGCGGACCTGTTAAAGACGGGGTTAGACCAAGCAAAACTGATTTTATTATCCGGTCGCACGCGGCTCCAGTGCCCCAGTATCGGCACCGACTGCGTATACGACCTCGCGGGCATGGAATTCGACGCCGGAGCCAATCACGTCACCGCAAATGAAGTCGTGATCAGCGAATTAGGCGGAAAATTCTTCTGCCCCGATGAAGGACTCCTAGACGGGTTACTGGAAGGGTTAACAACAGACGGGTTCGAAAAACTCTACATCCTTCAGTAAGTCATCAACAGCTAGAGAGGGTCTCTTCTAAGGCCTCCCTTTGAGAATGTAGCGCAGGCACCCCGGGATTCCGGGGTGCCTGCGCATTTGCCTCGTGAAAGGCCAGCGCCGACCCATGCGCACGCGGATCGGTGCGTGCGCTGGCGGGACACCCCGCCAAGTGCAGGCAAGATCGGACTCTTGGTGGGGCGCGCAGCAGGCACGACGCGGCAAAACTCGACATCGCGCCACCGGAGGCTCAGGATCACCTGCGAAAGCCTGCCGTTTGGACAGGTATCGAGCAAACGATCCCGGCAATGCTCGCCGGAAGGAGAGCCACCATGAGATTCATCAAGATGTTCGGCCTCGCGGCCATAGGGGGCGTTGCCGTGATGGCGTTTGTTGGCGCCACCTCGGCGTCGGCCACCAGCACCCAGATCTGCACCACCCATACAGGCTTAACCTGTGGGGGTAATGGAGTGAGCACGGTTCACGCGGTCCTCGCAGCGGGCACAGTCTTAGAAATCTTAGCCCCGATACCTGTCTTATGTTTATCAGAGTTATTTGAAGCCACCGCCTTAGGGTTAGGTAATCCACAGTCGATTCACATCACAACCAAAACAGCTAGTGGTTGTGGCACCGGCTCTGCGCACAACAACTGTACGTTAAGTACACAAGAAAACCCATTAGCCAATCTATTAAAGATAAGCTTAGATCTAGGCATCGTGACGTTAACAAGTGGTCGTTTACGTCTGCAGTGCTCCAGTCTCGGCATTGACTGCATATATGACGCTGCAGGTATGGAACTCGCGGCCGGGGGCGGGCAGTGGACTATGGAAGAAACCGCCACCACCGAATTAGGCGGAAAATTCTTCTGCCCCGACGAAGGATTCCTCCACTCGGTAATGGAAACGTTAGGGGACGCGTACGTCCTCGGGTAGGTCAAAGGGTGGAACTGCACCCCCAGGTTTTGCCGGGGTGCAGTTCCACCACTCTCGATGCCATAACCGGGTGACATGCCTTGAGCGTTGCGCTCTTAGGCGCGTGCGCGTTTTCGATATGCCGTGGTTTGCAGGCAATTGTGATGTATCAAGCTTCTGGGGGTGAGTGTGTTGGAGAAATCGCCTTGATTGGCAGTCGACGAACTGTTATTTCATACATGCCCTTTGCCAGGCAGTGGAAACCAGCGTAGCTGGGGACTCTCGCTCGGTCTATGGGTGTTTTGGACAGCGTTCGGTTTTGAAGCCCTAACCGAGCGTGCTTGCAAATGAGCCAAGGTCGGCCCCCTATTTTCGTCAGCGGGGGGCCGGGCGGTGGGAGTGGGTGGGGCCACCGGCCCCACCCACTCCGCCGCGCTCGGTGCCGGCGATCAGCTCGTCGGGTGCCACATCCTCCGGGACGAAGCCCGACTTCATGCCGAAGTAGACAGCCTGGGGGTGGTGGGCGACGATCGCGACCGTCGACTGCTCGGGCATCACGGCGTAGCCGCCGGAGAGGGTCATCCCGATCTGCTCGAGGTCGAGCAGGCGCCAGACCTTCTCGTGCTCGGACTGGTCGGGGCAGGCGGGGTAGCCCCAGGAGTAGCGGCGGCCCTGGTCGAGCGGTATGGCGAGGTCGCGGCGGACCTCGGAGTGCAGCCACTCGGCCAGTCCCTCCGCCGCCTGCACGCCGAGGCCGTGGACGAAGAGCTGCTCTGCGAACTCGCCTTCCCGCTCGAGGCGCTCGATCAGCTCGGTCACCTCGGGCCCGACGGTTACGCCCTGCAGGGCGACGACGTCGCGTTCGCCGGACTCCAACGGGCGGAAGAAGTCCGCCAGGCAGATCCGGTCGTGCTTGGGCTGGCGCGGGAAGGCGAGCCGCTCGAGCTCCCGATCGGCGTCCTCTGGATCGAAGACGACCAGCTCGTTGCCGTCGGCCGCCGCCGGGAAGTACCCGAGCCTGGCCCGTGGGTGAAGGTAGCCCTGCTCGCCCCACATGCGCTCGAGGCGGGGCGCGAAGCCCTCCTCGCCGTCGGCTCCCTCGACCAGCTGCCGCCAGGCTTCGCCCTTCACCCCGCGCCCGCCCCAGTGCAGCTTGAAGAGCACGTGGCGGTCGAGGTGGGGAAAGACCTCGTCGAGGTCGATCTCGACCTCGCGCACGCCCCAGAAGGGCGGCTCGGGGACCGGCACATCGGTGCGGGCCGCTGAGCGGACGCTCGTGTCGGTGGTCGGCGGTCCGTCGTCGGCCTTCGCCGGCTTCTCGCGCAGCTCCTGTGCCTCGGTGCGGATCCGCGTGACCAGCGCCTCGCGCGCCTCCTGGTCGACCAGCGCGTCCATCGTGTCCAGTCCCTGGAAAGCGTCCTTGCAGTAGAAGACGCCCGGTCCGTAGACCTCGTCGGATTCCTTGCCCTGCGGGTAGAGCGTGCGGCGGCCGAAGTCGCGGTTGATCGCCGCGCCTCCGATCAGCACCGGGAAGGCGAGCCCGCGCTGATGCAGCTCCTGCACGCAGATCGGCATCTGCTTCGAGGTCGAGACGAGCAGGGCAGAGAGGCCGATCGCGTCGGCCTCGTTCTCGACCGCGGCCTCGATTATCGCGTCGACCGGGACCTGCTTGCCGAGGTCGATCACCGTATAACCGTTATTGGTCAAAATCGTATTTACCAGCGACTTGCCGATGTCGTGCACGTCGCCGAAGACGGTGGCAATCACCACCTTGCCCTTGGTGTGACCGTCGATCCGGTCGAGGTAGTTCTCGAGCCGCGCCACGGCGCGCTTCATCGCTTCGGCCGACTGCAGGACGAAGGGCAGGATCAGTTCGCCGGCGCCGAACTTGTCGCCGACCTCCTTCATCGCCGGCAGCAGGACCTCGTTCAGCGTCGGCACGGCGCCGATCTTCTCGACCGAGCGGTCGATCCAGGCCTCGACCCCGTCCTTCTTGCGGCGCAGGATATGCCAGTGCAGGGCCTCCTCGGGCTCCATCCCCTCGGTCGGGTCGCCCGCCTCCTCGGCGGCCTCCTCGCCCTTGGACTCGAAGTGGGCGATGAACCGCTCCAGCGCATCCTCGCGGCGGTTGAAGACGAGGTCGTCGGTCAGCTCGCGCTCCTCGGTGGAGATCTCCGAGTAGGGGGTGATGTGGTTAGGGTTGACCATCGCCAGGTCGAGCCCGGCCTCGACGCAGTGGTGCAGAAAGACCGAGTTGAGCACGGCGCGCGCCGGCGGTGAGACGCCGAAGGAGACGTTGGAGACCCCAAGCGAAGTCTTGACGCCCGGCAGCTCGGCCTTGATCCGGCGGATGCCCTCGATCGTCTCGACCGCAGAGGGCCTCCACTCCTCATCACCCGTCGTAAGCGTGAAGGTGAGCGCGTCGAAGATCAGCGCCTCGGGATCGAGGCCGTGGTCCTCGCAGGCGAGGTCGCGGATACGCTCGGCGACCTCGACCTTGCGCTCGGCCGTCTTCGCCATCCCGACCTCGTCGATCGTCAGCGCGATCAGAGCGGCGCCGTGAGCCTTGGCGATCGGCACGACGACATCGGCCTTCTCGCGGCCGGCCTCGAGGTTGATCGAGTTGACGATCGCCCGCCCCGGGATCTGTTCCAGCGCCCCTCGGATCACCTCCGGCTCGGTGGAGTCGACCTGGATCGGCGCCGGCTGGGTCAGTGAGATCCGCTTCGCCACCGCCGCCATCTGCTCGTCCTCGTCGGAGCGCTCGGTCAGCGCCACGCAGACGTCGAGCACGTGGGCGCCGCCCTCGACCTGGTCCTCGGCGACCTGCACCAGGCCGTCGTAGTCGTCGGCGAGCAGAAGCTCCTTCGCCTTGCGTGAGCCCTGCGAGTTGACCCGCTCGCCGACCAGGGTCGGCCGCGGTTCCTGGACCAGAGGGGTGGAGGTCATCATCGAGGAGAGCTGGGGGGCCCCCGGGGCCGGGCGCTCGCCGGGCACGCGCCCATCGACCCGCTCGCGGATCGCCGCGACGTGTGCCGGCGTCGTGCCGCAGCAGCCGCCGACGATGCCGACGCCGTAGCGCTCGACGAACTCGCCCAGGGTGGCGGCGAGCGGCTCGGGCTCTTCGGGGAAGATCGTCTCGCCGTCCGGTCCCTGCAGCGGCAGGCCGGCATTGGGGATGCAGTGCACCGGCAGCGGGCTGTACTCACCGAGGTAGCGGATCGCGTCGCGCATGTCCTCCGGCCCGGTTGAGCAGTTGAGCCCGATGACGTCGACGTCGAGTGCCGCAAGCGTCGTCAGCACCGCCTGGATGTCGGTGCCGAGCAGCATCTTGCCGCCCTGTGGCAGGAGCGAGACGCTGGTCTGGATCGGCAGCCTGCGGCCGGTGGCGGCGAACGCCTCGCGGGCGCCGAAGATCGCCGCCTTCACCTCGAGGATGTCCTGCGCGGTCTCGACGATGATCAGGTCGGCTCCGCCTTCGACCAGGCCGCGCGCCTGCTCGGCGAATACCTCGACCAGGCGGGCAAACGAGATGTCGCCCAGCGTCGGATCCGTGGAGGCGGGGAGGAACCCGGTCGGCCCGATCGAGCCGGCGACGAAGCGGTCGGGCCCCGCCGCCTTGCGGGCGATCTCGGCTGCTCTGACGTTGATCTCCGGCGTGTGCTCGCCCAGGCCCCACTCTTCGAGCTTCAGCCGCGAACCCTGGAAGGTGTCGGTCTCGACCACCTCGGCGCCGGCGTCCAGCATTGATGCGTGCACGCCCTCGATCACGTCGGGACGGTTCAGCACCAGCGCCTCGTGGCACTTGCCCTCGAGGCCGCCGTAGTCCTCCCGGGTCAGCTCGAACTGCTCCAGGGTCGCGCCCATGCCGCCGTCGAAGACGACGACGCGCTCACGCGTAGCGGCTATGAAGTCACGCTCGGCCATGGTTCAAAGAGGCTACCGGGGAGGCCGAATTCCCCTGCAGCCTCGGTCTCAGCCGCGCAAGCCCAGGCGGCGCTTCAGGTCGCGGGCGTTGAACGCCTGGGCGATGCGGTCGATCATGCCGCGACGGGTCTTGGTGTACGGGAACCAGGTCGCCTCCCGCTTGCCGCCGAAGCGGGTGATCACGACCGACTCGGTGCGGCAGTACTTCTTGATCCCCGGCTCGCCGTGGCGGTAGCCGATCCCCGACTGCTTCCAGCCGCCCATCGGCACGTCCATTGCCGCGTAGTTGACCAGCACGTCGTTGACGTTGACCGCGCCGCACTCGACCCGCCGCGCGACCCGCTCGGCCCGCTCCTTCTCGCCGAAGACCGAGCCGGAGAGGCCGTAACGGCTGTCGTTCGCCAGCTGCAGCGCCTCCTCGGCGTCGCGCACCTTCATCACGCCCACGACCGGGCCGAAGGTCTCGTCGCGCATCACCTTCATCGAGTGGTCGACGTCGACCAGCACGGTTGGCTCGAAGTAGTCGCCGGGCCCCGGTACGCGCTTGCCCCCGGTCAGCGCCTTCCCCCCGCTGGCCAGCGCGTCGCTGACGTGGTCCTCGACGATTGCGGTCTGGTTGGGGGAGGTCATCGCGCCGACCTCCTTGCCGAAGCCCTTGCCGTCGGCACCCTGGCGCAGCTCGGCGACCGCTGCGGTCAGCTTGGCGACGAAGCTGTCGTAGGCGGGCTCCTCGACGTAGATCCGCTCCACCGACATGCAGATCTGGCCCGAGTTCATCATCCCGCCCCACGCCGCGGCGTTCGCCGCCCGGTCGAGGTCGGCGTCGGCGAGGACGATCATCGGGTCCTTGCCGCCGAGCTCGAGGCTGACCGGGGTCAGCGTCTCGGCCGCCCGCGCCATCACCTTGCGCCCAGTGCGGTCCGAGCCGGTGAACTGGACGAAGTCGACCTCGTCGACCAGTGCCCCGCCGGTCTCGCCGATTCCCTGCACGCAGTCGAAGACGTCGGGCCCGCCGATCTCCTCCTTCCAGGCCTTCACGACCTCGGCCAGGCCGAGGGGGGTGAACTCGGAGGGCTTGACCACGACCGCGGCGCCGGCCTGCATCGCCGGGATCGCGTCGCCGAGGGCGAGGATCAGGGGGAAGTTCCAGGGGCTGATGATGCCGACCACGGGGTGGGGCCGGTACTGCACGCGCAGCTTCTTCGCCGCCAGCAGCGGCGTGTGCGGCCGGACGGCCTCCTCACCGATGAACTGGGCTGCCTTGGAACCGTAGAAGTTGATCAGGTCGGCGAGGTAGACCGGCTCGCCCGAGGCGTCGGCGCGGACCTTGCCGGTCTCGGCCTGCATCGTGTCGATGACGCGGTCGGTGTTGTCGAGCAGCCAGTCGCGCAGCTTGGAGAGCCAGCGGTAGCGGCCCTCGATCCCGATCGCCTCCCACTCGGCCTGGTTGGCGCGCACCCGCGCGACCGTCTCGGCGACCTTCTCGGGCGAGTCGACCGGGACGGTGGCGATCAGGCCGCCGGTCGCCGGGTTGTGGACCTCGATCGCAGCATCCGGCTCCGCGGCCCGGGCCGCTCCGTTAGATGCCCCTGTCGCCTCGCCGCTCTTCTCAGCAGTGCCGCTCTCCACTGGGAACTCCCTTCCTCGGACCTTGGCTGGTTGGCCAAGATTACTCTCTGCGAGGTTACGAGCAGCCGCGCAAGCCGTACGCCGCGGTCAGCGGGGGTGTTTCCTTGAAGTTTCCCTGGGCTTCGAGGAAGGCTGTGTTGAAGGCTTCGGGGTCTTCGACCGCTTCGTCGATCCCCTTCTGCACGGCTTCGAGGTAGGCGGCGATCTCCTGCTCGTCCCCGCTCGGTGCGCCGAGCGCGCTGATTTCGTCGATCTGCGTTTGGTAGATCTTCGCGAAATCGTCTTCGTAGAATTCGAATTCGAGGGGAGTTTCCGTGGGTTTACGCGGGTTGTCGCCGGATTCTTCGAAGACTTTCCCCAGCTGCGTTTGGAACTTTTCCGTGGCCCGTCTGCAGATCGGTTCCACCTTTTTGATGAACGCCGCTTTCGAGAGCGATCCGGTATCGACGGTTATCTCCTCGGTGCTGCCGCCGGATGAGCCGGTCGCCGAGTCGTCGTCGCTGTCGCCGCAACCCGCCGCGAGCAGGAGCGCAAAGGCGGTCGCCGCAATGACGAAGACACCTCGTATGATCAAGAAATTCCCCCGCATTCGGCCGCAGCATAGCATGGGGATTGAGGAGGGTGCTCAGCGTGGAACGAGCCTGTAGACCGGCCCTTCTATAGAGGCCACGTAGAGGCGCCCGCGACCGTCTTCGCCGAACGTGGAGGGGGTGTCCACGGCGAGGCCGAGGCGGCGGTCGTGGCTGGCTCGCCGCGGGTGGGGGACGAGGCTGCGCAGCTTGCCCGAGCAGAGGTCGGCGTAGACGTAGCGACCGCGCAACGAGGGCAGGCGGCGGTCGTGGGAGACGTAGCCGCCGATGATCGTGCAGCTGCCGCCGTCGCGGCCGTGGTCGTAGCCCATTATCGGTTTCACCGTGCCACCCGGGTCGGGGGTGTTCCCGTCCGCTTCGGTGTAGGGGGCGAAGCCCTCGAAGGCGTCCCAGCCGAAATTGGCGCCGCCGGCGGCTCCCACGGTCGTGTAGTCGAGCTCCTCGAAGCGGCTCTGGCCGACGTCGGCGATCGCGATCCGCGGCCGCCCGAGCGTCGTCGTCGTGTCGAAGGAAAAGCGGTAGGGGTTGCGCAGCCCGTAGCTGTAGATCTCGTCGCGGCCCGCCCTGCCCGCGAAGGGGTTGCTGGACGGGACCGAGTAGGGCCGCCCGCTGGAGGGTCGCGGGTCGATGCGCAGCAGCTTGCCCAGCAGGCTGTCGGTGTTCTGCGCGTTGTTGGGCGGGTCGCCGCCGGAGCCGCCGTCCCCCGTGCCGAGGTAGAGCAGCTCGCCCAGGAACTGGAGCTGGCCACCGTTGTGGTTCGCGTTGACCGGGTGCGGAACCACGATCACCGTGCGACGGGAACCGCGAGCGGCGCGTGTCGCGCCGCGGCGGCGGAACTCGTCGACGCGGATGTTGCCGTCGTTGTCCGTGTAATAGACGTAGAAGCGCCGGCTCTGCCGGTAGTCGGGTGGAAAGGCGACCGAGAGCAGCCCGCGCTCGCCGCCGTCATAGCCGACCAGCCCCCTGATGTCGAGGAACGGGTGGGCCTGGTGCCGGCCCTCGCGCATGACCTCGACCCGGCCCTCCTGCTCGGTGACGAAGAGCAGCCTCGGGAAGCCGGGCGCCGCCGCGACGAAGGTAGGGCTGTCAAAGCTGCCGACCTGCTTCAGGGCGACCCCGCCGCCGGACCGCCGTTCGGCGTCGGGCTGCTGGGGTTGCTGTGCCGATCCGCACGCCGGCAGGGCGAGCAGGGCGAGGGCGGCCGCGGCGAGGGCGGCCAGCCTCACTTCTCGACGACCTCGCCGGAGTCGGTGACGACCTTGTCCGGGGTCGCCGAGACGATCCGCGCCCCGATCGACCCGCCGGGTTCGCTGCCGCCCTCGGTGACCGCCTTGGCCTGGCCGCCGAGGCCGGCGTCGACGACGAAGCGGAGCACGTAGCGGCCGGTTCTGACCGCGCTCAGCTTCCAGACCACGTTGGCGGTCGCGCCCGGCTTCAGCTCGCCGAAGGCGAATGTCTTCGGGTTGGAGGTGCCCGCCCCGCCCGGTTCGGAGGACCCGGCGAATTTCGGGTACCTGAGGGCGAGCACCCAGACGGGACGATCCGGCTGGGCGAGTTCGGGCTGGGGGTCGCGGATCCCGAAGGGCAGGGTGGACGCCTGGCCCTCCCGGCCCGCGATCGAGATCGACACGGCCAGGGCCGGGACCGCCTTGCGCCCGGTGTTGCGGATGCCGAGCCGTAGCAGCGAGGTCTGGCCGAGGACCTGGCGCGCCGGGAAATCGGCGGAGACCACCTCGACCGTGTACTTCCCGGCGGGCTCGTTCGCGTCGGAGGATTCGTCGTCTCCGCAGGCGCCGGCCGAGATCGCAAGCGCGGCAACGGCGCAGGCCACGATCGCTGCCCGCAAGCGGGAATGCGATGCCTGTATGAGATGCCCCCCCACAGCGGCCGGAACATAGCACGGGAGTTGGCCGCTCCCGGCTCGCATCCGTGTCCCTTTAGCCCGAACTCAACAGTGCCCACCGGCACATCCCATAGACTCGTTCGCAGGAGGAGAATGATGGTCGGATCCGCTGTAAACAGGGCATTCCTGCCCGCCAAGTCGCTGTTCGAACAGGTCGGGGACATGATGATCCTCACTGCCCGCACGCTCGTCTCCGCGGTCAAACCCCCCTACCCCTACGGCGAGGAGTTCATCGGCCAGTTCCTCTTCGCCCTCCAGCTCTGCTGGTTCCCGCTGCTGGTCTCCACCGTGGCCTTCGGCTTCGGCGCACCGGGCCTGCAGGCGGCCAACTTCCTCTCTCTCTTCGGCGCGCTCGACCGGCTTGGCGGCTTCTTCGTCCTCGCCTCGATCCGGGAGTTCGCCCCCTTCGTCACGGCCGTCGTCGTCGCCGGCGTCGCCGGCACCGCGATCACCGCCGACCTCGGCGCCCGCAAGATCCGCGAGGAGCTCGACGCCCTGCAGGTGCTCGGCGTCGACCCGATCAAGAACCTGGTCGTGCCCCGCTTCCTCGCCCTGATGCTGATCACCGGCCTGCTCGACATCTACGCCCTGGTCTTCGGGATCAGCGGCGGCATCATCACCGAGCTCCTCTACAAGCAGCCGCTCGGCGGTTTCCTCGCCACCCTCTTCTCCAACGCCTCGGTCACCGACCTCTGGGGCTCGGTGATCAAGTGCACGCTGTTCGGCGCGATCATCGCCGTCGTCTGCTCCTACAAGGGGATGACCGCGTCCGGCGGCGCGGCGGGCGTCGGCCGCGCTGTCAACCAGGCGGTCGTGATCTCCTTCATGGGCGTCTTCGCCTTCAACTACGCCTTCACCCAGACCCTGCTCGCCACCAACCCGGAGCTGCAGACGATCCGATGAACGCTTGGCTGGAGGTCCCGCGCGGCTGGCTCGACTCCTTCGGGGAGATCGCCCGCTTCGGCTCGCGCATAGCTGGCCTCGTCTACAGCGGCCGCGTCCTGCGCTTCTTCGGCGAGAGCCTGCGCCAGGCTGGGATCCTGATCCTCGGCTCGGCGATGATCATCTGGGGCCTCGTCTTCATCCTCGGCCTGCAGTGCGGGATCGAGGGCGCCTACCTGCTGCGCGCCCAGGGCGCCCCCGCCTACGCCGGCGTCTTCTCGGCCTGGTGCGACCTGCGCGAGATCATGCCCTACGCCTTCGGCTACATGCTGGCGGCCAAGGTCGGGACCGGGATTGTCGCGGAGCTCGGCGCGATGCGGATCTCCGACGAGATCGACGCGCTCGAGGTGATGGGCGTTCCCCCCGTCACCTTCCTCTGCGCCACCCGCCTGCTCGCCGCCTGGATCGCCTTTCCCTTCATGTACCTGGTCGGGATCGGGATCATGTACTTGGCCAGCTACCTCGCCGTCGTCCAGCAGATCGGCGACGTCTCCTCGGGTGGCTACCTGCTGATCTTCTGGATGTTCCAGAACCCGCCGGACCTGATGTTCAGCCTGATCAAGGGCATGTTCATGGCGACCGCCATCGTCATGGTCGGCTGCTACTACGGCTACACGGCGTCGGGCGGCCCGGTCGGGGTCGGCACCGCCACCGCGAAGTCGATGGTCCTCAACATCGTCTTGGTTCACATCATCGGGATGCTGGGCACCCTGGTCTTCTGGGGAGCCAACCCGCGAGCGCCGATAGGAGGCTGAGCTACTTATGTCCATGGACGATCCAACTCGAGCCGACGACGGCGATTTCGAGACCGAAGCCGAGACGACCGCGGAGGTCGCCGAGCCGGTGGCGCCCGCGCCGGAGCACAGCGGCCCCTACGTCAGCGACGACGGGATGACGATGGGGCGCGACTTCGTCATCCCCGGCGTCGACCCGGCGGAGGCCGATCCCTACCGCTTCCACACCGGCCGCAAGCGCGATCACGGAGGCACCGACGCGATCGAGATCATCGACTTGGTCAAGCAGTTCGGCCGCGCCCGCATCCTCAACGGCCTCAACCTCGGCCTGCCCGAGGACCAGGTCTCGATGGTGCTGGGCCCGTCGGGCACCGGCAAGAGCGTCCTGATCAAGCACATCGTCGGCCTGCTCTATCCCGACTCCGGTGACGTCCTCGTGCACGGGGAGTCGATCCCGAACATGACCGACGATGAGCTCTTCGAGGTGCGCAAGAAGTTCGGCCTGCTCTTCCAGGACGGCGCCCTCTTCGGCTCGATGAACATCTACGACAACACCGCCTTCCCGCTGCGCCAGCACACCGACAAGAGCGAGGAGGAGATCGGCGAGATCTGCAATCGCCGGCTCAAGGAGGTGGGGCTCAGCGAGGCGGTCTACAAGATGCCGAACGAGCTCTCCGGCGGCATGCGCAAGCGCGCCGGCTTCGCCCGCGCCCTGGTGCTGGAACCGGCGATCGTGATGTTCGACGAGCCCGACTCGGGCCTCGACCCGGTGCGCACGGCGCTGCTCTGCGAGCTGGTTCGCGAGGTGCACGAGGAGAACGGCGGCTGCTACCTGGTGATCAGCCACGACCTCAACACCGCGCGGCGGATCTCCGACTTCATCGCCGTGCTCTGGAACGGCAAGATCGTCGAGTCGGGGCCCAAGGAGGAACTGTTCGACTCCGAAAACCGCTTCGTGCACCAGTTCCTGAACGCGGACGTGACCGGTCCGCTCTCGATGGACTGAGGGGGTCCGGGGAGCGGTGAGGGACCGCTACTCGCTCGCGGTCGGGCTGCTGTTTGCGGCGGTTATCGCGATCGCACTGATGAACACCCTTGGGCACGAAGACGAAGGCACGCTCGGCCTCGACGAGCTCTCTCCCCGCTGGGCCCTGCCGGAGTTCGCCGTGCCGCGCGCCGCGGGCCCCCTGGAAGGCGACGCCAACGTCGCCCAGGACGATTGCGAGACCTCGCAGGCGCCCTGTCCCGAGAGCGCTCGCCGGGCTCCGGCCTGCCGCATCCGCACGCCGGGCGCGATCCGCGTCTGCGACCTCTTCGGCCGGCCGCTGGTGCTCTCGTTCTGGTTCTCCCGAGGCGGCGGGACCTGCGTCGCCCAGCAGGACGTGGTCGACCAGGCATATGCGCGCTACCGTGGCCGTGTGGGCTTCCTCTCGCTGAACGTGCGCGACGACCACGACGGCGTCCGCGAGACGATTCGCCAGCGGGGTTGGCGGATGCCGGTCGGCTACGACCGCGATGGGGCCGTCGCCGCCCTCTACCGAGTGGGGATCTGTCCCACCTTTGCCTTCGCCTACCCGGGCGGGATCCTCCAGGACGCGAGCGTCGGTGAGCTGACGGAGGCCCAGCTCGACACCCGCATCGAGGCATTGCTGCGGGCGACCCGCACGGCGGAAGCGGGCTGATCGTGGAGCAGGGCCGGGTTGCGCCGCACATCGCCGACGAGTTCCCTGGCCTGGGGATCTCCTGGCTCGAGGTCGAGACCCGTCCCGGGCGCAGCGCGGAGCCCGTTCGCCTCCGGCTGCGCGCCCTCTCCGACCGCTTCTACGGCAGTCACGCGATCCACATGCGCGAACAGCCGATCCCCTGGGCCTACCGGGTCTTCTTCCGCCAGATCGGGCTCGACCCCGATCGCACCCGTACTCCGGTCGAGCAACTGGCGCTGGACCGGCTCCACGACGGGGCCTTCGTCTCCCACGGCATGCCCGAGGACGCGCTGACGATCGCGATCGCCGAGACCGGCGTCGCCGTCCGCGCCTTCGATTCCGATCGGCTGCGGGGGCGACTCTGCATCCGCGCTTCAGCGCCCGGGGAGGCGCTGCCCGGAAAGCCGGCGCAGCTCGACCAGGGGACGCTGACCGTCGCCGACGAGCGAGGGCCCGTCGAGCTGCTCTTCGGCGAGACCGCCGAGTGTGGCGTCGGCCGCGACACGCGACGGATCACGATCGTCGCGGTGCAGGTCAAGGGCGTGCCCCAGATCGCGGTCGACGAGGCTCTCTGGATCGCCTCCTCCGTAATACAGGGATAAGGAAAGAGGCAGGTCGGTGATCTACACTCGATCCGGGTCCTGATGCCGGTTCTACTCGAACGAGACACGCTGAGGACGGGAGGCGACGAGCGCCTCGCCCGCGCTGAGCTGCGCCGCCAGATCGGCCGCCTCGAGCAGGAGCTGTCCCGGCTCTCGGCCGAGGCGTTCCCCCTCTTTTCCGTCGACACACGGGTCGAGGCTCCTTCGGGCCCTCCGCGGGTGGCCGGCCTCGAGCAGCTGGAGCGGGTACGCGATGCACTTGCCGTGCGGATCGGCGAGGCGCGACTCGCGCTGCGAGAGCGCGCCGAGCTCGAGACCCGCAACCGCGAGCTGCTGCGGCGGATGCTGGCCTCGCCGGCCAGCTACAAGTGGGTGCGTGTCTCGCGGGACGACATCGGCGAGCGTGGCTGTGGCCATTGGCACTCCCGTCCCCGCCTCGGCCCGCTGGGGATGCTGATGGGCTGGTGGAGGGTCAAGGTCTCCTCCGGATGCCCGTTACCCGGGCGGCTTACGGCCGTTGAGCGGTAAGGGTCAGAGCGGAAAGAGCCGAAGGCCGGCCGCGGAGGAGAGGCCCCCGGCGCCGTGGGGGAACTTCCCCCTGGCCGAGCTGGCCGTGCTTGCCGGCATCGTCTCGCTCGTCATCGGCGTCGTCGGCGGCAGCCCGACCGCGCTGGGCCTCGGCGTCGCCCTCGCCGGCCTCGGCGGCCTCGAGGTAGCGGCGCGCGAGCACTTCGCCGGCTACCGCTCCCACACGACCCTCCTCGCCGGCACCGTCTTCGTCTTCGTCGTCGGCGGCCTCTTCTACCTCGCGGGGCTGATCCTTGCGATCTGCCTCGGGATAGGCGCGGCGGCGTTCCTCGTCGTCTTCTTCGCCCTGAGGCACGTCTTTCAGCGCGCCTCAGGCGGTCTCTCGTTCAAGGTCGGCCGCCTCGGCGGCTGATGGTCAGGCGAAAACGGATTCGCGGGAGGCGAGTTCGGAGGACAACAGGGCCTTCTGGCGGGAGGTTAGGGTCCCCAGGCGCTTGTTCTCGCTGAGCGCGAGGCCGAGCAGGAACTTGCGGGCGCGGGTGCGGCCCCAGCGGCGCTGGCTGGTCAGCAGCTCGGCAAGGGTCATGCTCTCGGTCTCCCACGGGCACTCGCGGATCACCTCCGCGGCCTCGACGTCGCCTCGTGCGATCGAGCGCTTCAGCTCCGCCCTGGCAAGTCGCACTCGGTTGGCGCGGGCGAGCGCCTGCATGTGCTGCGGGGCCTGGATGGCGGAAGCGGTCGTTTGAGCAGGGGCGATCGAAGCAGCGTCCACTGGGACTCCTCACATTCGGGGGTTTGACTGGTAACTCGTTGCGCCGGACCGGAGGGTCCAACCTCGGTGTGGTCGAGTCGAGTTCTCCACCAACTTGCTTCCCTGCCCCGGGATGCAAGCGGCGCGAGGGGCAAGCTATGTCGTGGGTGGTCGGTGGTCAACCCGTAGTCGCGCGGTGCTTCCCGGCCCGGTCGCTAAGAGCACCTTTTTCGTAGCGAGGCTGACCCGGGGGAGATCCGGGAGCGGATGAAACTACCCCGAGCGGGGTAGTTCGGGGAAGTCCCCGGCGACCCGGGCGATCGTCGCCAGCGCCTCGTCGAGATGCGCGCGCTCGTGGGTCGCCATCAGGCTGGTGCGGAGGAGCGCGCCACCGGGTGGCACGGCCGGGTGGATCGCGACGTTGGTGTAGACGCCCGCGTCGAAGAGCGCCTTCCAGAGCAGCACCGCCTGCCAGTCGTCGCCGACGACGACCGGGACCACCGGCGTGGTCGCGACGGTGCCGTTGGGCAGCGTGCCCGGCTCGATCACCTTCAGGCCCAGGTCGCGCAGCCCCTCGCGCAGGTAGGAGGCGTTGGCGAGCAGCGCCTCGAAAAGCTGCGGACCGTCGGCACGGATCACGCGCAGGGCCTCGAGCGCCGCGCCGACCGCCGCCGGCACCGCGGAGGCGCTGAAGACGAAGGAGCGCGAGGAGATCCGCAGGTACTCGACCACGTCGGCCGGGCCGGCGACGAAGCCGCCGCAGGAGGCGAGGCTCTTGGAGAAGGTGCCCATGCGCAGGTCGACCTCGTCCTCGAGCCCGAAGAGCTCGCAGGCCCCCGCCCCGCGGGCGCCGAGCACCCCGGCCCCGTGCGCCTCGTCGACCATCAGCCGCGCGCCGTGGCCCTTGCAGAGCTCGACGATCCGCGGTAGGTCGCAGACGTCGCCCTCCATCGAGAAGACGCCGTCGACGACGACGAGCACGCCGCCACCGTCCTCGGCCGCGCGCTGCAGCATCTTCTCCAGCTTGTCCATGCGGTTGTGGCGGAAGGGGCGCAGCTTGGCGCCCGAGAGCCGGCAGCCGTCGAGGATCGAGGCGTGGTCGCCGGAGTCGACGATCACGGTGTCGCCGGGCTCGAGCAGCGTCCCGATCGTCCCCAGGTTCGCCTGGTAGCCGGTCGAGAAGACGATCGCGTCCTCGCTCCCCATCCACTCGGCCAGCTCGCGCTCGAGGTCGACGTGCAGCGGGGTCGTCCCGTTCAGCAGGCGCGAGCCGGTGACCCCGGTGCCGTAGGTCTCCAGGGCGTCGCGGGCAGCCTGCTTGACCCGCTCGTCGCCGGTCAGCCCCAGGTAGTTGTTGGAGCCGAGCATGATCGTCTCCCGTCCCTCCATCTCGACCACGGGGCCGGCCTGCGAGGTGAGCAGGCGGAAGTAGGGGAGGAGGTCGTGCTGCTTGGCCGCCTCCAGCTGCTCGAGGCGGTCGTGGCTGCGCGCCTTCTCGAAGACGTCGACGGGCGCCTTGGCGGTTTCGCTCATGGCCAGAGTGTAGGTTCACGACCCCGTGGGAAACGTGTCGATCCGCCCGGTCCGCACCCGTCGCGAGCTGAAGCGCTTCGTCAAGGTCCCCTTCCGCCTGCACCACGACAACCCGCAGTGGGTGGCGCCGCTGATCTTCGAGCGCATGCAGTTTCTCGACCGCGGCAAGAACCCGTTCTTCGAGCACGCCGAAGCGGAGTACTGCCTCGCCGAGCGGGACGGCGAGGCGGTCGGTCGCATCACCGCCCAGGTCGACCGCTGCTGGGACGAGTCCCAGGGCGGCAACGACGCGATGTTCGGCTTCTTCGAGACCGCCGAGGACCCGGAGGTCGCCGCGGCGCTGCTGGGCGCCGCGACCGAGTGGGCCCGCGGCAAGGGTCGCGGGCGCATGCTCGGTCCGATGGACTTCACCACCAACGACGAGGTCGGGATCCTGGTCGAGGGCTACGAGCGGCCGCCGATGATCCTCGAGAACTGGCATCCCCCTCACTACCCGGGACTGATCGAGGCAAATGGCTTCGGCAAGGCGATGGACCTGCTGATGTGGGAGCTCCGGCTCGGCGACCTCAAGGAGGGCGAGCGCTTCGATCCGGCGATCCACGCCGCCGCCGAGAAAGCGCTGAGCGACGAAGGGGTGGCGATCCGCAACATCAGCATTCGGAACCTCCCCGACGAGATGCGGGCCTTCAGCGAGGTCTACAACGAGGCCTGGGGGGACAACTGGGGCTTCGTCCCGGCGACGGATGCCGAGATCGAGTTCCACGCCAAGCTGCTCAAGCAGGTGCTCGACGAGGACTGGGCCTACATCGCGGAAAAGGACGGCGAGCCCGTCGGCGCCGCCCTGACCCTGCCCGACATAAACCAGGCTCTGGCGAAGCTGAACGGCCGTCTGCTGCCGCTGGGCTGGCTCCGCTTCCTGCTCGCCAAACGCAGGATCGACCAGCTGCGGGTCTTCGCCCTCGGCGTCAAGCACGACTACCGCCACACCGGGCTCGCGGCGGGCCTCTACCTGAAGCACCTCGAGACTGCGCGGAAGCCGGGCACGATCGAAGGCGGCGAGATGGGCTGGATCCTCGAGACCAACGGCCCGATGAACCGCGCCATGGAAGGCATGGGGGGCAAGGTCGTCAAGAAGTACCGGATCTACGAGAAGGCGCTGGGCGACTCCTAGTTCTGCGCAAGGTGCGGGTTGCCTTCAGTCGGTCGCCGCGGCCATCGCTAAGGTCGAACCGGTGAGCAATATGGAGCTGGAGCCGATCCCGGTTCGCGTCCTTCCCCATGAGACGTCCAACTCGCTGGCCGTGCGCAGCGAGGCGAAGACCGCGGCGATAGCCGCTGCCGGTGGCGTCCTCGCCGGCGCCGCCACCGTCGCGGCCGTGCGCGCCGTCGGCGCCGTCGCGAGCCGCAAGCGGACCTCGCGCCGCCCCTCGCGCCGCGAGCGCCCCGCCAACGTTCTCGCCAGCCGCTCCTTCCTGGTGGACGTCCACCTGCTGGGGCGGTGACCCCCGGGCCGATGGGCCTGAAATACGCCTATACGTCTCCTTTGAGGCCCGTCGGCGGGGTTTCGGAGGTCGAGGTCCGACCGCCCTTTCCCTACCGCCTGCCTTCCTACGGCGGCGAGGACGGGGTGATGCGGGTGCAGCGCGGCGTCGCCACCCGGCTGCTCCAGGTCGAGGGGTGTCCGGTGCTGACCCGTGCCTGGGAAGCGGGGAAGGGCCGGGTGACCCTGCGTGCCGAGCCGCTCGACCCAGGCTCCATCGCCGCACCCAGCCCGGCGGCCGGGGTTCCGGCCCGCGAGGCGGGGCCCGCGGAGTTGGAGCTGGCGCTGGAGCGGATGCGCTTCGCGCTGGGCGTCGACGACGACCTCGGCGAGTTCTACCGGCGCTTCCGCGGCGACCCACTGCTCGGGCCGCTGCTGCGCCGCCGTCCCCACCTCCGCCCGCGCCGCCGGCCGTGGCCCTGGGAGGCCCTCGCCTGGGCCGTGGTCAAGCAGCTGATCGAGAGCGGCCGCGCCGCCCGCATCCAGCGCCGCATGGTCGGCCGCTGGGGGGTGAGGCTCGGGCCTCGTCGCGAGGGCCTGCACGACGTCCCGACCCCGGACCTGATCGCCGGCAGGGCGCCGGTCGAACTGGAGTCGATGGGCCTGGCGCTGAAACGGGCGATCGCGCTGCGCGCGGTCGCCGCCGACGTCGCCGCCGGGCGCTGCGACCCCGGTGAGCCGGTTGCCGACGAGCGCCTGCTCGCCGTACGCGAGATCGGGCCGTGGACCGTGCAGTGCCTCGGGCTCTTCGGCCGTGGCGACCCCGATGCGCTGCCCGCGGGGGACCTGATGTACCTGAAGCAGGTGGGCCGGCTCGCCCGCCTCGGTCGCCGCGCCACGGTCGAGGAGGTGGAGGAGTTCTACGCTCCCTACGCCCCCTTTCGCGGCCTCGCGGCGACCTGGTCGACGATCGCGGCCTAGGAGGGCCTAGCAAAACCCCCGCGCACGTCTGGCGGCGGCGGACACTGCGCGGTACGGCGTCCTCAGTCGGCCAAATAGCTCTGCTATTCGGCCTCCCTGTGTCCTTGTCCCGCTTGGTCCGGCGCTCGCCAGCCGCCCACGCGGGTTTCGCTAGGCCCTCCTAGGTCCCCCTTAACTCTCTGTTGCGCGTCGCCTGGCCAGGCTCAAGGGGGTGGGCGGGACGCCGATAAGTCGAGCAATGGAGCGCACGACGCCAGGAGGCAGTTGGCCGGAGAAGCGAGTCAACGAGTTTCTCGACCAGATCTCAGCGGGGGGCGATGACTACCGGCGGCTGGTTGAGCGCCTGCCCGCGATCGTCTACGCCTCCGAGCTCGGCGAGAACGGCCGCTGGCGCTACGTCAGCCCTCAGGTCGAGGAGATCCTCGGCTACACCCCGGAGGAATGGCTGGCCGACGAGGAGCTCTGGGCGAGCCTGCTGCACCCTGAGGATCGGGAGCGAGCCCTGTCCCAGGAGACACGCAAGACGATGGGCAACCGCAACCCGCCGCCTGTCGACTACCGCATGGTCACCCGCGACGGCCGCACCGTCTGGATCCTCGACGAGGCCGTGCTCGAGCCCGACGAAGACGGCACGCCGATCTGGCACGGGGTCCTCTACGACATCACCGAGCGCAAGCTCGCCGAGCAGGAGGCCCGGCGGGCGGCCGCCCAGCAGGCCGCGGTCGCGCGCCTCGGGGGGCGGGCGCTGAAGGACGGCGACCCGGACATCCTGATGGGCGAGGCGGTCTCGTTGATGGGCGAGATCGAGGGAGTCGACAGCGCCTGCATCTGGGAGATCGGCCGCGATGGCCGCCGGCTCGGCCTGCGCGCCGGGCTCGAGGATCGCATCGTCGGCGCGGCTCGCGCCTCGGCAGCGCGCGATTCCCATGCCGGTGCGGCGCTCGACTCGCGCCTGCACGTGATCGTCGACGACTGGTCCAGCGAGCGACGCTTCTCGATGCCGCCGGCGCTGCGCGCGATCGGCGTGCGCAGCAGCCTCGCGGTGCCGATCGACGGCAAGCAGCAGCCCTTCGGCGTGCTCGACGTTCACTCCACCGAGCCCAACCGCTTCACGCCGCAGGACGTGCACTTCGTCCAGGCCTTGGCCAATGTCCTCGCCGACGCGATCGAGCGCCACGCCACCGACCAGGCGCTGCGCCACCGTGTCCTGCACGACTCGCTCACCGGCCTTCCCAACCGGCTCAGCTTCGTCGAATCGCTGAGCGACGCCCTCAAGCGCAGCACCGTCTCGGGCTCTCCGGTCGGGCTCCTCTTCCTCGACCTCGACAACTTCAAGCTGATCAACGACAGCCTGGGCCACCATGCCGGCGACGAGCTGTTGCGTGCCGTGGCGCCGCGCCTGCGCGGCCACCTGCGCCCCGGAGACATCGTCGCCCGCTTTGGCGGCGACGAGTTCGGGATCCTCGTCGACCGGCTCGCCGACGAGGACGAGGCGGTGGCCATCGCCGACCGGATCGCGGCTGCCTTCGCCGAGCCGTACGCGATGGGCGGCGTCGACCACTTCGTCAGCGCCAGCGTCGGCATAGCCGTCGCCCGGCCCTCCGCTCGCGAGCCGGTCGAGGCCGACATGCTAATTCGCGACGCCGACGCGGCCATGTACCGGGCGAAGGAGCGCGGCCGCGGCCGCTGCGAGCTCTTCGACGCGGAGATGCGGGCGCGGGCGCTGCGGCGACTGGAGGTCGAGCGTGAGCTGCGTCAGGCACTCGAGCGCAACGAGCTCGAGCTCCACTACCAGCCGGTGATAACGCTGCGCAGCGGGGAGATCACCGGCCTCGAGGCGCTGGTCCGCTGGCGCCATCCCGAGCGCGGCCTGCTCGACCCCGGCGATTTCGTCTCGGTGGCGGAGGACAGCGGCCTGATCGAGCCGATCGGGCACTGGGTGCAGGAGGTGGCCTGCCGCCAGGTGCTGGAGTGGCACGAGCTGCGCCCCGATCGGCGCCCGTTCGACGTCTCGGTCAACCTCTCGGCACGGCAGGTGACCAATCGCGACCTAGCGATCTCGATCGGCGAGATCCTTGCCGGTAGCGGCCTCGACCCCGTCCACCTGCGGCTGGAGGTCACCGAGAGCGCCCTGGTCGAGGAGTCGACGACGGCGACCGGGACCCTTGAAGCGCTCAGCGATCTCGGCGTCGGCCTCGTCCTCGACGACTTCGGCACTGGCTATTCCTCCCTCGCTTACCTCAACCGGTTCCCCTTCGACGCGCTCAAGATCGACCGCTCCTTCGTCGACGCCCTCGGCGTCGAACAGGAGCGCACGGCGATCGTCGAGGCGATCGTTGGCATGGCCCGCGCCCTCTCCCTCGAAGTGATCGCCGAGGGGGTCGAGAACGAGGTGCAGCTGGCCGAGCTGGTCCGGCTCGGCTGCGACCAGGCGCAGGGGCATCTCTTCTCGCGGGCGCTGCCGGCGGAGAAGATCACCGCCCTGCTCGGGGAAGGCGCCCCGCTCTACTCGGGGATCGTGCCCGGCAGGTAGGCGTTGCTCAGTACGGCCGCCGGCGGGATCGGGGCGGACACCTGGTCGTTGTCGCGCATCCAGCCGGCGAACTCGGTCCAGCGCCCCGGTGCGATGTAGCCATAGGGACGTCCGTGGCGGGGCGGGTCGAGCAGCGGCAACGTCGCCGCCACCTCGGCCCGGGTCAGCTTCGGGTCGAGGTCGGGGTTTGCCTCCAGCAGGGCCTCGGTCGCGGCCTGCGGACTCTTCGCCGCGGCCTCGGTGCCGCGGGCGAGCGCCGCGAGGAAGAGCCGAATCGGCTCCGGGTCCTGCTCGAGCCGCTGGCGCTGGGCGACGAGTACTAGCTCGTCGTATGTCGGCACCCCGAGCCGGTCCACCGGGGTGACGACGGGGTCCTTGCCGCGCAGCCGCAGGTCGACGCCCTCGACGTTGCGGAAGCCGCCCAGCATCGCCTCCGCCTTGCCGCCGACGATCGCCGGCAGTAGGCCGAAGCCGACGTTGACGACCTTGACGTCGGACGGGGTCAGGTTGGCGCGGGCGAGGATCGTCTCCAGGTAGGCGTCCTGGTAGGGGATGCCGGCGGTCGCGATCGTCTTGCCGCGCAGGTCCCCGACACCCCCGATCCCCGATTTCTTCAGCCAGATCATCGACGTGAGCGGCCGGTTGACCAACGCGCCGACCGCGATCGCCTCGAGACCCCGTTCGTGTGCCAGCAGCACCTCCGGCTCGTAGGAGATCGCCAGGTCGGTCTGGCCGGCGGAGAGCAGCTTGATCGGCGCCGCCGGATCGGCCGGCGTGTGGATGCTGACGTCGAGCCCGGCTTCCTCGAAGTAGCCGAGCTCCTGCGCCATGTAGATCCCGGCGTGGTCGGGGTTGGGGTAGAAGTCGAGCGTGAGGCTGAGCGGCTCGGCTTCGCCGCTCACGTCCTCGCTCTTCTCGCCGCAGGCGGCGAGGCCGAGCGCGAGGACGAGCATGGCGATGGCGACCGCCGAGGTTCTCGTGCGCTTCATCCCCTGCTTTCTATCGCCAAGTGACGACGCGGCGCTCTGCGAGTGCGACGAGTCCGTAGAGACCGATCGCGATCGCGGAGAGGACCAGGGCGGCGGCGAAGACCCGGGCGGTGTTCAGCTGGGCGTTGTCCTGGAGGATCAGGTGACCGAGGCCAGAGTCGGAGCCGACCCACTCGCCGAAGACCGCGGCGATCGGTGCGAAGGTGACGCCGATCTTGGCGCCACTGAAGGTGAAGGGGAGGGCGGTCGGCATTTCCAGCCGCCAGAGCAGCTGGCGGCGCGAGGCATCGAGCGTGCGCATCATCTTGACCGCCTGCAGGTCCACGGCGCGGAGCCCGTCGGCCGTGGCGACGGCGATCGGGAAGAAGCAGACCAGCGCGACCACCGCCAGCTTGGGGCCGATCCCGTAGCCGAACCAGACGACCAGGATCGGGGCGAAGACGATGATCGGGATCGCCTGGGAGGCGACTATCAGTGGGTAGAAGGTGAGTCGCAGCGTCTCGAAGGGGCGGAGCAGAAAGCCGAAGGCGAGCCCGGCGGCGAGCCCGATCAGGAAGCCGAAGAAGATCTCCTTCAGCGTGACCCAGGCGTTTTCGGCCACCAGGGATCTGCTGTCCCACAGGGCAGTGGCGATTTCCGCGGGGGAGGGGATCAGGAGGGGGTCGAGGTTCAGCGCGTCGGCGATCGCCCCGGTGGTGGCGGCGATCTGCCATGCCCCGACCAGGCCCGCGATCAGCAGCGCCGGCAGCACCCAGCGCCTCATCTCGTGCCCCCTCGCAGCGCGTGCAGCGCCCGCTCGCGCAGGGCGACGAACTCGGGGTCGGTGACAGCCTCGTCACGGTCGGCCGCGCGTGGCGCGGGCGCGCTCATCTCCTCGACGATCCGCGCCGGCCGGGCAGAGAGCACGGCAACGCGGTCGCATAGGTAGAGCGCCTCCTCGACGTCGTGGGTGACGAGCACCACCGTGCGCGGGTCCGCGTCCAGCGCGCCGGCCAGCCACTCCTGCATCTCGGCGCGGGTGATCGCGTCGAGCGAGGCGAAGGGCTCGTCGAGCGCGAGAACCGGCTTGCCGGCGACCAGCGTGCGCAGAAAGGCGACGCGCTGGCGCATGCCGCCGGAGAGCTCGGCGGGGGAGGAACGCTCGAACCCGGCTAGCCCGAAGCGCTCGAACAGCTGCCCGGCCTCACGCCGCGCCGCGCCGCGCCGTACGCCGCGGTTGCGCAGGGCGAGCGCAGCGTTGTCGATCGCGGAGAGCCAGGGCAGCAACAGGTCGCGCTGGGGCATGAAGGCACAGCGGGCGAGGCGAGCCGCTGGGTCGAGGCCTTCGCCCAGCGCGACCTCTCCTCCCGTGGGCTCCCGCAGGCCGGCGATCAGCTCGAGCAGGGTCGACTTGCCGCAGCCCGAGGGGCCGACCAGGCCCAGTACCCCGTGCGCCGGCACGTCGAGGTCGAGCCGCTCGATGGTCGACAGCTCGCCGTAGGAGTGCCTCAGGCCACGGACCGAGACCGCGACGCCGAGCGCGTCGTCGGAGGCAGGCAATGCGCTATCTGCGCCGAATTCCTTGGTTTTCGCGGGCATCTTGGGTATCCTGGCGCACTCGCGCTCCTGACCAAAAAGGTCAGGAAAGTCGATAACCAACCCGCGCGGAGCTCATATGGACCCGGCAATCATCGTCTTTGGACTAGGAATCGGCGTGCTCGTCGGCATGACGGGCATGGGTGGCGGCTCCCTGATGACGCCCCTGCTGATCCTCCTCTTCGGCATCCAGCCGACCACCGCGATCGGCACCGACATCTTCTACGCGGCGGTGACCAAGACCGTCGGCGGCTGGCGCCACCTGAAGCTGAAGACGGTGAACATGGAGCTGGTCAAGTGGCTGGCGCTGGGCAGCGTGCCCTCGGCCGTGGCCGGCGTCGCGATCGTCTCGGTGCTGGCCGACCACATCGGCGAAGCGCGCCTCGACGAACTCGTCTACGCGGTGCTCGGCGGAACCCTGCTGATGGTCGGGATCATCACCCTCACCAGGGCGCTGATCCTGCGCAACCTGGTCGACGAGCGCGACCGCTTCGACGTCGAACGGCGCCACAAAGTCGCCGCGGTGACGATCGGGGCGACGACCGGCCTCGTGATCGGGGTCACCTCGGCCGGCTCGGGCACGGTGATCGCGATCCTCCTGATCGCCATCTACCGGCTGGCGCCGAAAAAGGTGGTCGGCACCGATGTCTTCCACGCCGCGATCCTGCTCTGGGCGGCGGGCATCGCCCACTGGGTGGGCGGCAACGTCGACTTCGTTCTCGCTGCCAACATCCTGCTCGGCTCGATTCCGGGCGTGGTGATCGGCGCCGCCCTCTCCGACAAAGCGCCGCAGGGCTTCATCCGCACCTCCCTCGGCGTCGTCCTGGTCGCTTCCGGCATCGTCACGATCCAGAAGGGCGACCCGATCGTCTGGCCGATCGCCGCCGCGATCGCAGCGGTCGGCCTGGGCCTGATCCTCGCCGCCCCCCGCTGGCTCCACAAGCGCCGCATGCGCGAAGCGGCGCAAGTGGCCAGCCGCCAGCCCGAGCTGGCGCCTGACGTGACCGGCTGACTGATTTACTGGGTCCATGCGCGTTTCGGCGAAGGCTGACTATGCGGTACGGGCCGCCGCGGAGCTTGCGGCCGCGGAGGAGGGTCCGATCAAGGGCGAGAGGCTCGCCGATGCGCAGGACATCCCGCTGCAGGTCCTCGAGCACATCCTGCTGGAGCTGAAGCACGCGGGCATCGTCCGCGCTCGCCGCGGCGCCAAGGGCGGCTACTGGCTTGCCCGCCCCGCCGAGGAGGTGACGATCGCCGATGTCGTCCGCGCGGTCGAGGGCCCGATCGCCCACGTCCAGTCGGCCCCGCCGGAGTCGATCGAGTACCGCGGCAACGCGGCGCACCTGCAGGAGGTCTGGATCGCCGTCCGCGCCAGCCTCCGCACCGTGCTGGAGCACGTCACGCTCGCCGACCTGGTCAGCGGCCAGCTGCCCAGCGAGGTCGAGTCACTCGCTGCGCAGCCGGACGCCTGGGTTGCCAGGTAGCGCCTGGTCTCGTTAGGGGGAGAGCCGGAAGGGCGGGTACTCGTCGGTGACCAGGGTGAAGGCATAGCCATATACGCGGTTGGACCAGCGGATCGTGCCCTCGACGAATTTGAAGATCCCGCGCGGGTAGCGGCCGGTGAAGAGGATCGCGAACCAGGCCCCGATCACGGCGAAGAAGACCCCGATGTAGAGGAAGAAGAGCACGATGTAGTGGGGGATCGCCAGCAGCCACTTGACCAGAGGCATGCCGCGCTGAAGCTGCTCGGCGTCTGGGTAGGCGAAGTCGAGGTGGACCGCCTGCTGCTCGTCGGTCGAGGGGTACTCGTCGTCCATCAGCGCCACGTAGACGCCGATCCGGTTGAGGAAGCGCAGCAGTTCGAGGTTCCAGTCGTACCACCAACGCGGGTACTTCTTCCTGAACAGCAGTATCAAGACGATTGGGAAGACGATGAAGCTTGCGCCCACGAAGACGCTGCTGAAGGCGAGGCCGGTTCCCTCTGCGTTGGCTGCGATTTCGGACCCCGGCAGCAGAGCCGCGACGATCGCGATCGGGATCACCGTGAAGATCCGGAAGAAGGTCGTCAGCCGGTTGAGCTGACGCTCCGGATAGTCGACTGAGAAGGTGACTGGGTAAGAAGGCGGCATCGGACTCCCTTTCGCGGGTTTGTGAGGACGATTACTAGGTCTCGGCCGGGACTCCTCCCGCGACCACGTTGACGAAGTTCTCCAGGTGGCGGGTGGTCCAGCACTCGAAGGCGCCGTCGCAGTAGCGCTCGTAGGCGGCCATCACCGAGTCGCCGTAGTTCCAGTAGAGCCGCGGCTCGGGGTTGAGCCAGAAGAGGCGACCGGCTCGCTCGGACACCTGGGCGAAGACGTCGGCGTGGGGCTCGCGGCCGTTGGTGCGGGCGTCGCCGAGGACGATCACGGTCGAGCGCGGGTCCAGTTCGTCGGAGATCTGGCCGAGGAACTCGAGCCAGACGCGGCCGTAGTCGGTGTAGCCGGAGACGTCGGCGACGCCGCCCTCGCTGGAGATGCGCTGGGCGATGACGCGGAAGTCGCGCTCGTGCTCGAAGACGTCGGTCACCTCCGAGATGCGCTCGATGAAGACGAAGCTGCGCAGCTTGCGGAAGGAGTCGTGCAGGGCGTGCAGGACGGAGAGGAAGAAGACGCTGGCCGAGGTGACCGAGGTGGAGACGTCGCAGAGGACGTAGATCTCCGGCCGTCGCGGGCGCTTGGGCCGGTAGCGCAGGTGCATCGGCACGCCGCCGGTCTCCAGCGAGGCCCGCATCGTCCGCCGCACGTCAACCGTCCGGCCCTTGCGCCGACCCCGCTGCTCCTGCCCGAGCGTCGCCAGCCGCCGCTTCATCTGCGAGACGGCGCGGTGCACCGCGGCGAGGTCCTGGGTCGGGCTGGTCGGCAGGGCGCGGTCGAGCTCGGCCAGCGGCCGGGAGGGGGGGAGGGTGGAGGTGCGCTCGATCAGGTCGCGCTCGAGCTCGCGCCGCAGGTGGCGCTCGAAGGCGTTCAGCTGCTCGCGGTCGATCGGCGGCAGCTCGGCGGCACCGTCCTCGGCCGGCGCCTGCGTTCCCGCCGAGAGCCCCAGCGTGCGCCGGATCCGCTGCACGTCGACGCCGACCACGCCCGAGCCCTCGCCCTGGCGACCGAAGGCCGAGATCGCCAGCCGCGCCAGGTCGCGCATCTCCCCGTCGTCGCCCTCGAGGATTGCCTGGCGCACCTGCTCGCGAAGCTCGTCGAGGTCGAGCCTCTCGCCGCCCTCGTGGCGCCGCTCGGTCTCCTCGATGCCGCGCTCGATCGCCTCCGCCTCGGCGGCGCGGAAGAACCAGCGCTCGAAGAGCAGCTCGAAGAGGCGGCGGTCCTCCTGGGACTTGGCGATCGTCGTCGCCAGCGCCTCGCGGAAGTCGTCGCGCGACGTCCAGGGCACCTGCTCGAGCGCCGCGAAGGCGTCGAGGATCTCCGAGGTGCCGACCGCGACGCCCTCGCCGCGCAGCTCCTCGCAGAAGCCGAGCAGCTTCGCCGCCAGGCCGGGCGGCCCGGTCTCAGCCCTGGGGCCGTACGGGCTCGGCAAGCTTCACCCCGACCCGCTCCGCCACCAGCTCGATGTCGGTGCGGTGCTTGACGATGATCGACATCGACTGCTCGAAGGTCTGCTTGTCGATGTCCTCGGCGCCCATCAGCAGCAGCGTCCGCGCCCAGTCGATCGACTCGGCGATCGAGGGGGGCTTCTTGAGGTCGAGCGCGCGGATCATCCGCACCACCTCGACCATCCGCCGCGCCAGCGCCTCAGGCAGCTCGGGCGCGCGCAGGCGAACGATCTCCATCTCGCGCTCGAGGTCTGGATAGTCGAGCCAGAGGTAGAGGCAGCGCCGCTTCAGCGCCTCGGTCAGCTCGCGCGAGTTGTTCGAGGTGAGGACGACGATCGGCATCGTCGTCGCCGAGACCTGGCCCAGCTCGGGGATCGTGATCTGGAAGTCGGAGAGCAGCTCGAGCAGCATCGCCTCGAACTCCTGGTCGGTCTTGTCGATCTCGTCGATCAGCAGCACGACCGGCTCGGGGCTGGCGATCGCCTGCAGTAGCGGGCGCTCGAGCAGGAACTCCTTGTCGAAGATGTCGCCGTGGACGTCCTCCCAGCCGTCCTCGCCGCCGGCCTGGATCCGCAGCAGCTGCTTGCGGTAGTTCCACTCGTACAGCGCCTTGGCCTCGTCGAGGCCCTCGTAGCACTGCAGGCGGATCAGCTCGCGACCCGTGGCGCGCGAGAGCGCCTTGGCCAGCTCGGTCTTGCCGACGCCCGCGGGGCCCTCGACCAGGACCGGCTTCTCCAGCCTCTGGGCGAGGAAGGAGACCAGCGCAGCGGGCTCGTCGGCGAGGTAGCCGACCTTCGCCAGCGCCTCCTTCACCTCGGTCACAGAGCCCGCAGCCATCGGGGCGATGATAATCGCCATCGTGCTCGAGCTCGCTCTGCCCCTTGCCGCGCTGCTGCCCCACAGCGCCGGTCCCTACCTGGCGCTGATGCTGATCGGCTTTGCCGCTGGCATCCTCGGCCACCTCACGGCGGCGCGTTGGCTGGTCGCGACCGGGATCATCCTGATCTTCCTCGGCGCCTTCCTCTTTCCGCTCGCGCTCAACGTGACCGAGGAGACGCCGCCCCAGATTGAGACCACGCGCTAGCGGGGCCTCGGGGGTCCCTCCCCAGGCCGCTTTGCGGGAGTTCCTGGGGAGGGACCCCCGAGGCCCCGCCGGGCCGTAAGCTTTTGCTGCCCTAGTCAGATTTTGCAAAACGGAGGTCCACTGCCTTGCGTCGCTTTCGCATCCCCATCGTTTCCATTGCCATGGTCGCTCTCGCGTTGGTGATTTCCGCTTGCGGAGGCGGCGGCGGTGGTGGCGCAGAGGAGATCGTCGACGAAGCGACGCTCGAGGGGATCGAAAGCGGCAAGGTCGACCTCTCGCTTGGAGTGGACAGGAAGGGCGACGATGGCGGACAGTTCGACGTCGACCTGTCAGGTCCATTCGAGGTCGAAGCGGGGGCAAAGTCGCCCAAGCTCGATCTGACCGCGGCCGTGAAGGGCACCCTGGACGGTGAGAAGGTGGATTTGGAAGGCGGAATCGTCGTGGTCGGCGCCAACAAGGCCTACGTCGACTTCGAAGGGACCGACTACAAGGTCGATGCGACCACCTATGGCTACGGACAGTCAGTCCTGGGCGAATCGGAAGAAGTCAGCGCCTGCCAGGAAGTTGTCGAGGACAGGAAGCTGAGCGAATTCATCGAGGACCCGACCGAAGAAGGGACCGTCGAGGTGGGGGGCGCGAGCACGACGAAGGTGAGCGGCGACGTCGACGCGGAGATCGCGAGTGAGGCGTTCTCCGAAATGAGAGAAGACGCGCTCTGCAGCGAACAGCTGGAAGCGGTTCCCGGGTTCAAAACGTCGCTGGGCGAAGTCGAAGAATCCAAAGGCGGCGCGGAGAGCGCGGTCAAGGACGCGCGTCTCGTGCTCTACGTGGGCGACGACCACATCGTGCGCCGGCTCCAGGCGCAGGCCACGATCGAACCGCCGGAGGGATCAACCCGAGGCGCGAGCAGCGTTGAGCTCGACCTCGACCTGACCCTCACCGACGTCAACGAGCCGCAGACGATCTCGGCGCCCAAGAGCTCGAAGCCGCTGACCGCGCTCTTCGTCAAGCTGGGCATCAACCCGATCGAACTGCTCGGCGTGCTCCAGAGCGGCATCGGCGGAGCGGGGCTGACCAACTTCCTGGAACGCCTTGCAGACGCGGGGAGCACGCAGTAGTCGCGTTCCTCCGCACTCCCTACGGTTGGCCGTACCTACTGACACCGCTGATCCCGCTGGCGGTGGCGCTGGACCTCGCCGGCGCCGCGGCCGGGCTGGTCTTCGGCGCGGCCGCGCTCGGGATCATCCCCACGGCAGCGCTGATGGGTCGCGCCACCGAGGAGCTCGCCGCACGCTCGGGCCCCGGCATCGGCGGTCTGCTCAACGTCACCTTCGGCAACGCGCCGGAGCTGATCATCGCCCTCTTCGCCCTCCAGCAGGGCCTGCAGGAGGTGGTCAAGGCCTCGATCGTCGGCTCGATCATCGGCAACATCCTGCTCGTGCTCGGCGCCGCGATGTTCTTCGGCGGCCTCGGCCGCGACAAACAGACCTTCAGCCGCACGACCGCGAGCATCCAGACGACGATGCTGCTGCTCGCAGGGGCGGCGTTGGTGATGCCGGCGATCTTCGAGCTGGTCGAGGGTCAAGGCTTGCCGGCGCCGAGTGCAGAGACGGTCAACTACGGCTCGACGGTCGAGCACCTCTCGCTGGCGGTGGCGATCGTCCTGATCGCGACCTACGTGGCTGGCCTCTTCTTCTCGCTCAAGACACACCGCGACATCTTCAACCCCGAGTACGAGGACGAGGGGACGTGGGGCTGGTCGACCCGCAAGTCCGTGCTCGCTTTGGCCGGCGCGGGGGTGCTGGTCGGCCTGATGTCGGAGGTTCTGGTCGGCTCAATCGAGGAGGCGTCGCATGCGGTCGGCCTCTCCGAGTTCTTCATCGGCGTGATCGTCGTCGCCATCGTCGGCAACGCGGCAGAGCACTGGGTTGCGGTCCTGGTGGCGATGAAGAACAAGATGGACCTGGCGGTCAACATCGCGATCGGCTCCAGCGCCCAGGTGGCCCTCTTCGTCGCACCGGTCCTCGTCCTCGCCTCCTTCTTCCTCGGCCCGCACCCGCTCGCTCTCGTCTTCAACGGCTTCGAGCTCGGTGCGATCCTGTTCGCGATCCTGATTGCCAACTACGTCACCCAAGACGGCGAGTCGACCTGGTTCGAGGGAGTTCAGTTGCTCGCGGTCTACGCCGTCTTCGGCCTCGCCTTCTACTTCGCCTGAGCCTGCCGGTCGCATAGGCTCAGCCCGCCTTGGACTACTTCCTGCTCGTCGTCAGCTTCGCGGTGATTCTCGCGGGCGCCCTCCTCTTCACCAACGCGGTGGAGTGGATCGGGCACCGGCTGGAGCTCGGCGAGGGGGCGGTCGGCAGCCTGCTGGCGGCGGTCGGCACGGCGATGCCGGAGACGCTGATCGCGATCGTCGCCATCATCGGCGCCGCCGAGGGTGCCGATCAGGTGGCGATCGGGGCGATCGTCGGTGCCCCCTTCCTGCTCGCCACGCTGGCGATGGGCCTGGTCGGGCTCTTCGCCTACCTCTACCGCCGCCGCCGCGAGCAGGGGCTCGAGCTGAAAGCGCATCGGCCGACGCTCGAGCGCGACCTGCTCTTCTTTCTCCTCTTCTTCTCGATCTCGCTGGCGCTGGCCTGGGGCGCGCCGGACGCGCTGAGGGTCCCGGTGGGGATCGCGGTGATCCTCGCCTACCCGGTCTACATCCGCCGCACGCTGCGGGGCGGAGGAGAGGTGCAGGATCACGAGACGCTGAACCCGCTGGTCTTCGAGCGGCGTCCAGAACGGCGCGAAAGCCCGGCTCTCACGCTCTGTGTGCTCCAGCTCCTAGTCGGCCTCGGCGCGATGGTCGGCGGTGCCCACCTCTTCGTCGAGGAGCTCCTCCACATCGCCGAGAGCATCGGCGTCGAGGCGGTCGTCCTCGCCCTGATCCTCGCCCCCCTGGCGACCGAGCTGCCCGAGAAGGTCAACAGCTTCTTCTGGGTCCGCGAAGGGAAGGACTCGCTCGCGCTCGGCAACATCACCGGCGCGATGGTCTTCCAGTCGACGATCCCGGTCGGGATCGGCCTCATCTTCACCGACTGGGAGCTGAGCGGGAACGCGGCCCTCTCCGTCGTCCTCGGCCTCGCCGGCGGCCTGCTCGCCTACGAGGTGCTGCACCGGCGCGGCCGCTTCGGGCTGCCGGCGGTCGTCACCTGGTTCCTGCTCTACGCGACGTTCATCGTCGTAGTCGCTGTCGGCGCCTAAGCCGCGGCGAGCTCGCCGAGCGCCTTCAGCACGAGGTCATCGTGCTTTTTCGGCTGCACCTTGGGGAAGGCCTTGGCGACCTTGCCGTCGGGGCCGACGATGAAGGTGGCGCGCTGCACGCCCATGTACTTCTTCCCGTACATCGACTTCTCGACCCAGGTGCCATAGCGCTCGGCGACGGCGTGGTCGGCGTCGGCGAGCAGGGTGAAGCCGAGGTCGAACTTGTCGGCGAACTTCTTCACCGCCTCGACGGTGTCGGGGGAGACGCCGATCACGCGGACGCCCGCCGCCTCGTACTCGGAGCTGCGGTCGCGGACGCCGCAGGCCTGGGTTGTGCAGCCAGGAGTATCAGCCCGCGGATAAAAGTAGATGACGAAGGTCTCGCCCTTCAGATCGGCGAGGCTGAGCTCGTTTCCGTTCTGATCGGGCAGGGTGAAGTCGGGCGCGGCTGCCCCGGCTTCGAGCACTACTCCGGGTCCCCGCCCTGGTCCTCGCGGCCCGGGTCCTGGCCATCCTCGCCTTCGTCGAGCTCGTCGTCGCCCTGCTCCAGAGCGGTCTCGGACACCGAGCCTGCGGAGCCGGGGTGGTAGCTGGTCTGGAAGCGCTCCAGCACCTGGTCGCGCCGGTCCTCGTCGACCGGAACCTCCTCGGAGACGCGCACCCACTCCGCCCCCTCGTAGGCCTCCATGTTGAAGACCTCCTGGTCCAGGGAGGTGGAGTCGTCGACGACGACGAGCACCTCGGTCTGGGGGTTGAAGTAGGTCCCGGGCTGCATCAGCAGCTCCTCGACCTCGTAGAGGTTCTCCTCGGCGGCGGCCATCAGTCGGATCCTACGAAATCGGCGAGCCGGCGCTCGGCCTCGCGCTCGACGTCGATCGGCGCTTCCCCGCGTCGCTCCCGGTGGTAGGACTTGGCTTGCAGCATCTGGCGGACCTCGACTTCCTGCGTGGCTCGGCTGACCGGCGAGGCCAGGCGCCGGACCGAGCGTGGGGGCAGGTCGGGGTCGATCGCGTACGGACCCCTGCCGATCCCCTGCCAGGCCTTGCCCGAGAGGGCGAAGGCTACGGCTGCGACCGGGACCGCGAGAAGCGTGATCGCGATCAGCACGTTGCCGTTCTCGACCGTGGTCGCTGCCAGCAGGTGCGCCATGCCTCAAGATTAGGGCTCCGGCCGCGTCGCCGCCAGGGCTCTCTCCTCGATGCCGCTATCCGGTACCCTTGGCTCGGTTGACTGACCAGTCAATCGGTGGTCCGTCGTCTTGCGGCGAGGCCGCATGCAAAGCCTTTTACGGACTGAAAAGGAGCCGCGACCAGTGGTTGACTTCACCCTCACCGACGAGCAGAAGGATCTGCGCGAGATGGCGCACAACTTCGCCGAGAACGAGATCCGCAAGGTGGCCTGGGAGTACGACAAGGACGGCACCTGGCCCCAGGACATCATCGACAAGGCCTGGGAGGTGGGGCTGATGAACACCCACATCCCCGAGGCCTACGGCGGCCCCGGCCTCGACTACCTCTCCGGCTGCCTGATCGAGGAGGAGATGGGCTGGGGGTGCTCCGGCATCGGCACCAGCCTGATGGCCAACGGCCTCGCCTCGGCGCCGATCACCCTGGGCGGCTCCGAGGAGACGAAGAAGAAGTACCTCGGCATGCTCGCCGAGGAGCCCAAGCTCGCCTCCTTCTGCCTGACCGAGCCCGACGCCGGCTCCGACGTCTCCGGGATGAAGACCAAGGCCGTGAAGAAGGGCGACAAGTACGTCATCAGCGGCTCCAAGTGCTTCATCACCAACGGCACCTACGCCGACTACTTCACGGTCTACGCCAAGACCGATCCCGAGGGTGGACACCGCGGGATCAGTGCCTTCGTCGTCGACGCCGACCTCCCCGGGGTCTCGGTCGACAAGAAGGAGGACAAGATGGGCCAGCGGGCATCGAACACCGCGACCATCTCCTTCGACGAAGTCGAGATTCCCGCCGAGAACCTGATCGGCGAGGAAAACAAGGGCTTCAAGCTGGCGATGATGACCCTCGACCGGACCCGTCCGGGTGTCTCGGCGATGGCCGTCGGCATCGGCCGCGCCGCGCTCGAGTACGCCACGGACTACTCCAAGGAAAGGGTCCAGTTCGGCGTGCCGATCGCCATGCACCAGGCGATCCAGTTCATGATCGCGGACATGGCGACCAAGGTCGAGGCCGGGCGCCTGCTGGTCTGGAACTCCGCGGTCCTGCTCGACCAGGGCGTCCGCAACAGCAAGGTCTCCTCGATGGCCAAGCGCTTCGCCGCCGACTCGGCGATGGAGATCACCGTCGACGCGGTGCAGGTCTACGGCGGCTACGGCTTCATCAAGGAGTACCCGGTGGAGAAGCTGATGCGCGACGCCAAGATCATGCAGCTCTACGAGGGCACCAGCCAGATCCAGCGCCTGGTAATCGCCAAAGAAGTGCTGCTGCCGCGCAGCGTGGACGAGCCCACGCCGGAGGCCGACGCGAAGGCCAAGGCCTCCGAGGACAGCCAGTCCGAGCAGGCAGCCGCCACGGTCTGAGCCAAAGGTTTAGGGCAGGGGCCCTAATCGAAGCCGCCGGGGCTCACGCCCCGGCGGCTTTTTACGCCCCTTGACTTGCCTCTGAGGGCAGGGGAGCCTGGCCGTCCTCCAGTCGAATTGAGCACCGCGCGTGAGCGCGGTGCAACCAGGAGCGCGGCCTACGGCCGCGCGGACACCGGATTGCATTTCCGCCGCTTCGCGACATTCGTCTGGAGGACGGCCAGGCTCCTTTCAACACGTCACCGAGTGACGCCCGGGTTGCGAAGCCGGCCCCAGGGTTCCCAAGCTTTTTATAAAAAAGCTTTGGGGCGCCCGTAATGGCACTTAGAGCATGTGAAGCTTTCGAGGGCCGGGTGACGCCCGGGGAGGAGCCTCTCGAAGCTCGTGCGCTGCTGAGGGGATGCCGGCGCCCTTCCCCAAAACACTCAAGCGCGGCTCCCGCCGCGCGTTTTGGGGAAGGGCACCGGCATCCCCGCCCCAAACCCCCAGGGAATCGACCGTCTAGGCGCGGGTGGTCTGACGGGCGGTCTTCTGGCGGCGCGTCTTGTCGAGCTCGACCTTGCGCAGGCGGATCGACTCGGGGGTGACTTCGACGCACTCGTCCTCGCGCAGGAACTCGACGGCGGCTTCGAGGGTGAGGCGTGTGGGCGGCGCCATCCGCTCCAGGACCTCGGCGCTGGCGGCGCGCATGTTGGTCTGCTGCTTCTCCTTGATCGCGTTGACGTCGAGGTCCTCGGCGCGGGCGTTTTCGCCGATGATCATCCCCTCGTAGACCTCCTCGCCGGGGCCGATGAAGAGGGTGCCGCGGTCCTGCAGGCCGATCAGCGCGTAGCCGGCGGTCTTGCCGCGGCGGTCGGCGACGATCGAGCCGGTGGGGCGCAGGCGCAGGTCGCCGGCCCAGCGCTCCCAACTCTCGAAGACGTGGTGCATGACGCCGGTGCCGCGGGTCTCGGTGAGGAACTCGGTGCGCAGGCCGATCAGGCCTCGCGCCGGCACCAGGTATTCCATCCGCACCCAGCCAGTGTCGTGGTTGGCCATCTGCTCCAGGCGTCCCTTGCGCCCCGCCAGCAGCTGGGTGATCGCACCGACGTGCTCCTCGGGCGCGTCGACCGAGAGCCGTTCGACCGGCTCGTGCAGCTTGCCGTCGATCTCCCGGGTCAGGACCCGAGGCTGGCCGGCGGTGAGCTCGAATCCCTCGCGGCGCATCAGCTCCAGCAGCACGACCAGCTGCAGCTCGCCGCGGCCCTGCACCTCCCAGGCATCGGGCCGCTCGGTGTCCTGGACCCGGATCGAGACGTTGCCGACCAGCTCGGCGTCGAGGCGGTCGCGGACCTGCCGCGCGGTCAGCTTGCTGCCCTCGGTGCCGGCCAGGGGCGAGGTGTTGATGCCGAGCACGATCGAGAGCGAGGGCTCGTCGACGGTTATGACTGGCAGCGGGCGCGGATCGGCGGGATCGGCGAGGGTCTCGCCGATCGTCACCTCTTCCATCCCGGCGACGGCGATGATCTCGCCGGGCCCGGCCTCCTGCGCCGAGACCCGCTCCAGCGCCTCGGTGATGTAGAGCTCGGAGACGGTTGCACGCTCGACCGAGCCGTCGGCGCGGCACCAGGCGATCTGCTGGCCGGAGCGGATCGTCCCGTGGCGCACCCGGCAGAGCGCCAGGCGGCCGACGTAGGGGGAGGCGTCGAGGTTGGTGACGTGCGCCTGCAGGGGGTGGTCGGGCTCGTACTCCGGCGCCGGGATCTTCTCCAGCATCAGGTCCATAAGCGGCGAGAGGTCGGTCCCCTCGACTCCCTCCTCGAGCGAGGCCCAGCCGTCCTTGGCGTTGGTGTAGACGATCGGGAAGTCGATCTGGTCGGAATCGGCGTCGAGGTCGAGGAAGAGCTCGTAGACCTCGTCGACGACCTCGGCGATGCGGGCGTCCGGGCGGTCGACCTTGTTGACGACGAGGATCACGGGCAGCCTCGCCTCCAGTGCCTTGCGCAGGACGAAGCGGGTCTGCGGCAATGGTCCCTCGGAGGCGTCGACGAGGAGCAGCACGCCGTCGACCATCGTCAGGCCGCGCTCGACCTCGCCGCCGAAGTCGGCGTGGCCCGGCGTGTCGACGATGTTGAGCTTCACTCCGTCGTAGTTGACGGCGGTGTTCTTGGCGAGGATCGTGATCCCCTTCTCGCGCTCGAGGTCCATCGAGTCCATCACCCGCTCGGCGACGTTCTGGCCCTTGCGGAAGGCGCCGGACTGCCACAGCATCGCGTCGACCAGGGTCGTCTTCCCATGGTCGACGTGGGCGACTATCGCGATATTTCGAAGGTCCTCTCGTCTGGTCACTCGTCTGATCTCCCGAAAAAAAGGCCCGCCGTCGCCGGCGGGCCCGAACTGCGAAGTGCGGTAAGCGACTACGAGGTCTGCTGGACGCTCGCCGCGGCGGGGCCCTTGGGGCCTTCCTCGGACTCGTAGCTCACCTTGGCGCCCTCAGTCAGGGACTTGAAGCCCTCACCCAGGATTGCGCTGTGATGAACGAAGACGTCCTTGGAGCCGTCGTCGGGAGTGATGAACCCGTAGCCCTTGTCGTCGCTGAACCACTTGACTGTTCCAGTCGGCATGTATTGCCTCCACTTGATGTGCTGCGAACGCGGAGGCTTCGGTAAAGCAACGACGCGAGCGCTAGACACGACTTTTTGCCGGATATCGATCCGACCTAACGCCGGGGACCGTAGCAGGCCCGGGGCGAAAAGCGCTGCGCTCGGGATCCGGGTGTGGTGGGGTTGAGGCAAAGGAGGAACCAGCCGATACGGTGACTGCGATGCTGCGACGGCGAGTATGCCCCGGCTTGGTGGCCCGGATTTCGATTGCTGTCTTGGCATCGGCATCCGTCCTGGCTCCGCATGCCATCGCGGTGCCGAGCGGCGGGTCCCTGGCCTCCGTCCAGGTTGGCGGGGCGGGGGCCTACGTCCCGGGTGAGGCAATCGTGCGCTTCGAGAGAGGCACGTCGCACGCGGATCGCCGCGATGCACGCCGCTCGGCCGACGTCGAGCTCGGCGACACCCTCGGCATACCGCGCGTTCAGCTGCTCGAGGTCCACGGATCCGTGAGTGCCGCTGTCCGGCGCCTGGAAGGCCAGCCGGGGGTCGCCTACGCCCAGCCGAACTACCGCTACGAGGCGCTGGCGGTCCCTGAACCCGACGACAGCTTCTTCGAAGATCTCTGGGGCCTTTCGGATCCCGCTCTACCGGATCCTGGCGTGGGCGCACTCGAGGCCTGGGAGCACGGCAAGGGGAGTGGCGAGGTGATCGCCGTCGTCGACACGGGGGTCGATCTGACGCACCCCGACATCGCCCCCAACCTGTGGACCAACCCGAGCCCGGATCCGAGCTCCGAAGACCTGCACGGATATGACTTCGTCGACGACGACGGCGATCCCGACGACTACAACTTCCACGGGACGCATGTGGCGGGCACGGCGGCGGCTGTCTCCGGCAACGCCATGGGGACGGCCGGAGTCGCTCCCGAGGCGGAGATCATGGCCGTCCGGGTTCTGGACGGCGACGGCAGCGGTTCGACCGACGAGATCGCCGACGGCATCGCCTACGCGGCAGAGCACGGGGCGGGCGTCATCAACCTCAGCCTCGGCGGCCCCGCCGGCGAAGACGAGGCGATGTCGGACGCGGTCGACCTAGCCGCCGAAGAAGGGGCCGTCGTCGTGGCCGCCGCCGGCAACGATGGGGCGAACAACGACGTCGAGCCGACCACGCCGTGCACGCTTCCCCAGCCGAGCCTGATCTGCGTCGCGGCGCTCGGCCAGGGCGGCGGTCTGGCGAGCTTCTCGAACTACGGCGCTCAATCCGTCGACATCGCCGCGCCGGGGACCGGCATCCTCAGCGCCAAGCCGGACTATGGCGCTCCCCTGTTCAGCAATGGCTTCGAGGCGGGGACGACCGAAGCCTGGGACACCTTTGCGGAAAACGGGGGGCTTCCCTGGGGCCTGAGCGCCTCGGCCGCAAGCGGCACCCAGTCGGCGACGGACAGCCCGGGAGGCGACTACGGCCAAGCGACGGGCCCGAGCGACGCCGTCTCCGAACTATTCACCGTCGGCGCCGTGGATCTGACCGCCGAGCGCGGCTGCCGAGTCCACTTCCGCACGAAGTACGAGTTGGAGGACACCTTCGACTACTTCCTCGCGGGCGCTTTCGAGGAAGATGGGTCCGCCGACTTCGTCGCACTCACAGGCACTTCGCCGGCGTACCCCAGCAGCTTCGAACGCGAAGAGGTCTCGATCTCGGATCTGGACGACGAGAACGACGTTCACCCTGCCTTCGCCGTGCTCTCCGACGAATCGATCGAGCTCGACGGTGCTTACGTCGACGACGTGCGGCTCATTTGCCGCGACGAGACCTACGTCAACCAGATCACGAGCGTCAGCCAGTACGACCAGCCCGCCGCCGGCAACTATGTCGCGTTCCAGGGCACCTCGATGGCGGCCCCGCACGTCGCGGGAGTGGCGGCACTCGTCCGCGCGGCCGCCCCCGGTGCGAGTGCCACAGAGGTCGTCGACGCGATCCTCGATGGGGCCTCGGCCCTCCCGAGCGTCGTTCCTTCGAAGCCGATCGCCACCTACGGCATCGCCGATGCATGCCAGGCGATCGCCGTGGCGAGGGCGGAAGACTTCGCCGAAGAGTGTCCGGGGAGCAGCGAAAACATCATTCCCCCGCCTCCGCCACCGGCGGCACCGGCCACCCCTGCGTCGTCAACGACGGTTGTCGACCAGCTGGCGCCTCGCACCTTCTTCCGGCAGCATCCTCTCCGGATCCTGCGCACGCGCCACGGCAAGGCCAGGGCCGTGTTCCGCTTCGGCGCCGACGAGTCCGGCGTCTCCTTCGTCTGCCGGATCGACGGCGGCTTGTTCCAAGTCTGCCCCCAGCGGCTGGTGAGCCGGTTTGCGATCGGGTTGCACACCGTCCGGGTCTACGCTCGCGACCCCGCGGGGAACGCCGATCGGACCCCAGCCGTCTACCGCTTCCGTGTCAAGCAGATTCGCTAGTCGTCGCGGTGCCGCGCCGAGCAATCCGGTGCCCGACGAAGAGCAGGAGCAGTAGCGCCGCGGCGCTACCGAGGACCAGCGGATCGGTGAGGCTGAGCCCTTCCAGCCTGGTGCCGAAGTAGACGGAGATCGCCGTGATCGGCAGGTAGCCGACCGCTGTCGTCCAGGTGAAGCGCCAGACCGGGACGCGGGCGGCGCCGGCCGCGTAGGAGGTGAGGCTGAAGGGCACGATCGGGATCAGGCGCACGGCGAGCAGCAGGGTGACACCACCTCGCTCGATCATCGCCTCGGTGCGCTCGAAGCGCTCGGTGCCGAACCAGCGGTCGAGCAGGGGACGCGCCAGCGAGCGGCCTATCGCGAAGCAGAGCAGGCCCGAGAGCAGCCAGCCGGTCATTGTCAGCACCAGGGCCGGAAAGAAGCCGTAGACGAAGCCGGCCGCGGCGTCGACGATCTCGGCGGGGTAGAAGACCACGGCGTGGATCAGGGCGAGGGCGAGGATGATCAGCGGCCCGGCGATCCCGAGGCTGTCGAGCTCACTGCGCACCTCGGCGGTATCGCCCCGGATCGCCGCCTCGACTGCCTCTCTCAGCGCGGGGACTGAGAGCACGAGCGCAGCAAGAAGCGCGATCCCGCCCAGGGTGATCGCGACGGCGAGGAGGGACGGCTTTGGCTTCTCCACGAGCTCAGTATCGCGGCGATGCGACAGAGCGGCTCCTAGTAGTAGGAAGGACTAGCGCGCGATTGCCGCGCGATAGGCCTGCTCGTCGAGCGCGAGGCGCCACGGGCCGGTAGCCGATTCCGTGGCGCGGAAGTCGCGGAAGTCGAAAGTGAGGATCGGCAACTCGTGCCGCTCGGCGATCGCCATCACGCACGCATCGACGAAGCCAAGCTGGAGATCGGCGTAACGATCGTTGAGCTCGACGGCCCGTCGCATGAGGCCCGCGGACAGATAGGCGATTTCACGCTCTCCTCCTGCCGTAGCCTCGAGGAAGGCGCGCGCAGCCGCGTGACCGGCCCGGCTGCGCAGGATTTGGTCGACCTCCACCAGTACGGGCGTGGGTACGATCGCGTTGCGCCTGAGCTTTGCGATCAGTGTCGCCGCGACCTCATGGGCGGCATCACGGCGGTCGATTGCCGAGACGAGAGGGCCGGTGTCAACGAGGATCTTCATCGCCCGGTCCCTCGCCAGGGCCCCACGGCTTGAGTCCGAGGTACTTCTCGGCATTGATTCCGAGATCTCCGGGGCCTTCGAAGGAGCCGATCCACTCGGGCCAGCTCTCCCGGCCCTCATCGAGGGCACCGAGCTCGATCAGGCGCACGACTGTTGCCGAGAACGACTCGTTGCCGAGGGCCTGTTCGCGCACGAGCTCCTCGACGCTGTCCGGGAGGTAGATGGTTCGGCGGGGCATGATCTGCGGCATCGATTCCGAGTATGAACGGGCAAATCATACCCGTGGTGCGCAGAAGCGCACCGAACCGAGTCGCCATCCGTACGCTACGCGCGCAGCCGCTCGGCGAGGCCTGAGTAGCGGCGGCCGCTGTCGTCGCGACGAATTGCGCCCTCCAGCGCGGCGCGGTCGCCGATCAGGACGCAGCTGCTGCGAGCACGGGTAATCGCCGTGTAGAGGAGGGGGCGGGTCAGCATCCGCGCGTGGGAGCGGTGACAGATGCCGACGACGACCGGGACCTCGCAGCCCTGCGCCTTGTGGACGGAGATCGCGTAGGCCAGGCGCAGCGTCGCGGTCTCGCCGTAGGGGATCGTCAGCGACTCGCCCTCGTCGGTGTCGACGAGGATCTCCTCCTCGTCGGGGTCGTCGGCGCGGAGGAAGACGATTGAGCCGTTCATCAGGCCCAGCTCGTGCGAGTTGCGAGTCTGGATCAGCCGGTCGCCGACCCGGAAGCGTTCCCCGACCGCCCGCTTGCCGCCGGGGTTGAGGCGCTCCTGCAGGCGCTCGTTGAGGGCGTCGATGCCGACGGCGCCCCGGTACATCGGCGCCAGCACCTGCACGTCGCGGATCGGATCGACCTCGAAGCGCGCCGGCGCCCGCTCGGCGACAACCTCGACCACAGCCTCCAGCGCCCGCTCGGGACTGGCGCGGTCGATGAAGAAGAAGTCGTGGTCCTGGTCCTCCGTGGGCTCGAGGTGCGGTGGTCGGCCCTGGTTGATCTCGTGGGCGGCGGTGGTGATCATCGAGCGCGCCGCTTGGCGGAAGATCTGGGTGAGGCGGACGACCGGTGCGATTTCCGAGGCGATCAGGTCCTCGAACGGCTTGCCGGCGCCGATCGGCGGCAGCTGGTCGGCGTCGCCGACGAAGACGACGTGGGTCGACTCGGCGAGGCCGCCGAGCAGCACCTCGATAAGGCGCAGGTTCAGCATCGAGGACTCGTCGACGATCGCCAGATCGACCGGGAGTGGGTGTCCCGGCCTGAAGGCGGGCTCGCGCCCCGGCATCCACTCGAGCATCCGGTGGATCGTCTGGGCGTCGTGGCCGGTCGCCTCCTCGAGGCGGCGAGCGGCGCGGCCGGTCGGAGCACAGAGGGCGATGCGCAACCCGGCCTCTTCGGCCTCCTCGACGATCGCCCTCGTGCAGGCGGTCTTGCCAACTCCGGGCCCGCCGGTGAGGACGGAGATGCGCGAAGTGAAGGCCCCCCGCACCGCCGACCACTGCTCGTCGGTGAGCTCGGTGTCCTCGGCATCGCGAGGCGGGGTCGGACCCGGGTCGTGGTCGAGGTGGGGAGGCTCGGCGGCTCGGGCGCCAAGCGTCGCGGCGACCGCGACCTCGCTGGCGTGGGTGAGCTCGCGGTAGACGCGATCGCCCTCGACCGTCAGCCCGCGGCCTTCGCTCAGCACCTCAGGGTCCGGGTTGAGCCCGAGCAGCTTCGCGGCGCGCATGGTCAGCTCCGAGAGGGGCAGGTAGCTGTTGCCCTGCTGTTCAGCCTCGGCCAGGGCGTAGGCTGCGGCGGCCTGCGCCCGGCGGCTGGACTCGGGCGGCACGTCGGCGGCGAGCGCGATCTTGTCTGCGCGGGCGAAGCCGACCCCGTCGACCTCGGTCAGCCGGTAGGGGTCCTCGTGCAGGATCGCCATCGAGCGGTCGGCGAAGCGGGCGTGGATCGGCGCCGCCAGGTGGGCCAGGCCGTGCGGGGCCAGCTGCACGTGCAGGTCGCGGATCGCGCGGCTGGCGTGCCAGGACTCGGTCGCGGCTTCGGCCTGGGAGACGCTGACGCCGCGCAGGGAGCCGAACACCGCCCGAGGGTCGGCGGCGATCGCCCCCAGCACCCCCTCGCCGTGCTCGTCGACCAGCCGTTCTGCCCGGGCCGGGCCAATGTGCCGCAGCGTGGTGAGGTAGGCGATCCGGCCGGCGCGGTCCGCGGGATCGAGCGGCAGCGCTCCCTGGGCACGGAGCTGGCGGCCGTAGCGGGCGTGCGTCTGCCACTCGCCACTGACTTCGGCGCGGTCGCCTACCCCGAGGTGTGCGACGGGGCCGACCAGGGCGAATCCCTCGCCCGATTCCGCGTCCTGGACCTCGAGCACCGCGTAGCCGTCGTCCTCGGCGCAGAAGATCACCCCCAGCACCTCGACCGTCGCCGAGTGGCCTGGAGCGTCGGTGTCGAAGAGGGTGGCGGTGCCGCTCACATGCCAAAGCTAGCCTGTGGCCAAGATGACCGAACGGCCCAATTCCGGTCTCTGCGACAGCTGTGTGCACCAGCGGCTGGTGCCCAACACGCGCGGCTCGGTCTTCTCGCTCTGCGAGCGCTCTCGCTCGGACCCCCGATATCCGCGCTACCCGCGGGTGCCGGTGGCGACCTGTCCCGGCCACGAGGCTCGCGGCCGGGACGGCGACGTCGCCATCGAGTCCTAGCTCGCCATCGGGTCCGGTTCGCCGAGCTTGGAGTTGTCGGGGGCCACGTAATCCCCACCGGGGACGCCGCCGAGGACGAGGATGCGGATGCCCTCCTCACCCGGCCAGACCTTGCGCATGATGCCGGGGCCGACCCGGGCGACGTGGTCGGGGTCGAGCGGGAAGCGCTCGCCGGCGATGTCCAGCTCGCCGGAGCCGCGCAGGGTCACGTAGACCTCCTCCTGTCCGTCCTGCTCGTGGTCGTGTTCGGGGTAGTTGTCGTAGTTCGGCGGCATGTCGATGATCTGCATGCCGAACGATTCGACGCCCAGCTCCGCCCGGGCGCGCTTGAAGGCGCCGAGGAAGACGGCCTCCATGTCGTCGATCTTCTTCACTGCGTAGGTGCTCATCCGTTTCCTCCCTGGTGCGTCGGCCCTCGGTCGGGGCTGTTAGAGCGATCCTAGTACATCTGTACTTTGATTTTCAAAGCACGCCGCAGCCAAGGGCGCTCAGTCGAGCAGGCCGACCTGGCGCAGGATCGAGACCGAGTCCGAGTAGACGTCCTTGCGCTTGATCAGCCCGCCCTCGAAGGGGATCACGTCGATCCCGTCCCAGCTGACCGTGCGCCCGGTGGGAGGGGCTTCGATCTCGCCGCGGCTCATCGTCTGCGTGTGCGTGGCGGTTGCGGTCCACTCCTGCGTCACCACTCCCTCACGCACGTACAGCCGGCGCGTCTCGAATCTCATGTCGGGCCAGGCCTCGAAGATCCTGGCGATGTGCCCGCGCACCTCCCCGCCCTGTGCGGACTCCCCCGCGGTGTGGTTGGCGAAGACCATGTCGGGCGCGTGCATGGCGACGATCGCGTCGAGGTCCTGCGCGTTCCAGGCGTCGTTGTAGCGCCCGATCGCCTCGGTCAGCGCCTCGATGCCATCGCGCTCGTCCACTGCGCTCACTCTAGCTTGCGATGGAGCCGTGCGGAAGGCGTGATGTCCTGCGCACCACGCGTGCGCCGCAACGTCCTAGCGTCCCTCGCATGACGATTACTACAAGCCTTGACATCAGATGATTCACTATCTAACATCACGCATCATGCCCCGCACGACGTTCGATCTCGACGCGACCGTCCTCGCCGATCTGCGTCGCCGGGCCAAAACGGAAGGCAAGAGCATGGGCCAGGTTGCATCCGAGTTGTTGGCTGTGAGCCTGGGAGACGAGCAGCCCGCCCAGGCACCCCCCTTGAACTGGGCAAAGAAGGACATGGGTCCGTTCAAGATCGACCTCGAGGACAAGGAGGCGGTCTGGAACCTGCTTGATCGCGAGGAACTGGAAAGGGGCTCAGGTTGAGCGCCGCGATCGACACCAACGTCCTGCTCTACGCCTCCAACTCGAGCAGCGAGTGCTTCGAGACGGCACACGCCGTCGTCGAGCGCCTCGCCCGTGGCCCGGAACTGCTGTACGTCTTCTGGCCGGTGGCGATGGGGTTCCTTCGCCTCGTGACCAACCCAGCGCTCACCGACGAGCCCCTCTCGCCGTCCGAAGCGCTCGCGTCGCTGAGCGACCTGACCGAGCGTGATCATGTCCGAACGCCGGGCGAGGCCCGAGGCTTCCTCGCCGTCTTCCGGGAAACCGCCTCGGCGGGTACGCGCGGGAGGGACGTCACCGACGCCCACATCGCCGCCTTGATGCGCCAGCACGGCGTCGGCACCATCTACACCCGCGACCGTGATTTTCGCCGCTTCGACGGGATCCGGGTCGAGGATCCGTTCGCTTCATAGTGGCGAGGTCACGCCCCCTCGTGGGTGAGCGTGAAGGGAAGAGGTCTCGGGATAAGGTCGTACCGGCAAAGGCGCGAATCGAAAGCGCTGGAAAGCTGAGGAGGCGTGGAGTGGACGTTGCGATCGGATTGCCCAATGCCGTGCCGGGGACGACTGGCGCGCAGTTGGTCGAGTGGGCCCGGCGTGCCGAGGCGTGCGGTTTCAGCAGCCTGGGGACGATCGACCGGATCGTCTACGACAACTACGAGCCGCTGATCGCGCTGGCCGCGGCTGCCGCGGTCACCGAGCGGATCGGCCTCTGCACCTCGGTCCTGCTCGGGCCGCTGCGCACTAACGCCACCGGGCTGGCCAAGGAGGCACTGAGCCTGAACGCTCTCTCCGGGGGTCGCTTCACGCTGGGCATCGGCCTCGGCGGTCGCGACGACGACTACGAGGCGAGCGGCATTGAGCTCGGCGGCCGCGGCCGCCGCCTCGACGCGATGCTGGAGCGGATCGAGGAGGTCTGGGCCGGGGGCGAGATCGGTCCCGCGATCGAGGGAGCACCGGCCCTCGTGGTCGGTGGCCATGCCGACGCCTCCTATGCGCGCGCCGCGCGCTTCGAAGCGGGCTGGATCGCCGCCAGCTCGGGGCCGGAGCAGTACGCGGAGGGGGCCCGCAAGGCGAAGGCCGCCTGGGCCGAGGCGGGTCGCCAGGGGAAGCCGAGGACGATGGCGCTTGCCTACTTCTCCCTCGGCGACGAAGCGGAGGAGGATGCCCGTGCCAACCTCGCCGACTACTACGCCTGGCTTGGCGAGCAGATCGCCGAGTTCATCGTCTCCGCCGCCGCCAGGGATGCGGAGTCGGTCAGGCGGACCCTCGACGCCTACGAGGCGGCCGGGTGCGACGAGCTGATCCTCTTTCCCGCCTCGAGGGATCCCGCCCAGGTCGATCTGCTCGCTGACGCGGCGGGCCTCTGAGCATGGCCGCCGGATCGAGCCAGGCCGCCGACGTCGCCGTCGTCGGGGCCGGGCTCTCCGGTTTGGGTGCGGCAAAGGCGCTGGCCGACTCAGGGCACGAAGTCGTCGTGCTCGAGGCCCGCGACCGGGTCGGCGGCCGCCTGCTCAACGCCGATCTCGGCGACGGCGTCCAGGTCGACCTCGGCGGGCAGTGGGTCGGCTCCGACCACACCCGCGTGCAGGGCCTCGCCGCCGAGTTGGGGATCGGGATCTTCCCCCAGTACGGCAAGGGCCGGAACCTGCTCGACGTGGCGGGTACGCGGCGGCTTTACCGCGGCACGATCCCGCGGCTCGGCCTCGGCGTGCTCTGGGACGTCTTCGTTGCTCGCCGCCGCATCGCCAGGCTCGCGGCCGGGGTCAGCGCCGAGCGTCCCTGGGCGGCGGAGCGGGCCGCCGAGCTGGACGGTCAGACGCTCGCCGGGTGGTGTGAGGCGAACGTGCGCACGCCGATCGCCCGCGAGCTGATCGGCCTCGCCGGTCGCACGGTTTGGGGGACGGGCCCCGAGGAGCTCTCGATGCTGCACGTCCTCTTCTACGTCAGCTCCGCGGGCAGCTTCGACAAGCTGGTCGACACCGAGGGTGGGGCGCAGCAGGACCGCCTCGTGGGAGGGGCGCAAGCGCTGCCGCTGGGGCTGGCCGTCTCGCTCGGCGACAGGGTCCGGCTCAGCTCGCCGGTGAGCCGGATCGAGCACGGTGACGATTCGGTTCGGGTCTTCGCCGGCGAGGTCGAAGTTGAGGCGCAGCGCGCGATCGTCGCCGTGCCTCCGGCGATCGCCGCGCGGATCGAGTTCGACCCGCCCCTGCCGGCACAGCGTCAGCTGCTCGAACGGCACCTGCGGCCTGGAACGCTGAACAAGTGCGTCGCCCTCTACGAGGAGCCCTTCTGGCGCGCCGACGGGCTCAGCGGCGAGTCGGTCACCGACATCGGGCCGGTGACGCTGACCTTCGACTGCTCGCCACCGGACGGATCGTCCGGCGTGATGCTCGGCTTCGTTGGCGGTCCCGAGGCGCGCGAGATGGAAGCGATGGCACCCGCGGATCGCCGCGACGCCGTCCTCGCCTGCTTCGAGAAGCTCTATGGCCCGCGGGCAGCGGAGCCGGTCGACTACGCCGAACAGGCCTGGGCGGGGGAGGAGTGGTCGGGCGGCGGGCCGACCTCGAACTTCGGTCCCGGCGGCTGGACGGTGACGGGCCCGGCCCTGCGCGAGCCGGTCGGCCCCATCCACTGGGCCGGCACCGAGACGGCCACCGTCTGGAGCGGCTACATGGAGGGCGCCCTGCAGGCGGGGGAGCGGGCGGCCGCCGAGATCCTGCGGAGCGTCAGATAGCCGGCAGCAGCTTGAAGCCCGCCCGGCCGTGCAGGCGGTAGACCGAGAAGTCGGCATCGAGCGTGAAGATGCGCTTGGTGTTGCGTTCCTCGGCGAGGGCGACGAGAGTGGCGTCGGCCAGGTCCATCGGTCGGTCCGCGTAGCGCTCCATCAGCTTCGCCATGCGGCCGGCGGACTCAGCCGGCTGTTCGGCGATCTCCAGGTCTCCATTGAGAGCCAGCCGCCAGAGCGCATTCTGTCCGGGCCAGCCACCTGCCCGCCCGACCAGGTACATGGCCTCGGTGAAGGCGGGCCAGGTGGTCAAGAGCGGCAGCTGAACCGCTTGCAGCGTTGTCACGCAGAGTTCGTGGTCCGGATCGCCGGCATCGATCAGGGCGATCAGCGGTCCCGCGTCGACCAGGGTCATCGCCGTCGCCGGTGCTTGGCTTCCACCAGGTCGGCAAAGGCCTCGCCTGTCTTCCGGGCTAGGCCGAGCTCGGACCTGACGGCACCGATCGCATAGGAGAGACGCTCGCTGTTGTCGTCGGAGAGGGTGCGCTCGGCCCGCTCCGCGGCGGCCTGGCGGAGGAACTCCGAAACCGAGGTGTCCTCGAGCGCCGCCGCGCGTCGCACACGCTCGTCGAGGCCGGGATCCAGGCGAAGGCTTCTCACGGAGCGAGCGTATCACGTAGATTGAAAAACGTGATACGAAAGCTGCGCATCTCTGTATCGGCATGCGCACAGCGCCCTGTGCGCTCCAAGCGCGCCGTACACTCGCCCGGTGGACCGCGCGCTCCTCGACAGCACGTTCGCCGAGACCGGCGAGCCCGATTACCGCGCCGCTCAGGTCTGGGAGTGGGTGGCGCGCGGAGCCCGCTCCTACGAGCAGATGACGAACTTGCCGGCGCCGTTGCGCGAGCGCCTGGCGGCCGCGGTTCCGATCTCTACCCTGACCACGGTCGAGGAGGCGAAGTCCGACGACGGCACGGTCAAGGCGCTCTTCCACACCGCAGACGGCCGGCCGATCGAGGCGGTGCTGATGCGCTACCGGGACGGACGGCGCTCGGTTTGTCTCTCCTCGCAGTCGGGCTGTCCCCTGACCTGCACCTTCTGCGCCACCGGGCAGATGAAGTTCGGCCGCAACCTCAGCGCCGATGAGATCCTCGACCAGGCGCTGCATTTCCGCCGCATCGAAGCGATCGACCACGTCGTCTTCATGGGCATGGGCGAGCCGACGATGAACCTCGACGCGGTGCTCGGCGCCTGCGAGCGGCTGCCCGACGTCGGCGTCACCCACCGGCGCACGGCGATCTCCACGGTCGGCTGGGTGCCCGGCATCGACCGTCTCGCCGAGTGCGAGCTGCCGGTCAGCCTGGCACTCTCCCTGCACGCCCCCAACGACGGCCTGCGCTCGCAGCTGATGCCGGTCAACGACCGCTACCCGCTGGCCGAGGTGCTCGCAGCCTGCGAGCGCTACCGCGCCCGCCGCAGGCGCAAGGTCTTCGTCGAGTACGTGATGCTCGACGGCGTCAACGACCTTCCCGAGCACGCCCGCCAACTGGCGGAGCTCCTCGACCCTCGTGCCTACAAGGTCAACCTGATCCCCTACAACCCGACCGGCGCCTACGACGGCTCCCCACCGGAGCGGATCGAGGGCTTCCGCGCGATCCTCGCCGAGCACCGCCTCACCGCCACGGTCCGCCTAACCCGCGGCCGCGACATCGCCGCCGCTTGTGGCCAGCTCGCCGCCAACGCCTGACTCAGGCGTTTGGCCGGTCAGCCAACTAGGATTTGAGCCCATGCCTGTCGAGACCCCGGCCAAGCCCGCCCCAAAACGCGTCGAGCCGCCGGAGCAGCTAAGCGCCAACCCGGTTCGTCGCGTCGCCGAAGACGTCCGCGCTGAGTTCAGCGTTCGCCGCCGCGGCGTCTACCCGCCCGGGCCGAAGAACTTCAGCTTCGGTCGCACCCTGCAAGCGGCTCGAGACCCACTGCCGATGCTTCTCTCCCTATATGAGGAGCACGGCCCGATCTTCAGCACCCGGCTCCTCCATCACCCGGTGATCTTCATGCTCGGCCCAGAGGCCAATCACTTCATCACCGTCGCCCACCCGGAGAACTTCCACTGGCGCGAGTCGAGCTTCGGCGACCTGATCCCGCTGCTCGGCGATGGCCTGCTGACGATCGACGACGCCTACCACGACCGGGCGCGGGAGATCATGATGCCGGCCTTCCACCGCGAGCAGGTCTCCGCGGCGGTCGAGGCGATGGTCGACGAGGCGACGCCCGCAATCGACCGCCTCCGCCCCGGCCAGGTCGTCGACGTATACGAGTGGATGCGTGGCCTGGCGATGCGGATCGCGATGCGGGCGCTGCTTGGGCTCGACCCCGACGAGGCGGGCAAGGGGGCGGCCGCCGCGGAGCACTTCGAGCGCGCGCTCGGCTTCTACGGCATCGACTTCCACCTGCGGTTGCTGCGCGGGCCGGGCTCGCCCTGGTCGAAGATGGTCGCCTCGCGCGCCGTTCTCGACGAGATCGTCTACGACGAGATCGCTCGCCGCCGGGCGGACCCCGACGAGGGCCGTCGCGACATCCTCAGCCTGCTGCTCGGCGTGCGCGACGAGGCGGGGGAGGGATTCTCCGCCAAGGAGGTGCGCGACCAGGTGATGACGCTGATGTTCGCCGGCCACGACACCTCGACCTCGACCCTCACCTTCATGATGCACGAGCTCGCCCGCCACCCCGAGGTGCTCGCGAAGCTCTGCGAGGAGCAGGACCGCGTGCTCGCCGGCGCCACGCCGGACATCGACACGCTCGAGAAGGAGATGCCCTACCTCGAGATGGTCCTCGACGAGGTCCTGCGCCTCTACCCGCCGGCCTGGATCGGGCCGCGCCGGGCGATGCGCGACTTCGAGTTCAACGGCCACAGCGTCCGCCGCGCCGCCTACGTCAACTACTGCTCCTGGGCCAGCCACCGCATCCCCGAGGTCTTCCCGGACCCGGAGGCGTTCATCCCCGAGCGCTTCACCCGCGAGCGCAAGGCGGCCCTGCCGCGCGGCGCCTACGTCCCCTTCGGCGGCGGCCGCCGCATCTGCATCGGCAAGCGCTTCGGCCAGACCGAGGTGAAGCTGGTCGCGACGATGCTCCTGCAGAAGCTGCACCTAGACGCGATGCCCGGCCGCACGATGACCGTGCGCCAGATGCCAACGCTGTCGCCGCGAGGCGGCCTGCCGATGCGCGTGCTCCCCCGCGGCTGAAGACGCCTACTTGATAAAGAGCATCTCCTCGTACTTCGGCAGCGGCCAGAGGTCGTCGGCGACGACCTTCTCCAGCTTGTCCGCCGCCTCGCGCACCCGCTCCATCGCGGCGATCTGCGTGTCGCGGGCGTGGACCGCCCACTCGAGGCCCTCGAGGCCGGGGTCGGCGTTCGCCGCCTCCAGCTCGCCGAGCGCCTCGGTCAGCCCGCCTATAAGCCGCTTGACCTCACTAGCGACTCCTTCCGCGACGCCCGCCTCATTGATCAGCGCCATGTAGCGCAACGCCGCCGGCAGGATCATCGTCTTGGCGATCGAGTAGGTCGTCTCCGCCTCGATGTTTGCCCGGATCGCGTACTGCTCGACCCAGACCTCGTAACGCGACTCCAGCTCGCGCTTGGAGAGAACCTTGTAGTTCTCGAAGGCGGCGACGGTCTGCTCGCTGAGCACCTCGGGCAGCGCGTCGGGCGTCGTGTGCAAGTTCTTCAGCCCGCGCTGCTCCGCCTCGGCATGCCAGGCCTCGTCGTAGTTGTCGCCGTCGAAGATGACCTGCTTGTTGGCGATGTAGGACTCCTTGACGATCTCGATCACGGCCTCGGCGACGTCCATGCCACCGCTACTCTTCGTCTCCAGCTTGTCGGCCAGCTCGTCGATCGCCTCGGTGACGATCGTGTTGAGCACGGTGTTGGGGAAGGCAAGCGACATGCTCGACCCCAGCGCCCGGAACTCGAATTTGTTGCCGGTGAAGGCGAAGGGCGAGGTGCGGTTGCGGTCGCCGCCGTGCATTGGCAGCGCCGGCAGCACCGTCGCGCCCAGCTCGAGGAAGGAAGCGGGCGTATGTGGGTCGCCTTCGCCGCTGGCGATCGCCTCGAAGGCCTTCTCCAGCTCGGCACCGAGGAAGATCGAGATGATCGCCGGCGGCGCCTCGTTGGCGCCGAGGCGGTGGTCCTGGCCGATGTTGGCGACCGAGGCGCGCAGCAGGCCCTGGTGCTTGTTGACGGCCTGGATCACCGCTGCGCAGAAGAAGAGGAAGTGGACGTTGTCGGCAGGTGTGTCGCCCGGGTCGAGCAGGTTGGTGCCGGTGTCGGTCCCCATCGACCAGTTGTTGTGCTTGCCCGAGCCGTTGACGCCGGCGAAGGGCTTCTCGTGCAGCAGGCAGACCAGCCCGTAGCGCCGCGCCGCGTTCTGCATCACCTGCATCGTCAGCATCTGGTGGTCGGCGCCGACGTTCGAGTTCTCGAAGATCGGCGCGACCTCGTACTGGTTGGGCGCGACCTCGTTGTGGCGCGTCTTGATCGGCACGCCGAGCTTGGCCAGCTCCACCTCGGTCTCGAGCATGCAGGCGAGGATGCGCTCGGGGATCGAGCCGAAGTAGTGGTCGTCCAGCTCGTGGCCCTTCGGCGGCTTGGCGCCGAACAGCGTGCGGCCGGTCGTGACGAGGTCGGGGCGTTCGAAGTAGTACTGCTCGTCGATCAGGTAGTACTCCTGCTCGCAGCCGATCGTCGTAAACACACTGTGCGCCTGCTCCTCGCCGAGCAGACGCAGGGCGCGC
>JANWHD010000032.1 GCA_025450585.1 Solirubrobacterales bacterium
AATGCTTGGGGACCCTGGCACCGTTTGCGCCGCCCGGGCCTTCCGGCCGCGTTGGGGGGGCCTGCGGGGGCCCCTCTCCAGGACCTCCCGCGATGCGGCCTGGTGTGGGACCCCGGAAGGCCCCACCCCACGGAAATCAGCTCTAAGTCAGCTCTTGGCGCACCAAAGCGACCAGACGCTCGCAAACTGCCTCGGCCTCCTCCGCACTGGGCGCCTCGGCCATGACTCTCACCAGCGGCTCGGTACCCGACGGGCGGAGGAGCACCCGGCCTCGGCCCTCGAGTGCCTCGCCCTCGCGCTCCACCGCCTCCCAGACCGCGGTCGCGCCGGCGATCGCGTCGCGGTCGGCGACCTCTACGTTGACCAGGGTCTGGGGCAGCTTTCGCATCGGCGTGACCTCGCCGAGGTCGCGGCCGCCGAGGTCGCGCATGGTCGCCAGCGCGGCGGCGGTGCCGTCGCCGGTGGCGACGAAGCGGGTGTCGATGATGTGCCCGGACTGCTCCCCGCCGAGGCTCCAGCCGCGCTCGCGCAGCTCGTCGAGGACGTAGCGGTCGCCGACCTGGGTGATCGCCACCTCGATGCCGGCCTCGTCCATCGCCTGGTGGAAGCCGTAGTTGCTCATCACCGTGACGGCGACGCCGCCGCCGAGCTCGCCCCGGGCGGACATCCCGCGGGCGGCGAGGGCGATCAGCTCGTCGCCGTCGTGCGTACGGCCGTTGCGGTCGACGGCCAGCACCCGGTCGCCGTCGCCGTCGAAGGCGAAGCCGATCGTGGCCTCCGAGGAGGCGACGCGGTCGGCGAGGAGGCCAAGGTGGGTTGAGCCGCAGCCGTCGTTGATGTTGCGACCGTCGGGCTCGACGGCGATCGCCTCGACCGTCGCGCCAAGCCTCTCGAAGATCGCCGGAGCGGCGCGGAAGGTGGCGCCGTTGGCGCAGTCGAGCATCACGGTGTGGCCGGAGAGGTCGAGCGGGAAGGCGACCTCGAGCGCGCGCAGGTAGTCCTCCAGGCCGCCGTTCAGCTCCCGCACGTGGCCGGGCTCGGCGGTGCCGGCCTCGGCCTCGATCAGCGACTCCATCCTCGCCTCGGTCTCGTCGTCGAGCTTCGTCCCCTGCGCGGAGAAGAACTTGATCCCGTTGTCGCGGTAGGGGTTGTGCGAGGCCGAGACGACCGCCGCCAGGTCGAGGCCGAGGCGCTTGACCAGGATCGCGGCGGCCGGGGTCGGCAGCACGCCGCCGAGCAGCGCGTCTCCGCCCGCGGCGGCGATCCCGGCGGCCAGCGCCGACTCCAGCATCGGCCCCGACTCGCGCGTGTCGCGCACGATCAGCACCTGTGGTCGCTTCACCTCCAGCGAGGCCGTGGCCGCACGCCCAAGCGCGGTTGCGAGCTCGGCGGTGAGGAACGTCCCGGCCTCCCCCCGGACCCCGTCGGTTCCGAAGAGCTTGCGCCCCGAGGTCACCGGTCGGCTCCTAACGCTTGGAGAACTGCGGCCGCTTGCGGGCCTTCTTCAGCCCGGCCTTCTTGCGCTCCTTGGCCCGCGCGTCGCGGGTGAGGAAGCCCCGGCGCTTGAGCTCGCCGCGCAGCTCCGGGTCGATCTCGGTCAGAGCCCGAGCGATCCCGTGCCGCACCGCCCCGGCCTGGCCGCTGATGCCGCCACCGTGGACGCGCACGCGAACGTCGACGCTGCCCTCGTACCCGGTGATCACCAGCGGCTGAATAGCCGTCGTCTGGTGCAGGGGACGGGGGAAGAACTCCTCCAGCGCCCGCTTGTTCACCTCGACCTTGCCGCTGCCGGGCAGCAGCGTGACGCGAGCGATCGCCGTCTTGCGCTTGCCGGTGGCGAGGTAGCGAGCGTCGCCCTCCAGCTTCGCCGGGGCACGGCTGGTGGCCTTCGGCTCCTCGACGGCGTCGCCGACTAGCGCCGCCTCGCGTTGCGCGCGCTCCTCCTCTTCAGCTTCTTTCCGGGCCTGCTCCTCAGCGCTCAGCGGCCGCTCCTGAGGCTCAACCGCGATCGGCTCCAGATCAGCCCCCGGAATCAAATCCTTCTTCTTCTCCTCAGCCTTGGGCTTCTCAGCCGGCTTCTCAGCTTTCTCGGCCCCAGGCTCAGCCATCTCGGTCTCAGACTCCTCAGCTTTCTCCGCCTCGGGCTCAGCCTCTGCCGCCTCGGGCTCAGCCTCCTCCGCCCCAGGCTCCTCGCCGGCCTCAGCCGCCTCAGGCTCCGCCGAATCAGCCGCCTCTCCCGCGGGTGGCGTGGGGGTGGGCTCCTCGCCCGCAGCTTGCGAGGACGAGGAGTCCTCCCCCGCGACAGGACCCGCGGGCTGACCCGCCTCGTCCTGCTCCGGGGTCTCCTCGTTCGTCTCGTCTTGCTGCGGTTCGTCGATCAAGTCTGAATCTCCATCGGTTTCGGCTGTTGCGCCTCGTGCGGATGCTCGGGCCCGGCATACACCTTCAGCTTGGTCAACTGCTGTCGCGCGAGCCGGTTGCGGGGGAGCATCCCCTTGACGGCCTTGCGGATGACCTCCTCGGGACGCCGCTCGAGCATCTCGCCGAGCGTCCGCGACTTGATCCCGCCCGGGTAGCCGCTGTGGCGCCAGTAGCGCTTTTGCGCCAGCTTGTCGCCGGTCACGTGGATCTTCTCCGCGTTGACGACGACGATGAAGTCGCCGGTGTCGACGTGCGGCGTGTACTCGGGCTTGCGCTTGCCCCGCAGCGCGTCGGCGATGCGGGTCGCCAGGCGGCCCAGGGTCTGGCCCTCGGCGTCGACGACATACCAGTCGCGCTGGCGGTTTGCAGGTGTGGCTACGTAGGTCTTCATCAGAGAAAAGCCGCGGGCAGCGCCCAGCGGCCACGGCATGATAGCCGCCGCGCCGCATCCGCGTAGGTGGCCGCATCGGTGTCTATACTGCCCGCCCAACAGTGCCGAATCTCAGCCGCACAGGTGGCTGGGAGCGGAGGAACCGCAGGAACCGTTGCAGGTTCCCGGGGCGAATCGGCCGAACAGGTCGTAGCGCAACTCTTTCAGCGCGAGCCCGACAGCTAACTCCGCAGGCGAACGAAAGAGAGAGTGGCAGTGGTAGGCAAGACCACCCGGCCTTGGCTGGCGGGAACGTATTTCACGATCGCGGCGATGGCGCTGCTGCTCTGCCTCGCGGCAACCGCGGCCGCCAGCACGGGTGGCGCACCGACCGCGGCTGGCAGCCCGCCGCCTCCCGGCAGCCCCAGCGGCACGCCGGCCTCCGACGCCCCCAGCGCCGGCGCCCTGCGCCTGATCTCGGCCCAGACCACGCCGCGCAAGTCCTTCTACTACGGCTTCCGCTACCCCAAGCTGAGCTTCTCGATCGCCAGCAGCCAGGCCCAGAACGACATCCGCATCGACGTCGTCGATGTCGCCGGCGCCAGTGTCCGCACCTTCTTCCGCAACGACGTCGCCCCCGAGGCCGAGACCGCGATCCGCTGGGACGGGACGACGAACGACGGCCGCGCGGCTCCCAACGGGCGCTACACGTTCCAGATCTCCTCGCAGGCCGGGGCCCTCGCCGCCCGGCCGGCAACCTCCTCGGAAGCCTCGAGCCTCGGCTTCGCCTTCTACGGCTACGCCTTCCCCCTGCTCGGCGACCACGACTACGGCGGCAGCGGCGCCGTCTTCGGCGCCGGCCGCTCCGGTCACACCCACCAGGGCCACGACGTAATGGCCGAATGCGGCGTGCCGATCATCGCCGCCCGTGGCGGCACCGTCCAGTACTCCGGCTACCACAGCGCCGCCGGGAACTACGTCGTGATCGACGGCAAGGGCACGACGTTCGACTTCATGTACGCCCACCTGGCCGAACCGTCGCCGCTAAAGACGGGCGACACGGTCCGCACCGCCCAGCCGATTGGCATCGTCGGCGACACCGGCTCGGCCACCGCCTGCCACCTGCACTTCGAGATCTGGACGGCCCCGGGCTGGTACGAGGGCGGCAGCCCGGTCGACCCGCTGCCCTACCTCGAAAAGTGGGACCGCTACAGCTGAGCTCGTTCGGCGCCTGGACCTGAGGTCGCTCGCACGTCCCCACGCGTAGCCCGGGTGACGATCGCAAGCGCAACCGCCACGGGCACGGTCGCCGGCAGCGTGTCGACGGCAAAGAACAACAGGTCGAATCCCAGCGCCAACACCGCCACCAACCCCGCCCCAACCCACTGCCGACGGGCCTCAAAAGCTCCTATATGTCTCCTTCGAGGCCCGTCGGCGTCGTTTGCGGGTGGTTGGGCCAGCAGGCAGCCGACGAGGGCGGCGACGAAGAGGTCGCCGAAGCCCATGCGGGCGGCGCCGAAGTTGGCGACCTGCAAGACGGGAAGATCCGCTGCGGGGGCAGCGGCGCTGAGCACATCGCTGGGGCCCTGAAGGAGGTTGGCGGCGACCAGAGCGGCGTCGAGCGCGGCCATCGCGTAGATCCCCCAGCGCAGCCAGCGAGCCGCGACGGCATTGACCAGCAGCCAGCCGAGGGCAACGCAGGCCAAGCCGGAGAGCACTGTGGCCGCGGCCTCGCCGGCCAGCGCTTCGGGCACGGCCCAGGCGAGGACGAAGAGGGGCGGTACAGCGAGCGCCAGCAGGAGACGAGACCCGTGGACGAGGAACGCCAGAGCAAGGGCAGCCAGAGGCGGCACTGCGACCAGTGCCAGGTAGGTGAGTCCAGTGGCCGAATTCGACCAGAGCGCGATCCCCCCGACCACAACGACGATCGAGAGCGCCGGCGCCAATGCCCACCAGCGGCCGCGCAAGCTCTCCAGCCAAGCCGGCAACGGTCGCGCCACCGGCAGGGCAACCAGCGCCGCTTGCGCCAGGCTGAGAATCGCGATCGAGGCCGCAAAAGGCATGGGTCAGGATGGCGCGGTCAGGAGGTTGCCTGGGTAGGACGCAGGCAATTCGCCGCCGGGAGCGTAGGAGTTACTACGTGACCAAGGCGAATTGCCGAGGACACCGCCAGGCGGCCTCCTGGCCCGCCATCACTCCCACTCGATCGTTGCCGGGGGCTTCGAGGAGATGTCAAGCGCGACTCGGTTGACGTCGGCGATCTCGTTGATGATCCGGTTCGAGACCCGCTCCAGGAGGTCGTAGGGGAGCCGTGCCCAGTCGGCGGTCATCGCGTCGTCGGAGGTGACAGCGCGGATCACCACCGGGTAGGCGTAGGTGCGCCCATCGCCCTGGACCCCGACCGAGCGCACGACCGGGAGCACGCAGAAGGACTGCCAGAGCTGGCGGTAGAGCTCGGCCGCGCGGATCTCCTCCTGCAGGATCGCGTCGGCGGCCCGGAGGATGTCGAGCCGCTCCTTGGTCACCTCGCCGCCGACGATGCGGATCGCCAGGCCCGGCCCCGGGAAGGGCTGGCGCCAGACCATCCGCTCGGGGAGGCCGAGCTCGGCACCCACCGCCCTCACCTCGTCCTTGAACAGCATCCGCAGCGGCTCGACCAGCTCGAACTCGAGGTCCTCCGGCAGACCGCCGACGTTGTGGTGGGACTTGATCGTCGCCGCGCCGTCGCTGCCGCCCGACTCGATCACGTCCGAGTAGAGGGTGCCCTGGACCAGGTAGGCGGCGTCCTCGAGCTTGGCCGCCTCCTCCTCGAAGACGCGGATGAACTCCTCGCCGATGATCTTGCGCTTGCGCTCGGGCTCGTCGTGGCCCGCGAGCTTCGCGAGGAAGCGCTCCTCGGCCTCGACGTGGACGAGGGGGATGCCGAACTGCTCGAAGGCGGCGACTACCTGCTCGGCCTCATTGAGGCGCATCAGGCCGTGGTCGACGAAGACGCAGGTCAGCTGCTCGCCGATCGCCCTGTGGACGAGCAGGGCCGCGACCGAGGAGTCGACGCCGCCGGAGAGCCCGCAGATCACCTTGCCCTCCCCCACCTGCGCCTGGATCCTGTCCACCTGTTCGGCGATCACGGACTGCGGCGACCACTGCTGCTCGCAGCCGGCGACGTCGCGCAGGAACCGGGTCAGGATCTCGGTCCCGTAGGGCGTGTGGACGACCTCGGGATGGAACTGGATTCCGTAGAGGCCCCGATCCGGGTGCTCGCACGCCGCCACCGGCGACCCGGGGCTGGAGGCGAGCGCCGTGAACCCCGCGGGCGGCTCGAAGACGGCGTCGCGATGGCTCATCCAGCAGTGCTGCTCCTCGGGCAGTCCGGCAAGCAGGCGCCCCCCACCGTCTCGCAAAGTCAAATCCGTCCGCCCGAACTCCCCCGCCTCGGCCGCCTCCACCCGCCCGCCCAGGGCCTGGACCATCGCCTGCATCCCGTAACAGATCCCCAGCATCGGGATCTCGAGATCGAGCAGCTCAGTCGGAAACGCCGGAGCCCCCTCCTCGTAGACGGAGGCCGGCCCGCCCGAGAGCACAAGTCCCTGTGGAGCCCTCTCCCTTATGGCGTCAATGGACGTTGAGGAAGGCAACAGCTCGGCGAACACCCCGCATTCGCGAATGCGACGAGCTATGAGCTGCGAATACTGCCCCCCGAAGTCGAGGACCAGCACCTCCTCCACCGCGTTCCTGCCGGGGGGTGGCGCTGTAGGGGGAACCGCCCCCGAGGACGCTTTAGCGACCGCAGGGGGCGGTGGGTCCCCTGCAGCGACAGGACCCGCCGGCCCACCCGCGCTGGGGTCGTCAGTCATCCGATACGGCAACTCCCGTGGCAACAGCGGCCCTTCCATTCGACCCCATGCCCACCGCCTGCTCGTTCTGCAGCTTCTTGCCCTCGCTCATCAGCGCCGGCGCGACCATCACCTCGGCACGCTGGAAGGAGCGGATGTCCTCGTAGCCACAGGTGGCCATCGAGGTTTTCAGCGCCCCCATCAGGTTGAAGGTGCCGTCGTTCTCCTGGGCCGGCCCGAGCAGGATCTCCTCCATCGTGCCGTCCTGCCTGGTCGTGACACGGGTGCCGCGGGGGAGCGAGGGATGGAAGGTCGCCATTCCCCAGTGGAAGCCCCGGCCGGGTGCCTCCTTGGCCCGGGCCAGCGGCGAGCCGACCATCACCGAGTCCGCCCCGCAGGCGATCGCCTTGGAGACGTCGCCCCCGGTGCGCATGCCACCGTCGGCGATCACGTTGACGTACTCGCCGGTCTCCAGCATGTGCTGCGAACGGGCCGCCGCCACGTCGGCGATCGCGGTCGCCTGCGGCACCCCGATACCGAGCACACCGCGGGTCGTGCAGGCCGCTCCCGGCCCGACGCCGACCAGAACGCCGACCGCACCGGTCCGCATCAGGTGCAGCCCGGTCGAGTAGGAGGCGCAGCCGCCGACCACCGTCGGCACCGGCACCTCGGCGATGAACTCCTTCAGGTTGAGCGGCTCGACCGTGGTCGAGACGTGTTCGGCCGAGATCACCGTGCCCTGGATGACGAGGATGTCGATCCCCGCCTCGACCGCGATCTCGTAGTGCTCGCGAACTTTCTGCGGCGTCAGCGAGCCGCAGGCGACCGCGCCGCGCTCCTTGATCTCCGCCACCCGCTTGCCGATCAGCTCGGGCTTGACCGGCTCGGTGTAGATCTCCTGCATGAGCCGCGTCGCCTCGTGCTTGGGCGCAGCGGCGATCGCCTCCAGGCGCTCCTCGGCGTCCTCGAAACGGGTCCAGACCCCCTCCAGGTTGAGCACGCCGAGGCCGCCCAGCTCGTTGACGAGCACGGCGGTGTCGGGGCTGACCACGCCGTCCATCGCCGAGGCGACGAGCGGCAGCTCGAAGCGGTACGGGCCAAGCGTCCAGCTGATGTCAATGTCGTCGGGATCGCGGGTGCGGCGCGACGGGACGATCGCGATGTCGTCGAATCCGTAGGCGCGCCGCCCCTTCTTGCCCCGACCGATGTCGATCTCCAAGTTAAGTCCTCCAGGGTGGCGTTGAGGACCCAGCCTACACTTCGGCGGGGACCTCCAAATCCTGGACGTGGACCTCACCGAGGAGGCGCTCGACCTGGCTGCGGTCGACGGCGCCGGCGCCGAAGTGCTGGGTCGACTCCGCCCCGCAGGCGACGCCGTAGGCGAGGCACTCCTCGGCCGCGCGGCCGTCGTAGCGCGCCGCCGCGTAGCCCGCCAGGAAGGCGTCCCCCGAGCCGACCGTCGAGACCGGCTCCAGCGGCTCGGTACGGACCTCGACGAAACGCCTCTCCGCCCCCTCGCCAATCACCGCCGCACAGCCGTCCGGCCGTGTGATCGCGGCCTCCCCGGCGCCGAGGCGGACCAGCTCGGAGAGCCCGTGGACGAGGTCCTGACGGCCGTCGAACTCCTGGCCGACCAGCTCCTCCGCCTCGCGCTCGTTGGGCGTGACCATGGCGGCACCGGCGCGCAGGCCGGCGAGCATCGCCTCCCCCTCGGAGTCGAGGACGACCGGCACGCCGCGGTCGGTCAGGTCCTTGACCAGGCGCGCATAGAGGTCGCCGCCAGCCCCGGGGGGCAGGGTGCCGGCCAGCACGCAGAGCCTGGCGCCGTCGGCGAGGTAGCCGAGGCGGGCGACGAATGCCTCGACCTCCTCGGGGCTGACCGCGGGCCCGCGCTCGTTGATCTCCGTCTGCTCGCCGGAGGTGGGGTCGATCACGGCCATGTTGATCCGCGTATCGGCGGCGATCCGGATGAAGTCGGTAAGGACCGATTCCTCGCGAAGCTGCTCCAGCAGCCGGTTTCCGGTCGGGCCGCCGGCGAAGCCGGTGGCGATCACGGGCCGGCCCAGCCGGTTGAGGGCGCGGGCGACGTTGATCCCCTTGCCGCCAGGCGAGGTGCGGCTCTCCACCGCGCGGTGGCGGTGACCGAGCCGGAAGTTCGGCACCGCGACCGTGCGGTCGATCGCGGCGTTGAGAGTGACCGTGAGGATCATCGTGAAAGGCGCCTCAGCATGACTGCTCCGATCAGTATCACGCAAAGCGCGATCCCGATCGGGATCTCCTCCGAGCCGGCGAAGCTCTTCACCCGTTCCAGCATGCTCGCCTCGGGCACCGAGCGCCCGGCGCGCAGCGCCACGGCGGCGGCCCGGCGGCCATCGACGAACACGGTCGCCCTGCCCAGCGCGGCGCCGCGGCGGATCGGCCCCTCGATCTCGCTCGGCGCCCGCACCGCGAGGCCGAGCCGCTGGTCGGGGCGAATGCCGACGGAGACCGTGCGCGCGGCGCGCAGCGGCAGCTCCCCGCCCCCGTAGCGAACCGAGGCCTCGGCGAGCTCCTCCCCGGCCCGGACCGGCACCCGCCGCTCGTAGCGGGAGAAGCCGTACTCGAGCAGGCGCAGGCTGGCGAGGTCGCGTTCGGTCTCCGTCGGGGTGCCGATCACGACCGAGATCAGCTTCACCCCGTTGCGCTGGCCGGAGCCGACCAGGACGTAGGCGGCGCCGAAGGTATGGCCCGTCTTCACCCCCGTGGTCCAGGTCGCCCGGTAGAGCAGGTCGTTGAGGGTGTCGATCGTGCGCGGCGGGCGCAGGCTGCGCAGCCTGGCGCTGCGGGCAGCGGCGATCCGGGCGAAGGCGGGATCGCGCAGGAGCCTCCGGGTCAGCGTCGCCAGGTCGCGGGCGCTGGAGTAGTTGCCCTCCTCGTCGAGCCCGATCGGATTCGCGTAGTGCGTGTCCGCCAGGCCCAGCGCCGCGGCGTAGCGGTTCATCTCGGCGACGAAGCGAGCTTCCGAGCCGGCGGCGGCAAGGGCGAGGTCGTAGGCGGCGTCGTTGCCGCTGCGCAGGATCAACCCGTATAGGAGGTCGCGCACGCTCACCCGCTCGCCGGGCCTGAGTTCGAGCAGCGACTCGCCGTAGATCGCGTCGTAGGGCGCGGCCTGCACGACGCGGTCCAGCGGCAGCTCGCGCAGCGCCACGTAGGCGGTCATCAGCTTGGTCGTGCTGGCGATCGGCAGCCGACGGTCGCCGGCGTGGGAGACGAGCACGTCGCCGCTGCGGGCGTCGATCAGGGCCCATGCCCGCGCGTCGACGGGAGGGCCCTGCGCCTGCGCCCCAGCCGGCATGGCCAGAAGAAGCGCCACCAGCAGGCATGCCAGGCCCGCACCCGCGCGCGGCCCGAGCCGAGGCCCGGGGATCACCGCAGCTTCAGCGTTTCGCCGGCGATCAGGATCTGCGGGTCGACCTCGGGGTTGAGCCTTTCGATGCGCGCGACCGAGACCCCGGTCCGGCTGGCGATCGCCAGCAGGGTGTCTCCACTCTTGACCTCGTAGGTGGTCGGGGCCGGCCGCTTGGGCTCGGCCCTGCGCGCGGCCCCCTCGCCGCGCCCTTGCCCGTTCGAGCCGTCCGAGCCGCCGCCGAGCACGTCCCCGATCGCGACAACGACGAGGACGAAGGCGGCGACCAGGGCGAGTACCGCGAGGATCCGGGCCGTAGCTGAGGTGCGCTTGTTCATTTCTCGTGCGGGGTGGGCGAATGGGCGGCGCAGATCGTATCTGCGCCAAACCGTGCCGGTGGGCCTCGAATGCGCCTACGCGGCGCGAGACCGGCCACTCGGTGGCCGTTGTCCTATTCGGTCGAAGCGGCCCAAACCCTGGCGCGCATTTCCTCGGCGGCAGCAGCAGGGTCCTCGGCGGCGGCGATCCCCCGCGAAACGGGGACCAGGGCCGAGGCGACGCCCGCCGCGAAGGCGGCCCCGAGCAGCTCCGGCCGGCCACCCTGGGCGCCGACCCCCGGGATGAGGAAGATCGAGCGGGGCATCAGGGAACGCAGGCGGGCGATGTGCTCGGGAGCGGTCGCGCCGACCACCGCGCCCATCCCGCTCAGCCCACCCTCGCCCAGCAGCCGATCCGAGAGCTCGTCGACGAGCCCGGCCAGGCGCTCGTGCAGCGGCTGCTCCGGTGCCGGCAGGTCCTGCACGTCGGCCGCGCCGGGATTGCTCGTCCGCACCAAGGCGAAGACCCCCGCCCCGGCTGCCCCGGCTGCATCCACCAGCGGCTCCAGGGCGTCGGCGCCGAGCAGCGGGTTTGTGGTGAACGCATCGGCTCCGAGACCCGCCACGGGGCCCCACGGGGTCGGGGTCTCGCCCACCAGCGCCTGGGCGTAGGCGGCCGCGGTGACCGGGACGTCGCCGCGCTTGCCGTCGGCGACGACGAGCAGGCCAGCCTCGCGGGCCGCCGTGCAGACGTCCGCCAGCGCCGCCCAGCCCGGAGCGCCGAGGCGCTCGAAGCAGGCGAGCTGAGGCTTGATCGCGACGCAGGCCGGCCCGGCCCGTTCGATCAACCCGCGACAGTGCGCGACGACCGCCCCGGCCGCACGCTCGGCAACCGAGGCGGCACCGGCGGAAACGTAAGGCTCGCCCCCGGAGAGCTTCGACGGGTCGGGGTCGAGGCCGAGACAGACCTGGCTGCGGCGCTCTTCGACGAGCGCCGCCAGCCGATCTGCGAAGGGCTGCGCCTGACTCAGCCTTTGACCTTGGTCTTCAGCGCGGAGCCGGCCGAGAAGCGCGGCACCTTGCCGCCCGGGATCGTGATCCGCTCACCGGTGCGGGGGTTGACGCCCTGGCGGGGCCCGCGCTCGGCGACATGGAATTTGCCGAAGCCGGTGAAGCTGACTTCGCCGCCGCTGCTCAGCGTGTCGGTGATCGCGTCGAGCACCGCGTCGACCGCGTCGCCGGCGGCCTTCTTGCTGCCCAGTCGCTCGTCGCCTGAAAGTTGGTCCAGAAACTCAGCCTTTGTCACGTCGAAGCTCCTCCGTCATGAGTGGTTGAAATCGCGGCGGAATCTAACAGCGGCCACGGCTGTAATGGCGCATGGGAGTCAGGAACCGGCGACGGTCATCTCTCCGATCAGCAGCGGAGGCGTGCTGACCGAGCCGCCGAAGGGGACCCATCGCGGCCTCGATCCGGCCGCCCGCACCGCCCTCAGCATGGAGACGAGGTCGCCGGCGATCGTGAACTCGCGCAGCGGCTCGGCCGCCTCCCCGGCACGGATCGCGCGACCCGAGGCACCGACCGAGAAGGCGCCCGTAACCGGGTTGACGCCGGAGTGCAGGCCGGCGACGTCGGTGACGAGTACCCCCTCTCCCGCCTCGCGCAGCAGCTCCTCGAAGCCAGACGCCCCCGGCGCAACGATGAGGTTCGAGGCCGAGACCGCGGGTTGGGAGCGGTAGCCCGCGCGCCCGGCGCTGCCCGTCGAGGCCGCACCGTCCCGGCGAGCGGTGTAGGCGTCGTAGAGGTAGGTCCGCAGCTTCCCGCCCTCGATCAGCGCGTTGCGGCGGCGGGGCACGCCCTCGCCGTCGAAGGGCGAGGAGGCCGATCCGGTGGGGTCGAGGCCGTCGTCGTGGATGACGAGCGCCTTGGCCGCGACCGCGGTGCCGAGCAGGCCGGCGAAGGGGGAGCGGCCGCGCTGCACCGCGTCCGCGCCCAGGCCACGGCCGATCAGGCCGACGAAGCTGGCGGCCACCGTCGGGTCGAGAACGACGGGGCAGCCGCGCGATGCGGGCTTGCCGGCGCCGATCATCGCGGTCGCCCTTGTCGCCGCCTCGCGCCCGATCGCGGTGGGGTCGAGGGCCGCCGGATTGCGGGCGAGGTCGAAGCCGAGCCCGGTCTCGCGCCCGCCGTCGCCCTCCGCCAGCGCCTGCACGTAGCCGTAGCAGTCGGTGCGCTCGTACTCGCCCTCGATCCCGGTCGAGGAGACGATCGCGACGCGCTCGGCCGAGTCGGCGTAGACCGCCTGCTCGACCCCGGCGATGCGCGCGTCGGCGCCGAGCGCCGCCCGCTCGATCTCCAGCGTCAGCTCGGCGATCTCGGCGGTCGGGGTCGCCGCCAGCGACGGGTCGCTCAGCTCCAGCGCCTCCTCCCCTTCCGGTGCGCCTTTACCGGTCATATCCCGGAAAAGGCGCACCGGAAGCTCGGGGGGGCCGGCGAACTCGTCCTCGTCGGCGATCCGGGCCGCCTCGGCGGCGCGCGAAGCGAGCTCCGCGATGCCCGCTGCGGAGAGATCGGTGCCGTAGGCGTAGCCGACCCGGCAACCGATCCAGGCACGGATGCCGATACCGCGTTTGGTCGCCGCGGTGAGGCTCTCGACCTCGCCCCCGTGGACGCGCACCTCGCGGCCGGCGTCCTCAGACGCGTAGGCCTCGGCGTCCCCCGCCCCCGACGCGAGCGTGCCCTCGACGGCGCGGCGCGCCAGCTCGATCAAACTTCGGTCCCCCCCACCGTCATCGCCTGGATCCGGACGTGGCCCTGGCCGGTCCCGACCGGCACTTTCTGGCCCGCCTTGCCGCAGACGCCGGTCTTCATCTCGAAGTCGTTGCCGACCGCATCGATCGCCGCCAGCGCCTCGAGGCAGTTGCCGACCAGGGTTGCGCCCCGGCAGGGTCGCGTCACCCGGCCGTCCTCGATCAGGTAGCCCTCGGAAACGCCGAAGACGAAGTCGCCGGTGGCGGGGTCGACCTGGCCGCCGGCAAAGGAGGCGGCATAGAAGCCATGGCTGACCTCAGCGATCATCGCCTCAGGCTCGGCCTCTCCAGGCGCGATGTAGGTGTTGGTCATGCGCGGCACCGGCAGGTGGCGGAAGCTCTCGCGGCGCCCGTTGCCGGTCGAGCCGACGCCGTCGCGGCGAGCGGTCAGCCGGTCGTACAGGAAGGAGACCAGCCGGCCCTCCTCGATCACCATCGTCTGCTGCGTCGGCGTGCCCTCGTCGTCGATCGAGTCGCTGCCCCACTCGCCGGGCATCCGCCCGTCGTCGTAGGCGCTGAGCAGCGACGGGGCGACCTGCGTGCCCAGCTTTCCGGCGTAGACGCTGGCGTCCTTCTGCACGTGATCGGCCTCGAGGCCGTGGCCGGTCATCTCGTGGAAGAGGACGCCGCCGAAGCCTCCACCGACCACCACCGGCATCGACCCGGCCGGGGCCGGGCCGGCGTCGAGCAGGATCAGCGCCTTGCGCGCCGCGCCGGCGGCGATCCGGCCGGGGTCGTCGCCGAAGAGCTCGAAGCCGCGGTGCCCGCCCAGCGTCTCCGACCCGGTCTCGACCGAGTCGCCGCGGCGCGCCACCGCCTGGGCGCCAATCCTCACCCGCGTGCGGTCGTCGCCCGCGAAGAGGCCATCCGAGTTGGCGACGGTCACCTCGCGGCGGACCTCGGCGTAGGAGGCCGTGAACTGGGCGATCTCGGAGCCGGCCGCGCGGCCGCGCTCGTCGAGGTCGCGCAGGAGCTCCGCCTTGCGCTCGGCGGGCACCTCGGACGGCCGCTGCTCGATCGCGTGCGGGGTGCTCGCCACGGCCCGCAGCGGGCGCGGCTCGGCCTGAGCGGCGTGCAGCGCCGCGGCCGCCTCGTCGGCGGCTCGCCCGACGTCGTCGGGGTCGAGGCCGTCGACGTGGGCGAAGTAGGTGGTGCCGCCGCTGAGCACCCGCACGCCGGCGCCAGCCGAGGCGCCCGACTGCACCGATTCGATCCGCGACTCGTCGATCGCCATCGTCAGGCCGGCGTTGCGCTCGGCGAAGACCTCGGCGAACTCACCGCCGTTGGCCAGCGCCCGGCTCAGCACCCGCTCGGCGAGCGCCGGCTCGATCAGGGCGCTCACGGCTTGGGGCGCTTCCCGGCGACCTCGATCAGCCGGCCCGCGGCGACGAAGAGCTCGCCGCCCGCAAGCGAGTCGGCCGCGTGGTCGCTTGCCCGGCCCCCGGGGTAGTAGAGGCGGGCGAAGGGTCGCCGGGCGACGCGGCGGCGGCGCATGTACGCGGCCGCCTCGTCGGCGTAGCCCGAGACGCGGTCGAGCAGGACGCGATGCGGCTTAGGGGGCATCGGCAGCCTCCCCCTCCCCCCCGGCGGCCAGGTCGCGCAGGACCGAGCGCATGTCGAAGAAGAGCAGCGAGGAGAGCGCGAAGCGGTCGGTTACGGCGACAGCCGCCAAGCCGGCGTGGCGAAGGGCGAAGACCTCGCCCTGCTCGGTGGCGATGTGAAGCTGTTCCACTGCCTCCGAGCCCGCACGGTCGGCGACGTCGAGCAGCGTCGCCGCATCCTCACGCCAGCGCTCGGGACTGCCGCTGGCGGCAAGGACCGACCCCCCGGAGTCGAGGATCGCACCGCCCCGCAGGTCGGGAGACATCTCGCCCAGGAGGGCCAGCGCGCCGGCCGCCGCGTCGCCCGTCACCGCCCCGCTCGTCTCACCGTCGGCCATCTCGGCCAAAATACCGACCCGTGACCCTTGCCCGAGCCTCCTGGACGATCGTAGTGGCGATCTGTGCCATCGCCGCAATCGCCTTCGCGCTCAGTGACTACACCGGCTACGCCATCACAATCGTCGCCGTGGGACTAGCAGCTGCGGTGAATCTGCTGCCTAGTCCGTAAGGGGGTGTCGGCGCCCCTCCCCAAAACGCTCGGCAGGAGCCTCGCTTGAGTGTTTTGGGAGGGGCCCCCGCAGGCCCCGCGCGGTACGGAAAGACTCCAGGCGCAGCAGAAAGGCCCCGGGCTGCGAAAACGGCTTCAGGGTCCCCAAGCTTTTTAAAAGAGCTTGGGGCGCCCGGAACGGCACTCCAGGTATCTGAAGCTCTTGGGGAGCCGATGGACACTTGGGGAAAGAGCTACGAGACTTCGTGCACTGTTGAGGGGGGTGTCGGGGGGCCCCCCCCCACAACAAACCCCCCCGCCCCGCCGGCCGCGGGGGGGGGGGGG
>JANWHD010000033.1 GCA_025450585.1 Solirubrobacterales bacterium
CACCGGGATCATCCAGCAGTCCGACAAGCGCTACACGCTGGTTCAGCTGCGCGAGCGGGTCGAGGCCCTGCTGCCGAAGTCCGAGCAGGTCTACAACGAGCGCTACGACCACGGCATGCGGGTCAAGGCCGTGATCACCGATGTCTCCGACTCGACCAAAGGCCCGGCGATCGTCGTCTCCAGGCGCAGCTCCGAGCTGATCAAGAAGCTCTTCGAAATGGAGGTGCCGGAGATCGCCGACAAGCTGGTCGAGATCGTCGGCGTCGCCCGCGAGCCCGGCTACCGCTCGAAGATCGCGGTGATCTCCCACGCCGACGGGGTCGACCCGGTCGGCGCCTGCGTCGGCCCGCGCGGCTCACGGGTGCGCATGGTCGTCTCCGAGCTGCGTGGCGAGAAGATCGACATCATCCCCCACAACGACGAGCCGGCTCGCTTCGTGGCCAAGGCCCTCTCACCGGCCCGGGTGCGCGAGGTGATCGTCGACGACGAGGAGCGCCAGGCGACGGTGATCGTCCCCGACGATCAGCTCTCGCTGGCCATCGGCCGCGACGGCCAGAACGCCCGCCTGGCCGCCCGCCTCACCGGCTGGCGAGTGGACATCAAGTCCGAGACCGAGTTCTCCCAGGAGGATCAGGACGTCGAGTACGAGGGCGAAGAAACCTTCGACGGGCGCTGCATGGCGGTTCTATCCAATGGCCGGCGCTGCCCCAACGCGGCGATCGAGGGTTCGACCTACTGCGGCCTGCCGCAGCACCAGGCTCTGAGCCGCTTCCAGACCAACCAGATCGCTGTTCTGGCGCCGGTCTCCGAGACCGAGGTCGAGATCCTTGCCGATCCCGATGCCGACCAGGGCCAGGTCGACGAGATAGTCGCCAAGGCCGAAGCCGAATTCGTCGAGGAGGCTCCTGAAGAGGTATCGGAGGAATTGGCCGCGGGGCCCGACGCGGCCTCGGAGGGGTCTGCGGGCGGGGGCGAGGCCTCCGTTCTCGACCCCTCCGAGTCCACGCCACCCGCGGAGGAGGCCTCTGAGCCCACAGGTGAAGCTGGCGACGAGGTCGGCGAGGAGCCCGCTCCGGAGCTTGAGGAGTCCGATGAGGAGCCCGTGGCCGAGGAGGCAGAGCAGTCCTAGTGGCGAAAAAACGGGTTCACGAGATCGCCAAGGCGCAGGGCCTCCAGAGCAAGGAGGTTCTTGCCGCGCTCAAGAGCGCCGGGATCGAGGCTAAAGCCGCCGCTTCGAGCGTCGAGGAGGCCGATGCGCTGAAGGCGATCGAGGCTGCAAAAGGGGACGGGGGAGCCCCGGCGGCAACCAAGGCGAAGCCAAAGGCCGAGGCGCCCGCCAAAGCGGCGGAGCCCAAGCCTGCGGCGAAACCGGACGCCAAGCCTTCGGCTGGGTCGAAAGGGCCCGTGCGGCCCGCCGCCAAGCCTGCTTCCACCGGGGGTGCCGGGGGCGCCAGCGGCAAAAAACGCCGCGTGGTGATCGACTCGCAGGCCGCCCGGCGGGACCAGATGGGCGGGCCGCCGCCGCAGCGCCCGCCACGCAGGCGAGGAGGCCGCCGGCGCCGGCCGATGCTGGAGGAGCCACCGCCCAAAGTCGAGGCGGCTGAGCCCGAGGCGACCACGGTGCCCTCCGGGGCGACCGTGCGCGAGGTCGCCGAGCTGCTCGGTCTCGGCAGTGCCGAGGTGATCAAGAAGCTGATGATGATGGGGGAGATGGCGACCCTTACCCAGACCCTCACCGACGAGTCGATCTCGGCTATCGCCGACGAGTACGACCGCAAGATCGAGATCGTCACCGCGGCCGAGGAGGAACCGGAGGAACCGGAGTTCGAGGACACCGAGGAGAGCCTCGCCGACCGTCCACCTGTCGTGACGATCATGGGCCACGTCGACCACGGCAAGACCTCGCTCCTGGACGCGATCCGCGAGACCGAGGTGGCCGCGGGCGAGGCCGGGGGCATCACCCAGCACATCGGCGCCTACCAGGTCCACCATGCCGAGAAGACGATCACCTTCCTCGATACCCCCGGCCACGCCGCCTTCACCGCGATGCGCGCCCGCGGCGCCAAGGTCACCGATATCGCGGTCGTCGTCGTCGCCGCCGACGACGGGGTGATGCCGCAGACCAAAGAGGCGATCGACCACGCTCGTGCCGCCGACGTGCCGATCCTGATCGCGGTCAACAAGATCGACAAGGAGGGCGCCCAGCCCGACCGCGTCCGCAACGAGCTCGCCGCCGACGGTCTCACGCCCGAGGACTGGGGCGGGGAGACGGTCTACGTCGACGTCTCGGCCAAGACCCGCGAGGGTCTCGACAAGCTGCTCGAGATGATCCTGCTCGTCACCGAGCTGGAGGAGCTCGGGGCCAACCCCGACGCTCCGGCGTCCGGCACCGTGGTCGAGTCCCAGCTCGATCCCGGCCGCGGCCCCGTGGTCACGATCCTGGTCCAGCGCGGAACGCTCGAGGTCGGCGATTCACTCGTCGCCGGGCCGCAGTGGGGCCGGGTCCGCGCGATGCAGGACTTCACCGGCACGCGGGTCGAGAGCGCGGGGCCGGGGATGCCGGTCGAGGTGCTCGGCTTCGACGGTGTCTGCGACGCGGGCGAGTTCGTCCACGCGGTGGAGAACGATCGCCGCGCCCGCCAGGAGGCACAGGAGCGGGCAAACCGGCTCAAGACCGAGGCTCTGGCACGCCGCCAGGCGCGCAAGGTCAGCCTCGAGGAGGTCTTCTCGCGCGTCCAGGAGGGCGACATCAAGGAGCTCAACATCGTCCTCAAGGCCGACGTCGCCGGCTCCCTGGAGGCCCTCCAGGACGAGATCGCCAAGGTGCCCCAGGAGCAGGTGGCGATCAACATCATCCACTCGCAGACCGGTGGCATCAACGAGTCCGACGTGATGCTTGCCTCGGCGTCCGACGCGATCATCATCGGCTTCAACGTGCGCCCGCTCGCCGACGCTCGGCGGGCGGCCGAGCGCGAGGGCGTCGACGTCCGCACCTACTCGGTCATCTACAAAATCACCGAGGATCTGCGCAACGCGATGGAGGGCATGCTGGAGGCGGTCGAGGTCGAGGAGATCCTCGGCGAGGCCGAGATCAAACAGACGTTCAAGGCCTCCAAGGTCGGTCGTATCGCCGGCTGCATCGTCAACGAGGGCAAGGTCGCGCGGGACGCCAGCGTCCGCCTGATCCGCGAGGGCACGGTCATCTGGGACGGCAAGCTCGGCTCCCTGCGCCGCTTCAAAGACAACGTGCAGGAGGTCGAGGAGGGTCAGGAGTGCGGCGTCGTCCTCGACGGCTACGCTGACGTCAAGGAGGGCGACGTGTTGGAGTTCTTCAAGACGAAGCAGGTCGAGCAGACGCTGGCGTAAGATGGCCACTCCTCGCATGCGCCGCATCAACGAGGTGCTTCGCGAGGTCCTCGGCACCGCGATCGCCGAGCTGAGTGACCCCCGCATCGGCTTCGTAACCGTGACATCGGTCGAGACCAGCCCAGATCTGCGCGCCGCCAAGGTGCACGTCAGCGTGCTCGGCTCCGAGGAGGAGCGGGAGGCGACGCTCGCCGGCCTGCGCTCCTCGCACGGGGTGCTGCAGTCCAGGATCGCCGCTGAGACGCGGATGAAGCGCACCCCCACGCTGACCTTCCACTACGACGAGACGGTCGAGCAGGGCATGCGGATCTCGAAGCTGCTGGACGAGGAGGAGCAGTGAGCCAGGTCGGGGTGAGGTCGTCGAGCCTGGAGGACGCCGCCGCCGAGCTACGCGCGCGCGACCGCTTCCTGCTCACCGCCCACGAGGGCCCCGACGGCGACGCGCTCGGCTCGCTGCTCGGCATGCACCACCTGCTCGGCCAGCTCGGCAAGGACTCGGTGATGTTCATGGCGGCAAAGGAGTTCCCGCTGCCGATCGAGTACCGCTTCCTGCCCCTGGAGGAGGTCTTCCACGAGGCCCCCGCGGACATGGCCGACCGCACGATCGTCTTCCTCGACTGCGGCAACGTCGACCGCATGCCGGTCGAGTTCCTCACCGCAGGCGACAACTTCAGGATCAACATCGACCACCACCACGACAACACGCTCTTCGGCGACGTCAACCTGCTCGACACCGATGCCTCCAGCACGGCGGAGATCGTCTACCAGCTGGCGATCGCCCTGGAGGTCCAGATCACCCCCGAGATCGCCTCCGCGCTCTACGTCGGCCTGGTCACGGACACGGGCAAGTTCATGTACGAGAACACGAATGCGCACACGCACAGGATCGCCGCCGAGCTGATCGACGCCGGCGTCGCGGTCGACGAGACCTATCGCCGCCTCTACGAGCATGTGCCGCTCGAAAAGCTGCGGCTCCTTTCTCGTGCGCTCGAGGGCATCGAGCGCCACTGCGACGACCAGCTCATCCTCACCTACATCACCGAGGCCGACTACGAGGCGACCGGCGCGGGGGAGGAGATGACCGAGGGGATCATCGACCACCTGCGCTCGGTCGAGGGGGCGATGGTCGCGGCGCTGATCCGTGACCAGGGCGACCGCGGGCGTGCCGCCCGCAAGGCGAGCCTGCGTTCCAGCGGCGGCGAGGTCGACGTCTCGGCGATGGCCCGCAAGCACGGGGGAGGGGGGCACAAGCGAGCCGCCGGATTCTCCACCGACCTCGAGCTGGAGGAGCTGGTTGCCTTCCTCTGCGACGAGGTCTCCGCTCAGCTCGGCCCCTGAGATGGGAGGGCGAGCCGACGGTGCCGTGCTGCTCTGCGACAAGCCGGCAGGGATAACCTCGCACGACATGGTCGTGGCAGTGCGGCGAGAGCGCGGGTGCAAGGCGGGTCACGCCGGCACCCTCGACCCCTTCGCGACCGGGTTGCTGCTGGTCCTGATCGGCCGGGCGACCCGGCTGCAGCGTTTCCTTACCGGGTTGCCGAAGACCTACGTGGCCCGGGCGCGACTGGGCTGGCGCTCCAGCACGGGCGACCCAGATGGCGAGCTGACCGAGACGGGTCGTCTCCCGGAGTCGTTGGAGCTGCCCACCGGCCGCGTGCGCCAGCGGGTGCCGATGACCTCGGCGGTTCGGGTCGGCGGCGAGCGCCTCTACCGCAAGGCTCACCGGGGTGAAACGGTCGAGACGCCCGAACGAGAGGTCGAGGTCTACCGCGCGGAGATGCTCGCCAGTGGCCCCGGCGATGCCGAGTACGAGATCGAGTGCTCGGCTGGCACCTACATCCGCACGCTGATCGAGACGCTCGGCGACGCCTACTGCGAAGAGCTCCGCCGCACCGCGATCGGGCCCTTCCGGGTCGAGGAGACAGGCCGGGAGTTCGACCTGGAGCAGGTGGGCGAGCTGGTCCCGGCGGCGGCGGAGGCCCTGCGATGACGAAGATCGAGGTCACCTCGCTGCCCGATGCCGAACCGCGGCCGCGCCACGTCGCGATCGGCACCTTCGACGGGGTCCACCGCGGTCACCAGGCCGTGATCGAGGATGCGGACACCGTTCTGACCTTCGACCCGCACCCGCTGGAGATCCTGCACCCGGCGGCGCTGCCGAAGCTGATCATGCCCTTCGGGGTCAAGCGCGACGTGATCGAGGGGCTCGGTGTGCGCGAGCTCGTCGTGATCCCGTTCGACGCGGAGTTCGCCAAGAGAAGCGCCGAGGAGTTCATCGACGGCGTGCTTGTCGAGCGCCTTGGCGCCGAGCGGGTCTCGGTCGGGGAGAATTTCCGCTTCGGCGCGAAAGCCCAGGGTGACCCGGCGATGCTCGCCGCGCGGCCGGAGTTCGAGACCCGCGTCGTTCCCCTGGTCGAGGTCGACGGGGAGACGGTCTCCTCGACCCGGATCCGGGCTCTGATCGCCGCCGGCGACATGGAGGGCGCCCGGCACTGCCTCGGCGCCCCGTTCATGGTCGAGGGCGCGGTCGTGGGCGGCGACCAGCGCGGCCGCGAGCTCGGCTTCCCCACGGCCAACCTCGTCCCCGACGACCGCCTCGCGATCCCTGGGCACGGGGTCTACGCGGCCTTTGCAAACGGCGTGCCCGCGGCGGTCAACGTCGGCGTGCGACCGACCTTCGAGACCGGGCGCGGCGTGCTGATCGAGACCTACCTGATCGACTTCGAGGGCGACCTCTACGGCACCGACCTGCGGGTCGCCTTCGTCGCCCGCCTGCGGGGTGAGAAACGCTTCGCCGGCGTCGAGGAGCTGATCGCCCAGATGCGCGTCGATGTCGAGGACGCGAAGCGGGTCTGTGCTAGCTTCCAGCGGCCGTGAGCTCCACCTGGAGCGCGGCACTTTTTTCGAGATGAGCCTGCCCAAGGAGAAAAAAAGCGAGCTGATCGGCAAGTACGGTCGTGCCGACGGCGACACCGGCTCGGCCGAGGTCCAGGTCGCCCTGCTCACCGAGCGGATCAACGAACTCACCGAGCACCTGCGGACGCACTCCAAAGACCACCACTCGCGCCGCGGCCTGCTGATGCTGGTCGGCAAGCGCCGCCGCATGCTGCGCTACCTCGAGCGCCACGACCTCGAGCGCTACCGCGCGCTGGTCGGCGAACTCGGCCTGCGGCGATGATCGCTGCCGGGGAACCGGCACCCGAATTCACCCTGCGAGACCAGACGGGCCAGAAGGTCTCGCTCTCGGACTTCCGCGGCCGCAAGGTCCTCCTCGTCTTCTATCCGTTGGACTTCAGTCCGGTCTGCAGCGACCAGCTCTCGGTCTACCAGGAGGTCAAGCCCGAGATCGAGGCCAGGGGCGTGACCATGGTCGGGATCAGCGTCGACAGTGGCTTCGCCCACAAGGCCTTCCAGGAGTCGCTCGGCATCGACACGCAGCTGCTCGCCGACTTCGAGCCCAAGGGCGAGGTGGCGCGCGCCTACGGCGCCTACATCGAGAGGGCCGGCACCGCCAACCGCTCCCTCGTCCTCATCGACGAGGAGGGCGTCGTGGAGTGGGTGCACGAGTCACCGACGCCGCTGGAGATCCCCGGCGCGAACCTGATCTTCGACGCGATCAGCCCTGGTTCCTGAGCTGACCAGCGCATCGGTCCCGCCGGCCGGGCCGGAGGACCACCGCCGCGGCGTGGGACCCGAGCTGATCGTCTACGCCGACCTCGGCTGCCCGCACTGCGCTTCCGCCTGGGCGGAGATCGCAGAACGCGAGGCGACGGTTGTCTTCCGCCACTTCCCGGTCTCCAGCAAGCACCCGCGCTCTCCCGCTCTGCACGCCGCGGCCGAGGCGGCGGGCCGGCAGGGGCGCTTCTTCGCGATGGTCGACTCGCTCTATGCCGATCGAGGCCACGTTGACGACCCGCATCTCTGGCAGCGGGCCGAGCGCCTCGGCCTCGATCTGGACCGGTTCGAGGCCGCCCGCCGCTCCGCCGCCATCGCCGCCCGCGTGCGCCGCGACTTCGAGTCCGGCATCCGCGCCGGCGTCACCGGCACGCCGGCAATTTTCCCAGACGTGTCTGAGTTTGACCGCCAATAGTGGCGGCTAACCTCAGACACGCCCTGCGTGTACCCTCTTTTCCGAAAGAGAACGCGAGTTCTGAAAGCAAATGGCCGCCATCCGGGCGGCCGGAGGTAGGACAACTAAATGAGCATGTTTGACGTAACCCGCGTTTCGGCGGACATCGGCGACGGCCAGATTTCCTTCGAGACCGGAAAACTCGCGAAGCAGGCGGGTGGCGCGGTCGTGGTTCAGGCCGGCGACACGAAGGTGCTCTGCACCGCAACCGTCGGGAGCCTTCGCGACGTGGACTTCCTTCCGCTCACCGTCGACATCGAGGAGCGCATGTACGCCGCGGGCAAGATCCCCGGCTCGTTCTTCCGTCGCGAGGGCAAATCCAGCGAGAAGGCGACGCTGACCGCGCGCATGATCGACCGGCCGATTCGGCCACTCTTCCCCAAGGGCTGGCATTACGAGACCCAGCTGGTCGCGATCCCGATGTCGGTGGACCAGATCCACCCCTACGACATCCTCGCGATGAACGGCGCCTCCGCGGCGCTGGCCATCTCCCCGGTTCCCGTCGCCGCACACGTCGGCGCGGTCCGGATCGGCAAGCTCGACGGCGACTTCGTCGTCAACCCCTCCGAGGAGGACCACGCCGAGCTCGATCTCGACCTGATCGTCGCCGGTACCGACGAGGCGATCCTGATGGTCGAGGCCGGCGCCAACGGCGTCACCGAGCAGGAGATCCTCGACGCGCTCGACATCGCCCACTCGGAGATCAAGAAGCTGACGGCCGCGATGGAGGAGCTGCAGCAGAAGGCCGGCAAGGAGAAGATGGAGGTCGAGGCGCCCAGCATCGACGAGGGCCTGATCGACGAGATCCGCTCTTCCCACGGCAAGGCCCTGGTTGACGCGATCGCCACCGAGGGCAAGCTCGAGCGCTACGAGGCGATCGACGCAGTCAAGGACGAGGTGGTTGCCGAGTACGCGCCCGATACCGACGACGACGCCGACGCACGGAAGTCCGAGGTCAAGGCCGCCTTCGCCCACATCGAGAAGGACACGATCCGCAAGGCGATCGCCGTCGACAAGAAACGCCCCGACGGCCGCGCCCAGGACGAGATCCGCCCGATCGAGTGCGAGGTGGACATATCGCCCCGCGTGCACGGCTCGGCTCTGTTCACCCGCGGCGAGACGCAGATCCTCTCCAACGCGGCTCTTGGCACGACGCGGATGGACATGCGCATCGACACGCTGGGGCTGGAGACCTCGAAGAAGTTCTGGCACCACTACAACTTCCCGCCCTTCTCGGTCGGGGAGGCCGGCTTCATGCGCGGTCCCAAGCGCCGCGATATTGGCCACGGCGCGCTCGCCGAGCGGGCCCTGGTCGCCACGATTCCCAACGAAGATGACTTCCCCTACGTGATCCGGGTCGTCTCGGAGACGCTCGAGTCCAACGGCTCCTCCTCGATGGGGTCGGTGTGCGCTTCCTCGATGGCCCTGCAGGCCGCGGGCGTGCCGGTCAGCGCACCGGTGGCCGGCGTGGCCATGGGTCTGATCAAGGAGGGCGACGACTACATCGTTCTCACCGACATCGCCGGCGTCGAGGACCACCTCGGCGACATGGACTTCAAGGTCGCCGGAACCGCGGAGGGGATCACCGCTCTGCAGATGGACATCAAGATCACCGGCGTCACCTTCGAGATCCTCACCGATGCGCTGGAGCAGGCCAACAAGGGCCGCCAGTTCATCCTCGGCAAGATGGCCGAGGCGATCGACGGCCCGCGCGAGCAGCTCTCCCAGCACGCCCCGCGGATCGAGGCGATCAAGATCGACCAGGAGAAGATCGGCGCCGTGATCGGCAAAGGCGGCGAAACGATCCGGGCGCTCTGCGAGGAGTTCGAAGCCGAAATCGACGTCGAGGACGACGGCACCATCCGCATCTACGCTCCGACCGGCTCGCTGGTCGAAGCCTGCGTCGCCCGCATCCAGTCGATGACCAAGGAGGCCGAGATCGGCGACCGCTACAACGCGGCCAAGGTCGTCAAGACGACCACGTTCGGCGCCTTCGTCGAGCTGGTCAAGGGCACCGACGGGCTCCTGCACATCTCCAACGTCAAGCCCGGCGAGCGGGTCGACTCGGTCGACGACGTGCTCACCGCCGGCGAGGAAATCGACGTGACCGTGGTCGAGGTCGACCGCGAGCGCGGCCGGATCGGCCTGCGCCTCTCCGACGACCCCTCGGTCGCCGGCAAGAGTCCGGAGGAACTGGCGGCGGTCGGCTCCGGCGACGGCGGTTCGCGTCGCAACGGGGGAGACCGCGGCGGTCGCGAGGGGCGTCGTCCCCGCGGCGGCGACCGCGAGCGGCGCTAAGCACGAGCATTGAGCGCACCCCAGCTAACTGAGCAGAGCTCGGGCGTCCGGGTCGTCACCGAGGAGGTTCCCTCGGTGCGGTCCGTAGCGCTCGGGCTCTGGGTGCGCACCGGCTCGCGCGACGAGACGCCGGCGCAGGCGGGCGTCTCTCACTTCCTCGAGCACCTGCTGTTCAAGGGCACCGAGCGGTTCTCGGCGATCGAGATCGCCGAGCGGCTCGACGGCCTCGGCGCCTCGGTCAACGCGGCCACCGGCAAGGAGACGACGCACATCCACGCCCGCTTCCTCGACGAGCACACCGAGGAGGTCTTCGACCTGCTGGCCGAGATGCTGTTGGCGCCGACCTACCCCGAAGTCGACTCCGAGCGCGAGGTCGTACTGGAGGAGATCGCGATGTACGAGGACGAGCCGCAGGACCGCGTCCACGACATCCTCGCCGAAGCGGTGTTCGGCGAGCACCCGCTCGGCAGGCGGGTCCTGGGTGAGGCGGAGGTGATCAGCTCGGTTCCGGTACCCGACATTGAGACCTACCGCAGCGGCCGCTACACCGGTCCCAACGTCGTCGTCGGCGCCGCCGGCAACGTCGAGGGCGCGCGCATCGCGGATCTGGCGGAGCGCCTGGTGCGCCCGCCGTCGGCGACAGTGGACGCCCAGGCAGCCACCGGGCCCGGCGAGGGCGCGCGCCTGCGCTTCTACGAGAAGGACACCGAGCAGTACCACATCTGCTTTGGGGCGCCCGGAATTACGCGCGAGGACGAGCGCCGCTACGCCCTCGCCGTCCTCGACTCGATCTTCGGCGGCTCGAGCTCCTCGCGGCTCTTCATCGAGATCCGCGAGAAGCGGGGGCTCGCCTACTCGGTCGGCTCCTACAGCGAGCAGTACACCGACTCCGGCCTGGTCGCGACCTACGTCGGCACGCGCGAGGACAACGTCGAGGAGGCCTGCTCGATCATCGGCGCCGAGCTGGTCCGGTTGCGCAACACGCCGGTCACCGCCGCCGAGCTGACCCGTGCCAAGGAGAACGTCAAGGGCCGGCTCGTCCTCTCCTCCGAGTCGACCGCGGCCCGGATGAGCCGGATCTCCCGCGCGACGCTGTTCGGCCTGCCGATCGACAGCCTCGACGAGATGCTGGCCAAGATCGACGCGGTCACGGTCGAGGACCTGACCGCCCTCGCCGACGAGCTCTACCGTCCCGAGCGCCTCTCCGCCGCCTGCGTCGGCCGCGAGGAGAGTCGCTTCCGAGAGGCCGTCGGCCCGGTCAGCGAGGCCCTGGTGGCAGCGTGATCCGGGTCGCCGTATCCGGCGCCGCCGGGCGCATGGGACAGGCCGTCTGCGAGGCGGTCGAAGCGGCTGACGACACCGAACTCAGCGGCAGGGCCGACCCGGCCCTCGGCACCGGCCTGGCCGACGTACTGGGAGAGGCCGACGTCGTCGTCGACTTCACCACCCCCGACACCGCCCTCGCCAACGCCGAAGCCTGCCTTGCCGCGGGCGTGCACGTGGTGATCGGCACCACCGGCTTCGACCTCGACAGGCTCGAGGCCGCCGCCGAGGCTTCGCGGGCCAACTGCTTCGTCGCCCCCAACTTCGCGATCGGCGCCGTGCTGTTGATGGAGGTGGCGCAAACGATCGCCCCGCACATGCCCGAGTGCGAGATCGTCGAGCTGCACCACGACAAGAAGCTGGACGCCCCGTCCGGGACCGCCAAGCGCACCGCGGAGCTGATCGACGTGGCCGGTGGCAACGTCCACGAGCCGATCCATTCGGTGCGGCTGCCGGGCCTGGTCGCCCACCAGGAGGTCATCTTCGGCGGCGAGGGTCAGACCCTCAGCATCCGCCACGACTCGATCGACCGCCGTTCCTTCATGCCCGGCGTGCTGCTTGCGGTGCGCGAGGTCGGGGGGCTGCCCGATCGCTTCACAGTCGGGTTGGAGAAGCTGCTTTGACGGCCTCTCGACCGATCCGCCGCGATACCCTGGCGCCATGAAGGAGATTCGAGGCGTAATCACGGCCATGGCCACCCCGTTCGACGCGGACGGGGCGATGGACGAGGCGGCGGCGCTGAAGCTGGCCACCTATCTGCTCGAGCACGGCTCGCACGGGCTGGTGATCTCCGGATCGACCGGAGAGGCGCCGACGCTGACCGACGAGGAGGCGCTGCTCCTGGTCCGCGCGATCCGCAAGGAGGTCGGCGACGACGTCCTGCTCATCTGCGGTACCGGCACCAACTACACGCGGCACTCGATCGAGCTGACACGGGGCGCGGTCGAGGCGGGCGCCGACGCGGCTCTGATCGTCACCCCCTACTACAACAAGCCCAATCCGGCCGGGATCCTCGCTCACTTCGAGTCGATCGCCGCCGCCGTCCCCGGCTTCCCCCTGATCGCCTACAACATCCCCTCGCGGGTCGTGGTCAACGTGCCTCCTGAGCTGCTTGCCGAGCTGGCCAAGATCGACAACGTGGTGGCGGTCAAGCAGGCCAACAACGACGAGCTGCAGCCGATCGAGGGGCTAGAGATCCTCGCCGGCAACGACGACGTCTTTCTCAAGACACTTGAAATCGGTGGGGCGGGCGGGATCTGCGTCGCTTCGCACCTGGTCGGCCCGCAGATGCGCGAGATGTGGGACGCGGCCCAGGCCGGAGATCTCGAGCGGGCGCGTGAGATCGACTCCGGCCTGCGCGAGGTCTACGCGGCGATGGGCGTGACGACCAACCCGATCCCGGTCAAGGCGGCGCTGGCGATGCTCGGCCTGATCCCCACCGACACCCTCAGGCTTCCCCTCGTGCCCGCCGATGCGGAGCAGCGAGCGACCGTGAGAGCGGCGCTGGAGAGCGTCGACCTCACCCCGGTGAACTCCTAGTGCCCGACCGCAAGCTCCGCGTGCTGCCGCTCGGAGGCCTGGGCGAGATCGGCAAGAACATGACCGTGGTCGAGTACGACGGACGCATCGTCGTCGTCGACACCGGCCTGATGTTCCCGACCGCCGAGATGCTCGGGATCGACCTGGTCCTGCCCGACTTCTCCTATCTGCGTGAGCGTGTGGACGATATCGAGGCGATCGTCCTCACCCATGGGCACGAGGACCACGTCGGCGCCCTGCCCTACGTGCTGCGCGAGCTCGGCTCGCCTCCGGTGATCTACAGCGGCCTACTGACGATCGGCATGGTCCGCTCCAAGCTCGACGAGCACAAGCTCGGCGACGCGCCGCTGCAGGATCTGCCGGCGGGGGAGAAGGTAAAGGCCGGGCCCTTCGAGCTGGAGCTGATCCACCTCTCACACTCGATCCCCGACGCCCGCGGCGTCCTGCTCACGACCGAGCTCGGCTCGGTGCTGATGACCGGCGACTACAAGTTCGACCAGACACCGGTCGACGGCCGCCCCGCCGACATCTCCCGGCTCGCCGAGATCGGCAGCGACGGGCTGCTGCTGCTCTGCGGCGACTCCACCAATGCCGACCGGCCCGGGATCGCGCCCTCGGAGTCGAGCGTCGGGCCTGCCCTGCTGGAGACCTTCTCCGGCTGCGAGGGGCGGATCATCGTCACCTCCTTCGCCTCCAACATCCACCGCGTCCAGCAGGTGATCGACGCCGCGGTGAAGCTCGACCGCCGGGTGGCGCTGGTCGGCCGCTCGATGCGCAAGAACTTCAACATCGCCTCAAACCTGGGCATCGCCGAGGCGCCGAAGGGCCTCTTCATCCAGCCTCGCGAGATCGAGAACTTCCCCGACGAGAAGGTCGTCGTGATCTCGACCGGGAGCCAGGGCGAGCCGCTCTCGGCGCTGCGGCGCATGGCCAACAACGACCACCGTGACGTGGAGCTGCACTCCGGCGACACGGTTGTCTTCTCGGCCACACCGGTTCCCGGGAACGAGCGTGCGGTCAACGAGACGATCGACCGCATCTACGAGATCGGCGCCACCGTGGTCACTGCTAAGAGCGCGCCGATCCACGCCTCCGGCCACGGCTGGCAGGAGGAGCTGAAGCTAATGATCAACCTGACCAAGCCGCGCTACGTGCTGCCCGTGCACGGCGACTACCAGCGCCTCCGCCTGCACGCCGAGCTTGCCGAATCAGTGGGAGTCGAGCCCGAGCGCATCTTCCAGGGTCGTAACGGCCTGCCTCTCGAGATCGACGAGGACGGTGCCCGCTTCGGCGAGGACATCCACACAGGTGTGATCTACGTCGACGGGGTCAACGTCGGCGAGCCCGACGACGTCGCCCTGCGCGACCGGCGGGAGATCTCGGCCGACGGGATCTTCATCGTCGTCGCGACCATCTCCTCCGAGGACGGCCATGTGATCGCCGATCCGGAAGTGCTCTTTCGCGGCGTTGCCTTCCTCGACGAGGCAGACGCCCTCGTCGACGAGCTGAAGGACGTGGTCGAGGACTCGCTCGAGGACGCTGCTTCGGCGGGAACCCGCGAGCTGCACCTGGTCCAGGAAGACCTGCACGACGCGGTGGCGGGGTTGGTTTACAACAAGCTGAAGCGGCGGCCGATGATCATCCCCGTGGTCGTCGAGGTCTGAGGCACTCTTTGACGGGCGGGTCCTGTCGCCGCAGGGGACCCACCACCCCCTCCGGTCGCTAAAGCGTCCTCGGGGGCGGTTCCCCCTACAGCGCCACCCGCGCGAGAGGCGGTGACCTCTCGCGCGGGAAGCTGCGGGCAGGAGAGAGCCCGCTCGATGCGATCCGCCGAAGGACGCTGAGACTCGGGACGCCCTGGGGCGGAGGGCTTGTAAATCTTTGGCCCGCCGAAGACTGTTGGGGAGAGCTTCGGCGGGCCTGTGTGTCTCGTCCAGAACCGAATTTAGGTCGGTGGGGTAAAGCGGGGCTTAAGCCGGGGTAACTGTTTGCTCAGATTTGGCGAGCGGGAGGCGGACGCGGAAGAGGGCGCCGCCCATCTCCGACTCCGCGACCTCGACCGAGCCCCCGTGCGAGGCGGCCACGGCGGCGACAATTGCCAGGCCGAGCCCGCTTCCCGCGCCGACGGCGGTGTCGGCCGGGCCCTCGCCGCGGACGAAGCGATCGAAGATCTGCTCGCGCAGTTCGGCTGGGACGCCCGGACCGTCGTCGGAGACCTCGACCACGGCGTCGCCGTCGGCGGCACGCAGGCGCAGCTCGATCCGGCTCCCCGCCGGTGTGTGCCGGGCGGCATTGTCGAGCAGGTTGAGAACCATCCGGTGCAGCTCGTCCGGGTTGCCCTCGACCGCCAGCGGGACGCCGTTGTCGACGGCCAGGTCATGATCCGTCAGCGTCGGGGCGACCTCGACAGCCGCGTTGCCGGCGACCTCGGCCAGGTCGCAGGGCCGGTGCTGGCCGACCCGGCCGGCATCGGCACGGGCGAGCAGCAAGAGGTCGGAGACGAGCCGGCTCATCCGCCGCGAGGAGCGCAGCGCCGAGTCGACCATCGCCCGCTCCTCGCCGTCGCGTGGCTCACGCAGTGAGACCTCGAGCAGTTCGAGGTTGGCCAGGACGCTGGTCAGGGGCGTGCGCAGCTCGTGCGACGCGTCGGCGACGAACTCGCGTTGCTTCTTCATCGTCGCCTCGCGCTCGCTGCGGGCCGCGTCGAGGGAGCGCAGCATCTGCTCCAGGGTCCGGGCCAGCTCGCCCACCTCGTCGTCGACCTGGGGGTCCGGCATGTGGGGGGAGGGGTCGCCGGTGTCGGCGACCTCGCGGGCGGTCGCCGTCAGGGCCGAGATCGGTCGCATCGCGCGGGCGGCGATGGCCACGCCGGCGAGGCTGGCGAGAAGCGTGCCACCGATGATCCCGGCGGCGACGAAGAGCCAGAGCCGGTCGACCGTCGAGTCGACGTGGGCCAGGCTGCGGCCGTACTGCACGTAGCCGGTGACGAGGCCGGTGGTGCCCGTGATCTGGGCGGTGGCCACGCGCATCTGCCCATGGTTGGAGAGGCCGGGGGAGAGCCGTCCCATGTCGGTGGCGCCGTCGCTCTCTTCCACCAGGTTGCCGTTAAGGTCAAAGACCCTGGCGCTGGCGTTGTCCGGGCGGACAAAGTCGTCGAGGCTGGGGCCCCGCTTGTAGGAGATCCTGCCGAGCGGCGTGTAGACGATGCGGAATTCTCCGGCGAGAGCTTGCGCCGCTCCCTGGACCTCGCGGTTGAAGTCGTCGCGGACGCGGCTCGTCGTCACCTGGCCGATCACCGCGCCGAAGACCATCAGGATCGCCAGTGTCAGCCCGGCGGAGACGGCGGCGAGGCGCCACCGAACTGGCCAGCTGCCGGGCTTGCGGAGGAGCCCCCTCATCTACCCCTTCAGCACGTAGCCGGCGCCGCGCTTGGTGTGCAGCAGCCGCGACTCGCCGCCCGCCTCGAGCTTGCGCCGCAGGTTGGAGACGAAGACGTCGATCGTGTTCGTGGCGGCGGTCGGATCGTAGCCCCAGACGTCGTCGAGCAGGCGCTCGCGCGAGACGACGAGTCGCTCGTTTCGCATCAGATACTCGAGCAGCTCGAACTCCCGGTTGGTCAGCTCTAGCTCGCGCTCGCCGCGCCTGACCTCGCGCGTGTCGGGGTTTAGCGTGAGGTTCTCGACGGCGATCGAGGCCGACCCCCGTGGGGGTCGGCGCCGCAGCAGCGCCCTGATGCGGGCCAGTAGCTCCTGGCGCTCGAAGGGCTTGACGAGGTAGTCGTCGGCACCGCTGTCGAGGCCGTCCACGCGGTCCTCGGTCTCCGCCCGGGCGGTCAGCATCAGGATCGGCACGTCGCCGTCGGCCCGCAGGCGGCGGCAGACCTCGATTCCGTCGAGGCGGGGGAGCCCGAGGTCGAGGACGACCAGGTCGGGAGCGAATCCGGAGGCGACGTCCAGCGCGTCGACGCCATCGGCGGAGGTCCTGACCTCGTAGCCCTCCTGGCGCAGCGAGCGGCGCAGAACGTCGGCGATGTCGGCGTCGTCCTCCACGACCAGGACGCGGGCGGTGGCGGTCTCGGTGTCGTTGGCAAGCATCGCTCACCGATGTTAGCCCGGTATTGGCCGGGTTCTGTGGGGATTTATCTCGAATTTAGCCCCGGCAGGGGAGGGGCAGCCCACGTCGAAGCGGGCAGTCATGTTCGTGCGCAAGAAGAAGACCGCTGCCCGCCGGAAACCGAGAGCCAAAGCGAAAGCTTCGAAGCCGGGGCTGCATTTGCCGCGGGCTTTGGAGCAGCGGCACCTGGACTTGATCGGGCTGGCGCTGATCGCCGCTGGTGTTTATCTGAGCTTCGTGCTTTTTTTGGGCTGGGATGGCGGGAAGGTCGGGTATGGGGTCGAGACCGGGCTGAGCTACCTGGTGGGGAACGTGGGAGCTCGGATCGCGACGGTCTTGATGCTGGTCGTTGGTGGGCTGCTCGTTACCGGCACTTCGATCTCGACGCTGTTCCGGGGAGTCGGGCGAGGGTTGCGGGCCGTGTTCTTGGGGAGTCGTGGAGTGGCCGACACTGTGGCCAGGACCCGGGATGCCCGGCGTGAGGCCAGGGCCGATGCATTCGAGACGCAGGTGGGGCCGACCGACGTGATGAGCGCCTACCCGGACGAGGAGGAGATGGAGCCGACGGTTGCTCTCGTGGATGAGCCCGAGGAGGCTGTCGAGGAGCCCGTCACGCAGGACTTCGACCAGGAGCTGGCTGAGATCGAGGCGGAGGAAGAGGCTGCGGTCGGAGGCGAGGTCTCCGTGCCGGAGCCGGAGCAGGTCGCGCTGACGCCGCAGGGCAACAAGCGCGGGGTGACGATCTCGGAGGGGATCGACTACCGCCCGCCGCCGGCCAAGGCGCTGGAGCGGGGGAAGGGCGACAAGGGCGTCGATCCGCGAGACCACGAGCTGGTCGGTCGCAAGCTGGTCGAGACCCTCGGCCACTTCGGGGTCGAGGCGAAGATCGTCGGCATCGTCAGCGGGCCCCACGTCTCGCGCTACGAACTGCGGCTGGCGCCGGGCACCAAGGTCAAGAAAGTCACCGAGCTCTCCAACGACCTCGCCTACGCGCTCGCCTCCACCGACATCCGCATACTGGCGCCGATTCCCGGCAAGCAGGCGGTCGGGGTGGAGGTGCCGAACACGCGCCGTCGCATCGTCCGGCTCGGCGACATCTACGCCAGCCGGCCGGAGAAGACCTCTCCGCTCGTCGCCTGGCTTGGCAAGGGGATCGACGGCAACGCGGTCTGGACCGACCTGGCGAAGATGCCCCACGTGCTCGTCGCCGGCACGACCGGCTCGGGCAAGTCGGGCTGCGTCAACGCGATCCTCTCCTCGATCCTGATGCAGGCATCGCCCAACGACGTGCGCCTGGTCCTGGTCGACCCCAAGCAGGTCGAGCTCAACCACTACGAGAACGTTCCCCACCTGCTGACGCCGGTGGTCACCTCGCCGCGCCTCGCGGCCAACGTGCTGGCCAACTTGATCGGCGAGATGGAGAGCCGCTACGGGATCATGGGCCAGGCCCGCTGCCGCAACCTCGCCGAGCTCAACCGCGCCCGCGCCAAGGCGGGCGAACCGCCGTTGCCCCACATCCTCTGCGTGATCGACGAGCTCGCGGACCTGATGATGGTCTCCCCGGCCGAGGTCGAGGACTCGATCATCCGCCTGGCCCAGAAGTCGCGCGCCACCGGCATCCACCTGGTGCTGGCCACTCAGCGCCCGTCCACGGACATCATCACCGGCACGATCAAGGTCAACATCCCCGCCCGCATCGCCTTCGCCGTCTCCTCGCAGACCGACTCGCGGGTCATCCTCGACCAGGGTGGGGCCGAGGCCCTCCTCGGCCAGGGCGACATGCTCTTCCGCGGTGCCGGGACGTCGAAGCTGCAGCGGATCCAGGGGGCCTTCGTCACCGAGGAGGAGACCGCCCGGATCACCGAGCACTGGGCAAAGCAGGGAGAGCCCGAATTCGAGGAGGAGCTGCTCGAGGTGCACGAGGAGAAGGGGGTCGAAGCCGAGGGCGACTACGACCCCGACAGCGACGACCTGCTCGACGAGGCGATCCGCGTCGTGGTCGAGACCGAAACCGCTTCGGTCTCGATGATCCAGCGACGCCTGCGCGTCGGATACACGCGTGCCGGGCGCCTGATCGACATGCTCGAGCGCCGCGGCGTCATCTCCGGCTACGAAGGGTCCAAGCCGCGGCAGGTCCTGGTCACCCGGGCTGACCTGGCGCGCCTCACCGGCGCTTCGGCCGATCTGTCCGAGCCCGAGCCGTCGGGCGCTCTGCCCGAGTAGGCGCGGTAGGACAATGGGAGGATGGAACGCCGCATAGGCGCAATCCTCCGCGAGGCGCGCATGCGCCGTGGGATCGAGCTCTCCGAGGTCGAGGCGGTAACCAGGATCCGCCCCGGGTACCTGCGGGCGATCGAGGGTGAAGACTGGGGGGCGCTCCCCGGCGGTGTCTACGCGCGCGGCTTCATCCGTACCTACGCAACGTTCCTGGGCCTGGACGGAAACCGCCTCGCGGCCGAGTACCGCGAGAGCGTCGAAGGCGGGTCGGGTGCCGCGCACGACTTGACCCCCAACGCCGTCCGGCCCTCTCCAGGCCCGCGGAGTGGGGCGGCCACCCGACTCAGCTGGGTCGCGGTGGCGGGCGTGGTCCTCCTCGGCGCGATCGCGATCGTCGCCCTGCCTGACGGCCATGATGGTGACGAAGTCGCCCGGCCACCGGTCGAGGACCGCCCCGCCGCCGCGGCCGGGGAGAGCGAGCCGGTGCCACCGCGGCCGAGCACGATGTCGGTCTCGGTCAGCCTTGTCGCCGGCGCCGAAGTCTGGATCTGTCTCCTTGACGACGGGGGGCGACCACTGGTCGAGGGCGAGATCCTCGAAGCGGGAGCCGAGGCGGGCCCCTTCCGGTCCGGTAGCTTCACCGTCTCCTTCGGCAACGGAGAGGTATCGATGCTCGTCGACGGCAAGGAAGCGGAGATCCCAACGACGTCCAGCCCGATCGGGTACTCGATCGACGCCGAGGGCGAGCTGACCCAGCTCTCCGAAACAGAGCGGCCGACCTGCGTATGACCGAGGTCCGCGCGGGGATAGTGGTGACGGGGACCGAGGTCCTGACCGGGCGGATCGCCGACCGCAACGGGCCCTGGATCTCCGAGCGCCTGGCGGAGCTGGGCGTCGAGGTTGCCCACATCCTCGTCGTCGGCGACCGGCCCGAAGACCTCGAGGCCGCTCTTCGCTTCATGGCCGGCGAGGGCATGGACCTGATCGTCACCTCCGGCGGGCTGGGGCCGACCGCGGACGACCTGACGGCGGAGGTGGTGGCGAGCTTCGTCGGTCGCGAGCTCATCCTCGACGAGGAGGTCGAGGAGAAGATCGCGGCGATCCTGCGCGGCTTCGCGCGCCGGTTCAACTTCGATCCCGAGGCGGTGCGCGAGGCCAACCGCAAGCAGGCGATGATCCCCGTCGGGTCCATCGCGCTGGATCCGGTGGGCACGGCGCCGGGCATCGTCGTCCCGGCGGACGGGCGCGTCGTCGTCGTCCTGCCCGGCCCGCCCCGTGAGCTGCAGCCGATGTGGCCCGCGGCTCTGTCGGCGGAGCCGGTCCGGGAGCTGCTCGAGCGTGCCACGCCGCTGCACGGATACACGCTGAGGATGTTCGGCATCCCGGAGTCCGAGATCGCCAAGAGCCTGCGCGAGATGGAGAGTGCCGGGATCGCCCTTCCCGAGGTCGAGATCACGACCTGCCTGCGCCGCGGCGAGATCGAGATCGACGTCCGCTACCGCGACGAGGCATCGGACATCGCCGAGGACGTGCGCACCGCTCTCGCCGCGCGCCACGAGCGCCACCTCTTCAGCCTCGATGGCGAGACGATCGACACCCAGGTGGCGAGCCTGCTGGAGGGGCACCGTCTCGGTCTCGCGGAGTCGTGCAGCGGGGGACTGCTGGCGGCGCGGATCACCGACCTACCGGGCGCTTCGGACTACATGGCCGGGGGCGTCGTCTCCTACTCCAACGAGGCGAAGACCGGGCTCCTGGGAGTCGATCCCGCGCTGATCGAGGCGAAGGGCGCGGTCTCGCCGGAGGTGGCGGAGGCGATGGCCCTGGGTGCGCTGGGGCGCTTCGGAGCCGACGTGGCGGTCTCGATCACCGGCATCGCCGGCCCGGACGGCGGCAGCGAGCGCAAGCCGGTCGGCTACGTCTGCTTCAACGCCCGCCTGGCCGACGGCACCGCGATCGCCCGCGACCCCGTGATCCCAGGGGGGCGGGCCGACATCCGCGAGCGCTCCGCCCTGGTGGGGATGCACCTGCTCCGCATCCTGCTCAGCGGCGAGGAAGCGCCGTTGTAGACAAGCGTCTGTCCAGTCGTTATTGTCGAATCAGTACTCAAATAGTTTTATTTGGGTACGCATTAATGAACACGACCTGCCGACACCTCTCCCTGGTCGCAGCGGTTGCCGCAATGCTTTTCGTGTTGCATCCTGCGGCCGCAGCAGCAGACGCAGCGAACGGTGAATTCACCCGCGTGGAGGCAAGCCCCGACTGGAGCTCGGCCAGCGTGGCCGGCTCGATCACCTGGAGTTCTTGCGAGTTCCCACCGGACTGGAGCTGGTCAACCGAATGCAGGTGGCGACCCTATGTAACGGTGGGGCCAGGATCGGATACTGCTGACTGCTCGTCTGCGAGCCGTCGCTGGGGACAGCTCGATGGAATCTCGCTTGCATGGTCGGGGAGTCCGAGTGAAGACCCTGGTTCGATTGCATTCGACGTCGCTGAAGTACCGCTCTCAGGGCAGCCTGGACAACTCGCCTGCTTGTCAGTGGCTGAAGACGTATGGGAGATCTGTTCAATTTACGTAACCGGAGTCTGCCTCACAATTGTCGGGTACCAGATCACCGGGGTTCAAACGCTCGACGCCATATTCCTCAAAGCGGAGACGAGCGAACCGACCGGAACGCCGCCAGCGACGCTGCCGGCAGCGTCGCTGGCCCCTCCTCAGGGCTCATCTTCGAGTCAAGCGACAAAAGCACGGCGGTGCCCCAAGGGCAAGAGACGCGTCATCCGGAAGGGGAAGACAGTCTGCCGCCATCGGGGTCGGCATCGCAATCGCGCATCGCACAATTGACGCTTCTCTGACGCTCTAGCGTTGTTCCGTGCGTCGCCGCCCCTTAGCGTTGTCGGGGATGGCGAAGGAGAGACTGAAGAGCCCGCGGGCGCGGCTGTTCGTGGCACTGGACCTGCCCGGCGCGCTGCGGGATGGAATCGTGGTCTGGGGGCGGCGGGAGTTGACCGATCCCGCGCTGCGCGTGGTGCCGCCCGAGTCCCTTCACATCACCCTCGCCTTCCTCGGCTACATGCCGGAGAAAGAGATCGAGCGCCTGACCGGGATCGTCGAGGGCCTGGACGGCCCGGCGCCTACGGTCGAGTTGGGCGACCCCGTGGCCAAGCCTTCCCGCAAGCAGCCGCGCCTGTTCGCCCTGCCGGCAAGCTCGCCCGGTGCCGTGGAGCTGCAGGCAGAGCTGGAGCGCAGGCTCGTCGCCGCGCGGCTCTACGAGCCCGAGAACCGCCCTTTCTGGCCCCACGTCACGGTCGCCAGGGTCAAGTCCGAGGGCCGCGGATCGAAGCGATCTCGCCGGGTCGAGAAGGCGCCTGGGAGGCTGCCGAAAGACCTCTTGCAGCCCACGAATCTCGTCCGAACCACGCTCTACCGTTCTGAAATCCAGCCGCAGGGTGCGCGATATACCCCGCTGGCGCAAGTCGAGCTGTCCGAAGACGGGCGGCAGTGAGGTGAAGAAAGAAATGGCAGACAAGAAAGCGGCTCTGAAGGATGCCTCGGCGAAGGACGCCAAGGCCAAGGACGCGGCCCTCGAGGCCGCCGTGACCCAGATCGAGCGCGACTTTGGACAGGGCGCGCTGATGCGCCTCGGAGCCGACAGCGCGCTGCCGGTCGAAGCGATCCCGACGGGGGCTCTTGCCCTCGATCTCGCACTCGGCATCGGCGGGGTACCGCGAGGGCGGATCGTCGAGATCTTCGGCCCGGAGTCCTCGGGTAAGACGACGCTGATCTACCACGTCATCGCCGAGGCCCAGGCGAAGGGTGGAGTCTGCGTCTTCATCGACACCGAGCACGCGATGGACCCCATCTACGCCCGGGCGATCGGCGTCGACACCGACGAGCTGCTCGTCTCCCAGCCCGACTACGGAGAGCAGGCGCTGCAGATCGCCGACCGCCTGATCGCTTCTGCCGCGGTCGACGTGGTGGCGATCGACTCCGTCGCCGCGCTGACGCCGAAAGCCGAGCTGGACGGGCAGATCGGCGACACGACCGTGGGCCTGCAGGCACGCCTGATGTCGCAGGCGATGCGAAAACTGGCCGGCAACCTCAGCCGCACGAACACCGTCTGCGTCTTCACGAACCAGATCCGTGAAAAGGTCGGGGTCCAGTTCGGCTCGCCGGAGACCCAGCCGGGCGGCCGGGCGCTGAAGTTCTATTCCTCACAGCGGCTCGACATCCGCCGCATCGAGACCCTCAAGGACGGCACCGAGGCCGTCGGCAACAGGGTGCGGGTCAAAGTCGTCAAGAACAAGTGCGCGGCACCGTTCCGCCAGGCCGAGTTCGAGATCGAGTACGGCCAGGGCATCTCGCGCGAAGGCGAGCTGCTCGACTTCGGCATCGAGCACGACATCGTGCGCAAGTCGGGCGCCTTCTTCTCCTACGGCGAGACCCGGCTCGGACAGGGGCGCAACAACGCCAAGCAGTTCCTGGTCGAGAACCCCGAGGTCGCCGACGAGATCGAGGGCAAGATCAGAACCGCCCTCGGCATCGGCGCCGAGGTTGCGCCTGCCGCCGAGGCGGAGACGCCTCCGGTTGAAGAGGCGCAGGCTGCCTGACGGCGCCTGCGCTTCAGTGGATAGGATCTCGCTTCGCTTATGAGCAACGGCGACCTCTTTTACATCTGCGGAATCGCGCTGGCGGTCTCGGCGGTGCTGTTCAGCTTCCTAGGCTTGCGCGCCAAAGAGTTCCCCGGGCGGTTTGGGGTCCTCATCGTGCTCTGGTTCGTCCTCCTGATCGGCGGCACGACGACCTATTCCGTGCTCCACGCCCAGGACGAGGAGACGGCAAAGGCGGCGGAGCTCGAGAGCGCGAACGAGGAGATCACCAAGGAGGAGGCATCGCCGATCGAAGTCGAAAGCGAGAAGGCGCCGGCGCCGAAGCCCGAACCTGCCACTGGGGCCCCCGGCGACACCCTTCAGCTTGCCGCCTCACCGAGCGATCTCACCTTCGACAAGACCAGCCTGGCCAGCAAGCCGGGCAAAGTGACGATCGACTTCGACAACCCGGCCGCGCTTGAACACAACGTCGCGATCGAGCAAGAAGGAAAAGAGATCGCCGTCTCCGAAACGCTCACCGAAGGCAAGACCTCGGTCAGTGCCGACCTTGCTCCCGGCACCTACGCCTTCCTCTGCACGGTCCCCGGGCATGCCGAAGCAGGCATGGAAGGCGTACTCACGGTGCGATAGGCGGCGCATCTCGGCGTCATCGGTCGCTCATGTGCGGAGCACGCTTCGCTCCCTGCTTCCCCCGATCTGCTTGCCTCTCGCACCGTGAGTACCCTCTGGGCTATGGGGAAGCGGTACCACGTAACAACGTTTGGCTGCCAGATGAACGTGCACGACTCCGAGCGGATGCGCGGGATGCTCGAGTCGCTGGGTTACGAGGAGGCGTCGAGCCGCGACGGCGCCGACCTGATCCTCTTCAACACCTGCTCGATCCGCGAGTCGGCCGACAACCGTTTCGTCGCCCACCTGGGCGAGGCCAAGCGGCTCAAGTCCGAACATCCCGACCGGGTCGTGGGGGTCGGCGGCTGCTGGGCGCAGTCGGTCAAGGACGAGGTCTTCCAGCGTTTTCCCTTCGTCGACGTCGCCTTCGGCCCGGGGCAGATACACAAGCTCGCCGAGTTCCTCAACTCCGACTCGCTCAGCGCTCAGGGCTACTTCGAGTTCGAGGACTTCTCGGCCAGCCTGCCGACCCTGCGGGTTCGGGAGTTCCAGGGCTGGCTGCAGGTCTCCCAGGGCTGCAACTGCAAGTGCTCCTATTGCATCGTGCCCTCCACCCGTGGCCGCGAGGTCAGTCGCGACCCGGCCCAGCTGGTGGCTGAGGCGGAGGCTCTGGCCGCCGACGGAGTGCGCGAGGTGACCCTGTTGGGGCAGAACGTCAACAGCTACGGTCGCGACCTACCGAAGGAGACGCGGATCGGCTTCTCCGGCCTGCTAGGCAGGATCGACGCGATCGACGGCATCGACCGCATCCGCTACACCAGCCCGCATCCCAAGGACATGAAAGAGGACGTGATCCGCGCCCACGCCGAGCTGCCGGCACTCTGCGAGCACATCCACCTGCCGCTGCAGTCGGGCTCCAGCGCCGTGCTCAAGCGCATGCGCCGCACCTACGACCGCCAGCGCTACATGGACCGGGTCTCGCTGATCCGCGAGCACGTCCCCGACTGCGCGATCACCACCGACATCATCGTCGGCTTCCCGGGCGAGACCGAGGCCGACTTCGAGCAGACGCTGGAAGTGGTCGACGAGGTCGGCTACGACGGCGCCTTCACCTTCGTCTTCTCGCCGCGACGCGAAACCGAGGCGGCGGAGCTCGGAGAGCAGGTGCCGCACCCGATCAAGGTCGAGCGGATGGAGCGTCTGGTCGAGCTGGTCCAGGCGCGAGCTGCCGAGCAGGCTCAACGGTTCGTCGGGCGCGAGATCGAGGTGCTGGTCGAAGGGACGAGCCGGACCGACGAGACGCGGCTACGGGGGCGGACCCGACACAACAAGGCTGTGAATTTCGACGGCGAGGCGGAGCCTGGGGAATTCGTCAACGTCGAGATCAGCGTTGCCACTTCGCAGACATTGAGCGGGGTAGCGGCGAAGCCCCTCTCCCGGCTTCTTTGACGGTAGTCGCGATATTCGGGCCGACGGGGGTCGGGAAGACCGGCGTCGCGATCGAGCTGGCGGAGAAGCTTCGAGAGCGTGGTGAGGATCCGGTGGCTATCTCCTGCGATGCGCTGCAGGTGTACGAGGGCTTGGCGACGCTGACCGGGGTCGCCTCTCCAGGGGAGCAGTCAAAGCTCGAACACAAACTGGTGGGGTTCGTCCCGGTTACGGAGGCTTTCAACGTGGGGAACTACATGCCGCTGGCTCATGCGGAGATCGATGCGGCGCTGGCGGCCGGGCGGCGGCCGATCGTGGTGGGGGGGACGGGGCTGTACCTGCGGGCGGCGCTGGCGGAGCTGTCGCTGGTGAAGGCGGAGCCCGAAGCGGAGGACTCCGAGCTCTGGTCGCCCGAGACACGGCACCCGACGGTGCTCTTCGGGCTCGATATGGATCGCGAAGAGCTGTACCGACGGATCGACGCCCGAACCGAGGCGATCGTCGCCGCGGGGGCGCGAGAGGAGGTCGTGCGCGCCGAGGCCGCCGGTCCGTCGCGCACAGCCCGCAAGGCCCTGGGCTTCGACGAAGTCCTCGCCGGCGACGTCGAGCTGATGCAGAAGCGCTCCCGCAATTACGCCCGCCGCCAACTCACCTGGATGCGCAAGATCCCAAACCTCCGCTGGATCGACCGCACCGACCTCTCCAATGCAGACATCGCCGCTCAAATCAGCGCTGAGGTCGACACCCGCTCACGGTGATGTCGCACTTTCCGCCGCTATGCGGCGTCAAGTGCGACGGCAATCCCGACTTCCCCGAATCGCAAAGTTGATATCGCACTTCCTGCCGCTATCCGGCGGAAAGTGCGACCGCTGGGGGTGGGAATAGGCTGCGGTTGTGCGATTCGAGAAGTGGCAGGCGCTGGGGAACGACTATTTGATCGTCGAGGCGGACTCGCTTCCGTGGGAGTTGACGGCGGGGCGGGTTCGGCGGCTCTGCGACCCGCACTGCGGCGTCGGCTCGGACGGGGTGCTGCTGCTCTCGCGCGGGGACGACCCATCCTTCGTAGCCGAGCTCCGGATCTTCAACCCGGACGGTTCCGAGGCGGAGCTCTCCGGGAACGGGGCTCGTGAGGCGATTCTCTACCTGCGCAGGCATGGCTGGACGGATCGGGACACCTTCTCGATCCTGACGGCGGCTGGGCCGATCACGCCGACGATCACCTCGGAGCGCACCTGCTCGGTCGAGATGGGCCGTGCCTCGACGACGTCGAAGGACTTTCCGGATGGCGACCTCGATGGCAGGGGGTCGCTGAGCGCCGCCGGCCGCGCATGGGCCTTCCAGCACGTCTCGATCGGCAACCCGCAGTGCGCGATCGAGGTTGACGAGGAGCTGGAGTCGCTCGACCTGGCAGAGATCGGACCGCCGATCGAAGGTAACGAGCTCTTCCCGAACAGGACCAACGTCTCGTTCTTCTCGGTCGACGGCAGCCGCGTCAGAGCGCGGATCTTCGAGCGGGGGGTGGGGGAGACGCTCTCCTCGGGAACCGGCGCGAGCGGCGCCGCGGTGACTGCCTTCCTCCGTGGCGCGCCCAGCCCGCTCACGGTCGAGCTCGACGGGGGAGAGCTGGAGGTCGAGGTCTCACCAGACCTCGGCGTCACGCTGACCGGCTGGGCCGAGCCGATCTGCTCCGGCGAGCTCTCGCCGGAGCTCCTCGCGGCGCTGTCCGGCCTGGACTGAGGCCCTGTCCCGGCAGAGCCCGCACCCCTGGATGCGGCCTGGATGACTTCGCGGATGCGTCGTCCTCGGTCGGCCCAATAGCGCATGGCTATTGGGCCTCCCTGCGTCCTTGCCCCGCTCGTCCCCAGGCCACCCCAGTGGCACGCTCCCTGCCGAGACAGGGCCTAATAGATTTCCGCGCCCATGGGGATCTCGGACCCGTCAAAACGACTGGAGGCGATGCCTCCCTACAAGTTCCAGGAGCTGGAGCGGACGATCGCCGACAAGCGCGCCGCCGGCATCGACGTGATCAGCCTCGGCATCGGCGATCCCGACGAACCGACCTACCCGCACATCGTCTCGGCGATGCAGGAGGCGGTTGCCGACCCCGGCAACCAGCAGTACCCGAGCAACCGCGGCCGCGAGGAGTTCCGCCAGGCCTTCGCCGAGTTCTACGACCGCCGCTTCGGCGTCGAGATCGACCCGGAAAACGAGGTGATCCCGGCGATCGGCGCCAAGGAGTGCATCTACAACCTCTGCTTCGCTTTCCTCGACCCCGGCGACGTCGCGCTCGCCTCCGACCCCGGCTACCCCGTCTACACCGGCGGCCCGATCCTCGCCGGGGCGAGCGCGGAGCTGCTGCCGCTCGTCCCCGAGCTGGGCTTCGCGCCCGACCTCAGCGCCATCCCGGCCGAGGTCGCCGCCAAGGCTCGCCTGATGTTCCTCAACTTCCCCAACAACCCGAGCGGCGCGATCGTTCCCGAGGGCTTCTTCGAGATGGCCGTCTCCTTCGCCCGCGAGCACGAGATTCTCGTCGTCCACGACAACGCCTACTCGGAGACGACCTACGACGGCTACGTGGCGCCGAGCTTCCTCGCCACGCCCGGCGCCAAGGAGGTCGGCGTCGAGGTCTTCTCGCTCTCCAAGGGCTACAACATGACCGGCTGGCGCTGCGCCGCGATCCTCGGCAACGCCGAGGCGGTGCAGACCTACTGGCGACTGAAGACGAACGTCGACTCCGGCCTCTTCGAGGCCGTGCAGATGGCGGGCGTCGCGGCGCTCCAGGGCCCGAGCGGCCCGATGGAGCGGATGAACGAGACCTACACCCGCCGGCGCGACCTCGTGGTCGGGGCGCTGCGCGAGATCGGCGTCGAGGTGACGCCACCGAAGGGCACGATCTACGTCTGGGCGCCGGTCCCCGAGGGCCACACCTCGACCTCCTTCGCCGAGCTGGTCCTCGAAGAGGCCGCCGTCGTCGTCTCGCCGGGCTCTATGTACGGGCCGAGCGGCGAGGGCTTCTTCCGCATCTCGCTCACCACACCCGACGACCGCATCTCAGAGGCCGTCGAGCGCATGCGCGAGCACCTGACCTAACCCGCCGCGGCCTTCTCCTCGCGCTTGCGCCAGTAGCGGTCGAGGCCGCGCCACTGGTACTCGGGAGGGACGCACTGGATCAGCTCCTCGGCGGTGATGGGGTCGGCGTTCTCCATCACGTGAAGCCTGTGGCGATGCTCGTATTCCTGTTCTGAGAGCTGCCGGGCCAGCTCGGCCTCCTCGCGCAGGCGCAGGCGGACCTTCTCCAGGTGCTCGATCGGATCGTCGACCTGGCCGAAGTGGGTGAGGGCGAGGCGCTCGGGCCGCCAGGACTCGATGATCGCGATCGAGTCGAGCCAGGCCTCGACGTCGATGTCCGGCGGCGGTGTGGGGGGGACGATCAGGTCCGACGGGGGGATCCGCACCGCGGCGACGTCGCCGACGAAGGCGGTGCCGGTCTCTTCGTGCAGGTAGCAGACGTGGTGCGAGGCGTGGCCGGGTGTGTAGGCGACGCGCATGCCGAGCACGTCCTCGCCGCCCGTGAGTGGGTGCACGTTCGCCTCGGGCACCGGAACGATCTCGCCCCAGAGCCGCTCCATCTCCTCCCCATAGAGCCGCTCCGCACTGGCCAGTAGCTTCGAGGGGTCGACGAGATGGGGGGCGCCGCGCTCGTGCACGTAGACCTTGAGCTCGGGCCAGCGGCGCACCAGCGCTCCCGTCGCGGCGGCGTGGTCGAGGTGAATGTGGGTGAGGAGCAGAGCCCGCGGTTGCTCGTCCCCCAGCGCCTCCAGCAGCGTCTCCATCGAGGACTCCGGCCCTGGGTCGACCAGGCACCAGTCGACTTCCCAACAGCCGATCACGTGCGGGCGCCCGAGGTGCTTGACGTCGATGACCCGCATGGCCGTCGCGGGACTCAGGTCGTCGGGGAGGGGAAGCGCTCGTCGACTTCCAAGGTCTGGCGCATACCCTCCTCCATCCCGCGCGGCGCGTAGCCGAGCTCGCGGCTGGCCTTCTCGTGACTGGCCCAGAAGGTGACCCCGTCGGCGGATGAGATCAGCTCGTGCAGGTTCGGCGGCTGACCCATCAGCTTCCCGACAAGCGGCCCGAAGGGCGCCATCGCCTTCATCAGCCCGGTGGGCAGCGCCCGCTTCGGCGCCTTGCGCCCGGACAGGCCGGCCACGGTCTCGATCGCGTCGCGCATCGTCGTCACGGGACCGCTGAGGACGTAGGCCTCCCCGGCCTTGCCCTTGTCGAGGGCGAGCAGGATGCCTCCGGCGATGTCCTCGACGTGGGTCATGCAGATGCCCAGCTCGGGGAAGGGAAGCAGCGGCAGCCTGCCGGCGAAGAACTGCTCGAGCAGATCGGCCACCTGTGAGGTGTCGCCGGGGCCGTAGACGCCGCCGGGCTGGACGATCACGCCGGGCAGGCTCTCCTCGGAGATCAGCCGTTCGGCGATCCGCTGCGATTCGAGCTTCGTCTCCTCGTAGTAAGAGGTGAATTCCTTGCCGGGGTGCCTGTACGTCTCGTCGACGACCTTGCGGTGTGTGTTGCCGAAGGTGCCCACGGTCGAGACGTGGACGACCTTGGGAACCCTGGTCTCCAAAACCGCCCTCATCACCCGCTCGGTGCCCTTGACGTTGGCCTCGTACATAGCCGGGTGCCGCTTGGCCGGGATCCCGACCTCGTACATAGCCGCGACGTGGACGACTGCGTCGCAACCCTCCATGCCCTGGCGGAGGGCTGCCTCGTCGCCGAGGTCGCCGGCCACGAGCGTGCAGCCAAGATCCGACAGCTTCGCGCCCTTCTCGGGGGTTCGCACCAGGCAGGACACCTCATCGCCGCGGGCGCGCAGTTGCCGCACGACCTCGCCGCCGATGAAGCCCGTCCCTCCTGTGACGAAGACCTTCACGGCCGCTAACCCTATCCGGACTAGCCGCCCCCGGACGCGGGAGGGCGGGCGCGAGGCCTCCGGGTGTGATCAGCGCGCCCGCCCGGGAGCAGAGGAGGCGGCGCCCGGCCCCGCCTACAATCGGACGGAGTGCAGCGATCTAGAAACGGACGCAAGACGCAGACGGGCCAGGCGGCAAACGGCGCAGGCGTCTCCAACCCCCGGGCCAAGCAGCGCGCCCTCGCGATCGGCATCGCAGGCGGAAGGGCCGACACCGACCCGCTGGCAGAGCTGAAGGAGCTGTTGCGCACCGCCGGCGTGGCCACCGCGGGCGAAGCGATGCAGCAGCGCGACGCGCCCGACCCCGACCGCTACGTCGGCCGCGGCAAGCTGGACGAACTGAAAGAGCAGATCGCGGCCTGCGACGCCAACCTCGTCGCCTGTGATGACGAGCTCGCGCCGCGCCAGGAGCGCAACCTGGAGGCGGCGCTCGGCGTGCCCGTGATCGACCGCACCGCGGTCATCCTCGACATCTTCGCCGACCACGCCCACTCGGCGGAGGGAAAGCTCCAGGTCGAGCTGGCCCAGCTCGAGTACAACATGGCCCGCATGCGGGGGCTCTGGACCCACCTCGAGCGCCTCGGCGCGGGCAGGATGGACGGTGGCATCGGCACCAGGGGCCCCGGCGAGAGCCAGATCGAGACCGACCGCCGCCTGGCTCGCGACCGCATCGCCGCACTGCGCCGCCGCCTGGTCCGACTCCAGCGCAACCGCGGCGTGATGCGCACCCGCCGCGACCGCTCCTCGCTCCCGCGAGTGGCCCTCGCCGGCTACACCAACGCGGGCAAGTCGACCCTGCTGAACGCGCTGACCGGGGCCGAGGTCGGCGTCGGCGACCGGCTCTTCCACACTCTCGACCCGACCACCCGCAGTCTCGAGCTCTCCGGGCGCGACTACCTGCTGACCGACACCGTCGGCTTCATCGAGAAGCTGCCGCACCAGCTGGTAGAGGCCTTCAAGGCGACTCTGGAGGAGACCGTGCTCGCCGACCTGATCCTGCACGTCGTCGACGCCGGCGCCCCCGAGGAGCGCCGCCAGGCGGACATGCGCGCGGTCGACGAGGTGCTGGAGGAGATCGGCGCCGGCGTGAGCCCACGCCTGCTCGTGCTCAACAAGGCCGATTTGCTCGACGGCGAGAACCGCGACGAGGCCCTCATGCTCCACCCCGACGCCATCCTCGTCTCAGCCCTGACCGGCGAGGGCCTCGACGAGCTGCGGAAACGGGTTGAGCAGGCCTTCGAGGACACCTTGGCCGAAGTAGAGCTGTTGATCCCTTATGCCGATGGTGCCAGGCTTTCGGAGCTGCACGAGGTAGCGGGCGACCTCGACCGCGAGGATCGCCCCGACGGGGTTTTCGTCCGTGCTCGTGTCCCCTTTGCGGAGTTGCATCGCTTCGAGGACCTCGTCGCGGCCTGAGAGCGGGGGCGCCACTCGAACGGGCGGATACTCAAAATGCCGGGCTCTTAGCCCGGCATTTGTCCGGGCGAGTGGCGCCCCCGCTCTCAGGCCACCGGTAGGGTGGCGGACCGTGGAGCTGCCGGTCGCGAAACTAGTCCCCGAGGCGGTGCTGCCCTCACGAGCGCACGAGGGTGACGCGGGCTTGGACCTGTATGCCTGCGAGGCGGCGCATATCGGACCGGGGGAGAGGTGGAGCGTCGGGACCGGGGTTGCCGTGGAGATTCCAGAGGGGCACGCGGGGCTGGTGCTGCCGAGGTCGGGTTTGGCGAAGAAGCATGGGATCGCGCTGGTCAATGCGCCGGGCCTGATCGATTCGGGCTACCGGGGTGAGATCAGGGTGCTGCTGCTCAACACCGACCCTGCCGAGACCTTCAGGGTCGAGCCGGGCGATCGGATCGCGCAGCTGGTGATCTCCCCGATCGTGCTCGCCGAGCCGGTTGAGGTAGAGGCCTTGGCCAACTCAGCCCGCGGCGACGGCGGCTTCGGCTCCAGTGGCCGGTGAAAACCGGAACCAAAGCCGGGGAAGACGTACTCCGTGAAGCCGCCATCGCGGACACACCGATCTCTAAAGCCCGGGGAAGATAGGCTTTCGGCATGGCCCAGCTAGTCCAGATTGCGCAAGAGGCAAACCGGCGGTCAATGATCGAGGATCAAAGTTGGACCGGAGCAATCATCGTTGGCCCGGCCATACTCGCGCCACTTGAGCGAGTCGAGATTCGTAACAGCTCCTTTGATGGGGACCCAGACTCTCTATTTATCGAGATCCCCGAAGGTCGAGGCGTTATAGGTGTCATCGGGCTTAAAAATGTCGCGTTCGACGATTGCGAGTTTCGGAATGTCGGCATTGCGGGGACGCCTGAGAGCATCGCTCGTTTTCGTGCTGGCCTTGCTGAGGGTCGCGACTGATCTTCATTTCTGAGCTGCGTCAGTCTTAAAGTTGCAGTCCGATGCTTTGGCGATTTGGACCTTGGTGAACTGCTCCAAGGACCCAGCCTCAATGACGGAGCCGGTCAGCTCCTCAATCTCAAGCGTAGTTCCCTTTGATCTCGCATGTTGAGTGCGCAGAAGACGAGCTGGAGCATCGATCAACTGGATCAGGGCAATGAGAAACAGTGCTGCTCCCAGCACGATTCCCGTGGGCATCAAGCTGTGCACGGCTCGATCCATCCAGTGCGCTTTGTGCTGAAGCCAATAGCTGATCACTGTCACCGCAACGACAACCACCACCTCAAAAAAGAAATGCTGCTTTATGAATTTCCATACACCGGAAACGGCCTCTCTGAGCACCTCCCTTCGGTAGGGCCACAGCGATTCGCTTCTAGTGATGTCGCGCCTATTTGACACGCAGAGAGCCTAAAGCCGTCCGGAAATTGATACCGCCGGTTTGATCTAGGACGACGCGAGGCGTCCGCGAAGCCTCCTAATCCAGCGCGGCTGCGCGGGCCGACTCGTGAGCCGCCAGCTCCAGGCTGTCGTTGAGGGGCTCGAGATCCGGACGGGTGCCGTAGCGGCGCTCCAGGGCCGTCGCGATCAGGTGGTCGGCCAGCCAGGCGTTCTTGGGGAGGAGGGGGCCGTGAAGGTAGGTGCCAATTAGGTTTCCCTCCTTGACGCCCTCGAGGCCGTCCTCGCCGTTGTTGCCGAAGCCCTTGATCACGCGGCCGAAGGGCTGTTCGCCCGAACCCAGGTAGGTGCGGCCGCCGTGGTTCTCGAAGCCGGCCACGGTTCGCTTGCCGCTGCCGAGGTCGGCCTCGATCGCGACGTTGCCGATCAGCCGCGGGCCGGGCTTGCGCACGGTCTCCAGATCAACCAGGCCGAGCCCCTCCAGCCGCTCCTCGCCGAGCTGGTAGCTGTGGCCCAGCAGCTGGTAGCCACCGCAGACCGCGAGCACGGCAGCACCGTCGGCGAGCGCGGTGCCCAGTGCCTCGCGCTTGGTCTCGACCATGTCGGCAGCGACGGCGCGCTGGTCGCGGTCCTGGCCACCGCCGAGGTAGATGAGGTCGTGGGAACCGGGCTCGAAGCGCTCGCCGGGCCCCGCGGCGGCGTACTCGAACCCAATGCCCCGCCACTCGCAGCGTCGTCGCAGGAAGACGATGTTGCCGCGGTCGGCGTAGATGTTCATCTGCTCGGGGTAGAGGGCGAGCAGTCGCAGCTCCGTCACGGCGCCTTCTCCAGCAGCACCACGGTCGAGCCGACGTGGGCCTCGGTAGCGGCGATCTCGCGCCGGCCAGCCGGCAGCAGTCCAGCCTCGGTGGCTTCGCCTTCGAGCTCCTCGGCGCTGAGCACCCGCAGCTCGACCTCGTTCATCTCGTCGCTCATGTTCCCGTCGGGGTCGACGGTCTGGCGCAGGCGGCGCAGCAGAATCCGTTCCGAGTCGACGACCGGCTCCAGTGGCAGGCTCGAGTAGATCCAACCGTCCACCTGGCGCACGTCGGGCAACGGCGGGGGCGATCCCTGGGGTGCCGGCTGCAGCTCCTCGACGATCGCAAAGGCGGCCCTGCCTCCAGGATCCATGCAGTCGGCCGTGCACCGAAGGCAGTCGCCTCGCTCTTCGCTGCCGCCCAGGAGCTGGATCAGCTGCATCGGCGCCAGGATCAGGCTGAACATCGTCCCGAACGGGCCGAAATCGCGGACGTCCTCCACCTCCGCATCCCCAGACGTCCCCCGACACTTCTCCCACACGGCCCCGACCAGGTTGGGATCGCGGTCGAGGCCGATCACCAAGTTGGGCACGCGAGCGGAAAGGTGGTGGACGACCCGGCCGGCGCCGCAGCCGAGCTCCATGATCGCGTCGTTCTCGCCGAGCGATGCTGCCAGCTCCTCCCAGAGCGGCAGGTCGGCCTCGTAGTCGCCGCACTCCACTTCGTTCCAGATGACCGCCTCGGGGTCGCTCCCGAAGAGCAGGCTCATCGCCAGAACTCCTCTGCATGCCCGCGGTCCGCGAGCAGCTTTCGCAGCTCCAGCAGGGCGGTGTAGGTGGGGAGGGCGAAGAGGCGCCCGCCGGCGCCCTCCAGCGCCCGGTCGAGCGAGGGCCCGATCTCCGCCTCCACCTCGATCGCCTCCACTGGCCAGCCAGCGTACTTCAGGCGTACCGCAAGCTCCGGCGCCCGCGTCCCGGCGCAGAGGACCCGGCGCACCGCGCCGTCCAGCAGCTCGAAGTCTGCGTCCCAGACCCAGGAGACGTCGCGCCCGTCGGCGGTCCGGTCGTTGAGCGCGATCCAGAGGTCCAGCCCCTCCTCGCCGGCCTCGAGGCGGAGCGTGCGCAGCACCTCGTTGGCGCCGGCTGGGTTCTTGATCAGCAGGATCGATAGCGGCGTCCCGGCGACCTCGATCGTCTCGACGCGGCCAAACGCCGCCCTCATCCCGGCCAGGGCGGGGGCGATCCGCTCCGGCGCCACACCGAGCTCCAGCCCGGCGGCGACCGCGGCCAGGGCGTTGTAGACGTTGTAGAGGCCGGGGAGGGGGAGCTCCAGCCGGAGCGGGCCGGCTGGCGTGCGCAGGGCGACGCGCGACCCCTCCATGCCGAGCAGCTCGATCTCGGTCGCCGCCACCGTGGGCTGGGGGCGCCTTGCGCCGCAGCCGGCACACGAGTAGTGGCCGAGGTGACCGACGAAGGCTCGCTCGTAGGCGTAGGGATGGCCGCAGCGGCGGCAGTGCTTGGCGTCGAAGGCGTGTTGCAGCTCAGGCAGCGCCTGCGAGGGGTCCTCGATGCCGAAGTAGGCGATGCCGTCACGCGGCTCGCCGCCGGCGTCGCGGCCGAGATCGGCGATCGCCGGGTCGTCGGCGTTTAGGACGAAACGCGTGCGGTCCGTCCGTGCCTCGACGGTACGAGCCCAGTCATCGACCAGGGTCTCCATCTCGCCGTAGCGGTCGAGCTGGTCGCGGAAGAGGTTGCCGAGGACGATCAGTGAGGGATCGAGCTGGGAGGCGATCTGTGAGAGCCAGGCCTCGTCGACCTCGAAGAGGCCCTCCTGCCCCTTCTGCTCGAGCAGGGCTGTGGCGACGCCCCAGGTCATGTTCGAGCCGGCCCGGTTGTGGACCGGGCGGCGCCCGTCGGCTTCGAGGAGCGCGGCGATCATCCCCGCCGTGGTCGTCTTGCCGTTGGTGGCGCTGACGATCGTCGTTTCGCCGTCGAGGTCCGCCCCCAGGCGCCGCAGCGCCTCGGGCTCCAACTTGAGCAGGAGGCGCCCGGGGAGGGTTGTGCCGCCACCGCGTCCGCTCCTGCGGCTGGCGGCGCCCACCGCGCGCGCGACGGCGACCTTCGCGCCGAAGGCGGTCAAGGCCCGGTTGCGGGCGCGAGCACGTTGAGCGCGCGGGGCAGGATGCGCAGGGAGGCGGGGAGCTCGGTCAGGTGCTCGCCGTCCGCGTAGACGGGAAAGGGGCGGCTCGCGGTCAGTTCCAAATGCGGGGCACGGAAGACGCGCACCTGCTCCTCCTCCACATGGGTGCCCTTGAACACCTTCGGCAGGTTACCCACGAAGCGCAGCTTGCCACCCTCGCCGACGGTGACGATGTCGAATTCGCCGTCGTCGAGCTCGGCGTCGGGCGCGATGTACATGCCGCCGCCGAAGGCGCGGCTGTTGGCGACCGAGACCGAGTAGCCGGTGAACCGGTAGCGCTCCTCGCCGACCCGGATCGTGAAGCGGCCCGGCTTCCAGGCCAGCAGCGTGCGGACGGCGGCGTAGGCGTAGACGAGGTTGCCACGCATGAAGGAGGTCTCGTTGGCTACCCGGTTGGCTTCGGAGTCGAAGCCGACGCTGACGATGCCGAGGAAACGCTTGCCGTTGGCCTCGCCGACGTCGATCTGCCGGGTTTCCCCGGCGGCGAGGACCGCGACGGCGCCGGCCGGATCGTCGGGGATCCCGAGTACGCGGGCGAGATCGTTGCCACGCCCGCCCGGGACGATCCCCAGCGGCGTCTCGGCCCCGGCCATCGCCCCGCCGACGGCGCCGACGAGGCCGTCGCCGCTGCAGACGACCGGCAGCTCACCCACCTCGACCGCGTGCAGCGCCCGCTCCACGCCGTCCTCGAGGCCCTTGGTCCGCTCGACCCGGAAGGGGATCCGCCGCTCGTCGAGCTCCTGCTCGACCTTGGGCAGCAGCTTCAGCGTGCGGCCGTGCGCGGAGTGCGGATTGACCAGCAGGGTGAGCGGCATTCCCTCGATTGCCATCGAATCGGCAGCCTAGATGGACAGCACGGGTCAGTCGGGTTGGCCCAGCCGGCCGACGTAGAAGTTGCCGTTTCCGGCCATCCGGGCTGGCGTCGCGAGGAAGCCGCGCCGTGCGAGTCGCCACGCCAGCAGGCGCTCGCGCGCACGGGGGGCGAAGCGCTCTCGCTCCGGGGCGAGGATCAGGTGCCCGCCGGGGCGCAGCACCCGGGCCAGCTCACCTGGGGCCGCGCGGCCCGCGACCTGGACCGCGAGGTCGAAGAACTCGTCGGGGTAGGGGAGGGAGGAGGCCTTGCCCACCTTGAACGCGACCCGGCCCTCGGGGTCGAGGCCGACCCGGGCGGTTGCCTCGCGGACCAGCTCGGCGGACGGGTCGAGCCCGCGCACCCGCGCCGCCGGGAACTCGCGCGCCAGCAGCAGCACAGCCTCGCCATCGGCGCAGCCGATGACCAGGGCGCGTTCCGGCGGTGGCACGTGGAGCACCGCGGACGCCAGCGAGATCAGCAACGGAGAGGCCACGGACCTCCCGATGATCGCAAGTGCCGAGGCAGCCACTCGATCATCTAGGCTTCCGGCGCGATGGAGGAGCAGAAGGGGTTCGACCGGCGCCTGATCACCCTCGGCGTCTTCGCGCTGATCGCCGTCGGCGTGGTCGCCGCGATCCTGATCGGGCGCAGCGGAGGCGAGGACTCCACCACGGCAACGACCACGAGTGCGGACGGCTGTACGGAAGTCGAAGCACCGAAGCCGAAGACGGCCAGCTTCTCGAAGCCGAAGCAGGTGCTGACCGAGGGCGAGAAAGCAACGGCGGTCGTCGAGACCAGTTGCGGCACCTTCGAGATCGCGCTCGACACCCAGCGCGCACCGAAGACGGCGAACTCCTTCGCCTTCCTGGCCGAGGAAGGCTTCTACGACGACCTCACCTTCCATCGCATCGTTCCGGAATTCGTCATCCAGGGTGGGGATCCGGAAGGCACGAGTACCGGCGGGTCGGGATACACGATCGTCGAGAAGCCGCCGCCGAACTTGGCCTATACGAAAGGTGTGGTGGCGATGGCGAAGAGCTCGGCCGAGCCGCCCGGCAGCTCCAGCAGCCAGTTCTACGTGGTCACCGGCGTCGACGCCGGGCTGCCGCCCGAATACGCCCTGGTCGGCAAGGTGAGCGAAGGCATCGACGTGGTTGAGCGGATCGGCGAACTCGAAACGGTGGGCGAAGCGCCGAAACAGACGGTCCTGATCGAAGCGGTCACGATCGAAGAGGGGTAGCTGCACTAATGTCGGTCCTATGGCCAAGATCGACGTAGGAGACGCGGCACCCGACTTCGAGCTGCCGGGGACCGGCGGGCGGGTCTTCAGGCTCTCCGAGCACCGCGGGCGCAACGTCGTGCTTGCCTTCTACCCGGGCGACGCGACCACCGTCTGTACCAAGCAGTTCTGCTCTTACCGCGACAACTCCGAGCGCCTCGACGGGCTCGACGCCGAGGTCATCGGCATCTCGCCGCAGTCGGTCGACTCCCACGAGCGCTGGGTCGAGGAGCAGGAGCTCAACGTCCCGCTGCTGGCCGACGAGCAGCTCGAGGTGAGCAAGCTCTACGGCGTCACCGGCTGGCTGGGGCCACTGGCTCGCTTCACCGAGCTGAAGGACGCACCGGGCGGTCGCTACGTGATGCGGTCGATCTTCGTCGTCGACCGCGAGGGGATCGTCCGCCACCGGCACGTCTCGCGAACGGGAGCGACCTTTCAGTCAGTGGGCGACATCGAGCGCGCCCTCGCCACTCTGGGCTGATGCCCGCGGACAAGGCCGAGCCCCGTGCTTTCACGGTCGGCGATGGGCCCGCGATCCATGGCGAGGCGGCGGGGGAGGGGACGCCGGTCGTCCTCTGTCATGGACTGACGGCCACCCGTAGCTCGGTCGTCCACGGATCGCGGGCGCTGGAGCGTGCCGGGCACGCCGTGGTCACGTACGACGCACGCGGCCATGGCGAGTCCGACCCGGCGCGCGGGGGCGGGAGTTATGGATACCCGGAGCTGGTGGACGACCTGGAGGCGGTCGTCGAGTCCCAGGTGGGCGAGGGCCACTTTCTGCTCGGCGGCCACTCGATGGGCGCCCACACGGCAATCGCCTACGCGCTGCGCCACCCCGAGCGGCTGGCAGGCCTCATCGCGATCGGGCCGAGCTACCCGGGTTCGGCCGCCGGCAAAGAGTCGCTCGGCTACTGGGACGGCCTTGCCGGGGCACTCGAGCGCGAGGGCGTCGAGGGCTTCGTCACCTACATCGACCGGCACCAGCAGATCGACCTCCGCTGGCGCGACTCGGTCCTGCGCTTCACCCGTGAGCGGATGCTGCGCCACCGGCACCTGGATGCGATCGTCGAGGCGCTGCGCCAGGTCCCGCGCTCGAAGCCGTTCGAGGGCCTCGGGGACCTGGAGTCGATCGAGGTCCCGACGCTGGTCGTGGCGAGCCACGACGCGGCCGACCCCGGCCACCCATATGAGGTCGCGGTCGGTTACGCCGAGCGGATCCCGCGGGCCCGGCTGATCGGCGAGGAGCCCGGGGAGTCACCGCTTGCCTGGCAAGGCGGCAAGCTCTCGCGCGCGATCGCGGCCTTCGCCGCGGGTTCTTAGGTTTTCCCAAGAAGCTTCCAATAGCGTTGCGGCGATGAAGGCGCCGGCGGAGGGGACGTTGCGAGGGGTTGGGACCTTCCTCGCGACCTTCGGCATCGGCGTCGCCACCTACATCGCGATCGCCGAGTCGGGAGGCGGCTCGCCGGTCTGCGTCGCCGGTGGGCACGGGTGCCAGACGGTCGCCGAAAGCTCCTACTCGCACCTGCTCGGAGTCAACATCGCCATCTTCGGGATTTTCGGCTACGTGCTGCTGCTCGCCGCCGCGCTGCTGCGCGGCGACCTCGCCCGCATGACCGGGTTCGCGATCGCCCTCGTCGGCTTCGGCTACAGCCTCTACCTGACCTACCTCGAGGTCTTCACGATCGAGGCGATCTGCCAGTGGTGCGTGGCCAGCGCGGTTTTGATGACCCTGCTGTTTGCTACGAATTCACTCCGAATGCTTGCCTACGTGGGGACTGAGCCGTGAACGAGCGCCAGGGTGGCGCGGACGAGCGCCGCCAGAACTTGATCAAACTCGCCAGCGCCGTCGCTTTCATCGCCGTGGCCGTCGTCGTCGTGCTGATCGTCGTCAGCCAGAACCAGGGCAGCGACAGCGGTGGCGACAGCAGCGACCTCGACGGCATCGCCGAGGTCAAGCAGGAACTGGCGGGGATCCCACAAAACGGCATGGTCCTTGGCGAACCCGGCGCCAAGGTGACGGTGCTCGAGTTCGCCGACCTCCAGTGCCCGGTCTGCAAGGGCTATTCCGAAGAAGTCCTCCCGCAGATCGTCGAAAACCAGGTCCGCAGCGGTGAAGCGAAACTGAGCTTCCGCAACTTCGTGATCATCGACGAACAGTCGATCCCCGCCGGCGCTGCGGCGATCGCAGCCGGCAAGCAGGGTCGCGGCTGGAACTTCGTCGAGCTCTTCTACCGCAACCAGGGCGCCGAGCGCTCGGGCTACGTCACCGACGAGTTCCTCACGGCGATAGCCGAAGGTGCAGGGGTTCCGGACATCGACAAGTGGAACCGCGACCGGGAAAGCAAAGCCATCCTCGGCGAAGTCGCGGCATCGACCAGGGAAGCTCAGGAACTCGGCTTCAACGGAACGCCGTCCTTCGCGATGGAAGGCCCCGGTGCCGAGGGGACCGAAGCGCTGGGAACCCCGGAATCGGCCGGGGCCCTCGAATCGGCGATCTCCTCTGCGGCCGGCTAAGCCCAAGTAGACATAACCACCATTATCGTGCGTTAAGTCTGAGGAACTGTCCCGGCCTGCGCATACCCTCCCGGCCGTGCCACGAGTCGACGAGATCGAGAGGGGCCTGCTGGAAGGACTCGGCATCCTTGCGGCAGTCTCCATCTCGGTCTTCAGCTTTCTGTACGCCCTTGGGGTTCCGAATCCGTCCGCGGACCTTCTGGAAGGCATCGCTACGCTCGGCACCGGGCTGCTGCTCGCCTACGTCGTCGAGATCTCCTGGTTCGCCGGCCGCATGCGCAGTGAGTCGGACTACGAAAAGCGACTGGGAACGTTTCTTGGCCTTGGAACTGCCGGACTCGCCGGCATCGTCGTGGCACTCCTGTTGGCGTCCCATCGTGCCGCGGGGCACTCGAACCTACTCGACAGCATCGGTCTCGCATGGGTCATCGCGTCTGTCACGACGCTCGGTGGCATGGTGATCATGCAGCCGCTACTCGTCCACGAATGGTCCGGCAATCAGCCCGGCTCGGACTAGCTGAGTTTCTGCTGACCGCACCTCAGGTGCGACCTAATGCCTAGAGACGTTCAGAAACAGCGCTGCCGTGCACGAGCGGCCTCACCAGGGGCGGTGACTTCGGCAGCTCGCCTTTCTCGACCTTCTCCATTTCAAACGGCGAGGCTTCGATGCTGGCGACGGTGTCGCGATTGCAATGGCAGCCGTCGCCGAGGAAGCGCCATGGACCCTCGAGACGGTCCTGCCAGCGGGCCAGGCTCGGGTCCTCTGAGCGCACGTGCTCGACGAAGAGCAGCTTGCCGCCGGGCTTCAGCACCCGGGCTGCATCGCTCAGGGCGGCTCGGGGGTCGGGCACCGTGCAGAGAACCAGGGTGAAGACGGCCGTGTCGAAGCTGTCGTCGTCGAAGGGGAGGCTGCCGGCGCCCGCCTGCACGACGGAGACTTCCCTCCCCCACCCCGGCACCTTCGGTCGGAGCCTGTTGAGCATGTGCTCGTCGGGCTCGGCCAGTACCAGCTCGGTGACGGCCTCGGGGTATAGCTCGACGTTGATGCCGGTGCCGGCACCGATGTCGATCGTGCGTCCGCGCGCCCCAGCGAGCGTCTCTCGCCGGATCTCGCGCATGCCGGCCTCCTCGGTCGACTTCATCAAGCCGTCGTAGGCGGCCGAGAAGAACCTCCCCCAAGTCGCGTCGTAGATCCGGCCCATCGGGCTTGCGCCCGCCTAAGCGGCTTCGCGCTCTGTGCTGGCCGGCTCGGCCTCTTCGGCCTTGGACTCCAGGCCGGGCTCGCTGTGGGTTACCCGCTCCTCGTACGCGTGGCGAGCGCCGTGGTCGACTTCGGTCATTAGCTTGTCGATCTTCATCAGCCGCCCGATCGCCTCGCGCAGGCCGCGCGGGAGCAGCCCGACGAACTTGAACAGGGCGCCGTTGGCCCTTGGCACCCAGACGTCGAAGCGCGGGATCTCGAGTGCGTCGACGATCTCGTTGGCGACGTCCTCGGCCTCGACGGGTTTGACGAAGCGCTGACCGACGCCCGCGGTGAGTTCGGTGTTGACGACGGTCGGCATCACGCAGCTGACCTCGACCCCGCTGCCGCGCAGTTCCTGGCGCACGGCCTCGCTGAGGCCGACGACGGCGTGCTTGGTCGCCGAGTAGGTGGCGATGCCGGGAACGCCGCCCTTACCGGCCTGAGAGGCGATGTTGACGATGTGCCCGCCGGCCCGCGGACGCAGCCGTTCGATCGCCAGCTGGGTGCCGACGATGACGCCGTAGACGTTGATGTCGAGCTGGCGGCGGACCGAGTCGTCGGCCTCTTCCACGAGCGGCGTCACAGGCATGATCCCGGCGTTGTTGACGATCACGTCGACGGGGCCGAGCTCGCGTTCGGCGGCGTCGAGGAAGGCCGTGAAGGAACCGCGGTCGGTGACGTCGAGTGCCAGCGCGACCGTTCCCCCGCCCAGGCCCGCGGCCGTCTGTTCGGCCAGCGCCAGGTCGAGGTCGCCGATCGCGACCCGGCAGCCCTTGCGAACCAGTGCCGTCGCCGTCGCCTTGCCGATCCCCCGGGCGCCCCCGGTGATCGCCACGACCTTGCCGCTGAGTGAGCGTCGCTCCTTCTTCGCCATCGGGTGCCTCCTTCTCCGGCGGGCTTTAGGCCGCCGGCTTGTAGACGGTGACCACGGCGGCGCCGCCGAGGCCGATGTTGTGCTGCAGCGCGGTCTTCACGCCCTCCACCTGGCGCTTGTCGGCCTGGCCGCGCAGCTGCCAGGTCAGCTCCGAGCACTGAGCCAGCCCGGTCGCGCCGAGCGGGTGGCCCTTGGAGATCAGTCCCCCCGAAGGGTTGACGACGACCTTGCCGCCATAGGTGGTCGCTTCCTCGTCGACCAGCTTGTGGCCCTCGCCCTCGGCGGCGAAGCCGAGCGCTTCGTAAGTGATGAGCTCGTTGGCGCTGAAGCAGTCGTGCAGCTCGCAGACGTCGACTTCCTCCGCCGCGACTCCCGCCTCGGCGTAGGCCTCGTCCGCGGCCTGCTTCGACATGTCGGCGCCGACGATCTTCATGCAGTCGGCGTCCTCGTCGAAAGTGGAGCTGAGGTCGGTGACCATCGACTGGCCGGCGATCTCGATCGCCTGGTCCCAGAGGCCGTGCTCCTCGACGTAGCGCTCCGAGGCCACGATCGCGCAGGCCGAGCCGTCGGAGGTCGGCGAGCACTGCAGCTTGGTCAGCGGGTCATGGATCATCTTCGCCGCCTTGATGTCCTCGATCGTGTACTCGTCCTGAAACTGGGCGTAGGGGTTGTTGACCGAGTGCTTGTGGTTCTTCCAGCCGATCCAGGCGTAGTGGTCGGGGTTGGAGCCGTACTTCTCCATGTGGTCGCGACCGGCGTTGCCGAACATCTGCGGGGCAGGCGGGGACTGCTCCGGGTCGCGGATCTCGAACATCCGCATCGCGTGCTTGTCGAGCGCGTTGGTGCGGTCGGTGTACTTGACGCCGAGGCTGCCCGGCTCCATCTTCTCGAAGCCGACCGCGAGGGCGCAGTCGACGAGGCCGCCCTTGACCGCCTGGCGGGCGAGGAAGAGCGCCGAGGAGCCGGTCGAGCAGTTGTTGTTGACGTTGACGACCGGGATCCCGGTGAGGCCCAGCTGGTAGAGCGCCCGCTGCCCGTAGGTCGAGTCGCCGTAGCAGTAGCCCGCGTAGGCCTGCTCGACGTCGTCGTAGGAGATGCCGGCGTCGGCGAGCGCCTTCTCCCCCGCCTCCTTGGCCCAGTCCGGGTAGTCGCCCTCCTTGCTGCCGGGCTTCTCGAACTTGGTCATCCCGACCCCGATCACGAACGTGCGGTTGCTCAAAGTCTGCTCCTGTGTCGTCGCCGCGCCCCGCGGGCGAGTTTGGCTGCCTGGCCAGTAAATCTACCGGCTTCGCCTTCCCCTGCCATTTTCGGGTTCGGCCAGAGCAGGAACGCGGTGCCGGCGATGACGATCCCGATCGCCGTCGCAAGCCCCCGCTCGCCGGCGGCGCGCAGGGCCGGCTCGCCGATCGAGTCGGCCAGCAGTACCGCGTAGACGGTGATCGCCGCGGTGAAGAGCGCGTACTGGACGGTGAGCAGGCCGTAGGCGAGGGCGGTCGCGATCGTCAGCGCCGCCGCGACCGCCAGCGCGTCGCCGTGCAGCCACTCGGCGAGAGCGGTGGCGACGACGAGCCCGGCGACGGTGCCGATCGCCCGCAGGGCGAGGCGCTGGAAGGTCTGGTCCTCCTCGGGACGCAGGACGAAGAGGATCGTCAGCGGGATCCAGAAGCCGTGCTCGCTCATCCCCAGCAGCCAGTAGGCGGCTACGCCCGTGGCGAGGGCCGCGCCGAAGCGCAGCGCGTGCCGGAAGCTGGCCGAGTCGAGGGTGAGGTTGGTCGCGAAGGCCCGGGCCGCGGCACTTCTGCTCCAAGCGTTCGGCGGGCGATCCGCCTCTCGGTCCCAGACCGCCCAGACGCAGAGGGCGAATGCCGCCTGCAGCAGGCCACCCGCCGTTCCGAGCAGCAATGCCGGGAGCGCGTCGGCGGCATCGAGCGGCAGTCCCTGGGCGATCAGCAGCGAGAGCGCGACCGAGAGGCCGGCGATCGCGAAGCGGAGCGAGACGGAGAAGCAGTAGCCCGCCGCGGCGCCGACCACGGCCATCGTCGCCACGGCAAGCACGGCGCTGGAGCCGGTGAGGACGCCGAGTGCGGCGGCGATTCCGACCAGCGGCGCGACGATGGCCTGCCAGGCGGCTCTGGCCCTGGCGGGCGCGTCGAGGCCGGGGAAACCGGCGAGCAGCGCCCCGGTCGCGATCGCGCCCTTGGAGGGGCTGTCGAGGCCGAGCTCGAGCAGCATCGCGATCCCGACCGGGACGGCGAGGAGGGCGCCGCGCCGGAGCGCGGGTCCCGGCTTGCCCGGCCCGATCGCGAAGAGGGACACCCCCGGTAGCCTGAAGGGTCGTGATTCTCGCTGCACTGAGCACCGATCCCGCCGCCGGCGTGGGGATCTTCGCCGCCCTGGCGGCGGGCGTCGTCTCCTTCCTCTCCCCCTGTGTGCTGCCGCTCGTCCCCGGCTACCTCTCGGCCGTCAGCGGTGTCTCCGCGGCCGAGCTCGACAGCGCCGGCTGGCGCCGCATCCTCGGGCCGAGCCTACTCTTCGTCGCCAGCTTCTCGACCATCTTCATCCTCCTCGGCCTGACCGCGACGGGTCTCGGCTCGGCCCTGAAGGAGCACGAGGAGCTATTGACGAAGATCTCTGGCGGGCTGATCGTGCTAATGGGCGTCCTCTTCGTCGCCTCCCTCTTCGTCGCCAGGCTCAACAAGGAGTGGCACGTCGACGCCCTGCTCGAACGGGCGGGCAAGGGCGGTCCCCTGATCGCCGGCGCCGCCTTCGCGATCGCCTGGACTCCCTGTATCGGGCCCACCCTCGGCGCGATCCTCGCCGCCGCTTCGGTATCCGGGTCGGCCGCCCACGGCGCCTTCCTGCTCGCCGTCTACTCCGCCGGCCTGGCAATTCCCTTCCTGCTCACCGCGATCGCCTTCTCCCGGGCAACCACGGCCTTCGCCGTCGTCAAGCGCCACTACCAGTTGATCGTCGCCACCGGGGGCGTGATCCTGATCGCCATGGGCTTCCTGATCTGGACCGGCCAGCTCACTCAGCTGAACGCCGAAGCCTCGAGCTGGTTCGAAGGCTCGGGGCTCGACTTCTTGAACGGCATCTAACCGCGACGAAGCGCCGATTTCCCATGCTGAAGATGGAAGATCTGCGGTTTGTAGGTCAGTTGCTGCTCGGCGCCACGGTCTCAAGCTCCTGGCCGACGGCCTCGACCTCCTCGAGGCCTTCGCCGTCGAGGTCACGCGAGCAGACGATCCGGAAGCGACCCGTGCCGATCTCGGCATCGGGCACGACAGGCAGCCCCCGGATGTGGTCCCAGCCCAGCCGCTCGACCTCGAACGGGTTCATCCGCACCTCCGCCGCCGGAAACGGGCAGTTGGAGTTGTGCTGGTCGATCGCCTTGGAGATCGCCTCCAGGTTCTTCGCCTCGGGAGAAGCCATTGAGTCAATACTAGAAGCGCGGAGCAGGGCTACAGAGTGCCGCCGGCATCGTAGGCCTCTCCGGGCGTGGCGCCGAGAGCAAGGAGGCGGAGGCCGTCGGGGCCGGCGGTGACCTTGCGCTTGACGGCTGGGCCGACTCGAACGATGTGGTCTTGGTCAAGTGGGTATCGCTCGCCGTCGGCTTCGAGGGTGCCTGAGCCACGGAGGGCCACGTAGACCTCCTCCTGGCCGAGCTGCTGTGGGCGCTTGGCGAACATCTGGCCGCCGATGCCGTCCTCGGAATGATCGTGCTCGGGGTATTCGTCGGCGCCGGGGGCCATCTCCTCGATCGAGATGCCGAAGGAGCTGACCCCGAGGGCGGCGGCGGCACGGCGAAGGCTGACCCTGTCGAAGCCCTGGAGGGCCTCGATCTCGTCGATCCTGGCGTGCGTTACGTCCGCGATGCGTCGAATCTACCCGCGCTCAGCGCGTTCAACCCGTCTTCGCTCCCTCCTACCATCGGTTGGTGGCTTTTCAGCGAACCGTCGCCCATCTCGACATGGACGCCTTCTACGCCTCGGTTGAGCTGCGGCGGCGGCCTGAGCTGAAGGGACAGCCGGTCGTCGTCTGCGGGTCGGGGCCGCGGGCGGTTGTGACCACGGCCAGCTATGAGGCGCGGAAGCTGGCGGGGATCCACTCGGCCATGCCCGCCGCGGTGGCGCGGCGGCGGCTGCCCGATGCCGTCTACCTGCAGCCTGACTTCTCCGCTTACCGGGAGGCCTCGGGGCAGGTGATGGCGATCCTGCGGCGCAACGCGGAGACGGTCGAGGTCGTCGGGCTCGACGAGGCCTACGTCGACCTGACCGGGATCTTCTCCCCCAAGGCGACCATGCGGCGGATCGCGACCGAGATCCGCGAGGAGACCGGGCTGACCTGCTCGATCGGGATCTCCGAGAGCAGGATGCTGGCCAAGATCACCAGTGAGCTGGGCAAGCCCGCCGGCCTGGTCGTGCTCTCGCGGGAGGAAGCACTGGAGCGATTCTCCGCCGAGTCCCCGGGGCTGATCCCGGGCGTCGGGCCGAAGTCGGTCGCCAAGCTCGAGGCGATGGGCATCCGCACGCTCGCCGACCTGCGCGCGCAGGAGCCGTCGCTGCTGGAGCGCTCCTTCGGTCCCCGGCAAGGCCGCTGGCTGCACAGCCGCGCCAACCTGGAAGACGACACGCCGATCGTCGTCGTCCACGAGACCAAATCGCAGTCCGCGGAGACCACCTTCGACGTCGACGTGCGCGACCGGGCCGAGCTGGAGAGCCATCTCGTGCAGCTCGCCGAGGAGCTCTGCCGCCGCCTGCGCTCGCGCGAGCTGGAGGGCCGCACGATCGGGATCAAGGTCCGCCTCGACGACTGGACCAACGTGACCCGCTCGCACACGGTCGAGGGGGCGACCAACGACCCCGCCGTGGTCGTGCCGGTGGCTCTCGACCTGCTGCGCGCCTATGACCCACAGCGGCCGGTGCGGCTGCTCGGTGTCCGGCTCGCGGGCTTCGACGGCGGCGCCGAGGCGGCGGATGACGAGTCCGATGTCCCGCCGGGGGGCCAGCTGCAGCTCGGCCAGGCGGCCTGAGGCCGTTCACCACCGCTTCGCAGGATCGCAGCGGTCCTATGCGAAGATTGCCCCGTGAGCTCAGACCGGCTGACTGGACTCGACTCCTCCTTCCTCCACATGGAGAGAGCCGGTGCGCACATGCACGTCGCCTCGGTCAGCATCTTCGAGGGGCCGGCGCCGAGCCACACGGACTTCCGCGACCACATCGCCGCCCGGCTGCACCTCGTCCCCCGCTTCCGCCAGAAGCTGCGCTTCGTCCCCTTCGGCCAGGGCCGGCCGGTCTGGGTCGACGACCCCCACCTCAACATGGAGTACCACGTGCGGCAGACCGCGCTGCCCGCTCCAGGCTCCGAGGAGCAGCTGCGCAACCTGGCTGCCCGGATCTTCTCCCAGCAGCTCGACCGCAGCAAGCCGCTGTGGGAGCTGTGGCTGGTCGAGGGGCTCGACGGCGGGCGCTTCGCGATCATCGGCAAGAGCCACCACGCCCTCGTCGACGGCATCTCCGGAGTCGACATCACCACTGTCCTCTTCGACGTCGAGAAGGAGCCGGCGAACCCGCCCGTGCGCGCGCCCAAGTGGGCGCCCCGCCCCGAGCCGACCGACTTCCAGCTGCTAGGCGAGGCCCTGCGCGAGCGCGCCACCAGCCCGCGCGAGATCGCCCGTGGCGTGCGCGCCGCTCTGCGCGGCCCGCGCCAGGTCCTGGGCGGCATCGGCGACGCGAGCAAGGTGGTGGGGGCCGGCATGTCGGCGCCCTCGACCCCCTTTAACGTCGAAATCGGCCCGCACCGGCGCATCGCCTTCGTCCGCACCGAGCTCGAGGCGCTGAAGGCGGTCAAGAACGAGCACGGCGGGACCGTCAACGACGTCGTCCTCTCGGTCGTCACCGGGGCGATCGGCAACTACCTGCGCGCTCGCGGCCACGACACCGAAGGCCTCGAGATGCGGGCACTGGTCCCGGTCAGCGTCCGCGCCGAGGAGGAGCGCGGCGCGCTCGGCAACCGCATCTCGGCGATGATGGCGCCGCTGCCGGTGTGGTGCGAGGCGCCGGTCCAGCGCCTGCACCTGATCACCGAGACGATGGGCGACCTGAAGGGCTCCGGCCAGGCCGTCGGCGCCGAGATCCTCACCCGGGTCGTCGACTTCGCCCCGACCACGATCGCCTCGCAGGCTGCCCGCCTGCAGCCTGCCCAGCGCTTCTTCAACCTCGTCGTCACCAACGTTCCCGGGCCGCAGTTCCCCCTCTTTGTGCTAGGCCGGAAAATGGAGTCGATCTTCCCCCTCGTGCCGCTGGCCCGTCGCCAGGCACTCTGTGTCGGGATCATGTCCTACAACGGCCAGGTCGACTTCGGCCTCGTCGGCGACTACGACTCGATGGCCGATCTCGAGAGCTTCGGCCTCGACCTCGAGGGTGCGATCGCCGAACTCACCGGCGCTGCTCCGGCGGCCGGGGACCAGGCTCAGCGAGCCAGCCACGCCGAAACGCGGAACGGCGCGCTGTCGGTCAAGTAGGCCCAGTCGAGCCGGCGAGCGCTGAAACCGGCGGCCCTGGCGTCGGCATTGATCAGCACCGCGGTGATGCGATCGAACCTCCCCGGTCGCGGCAGGCGCACGGCCATCCGGCCGCCGTGCCGGGTGAAGTCGTGGACGCGGACGGCGCGGCCGTGGCGCTCGCTACCCGTCCTACCCACCAGGGCCAGCCCGGCGGCGATTCCCCGCGGCGCCATCGCCTTAACGGCGAGGGTCCGTCCCGCCCGGGCATGAACCCGCAGCAGCTGGAAGGTCGTGTGGTTGAGCTGGCGCCGGCGGACCCGGCCACCGAGCGGCAGGCTCCCCTGCCTTGAGACATCTGGATATGAGCCGCCCTCGGGGAAGACCCGGTGGGTGCGCCACTCGGGCAGGTCGGCGGCGAAGCGGGCGAAGTCCCGGCTGAAGTCCGACCCGCCCGCGGCCTCGATCGCCGAGCCGTAGGCGGCGACCGAGAACCCCCCGGGCTTGGCGTGGACGGAGCGGGACCAGGCCTCGCGCACGACGTCGCGCCCGTAGTGTCGCGACAGCCACTCGTTCCAGACGGCAGAGCCGTACTCCTTGATCGAGTTGGCGGTCAGCGGGGTGTCGTAGTGCCTGGTCCAACGCCGCACGTAGCGCAGGTAGTCGTCGATCCGGTCGTAGACCTGGTCCTCCATCCAGACGGCGGTCGACTCGGCGAACCAGGCGTCCTGGTAGGCGTCGTAGCCAAACTGGAGGATGTGGCTGTACTCGTGGGCGAAGGTGACCTCGAGGTCCTGCTGGGCCGAGGTGCCGGGGAACTCGCGCGGGTCGTAGTCGTTGTCGAGCACGAGGTAGCCGTGCAGGTGGCGCGGCAGGCGCCCCCTCACCCCCTGTCCGCGGTCGGGCGCCGCGTAGCCGAAGAGAGCGCCGCCGATCTGGTCGAGGTAGACGTCGGTCTTGCCCTGCCCGCCACCCTCGCGCCCGTCGGACTTCGGCGGTCGCCAGCCGAGCTTCCCGTTCTCGATTTCGTAGACGTGCTCGGCGACCTCCTGAACCTGAACGACGTAGTCGGGGATCCCGTCGCCGTCGCCGTCGGCCAGCTTCGGCGCATCGATCCCCTCTGTCACCCAGTGAACGCAGAAGTGGCGAGTGCAGGCGGGTGAGCGCGGCGCCTCGGGAACCGTGTAGGCGTTGCGGTTGGGGTCGGGATGGTCGGTGGGGCGCGCGGCGGGGGCGCGGAACACCCGCTGGTCCGATGCGGCGGCCATGCCGGGAATAGCGGAAAGAAGCGCGACAGACGCCAGCGATGCCCCTATCAGCCGCCAGCTCGCCCGCACGCGCGGCAATCTACAGCTCGGCCTGTCACGCGATACTTCAGGCGTGAGCGTCCCGAGGAAGCCCGCTTGCGAGTAGCACTGGCGCAGATCGACCCCACGGTCGGCGACGTCGACGGCAACTCCGCCAAGATCGCGGAGTGGATCGGCCGCGCCCGCGCCGAGGGAGCCGAGCTGGTCGTCTTCCCTGAGCTCTGCGTGCCCGGTTACCCGGCCGAGGACCTCTACCTGAAGCGGCACTTCGTCGAGGCGAACCGGCGCGCGGTCGAGGAGCTTGCCGGCGAGACCGCCGGCCTGGTCGCCCTTGTGGGCTTCGCCGAGCCGGTCGCGGGCGGCGGCGACTTCCGCCACGCCCACAACTCGCTCGCCGTGCTGGCCGGCGGGAAGCTGCGCACCATCTACCGCAAGAACCGGCTGCCGAATTACTCCGTCTTCGACGAGCAGCGCTACTTCGTCCCCGGCACCGAGCCCGAGACGATCGAGGTCGGCGGGCAGCGGGTCGGCCTGACCGTCTGCGAGGACGTCTGGACGCCGGGACCGCCTGCCTCGACCGAGGCCGCGGCGGGCGCGAGCCTGATCGCCAACCCTTCGGGCTCGCCGTACCACCGCGGCAAGGGGCGCGAGCGCGAAGCGATGTTCGCCGAGCGCGCCCGTGCCTATGGCACCCACTTCGCCTTCTGCAACCTCGTCGGCGGCCAGGACGAGCTGGTCTTCGACGGGCACAGCCTCCTCGTCGACCCCAGCGGGGAGGTGATCGCCCGCGCCGCCCAGTTCGAGGAGGAGCTGCTGGTCTGCGAGGTCCCCTCCCCCGGCCCGGGCCATCTCGCCGAGCCGCTCCCCGATCTGGCCGAGGTCTACGCCGCCCTCGTGCTCGGCCTGCGCGACTACGTCCTCAAGAACGGCTTCCGCCATGTCGGCGTGGCGCTCTCGGGCGGCATCGACTCGGCGCTCGTCGCGCTGCTGGCCGTCGACGCCCTCGGGCCCGACCGGGTCAGCTGCGTTGTGATGCCCTCGCCGCATTCGAGCCTTGAAACACAGGCCGACGCACGGACTATCGCCACCAACCTCGGTGCCGAGCTGGTCGAGATCCCGATCGCGCCGGCCATGGCCGAGTACGAGAACTCGCTCGCGGACGCCTTCGGGCGGGGCGACGGCAGCGAGGCCGGCGGCGAGACGCTGCCGCGCGACCCGAGCCGGCCTTCCGAGCCTGACCTTGCCGCCGAGAACATCCAGGCCCGAATCCGCGGCAACATGATGATGGCGCTCTCCAATAAGCACGGCTGGCTGGTGCTGACCACGGGAAACAAGAGCGAGATGTCGGTCGGCTACGCGACGCTCTACGGCGACATGGCCGGCGGCTTCGCCGCGATCAAGGACGTGCCGAAGACGCTGGTCTACGAGCTGACCCGCCACCGCAACGAGAGCGCGGGCCGCGAGCTGGTTCCGGCCTCAGTGTTGGAGCGGGCCCCGTCGGCGGAGCTGCGCCCCGACCAGCTCGACAGCGACTCGCTGCCCGCCTACGACCTGCTCGACCGCATCCTCGAGTCCTACGTCGAGCGTGACGAAGGCCGTGAGGAGATGATCGCCGCAGGCCTGCCGGCCGGGGTCGTCGACGACGTCATCCGCATGGTCGACCGCTCCGAGTACAAGCGGCGCCAGGCCGCGCCGGGGATCCGGATCACGCCGAGGGCGTTCGGCCGCGACCGGCGGCTGCCCATAACGAATCGCTTTGGCGGCTAATCCGACTTCGGGATCGGCCTGACGGCGACGGTCATCTGCGCGAGGGCACAGAGTCGATCGTTCGCATCGCGAACCTCGGCGTCCCAGACCCAGGTCGTTCGACCTCGATGCTTGGCCTTGGCCTGGACCTCGGCATGCCCCTCGGTCACGGGGCGGATGAAGTTGACGCTTATCGACTGGCCCATCGCCATCATCTCGTCGTCGAGCACCGCCAGCGCGGTCGCCCGCGAGCAGACGCTCTCGACCAGGCTCGACATCACGCCGCCGTGCAGGAGGCCGACCGGCTGGCGCAGCTCGTCGCGCATCCGCACCCGCACCCGGGCGTGCTCGGGATCGTCGTCGAGCCACTCCGTGCCCAGCAGGGCGTCGAAGTGGGAAACCAGTCCGCGCGGGTCGTCTGCCATCGCGGCCGGGACACTATCTCCGCGGGGCGTGTCTGACTTTACGGGTGCATAAGGCCCCTTAACCTCAGACACGCCCCCTTGGGGCGATGCTCGCGTAGGCTTCCGGCCCGTGGCGCTGACCGACGATCAGAAGGCGATGCTCCGGCTGCTCGCGCAGCGCGAAGAGGGCTACGAGGACATGGCCGCGCTGATGGGGATCAGCGTCGAGGAGCTGCGCGCCCGGGTGAAGGAGGCACTGTCGGAGGTCGAGGAGCCCCCGGCACCCGCCGAGTCTCCGGAGCCGGCGACGCCGCCCGTCCCGCCACCGCCACCGGTCATGGAGCAACCGCCAGCCGCAACACCACAGCCGCCAGCTCCCGAGCCAGCTCCGGTGACGCCGCCCCCGGCGCCGTCCACGACGGCCGCGCGGCCGTCTCCCTTCGCCCGGGTGCGCGGGTCGAAGGACCGCGGCGCCCTGATCGGCGTCGGAGCGGGCGCCCTGGTCGTCCTGGTTCTGGTCATCGTCCTCATCCTCGGCGGGGACGACGGGGGTTCGTCTTCCTCCACGGCGACGTCGGGCGACGGCGGCACCTCCCTCACCGCGGCCGAAGAAAGCAAGCTCACCCAGGCGATACTCGAGCCGGCCGACGGCGGCGACGCCAGCGGCCGCGCTCTCTTCGGGCGCTACAAGAAGAGCGTCCTGCTGCAGGTCGAAGCCGAAGGGCTGGAGCCCTCCCCACCCGGCGAGACCTACACGATCTGGCTCTATCGCTCGCCGAAACTGGTCCTGCGGATCGGCGCGGTCCCCGTCGAGGAGAAAGACGAAGGCAAGCTGGCCGTGCAGCTGCCCGTCCCGACCCAGGTCCTCAGCTACGTCGCGGGCGGAGCCTTCGACCAGGTCGACGTCTCCCTCACCTCGAACGCCGCCTATAAAGCCGCCCTCGCCAAGGCCAAAGCGGAACGCCGGCTGCCGCCCTACACCGGCGAAAGCGTCCTCAGGGGCGAGATCACCGGCCCCGCGATCCAGAAGAATTAGCTCAGGGCAGCAGCTTGCCGGGGTTCATGATCCCGGTCGGGTCGAGGCACTCCTTGGCCGCGTGCAGGACGTCGAGCCCCGTCTGGCCGATCTCGGCCTCCATGTAGGGGGCGTGATCGCGGCCGACGGCGTGGTGATGGGTGATCGTCCCGCCGTGGGCGACGATCGCCTCGCAGGCCGCCCGCTTGACCTCCCGCCACTGGGTGACCTCCTTTCCCCGGCGGGCGCGGGAGATGAAGGTGAAGTAGAGCGAGGCGCCATCGGCGTAGGCATGGGAGAGGTGGCAGAAGACAAGACCCGGCGTGCCCTGGCCGTCAAGCGAGTCGCGGATCGCCCCACCGACCGCAGCATGCAGCTCGCCGAGCCGGCTCCAGGTGTGCGAGGTCTCCAGGGTCTCGACCATCGCCCCCATCTCCATCAGCGTGTCTCGCAGGTAGGGCCCCTGGTAGCGCCCGTGCTCCCAGGAGCGCCCAGCCGATTGCCCGAGGTACGCGGCACCGCCGCGGCGCAGCGCGCGCACCGCGAGTGCCCTGCGGCGGGCGACCGACTCCTCCCCACCCTCGAGCCCGACGACGATCAGGCAGCCGCCGCGGCGGCGGCGCAGGCCGAGGTAGCCGCCGAAGAGCGTGCCGGCGACGCCGCGGGGGCCGGAGAGCGCCAGGGAGACCTCCGTCTCCTCCTCGTCGGAGACCCGGATCACGTCGGGCAGGCCCGGCCCCTGCGCCAGAGCGCGGACGATCTCGGCGCCGGCCTCGAAGCTCTCGGCGATCCAGGCCTCGTAGCGCCGCACGCGCGGCGCCGGCCGCACCCGCACGGTCACGTCGGGGATCACGCCGAAGGCGCCCTCGGAGCCGACGACCAGCTCGCGCAGGGCGGGACCGGCGGCCGTGTGCGGCGTCTCCAGGGTGCGCAGGTCGCCGGCGGGGGCGATCAGGCGCACCGAGCTGACCAGCGCGTCGAAGCGCCCGTAGCCGCTCGACGCCTGTCCAGCGGAGCGAGTGGCGGCGAAGCCGCCAATCGTCGCGTACTCGAAGGACTGGGGGTAGTGGCCGAGGACGAGCCCGTGGGGCGCCAGCTCTGCTTCGGCCTCGGGGCCGCGCAGGCCGGCCCCGAGCGTAGCCGTGAGCGAGCGGCTGTCGACCTCTACGCCGCGCAGCCGAGCCAGATCGAGGCTGACCACGCGCGCGTGCTCGCCGCGCAGCGGCGCGACCCCGCCGACGACGCTGGTCCCGCCCCCGAACGGCACCACCGCAACGCCTTCCGTCGCACAGAGGTTCACGGCGCGCTTCACCGCATCGGCATCGGGTGGAAGCAGCACCGCGTCCGGTGCGGCGTCGAGGTGGCCGCTTCGCAGCCGGGCCAGGTCGGCGTAACCGCACCCGGTCGAGTGCCGCACGCGGTCCTCAAGACCGGCGAAGACGTTCTCCTCGCCCACGGCCTCGATCAGCGCTCGGGGCAGCGGCTCCGGCGGCGGCAGCTCGAAGCCCTCGAGCTCCACCGCGCGCGGCGAGGGGCTCAGCTGGCCGACACGCTCGCGCAGCGTCGCGAGCGCCTCGCCGTCGAGCTCCGGCAAGTTCGAGGGATCACCCCATCCCCACCACTTCGAGTCGCGCCGGGGCCTGTTCACGTAAGCGCCCGCTCGATCCCGTCGAGGGCATCCTCTAGCAGCGACCCCTGCCCCCGCCGCATCATCGGTCCGCCAAGGCGCGAGAGACCGCGCAGGGATTGTGCCGCGGTCAGCGAGACCTCTGTGCCCTCCCCTGCATCCTGGAGGGCGACCACGACCTCATAACGGCGCAGGTGCCGTTCGAACGGCGTTCCCACCACCTGCTGCTCCCATACGTACCGCTCACCCTCGACCGACTCGGTGCAGCGGAAGTCGGCCCGCACGCCCCGTCCCTCGGCCGTCCCCAGGACCTTGGTCCACTCGCGCTTCGGCCCGTCCCCCTCGACGCTCTCGACCCGCATCGTTCGCGGCCACCAGCGCGGCAGGCTGTAGGGATCGGAAACCAGGCCCCAGACCTCCGGGCGCGGCGCTTCGAGCGTCCTCCGGCGGGTCACTCGGGGCACGGCGGGCCGGATCAGTCGCCGGCGAGGCGGCGTAGGTCGCGTACGAGCAGCAGGTGCTTGAGGTGACTGACGGTCGCGGCCAGGCTCTCGAGGATCTCGAGCGCCTCCTTGCGTCGTTCGGGATTGCGCGAGCGCAGCGACGGCCCAAGCAGCGCTTCCAGCAGGTTCGCCTCGCGGTCGGCCGAGGAGCGGAAGACGCGCAGGTTGCGCGCCGCCACGCCGAAGCGGGAAAGCTCGTTGGCGGCGCGGATCACTTCGCGGTCGGTCTCGTCGTAGACGGTCTTACCCTCCCGCTTCTCGGCCTGCACGATGCCGAAGTTCTCCAGCTCGGCGATCAGCTCCTCGCGAGCGCCGGTCTCCTCGATCACCTCTTCGAGGGTGAGGTAGGCGCGCGAGGTGTCGATCAGGATCGCCCTGCGTACGGCACCGCCCGAGGTTCGCTTGTCCGCACCGCCGACCACGGCGGCGATGTCGCCCCCGGCGGCCAGCTCCTGGCGAATCACCCGCAGCGGCAGGAACTCGTCGCGCTGCAGGCGCAGGATCGTCCGCAGCCTTTCGACGTCGGACTGGCTGTAGAGGCGATAGCCGCCTGGCGTCCGCCGCGGCGTCAGCAGCTTCTGGTCCTCGAGATAGCGGATCTTCGAGATCGAGACGTCGTCGAACTCGCTCTGCAGGATCTTGCAGACGGCGCCGATCGTCAGCGCCTTGCGGGGACGCGAGTCGCGCTGGCGGATCTGTTGCTCGGAGACCGCCATCAGTTGCCTGCCTTCCCGATCACGTCCTACTTCTCCAGGTAACTGAGCTTGTACTTGCCGACCTGGATCTCGTCGCCGTCGGCGAGCCGATGGGACTCGATCCGGCGCCGGTTGACGTAGGTGCCGTTGAGCGAGCCGAGGTCGTCGATGTAGAGGCCGTCGCGGCGGCGCACCAGCAGCGCGTGGTTGCGGGAGACGGTGACGTCGTCGAGGAAGACACCGGCGTCGGGGCTGCGCCCGATGCTGACCCGGTCCTCGCCGAGCGCGAAGCTCTCCCCGGCACGGCCTCCCCCTGCCCGGATCACCAGGGCGGCGCCGCTGCGCTCGATCGTCTCGTCGATGTCGACCGGCTGCATCTCGCCGGTGTCATCGACGGTGTAGGTCATCGTCGTCGGTTCGTCTCCCTCGCCGCCCTCGGCCGGCCCCCCGACGTAGGCGCCGCACTTCTGGCAGTAATTGGCGCCCTCGGGGTTGACGAATCCGCATTCGGGACAGTGGACGGCCATCGGCTGCCTCCGCTAGGCGGGTTGGTCCTCGGGCTCGTCGGCCGCTTGCGCCTTGCCGGCCAGGATCTCGGTCAGCTGCGCCACGTCGTCTCCGGAGAAGAGGGTGTCCCCGCGCTCGCGCTTCTGGCGCAGGCGGTTGACCAGCTCCGCACGGAGGATGTCGATCTTCCCGTGCAGGACGCGGCGCTTGTAGGAGATCTCGTCCTCCTCCTGCGTGAGATTGTCGATCAGGCCCTTCAGCTCCTCGTCGCTGAGGGAACCGAGATCGGGAAAGGTGTCCTCCATCTCGCTCCTTAGTTGAGAATTGGGCCTCGGCGGCCTCGTCCGGCGATTATAGGAGGCCCGGCACCGAAGGTTCAACTGAAGGTTGAAGGTTTACCGAGTGTGGTGCGGCTCTTGCATGTCGCGCGCGGCACGCACTTCGCGAATTCCGGCCTGGGCGTAGAGCACCGTGGCGACGATCGCGAAGCCGAGGCCGACGATCAGGAGCGCAGCTGGGACCCACCCCGCGAAGACCATCGCGAAGAAGATCCCGCCCATGATCGGGAAGACCGAGATCCGGCCCGGCCAGTTGACCCGGATCTCGACGCCATGACGCAGGCCGTACTGGGCGAGGACGAGCATCGCCAGCTCGCGCACGGCGAGCAGCGCCAGGGCCCAGCGCGGCAGCAGCTCGAAGTGCCAGCAGACGACCGCCCCGGCGAGGATCGTGAGGCGGTCGACCAGCGGGTCGAGGATCGAGCCGAGGCGGCTGTACTGGCCGGTGACGCGGGCGAGGAAGCCGTCGACGTAGTCGCCGGCTGCGATCAACCAGAAGACGATCGCCGCCGGCGCGCTGCGCCCGTCGCCGGATTCGAAGGCGAGCCAGAGGAAGAGCGGTAGCGCGGCGAGGCGCAGGTAGCCGACCAGGTTGGGCAGCGTCCACGGGTTCAGCGGTTCGCCCTTCCGAGTCTGATGGGGAGGCGGGCCGCTGCGGTCGAGGCCGAAGAGGCGGCGCACCCGGCCTCGCCCAAACGGCGCGCTGTCAGCCATCGATGCCCTGCAGGAGTGCCTGGGCCTGGGCGGCGGCCTCCCCCATGGGCAGCTTGTGCTCGGCGCCACCGGCGCGCTCACTCGCCTCGACCACACCCTCGGCCAGGCCGCGGCGTCCGACGACTATCCGCAGGGGGCAGCCGAGCAGCTCGGCGTCGGTCAGCTTCTCTCCGGTCCCCGCATCGCGATCGTCGTACAACACCTCGATGCCGGCGCCCCGCAGCTCCTCGTACAGGGTGTCCGCCGCGTCGCGCTCCTCCTCCCCGGCCTTCGCCAGGGAGACGAGGTGGACCTGCCACGGAGCCAGGGGCCTCGGCCAGACGATCCCGCGCTCGTCGGCGCCCTGCTCGATCGCGGCGGCGGCGATCCGGGCCGGGCCGATCCCGTAGCTGCCCATCACGATCTCGCGCTCGGTCCCCGACTCGTCGAGGTAGGTCGCGCCGAGCGGCTCGGAGTAGCGGGTGCCGAGCTTGAAGATGTTGCCGACCTCGATCGCCGGCTCGATCTCGATCGTGCCGCCGCCGGCTGCAGTGTCGCCGGCCTCGACCGTGCGCACATCCATCTCGTATGACTCGAAGTCCCGCGTGGGGTCGACGCCGCGTAGGTGGGCGTCGGGCTCGTTGGCGCCGCAGACATAGGAGTCCCCCACGATCGCGGCGTCCTTGATGATCGGCAGGTTCGAGCCGACCGGGCCGATGTAGCCCACCGGGCCCAGCTCCGCTTCGATCTCCTCGGGCCGGGCCTGGCGGAAGTCGGTCTTCATGCCGTTGCGCAGCTTGATCTCGTTGAGCCGGTGGTCGCCGCGCAGGAGGACTAGGACCAAGCCGCGACCCTCGACGACGATCGGCATCGCCTTGATCAGGGCCCCGGGCGGAAGGCCGAGCGCCCCCGAGACATCTTCGACCGTGGTCAGGCCCGGCGTGTCGACCCGCTCCGGCGCGTCGAGCGGCGTCGGCAGATCAACCGGCTGCGCCTCCGCCGAGGCGACCTCGACGTTGGCAGCGTAGCCGGGAGCCAGCGCGACCTCGTTCTCGCCCGCGGGACATGGCGCCATGTACTCGTGGGCACCCGAGCCGCCCATCATCCCAACGTCGGACTCGACCCGGTACCAGCGCAACCCACTGCGATCGAAGATCCGCGCGTAGGCTTCGCTCTGCAGCTCGTAGGACCGCGTCAGCCCCTCCTCGTCGCGATCGAAGGAGTAGGCGTCCTTCATCGTGAACTCACGCGTGCGCAGCACCCCCGCCCGAGGCCGCGGCTCGTCACGCTCCTTGGTCTGCAGGTGGTAGAGCATCAAGGGCAGGTCCCGATATGACCGAACCTCCCGCGCCACATGCTGGGTCACACACTCCTCGTGCGTCATCGCCAGCACCATCGGCGCCCCCTTGCGGTCCTCCAGCTTGAACAGCTCGTCGATCCCGTAGCGCCCAGTCTTCTCCCAAGCCTCCGCGGGCTGCAGCACCGGCATCAGCATCTCCTCGCAGCCGATCGAATCCATCTCCTCCCTGAGGATCGCTTCGACCTTGCGATGAACTCTCCACCCCGCCGGCAGATAACTCCACAAGCCCGCCCCAACCTGACGAATGAGACCAGCCCGAACCATCAGCTTGTGCGACAAAGCCTCCGCATCCGCCGGAGCGTCCTTGAGCGTAGGAAGAAATGCTTGGCTGAATCGGGTCACCGGAGAAACCTATCCGCTGTCGCGGGGGGTGGCGTCGTAGGGGGAACCGCCCCCGAGGACGCTTTAGCGACCGCAGGGGGTGGTGGGTCCCCTACGACGACAGGACCCGCCGCGCCAGTTACGCCCGAGTGAATCTCCGCCCAGCCGTCGGCGACACATCCTCGTCCAACAAAACCTTGTCGGACTCCCCCTTTTCAGCCGCCTCATGCTCCATCCGCGCGATCTTCTCCGGCGTCAGCTCCCCCGCGTTCTCCGCCTCGATCTTCGCCAGCCACACCGCCCCCTCCCGCGACTCGCTCTCGTCGAACTCCACCCCACCCCGGTCGAGCGACTTGTCGATCTCCTCGAACAGGGCATCGACGAGCGTTGCCTGCGGGACCTTGCGCAGCGGCTTGCCGTGCGCGTAGATCAGGCCCTCGTTCTTGGCGCCGGCGATGCCGAAGTCTGCGTGCGAGGCCTCGCCGATCCCGTTCACCGCGCAGCCCAGCACGGCGACCTCGATCGGCTCGGCGTAGCTTTCCAGCCGCTGCTCGATCTCGGCCACGACGGAGTCCATGTCGAACTGGAGGCGGCCGCAGGTCGGGCAGGCGATCAGCACCGGGCCGCGCTCGCGCAGCTGCAACGCCTTGAGGATCTCCCAGGCGACCTTGACCTCCTCCTCGGCATGGAAGGTCGAGAGGCTGATCCGGATCGTGTCGCCGATCCCGTCGGCGAGCAGCGTGCCGAGCCCGACCGAGGACTTGAGCGAGCCCGACCATTTGGTCCCCGCCTCGGTGATTCCCAGATGCAGCGGGTAGGGAATCTTCTCCGAGAGCAGGCGGTTGGCGGCGATCGTGTTGGGCACGTTGGTCGACTTGATCGAGACCTTGAAGTTCTCGAAGTCGAGACCCTCCATCAGCTCGACGAACTCGACCGCGGCCGCGACCAGCGCCTCGACCGGGCTCTCGCGCTCGAGCGCGTGCAGGTGCTTTGGCAGCGAGCCGGAGTTGACCCCGATCCGCATCGGCACCCCCGCAGCGGTCGCCCGCTCCGCCACCTCGGCGACCTTCTCCCGCCCGCCGATGTTGCCCGGGTTGAGCCGGATGCAGTGGGCGCCGGCGTCGATCGCCTTCAGCGCCAGGGTGTGGTTGAAGTGGATGTCGGCGATCACCGGGATCGGCGACTCCACGACGATCGTCTTCAGCGCCTCGACGTCCTCGTCGCGGGGCACCGCGACCCGCACGATGTCAGCACCCGCATCGGCGACCTTGCGGATCTGCTCCATCGTCGCCGCCAGGTTGGCGGTCTCGGTCTTCGTCATCGTCTGCACGGCGACCGGGGCGCCGCCGCCGATCGGCACGCCGCCGACGAATATCTGTCTTTTGGAGGACATATGCGAAGGGTATCCGGGGTCGCGGGCGGGCCGGCTAGCGGACGTCGAATCCCTCGCCGTTGAGGCGCCCGATGTCGTTGGTCAGCCCGATGAACATGAGGATCACGACGAGCACTACGCCGATCGCGGTGGCCCGCTCCATCACCTGCAGCGAGGCCGGCCGGCCGCGCAGCTTCTCGACCAGTGCCCAGAAGATGTGGCCGCCGTCCAGCGGCAGGATCGGCAGCAGGTTGATCAGGCCCAGCGAGAGGCTGACCAGGGCGAGCAGCAGCAGCGAACGCTCGACCCCCAGGTCGAGCGTCTGGTTGGCGACGTCGCTGACCCCGACGATGCCGGATATTTCCTTGCGCTGCTCGGATTCGAAGATGCGCGAGAAGATCGAGGCCGTTTTCGTCGTCACCAGCCAGACCGTGTCCCAGGCCCGGTCGACCGCTGTGCCGAAGCCGATCTCCTCGGCTTCGGTCCCATAGGCGAAGCCGACCAGTGCCCGCTTGCTGGCGGCGTCGTACTCCGGCCTGACCGAGATCGTCAACAGCTCGCCGTTGCGGCTGATGCGCAGCGTGGCCGGCGCCGCGGCAACGCAACCGTCGACCTGCCTGCCGGCGCACTCGTGGCCGGCGACCTGGTCGGCGAAGCGTTCGAGCCGCGCTTCGCGGTCCAAGCCGGGGTAGGAGCGACCGTCGACGGCGAGGATCTCGTCACCCGGCTCGAGCACCTTGGCGGCCGGAGAGCCGTCGCGGATCTCGTCCACCGACTGGGTCACCTGCTGCGCGCTAGTGAAGTAGACGAAGGTGAAAATGGCGAAGGCGAGGACGATGTTGACCCCCGGGCCGGCGGCGATCACCGCGATTCGCTTCCAGACCGGCTGGCGGTAGTAGGCGCGCGGCTCGACCTCCGGCGGCACCTCCTCTTCCGGGTTCATGCCGGTGATCTTCACGTAGCCGCCGAGTGGGATCGCTTTCACCCCGTACTCGGTCTCGCCGCGTTTGAACGACCAGATCGTCGGCCCGAAGAAGAGGAAGAAGCGCTCGACCCGCATCCCGGTCGCCTTCGCCACGAAGAAGTGCCCGGCCTCGTGCAGGACGATCAGCAGCGAGAAGCCAAGGAAGATCAGGAGCCAGTTCATACCCGTGCCAACCCCCCGACCTCTTCTTCGGTGCGCCGGCGGGCCTCGGCGTCGATCGCGAAGAGGTCTTCGAAGTGGGTCGGGACCAGGGCGGGCATCGCCTCCAGGACCCGTTCGGTCGCTGCCGGGATGGCCGTGAAGCCGATCTTCCCCTCGAGGAAGGCGGCGACGGCGACCTCGTCGGCCGCGTTGAGGACGCAGGGCGCGGTCCCCCCCGCCCTTCCGGCCTCCAGGGCGATGCGCAGGCAGGCGAACGTCTCCAGGTCAGGCGGCTCGAAAGCCAGCTGTCCCACCGCCGCGAGATCGAGGCGCGGCACCTCGACGTCGGCGCGCTCGGGATAGTGCAGCGCGTAGGAGATCGGCACCCGCATGTCGGGATGGCCGAGGTGGGCCAGGGTGGCGCCGTCATTGAGGTCGATCAGGGAGTGGACGATCGACTGCGGGTGGACGACGACCTCGATCCGCTCGAAGGGGACGCCGAAGAGGTGGTGAGCCTCGATCGCCTCGAAGCCCTTGTTCATCAGCGTCGCCGAGTCGATCGTGATCCGCCCGCCCATGCTCCAGGTTGGGTGAGCGAGGGCCTCCTCGACGCTCACGCCGGCGAGATCGGTGCGGCCGCGGAAGGGGCCTCCCGAGGCGGTCAGGACCAGGCGGTCGACAGTCCCAGGTGGCTCGGACCCGATCAGCTGGAAGAGCGCCGAGTGCTCGGAGTCGACGGGCAGCAGTCGCGCCCCGGTCGCCTCCGCCAGCGCCATCGTCAGCTCGCCGCCGATCACCAGGCTCTCCTTATTGGCGAGCGCCACGTCGATGCCCTCGCCGAGTGCGGCGACCGTCGGCCCCAGGCCGGCGGCCCCGACTATCCCGTTGAGGACCAGGTCGGCGCCGGACTCGACGATCAGCTCGCGGATCCCGTCGTCGCCTGCGAGCACCTTTCCCTCCCAAGCCCCTCGCGCAGCCTCGGTCGACGCCGGATCGGAGAAGGCGACCGCGCCGACGCCGTGCTCGGCGGCCTGCGCCAGCACACGCTCCCAGCTCGAACCGGCGGCCAATCCCACGACCTCGAGCTCCTGGGAGGCGGCGACGATCTCCAGCGCCTGGGTCCCTATCGACCCGGTGCTGCCCAGAATCACCAGCTTCTTCATCTACCGCAGGATAAGGAGGACGGCAGCCGGGAGCGCCGAGTCTGCATTTACCCGCGTATATGGCGGGTAAATGCAGATTCGTCAGTAGACGAACTGGATCGAGAGGTAGTAGCCGACGACTACGGTGAAGAAGACGGCGTCTAGGCGGTCGAGGATGCCGCCGTGGGGGCCGAAGAGGGTGCCGGTGTCCTTCTTGCCGAGGTCGCGCTTCAGCATCGACTCGAAGAGGTCGCCGACCGGGGCGATCGCAGCCACCGCCGCACCCATGATCAGCGCGTCCACGCCGGAGAGCCAGTCCTGGTAGAGGCCGGCGAACCAGAAGGCCATCGTGCCGATGACGAAGCCGCCGAGCAGTCCCTCGAGCGTCTTGTTCGGCGAGAGCGTGGGCGCGATCTTGTGCGAGCCGAACATCCGGCCGGTCGCGTATGCCCCAGTGTCGGCGGCGAAGGTGCCGACGAGGACGTCGACCAGCAGCGCGGCGCCGTGGTCGGGAAGGTCGCGAAGCAGCACTGCGTGCACGAGGGGGATCCCGATCCAGACGATCCCGAGCAGGGTGACTCCCATCGACATCGTGATCCCGTCGCGATGGTGGCGGTCGACGCCGAAGGCGAAGAGGACCGGGAAGGACGCGGCGAGGATCAGCAGGACGTTGAAGGCGGTGCCGAAGTGGGCGGCGAGGACCAGGGCCGGGACGGCGATGTAGGCGGCCCGCTGGATCGGACGCATCTCCCCGGTCAGCGAGAGGTACTCGCGCAGGCAGAGCGGGCCGATCCCGATCATCGCCACGGTGAAGACCAGGTCGCCAGCGACGATGATCGCGATCGCGAAGATGCCCCAGGGGATGGCGAAGAGGATGCGCTTGGCCGTCTCGCCGCTCCTCGCTCCGCCCCGCCGGCGCCGCTTCCGCGGCTCGCGCGGCGGCGGTTTCGGCGCCGGCTCCCCGAAGAGGTCGTCGTCGAAGAGGTCCTGCATCAGGCCCTCGCCCCGAAGCGCCGCTGGCGCTCCTCGAACTCTCGCAAACTCTCCTCCAGCGCCTCGCGGCCGAAGTCGGGCCAGAGCTCGTCGCGGAACACCAGCTCGGAGTAGGCGCACTGCCAGAGTAGGAAGTTGGAGATGCGTCGCTCGCCGCTGGTGCGGATCAAGAGGTCGGGGTCGTGCATCTCCGGCGCGTAGAGTCGGCGGCGGAACTCCTCGTCCGAGTCGCCCTCGAAGCCACGCGCGGCGTCGACGATCTCCGCTCGCCCGCCGTAGTTGAAAGCGACGAAGAGGGTGATCCGCTCGTTGGCGGCCGTCGTCTCCTCGGCCCACTCCATGCGCTCGACCAGCTCCGGCGCGACGCCCTCACGGCGGCCGACGAAGCGCATCCGCACGCCCTCGGCGTCCAGCTCGGGGGTCTCCGCGTCGATCCTCTCTCCGAACATCGCCATTAGCGCCGAGACCTCCTCGGCCGGGCGCGACCAGTTCTCGGTCGAGAAGGAGAAGACGGTGAGCTCCTCGATCCCCAACTCGACAGCGTCGCGCAGCCGAGCCTTCACCGTGTCGGCGCCGGTCCGGTGCCCCTCTACGGTCGGAATGCCCCGCTGCTCTGCCCAACGCCCGTTGCCATCGGTGATGATCGCCACGTACCGCGCGGAGGCACTCACACCTCCAGGATCTCCTCTTCCTTCCCCTTCAGGAGTGCGTCGATCTCGGCGATCGCCTCGTCGGTCTGCTTCTGCAGCGCGGTCTCGGCTCGGCGCTCGTCGTCCTCGCCGGCTTCGCCCTCCTTCTTCAGCTCGCGCAGGTCGTGCATCGTGTCGCGGCGGATGTTGCGGATCGCGACCCGGCCCTCCTCGGCGACGCCGTGTACCACCTTGACCATGTCGCGGCGGCGCTCCTCGGTCAGCTCGGGGACCTGCAACCGGATCACGTTGCCGTCGTTGCTGGGCGTCAGGCCGACGTCGGACTCCTGGATCGATTTCTCGATCGCCCCAATCGACGACTTGTCGAAGGGCGTGACGGTGAGCAGCCTCGCGTCGGAGGTCGCGATGTTGGCGAGCTGCTTGAGCGGGGTCTGGGCGCCGTAGTAGTCGACGACGATGCGGTCGAGCAGGTGTGGGGAGGCGCGGCCGGTGCGCACCGTCGCCAGTTCGCCACGGCTTGACTCGACCGACTTGCTCATGCGGCCTTTGGCGTCTTCGAGCATTTCGTCGATCAGCTCCACTGGGCCCCCGTTTCTCGTCACGAGGTGGGCTTGCCGGAAACCAGCGTGCCCACCCTCTCGCCGTTGACGATCCTATCTATGTTGTCAGCGTCTCCCATGTTGAAGACGTAGATCGGCAGGTCGTTGTCCATGCAGAGCGAGAGCGCCGTCGAGTCCATCACCTTGAGCCCGCGCTCGATCGCCTCGCGGTGGCTGATCGCGGCGATGAACTCGGCGTCCGGGTTGGTCGCCGGATCGGAGTCGTAGACGCCCTCCACCCCGTTCTTCGCCATCAGGATCGCTTCGGCGTGGATCTCCAGCGCGCGCAGCGCGGCAGCGGTGTCGGTAGTGAAGAACGGGTTGCCGGTGCCGGCGGCGAAGATCACCACGCGGCCCTTCTCCAGGTGGCGCATCGCACGGCGCCGGATGTAGGGCTCGGCAACCTCCTTGACGTCGATCGCCGAGAGCACCCGGGTGTGCTCGCCGGTCTTCTCCAGCGCGTCCTGGAGCGTCAGGGCATTGAGCACCGTCGCCAGCATCCCCATGTAGTCGCCGGTCGCGCGGTCCATCCCTTCGGCGGCGGCGGAGAGACCGCGGTAGATGTTTCCCGCCCCGACCACGATCGCCACCTCGACCCCGCGGGCGCGGATCGCGGAGACCTGCTCGGCGATCCGCTGCACCTCGGTCGCATCGGTGCCGTAGGTGAGATCGCCCATCAGGGCCTCGCCCGAGAGCTTCAGCAGGATGCGTTTGAACTGGGGGTCAGCAGCCATCTAGGCGCGAGCCTATTCGCCCACGCGGAAGTAGGAGAAACGGGCAATGCGGATGTTCTCGCCGGTCTTGGCCGCCAGCTCCTGGCGCAGCTCCTCGATCGACTTCGAGTCGTGCTTCTCGGCGTTGACGTGGGCCTGGTCGAGCAGGGCGACCTCTTTGCCCCACTTGGCGAGCTGCCCCTCGACGATCTTCTCGACGACGTTGTCCGACTTGCCTTCTTCGCGCGCCTTCTCTTCGAAGACCCGCTTTTCGGCCTCGCGCTCCTCGACGGAGATCTCGTCGGTGGTGACGTACTGGGGGGCGGTCGCCGCGACGTGTAGGGCAACCTCGTAGGCAAACGCCTTGAAGTCCTCGTTGCGGGCGACGAAGTCGGTCTCGCACTGGACTTCCACCATCGCTCCGACCTTGTCGTTGGCGTGGATGTAGGAGGCGACGACGCCCTCGTCCGTCCCCCTCCCTTCGCGCTTCGCGGCAGAGGCCTGGCCCTTCACGCGCAGGATCTCGATCGCGCGGTCCACGTCGCCGTCGGACTCGCTCAGCGCCGCCTTGCAGTCCATCATCGCCGCCCCGGTCCGATCCCGAAGCGCCTTCACGTCGGCAGCGGTAACGCTCATTTCCCCTCCTCAGCTTTCTCCTCAGAAGCCTTCTTCTCGGCGGCAGGCTCAGCAGCCTTCTCCTCCTCGGGAGCTTTCTCGGCGGCGGCAGCCTCCTCAGCCTCCGCCTCAGGAGCTTTCTCGGGCTCCGCAGCCTTCTCTGCCTCCGCAGGAGCTTTCTCCACCTCCACAGGAGCCTTCTCAGCCGCCTCAGCCTTTGCCGCTTCCTCTGCGGGTGGCGTGGGGCTGGGGGCCTCGCCCGCAGCCTGCGAGGACGAGGCCGCCTGCCCCGCGACAGGACCCGCAGCCGATACGGCCGGGGCTGCAGGCTGAGTGGCCGGAGGCGCCGGGGCCGGAGCAGGGGCACTCGGAGCCGGCGCCTTGGCAGCAGCCTGCGCCGCCTCGGCCTGCTTCGCCGCCTCCGCTTCAGCCGCAACTTTTTTAGCCGCCTCCTCGGCAGCCAACCGCACTTTCTCTTCCTCCTCGCGCTTCTTGCGCTCTTCCTCTTCCTTCTTGCGCCGCTCCATTTCCTCGGCGATACGGCGCTCCTCTTTGACCCGCCAGGCGCTCGAGCCCTCATCGACCGCGCCGCCGATCGTGCCGATCACCAGCTCGCAGGAGCGGATCGCGTCGTCGTTGCCGGGGATCACGTAGTCGATCGGGATCGGGTCGCAGTTGGTGTCGACCAGGGCGATGATCGGGATCCTCAGGCGAGCCGCCTCGCGCACCGCGATCTCCTCGGTTTTGAGGTCGGTGACGAAGACGGCGTCGGGCAGGCGCTCCATGTCGCGAACCCCGCCGAGGTTGAACTCGAGCTTGGCGAGTTCGGCCTGCATGCCCATCCGCTCCTTGGTCGGCAGCAGCTCGAGCTTGCCCTCCTCTCGCCACGTGGTGAGCTCGTGCAGGCGCGCGATCCTGGCGGACATCGTGTTGAAGTTGGTCAGCAGCCCACCCAGCCAGCGCTGGTTGACGTAGGGCATCTTGCAGCGGTTGGCCCAGTCTTCGACCGGGCCGCGGGCCTGCTTCTTGGTGCCGACGAAGAGCACGGTGCCGCCGCCGTTAGCCAGCTCGCCGGCGAAGCGGCGCGCGTTCTCCAGCAGCACCTCGGTCTGGACGAGGTCGATGATGTGGATCCCGTCCAGCTCGCCGAAGATGTAACGGCGCATGTTCGGGTTCCAGCGACGGGTCTGGTGGCCGAAGTGGACTCCGGCCTCCAGCAGCTCTTTGAGGCCTGCCTCAGGCATGGGTGAAGCTCCTTGGGTTGTGAGATGCGTTCCCCGCCGTCCTCCCCGGAATCCGGCTCAACGCCGGTCAGGATCCGGTTCGGCACCGACGGGGGTCGGTTTCCGAGCCGATGGAGTGTAGAGGGGCGAGGCTAGGCGGCGCGGGCCGCCCGCAGAGCGGCCTCGAGATCCGCCGGCAGCTCGGAGGCGAAGCTCAGCCGCTCGCCGTCGGAGGGATGGTCGAAGGCGAGCCGGTGGGCGTGGAGGAACTGGCGCTCGAGGCCATACTTGCGCTCGCCGCCGTAGGTGACGTCACCTGCCAGGGGGTGGCCGATCGCGGCGAAGTGGGCGCGGATCTGGTGCGTGCGGCCGGTCTCCAGCTTGGCCTCGAGGTAGGTCTCGGCGGAGAGCAGCTCGAGCACCGTGAAGTGCGTCCGCGCCTGGCGCGAGGCCGCGCCGGAGACGGCCATGCGGTGGCGCTGGCGCGAGGCACGCCCGACCGGAGCGTCGATGGTGCCGGTGCGGGAGGCGAGACGACCGCGTGTCAGGGCGAGGTAGACGCGTTCGACGTCGCGGCGCTGCACCGCTGCCTGCAGCGCCGCGTGGGCCTCGTCGGTGCGTGCGACGACGAGCAGGCCGCTGGTGCCCTTGTCGAGCCGGTGCACGATCCCCGGGCGCTCGGGGTCGGCTCCGCCGCCGAGCAGGTCACCGAGCTCGTCGACCAGGGTCGGGCCGCGGTGCGAGGGCGCCGGATGGACGACCATGCCCGCTGGCTTGTCGACCACCGCCAGCGCCTCGTCGGCGTGGACGATCCTCAGCTCCCCGCTCATCGTGACTCGCGCAGATAGGCGAGGGCGAAAAGGAGGACGCCGGCGGTCACGGCGATGTCGGCGACGTTGAAGGCCGGCCAGCTGCCGACCTGGATGTAGTCGGTCACGGCGTCGGCGCGAACCCGGTCCACGAGGTTGCCGAGCGCACCTCCGGCGAGCAGCCCAACGGCGACCCACATCCCCCGGCGGGTCGGGTCCCGGGAGAAGACGACGCCGACCGCGACCAGCGCCAGGATGGGGAGCGCCACCAGGAGGGCCCCTCCACCGCTGGCAAGGCCGAAGGCGACGCCGGTGTTGTGCGAGAGCGTCAGTTCCAGCGGGCCGAGGACGTCGACGTCCTCGCCGGGCACGAGCTCGGCCTCGACCACCGCCTTCGCAACCTGGTCGAGGATGAGGACGAGGCCGGTGAGCGCGCCGGCAAGGCCCCAGGCGCGGGCGCGGGGGCCGGTCACCCTTCGATCAGGCCGACGACGATCGCACGCACGATGAAGAGCGTGACCACCCCGATGATCGGGCTCATATCAAGCGCGAAACCGCCACCGCCGAGGGGCGGCAGGAAGCGCCGGAAGAAGTTCAGGTAGGGATCGGTGGTCTCTTTGACGAAGTCGAGAGTCGCCCGCAACGGCCGGTTGTAGGGCATGCGCGGCACCCAGGAGATCAGCACGTTGAGGAAGATCAGGATGATGTAGACGAGGAACAGCGCGCTGACGTACGCGGCTATGTCGCTGCGGGCGAGCGCGAGGAGGATCATCCGCGCATCCTCCCCAGCGAGGCCCTCACCGCGGCTTCGAAAGCCTCCCTGGCGCCTTCGCGGTCGAGTGCCTCCAGCCCGGCCTCGGTGCTGCCCCCGGGCGAGGCCACGGCCTTCCGTACGTCCGCCGGGTGGCGGACCCGCAACAGCTCCGCCGTCCCCGCGGTCGTCTCCACCACCAGCTCCCTCGCCAGCTCCTCGTCAAGCCCGTCGGCGGCGCCGGCATCGGCGATCGCCTCGACCGCAAGCGCGAGGTAGGCCGGAGCGCATCCCATCACCGCGGTCGCCGCGTCGAACTGGGAGTCCGGCAGGTCGACCACGTGACCCAGGGTCCCGAGCATCTCGCGGAGGGCCGGGTCGGGATCCCCGGCCACGCAGAGCACGCCCTTGCGCACCTCGACGCCGACGTTCGGCATCAGCCGGACGACCTCGGCTCGTGGGAAAGCTGCCGATACCTTCTCCAGCGAAGTCGCACCGAGCAGCGAGACGACCGCCTTCACACCGCCCAGCTCGGCCGCGGCGGTGCCAAGCGCCGCCGGCTTCACGGCCAGCACGACGACGTCAACGCGCTCCGCGAGCTCGCCGTTCGTGGTGAGAGCCTCCCCACCGACCTCGGCCGCCAGCGTCGCGGCCCGCCCAGAGCCGCCGTCGGTGAAGACCATCGCCTCCACCGCACCGCGCAACCCACGCGCCATGGCGGCAGCCATGCTGCCCGAGCCGACGAATCCGACGATCATCGTCCGGGAGACTAGTCGCAGGCGCAGCTAGGACTGGTTGAAGAAGCCTTTGTCGAGGAGGCGTGCCTTCTCCTCGGCGGAGACCTCGACGTTGCGGGGCGTCAGCAGGAAGATCTTCTCGGCGATCCGCTGCATGCCGCCGTCGAGCGAGTAGGTGAGACCTGAGCAGAAGTCGATCATCCGCTTGGAGAGCTCGTGGTCGGTCGTCTGCAGGTTGAGGATCACCGGCACCGAGCGCTTGAACTGGTCGGCGACCTGCTGGGCGTCGTTGAAGTTGCGAGGGATGACGAGATGGACCTGGACGTCGGAGTCGCCGTTGGAGACGGGGCGCAGCGTGCGCGAAGCCGCGATCGGCTCGTCGTCGGCGAAGATGTCGTCGATCTCGTCGCGCTTGGAGCGCCTCGAGGTGGGCAGGCGGCGCACGTGGCCCGAGTCGCGACGGCCCTCGTGGGCGTCTTCAGTTCCCGTCTCCGGTTCGAAGTCGTCTTCGTACTCGGGGCCGTAGTCGTGGTCCTCGGCAAGGCCGAAGTAGACCAGCGCTCTATGCCATGTATCGCGTAGGGCCATGGTTATCGCGTGTTTCGGCCTTCGCAGGCCGATTCCTTTACTGATTATGGCTGACTTGGCGCTGTGCCCGCGGGTCCTGTCGCTGCAGGGACCCACCGCCCCTTCCGGTCGCTAAAGCGTCCTCAGGGGCGGTCTCCCCTACAGCGCCACCCGCGGGAGATGCGTCTAGATGTAGAGCGCTGTGCCCAGGCGGATGATGGTTGCGCCCTCCTGGACGGCGACTTGCCAGTCCTGGGACGTGCCCATGGAGAGGCGCTGGAGGTTGCGTTGAGCTGCTAGCTCCCGGAGGCGGGTGAAGTAGGGGCGGGAGGACTCGGGGTCTGTGCTGAACGGGGGCATTGTCATCAGGCCGACGACGCGCACCGGGCAGCGTTCTATGAAGGCTTCCAGCTCGCTCGGGTCCACCCCGCTCTTGCCCTCCTCGCCGGCGACGTTTACCTCGACCAGGACCTCGGTGGCGGGATCGGCGTGGCGGCTGAGTTGCTCCAGGGCCGAGTCGGTGGCTACTGAGTGGATCAGGCGGCAGATTGGCAGCAGCTGCTTCACCTTGCGGCTCTGCAGATTGCCGATGAAATCCCACTCGAAGGCGCTGCCCCAGCGCTCGTGCTTGGCGACCAGGTCCTGCTGGCGGTTCTCGCCGACGAGTCGGACGCCCGCCTCGGCGAGGGCGCCCATCTCCTCCAGGGGCACGTACTTGGTGGCGGCGAGGATCTCGACCCCCGGCCCGGCGACCTCACGGGCACGCTCCAGGTTGGCGGCGATCTTGGCCGGGTCGAGGCCGTGGATCAGGCCGGGCACGTCAGGCTCGCCCCGCGTCCAGCCAGACGAGGCCGCCCTGGCGACCGGGGCCGGCATCACGCCGGTGGGAGAAGAAGAGCTCCCTCTCACAGGAGGTGCAGAGACCGGCGGCCTCCACCTTCCCCACCCCGGCCTGGCACAGCAGGCGGCTGGCGACCTCGGGCAGGTCGAGCATCCGGCCACTGGCGATCCCTCCGCCGAGGCCGGTGAAGGCGCTGAGCACCTCATCGCCGACCTCGTAGCAGCAGGGACCGATCCCAGGACCGATCGCGGCCGAGCCGGCGCCGACGGCATCGACGCCCCGCGCCACGATTCCCGCCGCCAGGCCGCGCCAGCCACAGTGGAGAATCGCGGCCCCTTCAGGCCCGGCGAGGGCAACCGGCAGGCAGTCCGCCGTGTAGACGAGGGGGGCCACTCCGGGGGCTCTGACCACGTGGCCATCGGCCTCGTCTGGTGCTGCCCCCGGCCCATCATGGAAAACTAGCTCGACGCCGTGTACCTGGCGGCTGCTGGGGATCTGCTCGGGTGAGAGGCCAAGCGCCCCCGCGAGCCGGGCGTGACCATCCTTCAGCGAGCCCGCCGAGCGCGTGGGGAAGGCGGCCGTGGCACCCGGCAGGCACGCCTCCAGCCAGCGCACCCCGTCCCCTTCACGCCACTCCATCGTCGCTCCTCGCCCCCTCCAGGGCCGCGGCCAGCTCCTGCTCCTGACCGGAGATCTCGCCGTCGAGCTTGCGCCGCAGGGCCTCTCGCAGGCCCCGGCCGAGTGCCGGGCCCTGCGGGACACCGGCCGTCATCAGATCCGAACCGTCGATCTCGAGGCCCACCTCGCGCCACTCGGTCAGGTAGCGATCGAGCCACTCTGCGCCCAGCGCCCTGGCGAGAACCAGCTCGACCGGGTCGCGACTCGTCGCCAGATCCACTCCGTCGGAAGGCCGCTCGGGCCGCGCTTGCGCCAACGCCTCCTCACCGCCCGGAGATCCCAGGGCCGCCGCGAGTAGCGAGCGTGGACGCGGCACCACCCCACTCCAGGGCTCCGAGCCGAGTAGCTCCGCGGTGCGGGATGCGAGCTCCGCGCCGCCCGGTCTCAGCTCGACCAGCCCCCATTCCGAAAGCAGGGCGAAGGCGTGCGGCGCCTCGTCCTCCGCCGCGAGCCGAAGCAACTCGGCCTCCCGGCGGTTGTCCGAGACGGTGCCCAGGTCCGCTTCGCGCAGGAGCGTCGCGGTCTCCGGCTCCGGCTCGAAGCCGAAGCGAGCCGCGTAGCGGGCGGCCCGGATCGCGCGGGTCGGGTCGTCTCCGAAGGAGCGCGGGTGGAGGATGCGCAGCACCCCCGCCTCGAGGTCCTCGCGACCGCCGTGTGGGTCGATCAGGCGCGGCACCCCCATCAGCGGGATCGCCATCGCGTTGATCGTGAAGTCGCGTCGGGCCAGATCGGCCTCGACGTGCTCCGCCGGCTCGACCACCGGCAGGGCGCCCGGGCGCGGGTAGCTCTCCGCGCGCGCGCCGGCGATGTCGACCTCGTGCCCGTCCAGCTTCACCTTCGCCGTGGAGAAGCGCTCGTGCGCGACGACCTCGGCGCCGAGCAGTCCCGCGAGAGCGGCGGCGTCGCCCTCGACAACGAGGTCGATGTCCGCCCGTCCACTCCCGAGCAGCAGGTCCCGTACCGCGCCACCGACCAGGTAAACGGGCTCGGTTGCGACCTCGTGCACGGCGGCCAGCTCCGGGTGGACGCGCGCGAGCGCCTCGGCGAGGCTCTCGCCGGACTCCAGGGCCATCAGAGGCGAACCGGGATGCCGTCGGCTGCGAGGCGCTCCTTCGCCTCGCGCACGCGGTACGTGCCGTAATGGAAGATCGAGGCACAGAGGACGGCGTCGGCCCCGCCGTCGGCGATTGCCTCGCTCAGGTGCTCGAGCGTGCCGGCTCCGCCCGAGGCGATCACCGGGACCGGGACCGCGTCGGCGACCGCGCGGGTCAGCTCGATGTCATACCCGTCGTTGGTGCCGTCGCGGTCCATGCTGGTCAGCAATACCTCTCCGGCGCCGCGCTGCACCGCTTCACGCGCCCACCCGACCGCGTCCCGCCCCTCCACCTTCTTGCGCCCGCCATTGACGTAGACACCCCAGCCGTCGCCTTCGCCCTTGGCGTCGATCGCGATCACGACGCACTGGGCGCCGAAGTGGTCCGCCAGCTCGCTCAGCAGCTCGGGCCGCGCCAGGGCCGAGGAGTTGACCGAGACCTTGTCGGCGCCGGCGTCGAGCACCGCCTGGGCGTCCTCGACCGAACGGATCCCGCCGCCGATCGTGAAGGGGATGAAGACGTTGTCGGCGGTTCGCCGCGCCAGCTCGACGATCGTCTCGCGCTTCTCGTGGGAGGCGGTGATGTCGAGGAAGACCAGCTCGTCGGCGCCCTCGGCGTCGTAGCGCTCAGCCAGCTCGACAGGATCGCCGGCGTCGCGCAGGCCGACGAAGTTCGTCCCCTTGACCACGCGCCCCGCGTCCACGTCCAGGCATGGGATCACCCGCTTCAAGACCATCTCCACACCCTAAACCGCCCTAGATGTCGCACTTCCCGTCGCATAGCGAGGGAAAACGCGACATCGCCGCTCCAGCATGCCGATATCGTGATTGCGGTCGTACTTATTGCCGCGTAGCGGTGGAAAATGCGACCGCTGGTGTTCAGCGGGTTTGCAGGGCGGTGATGGCTTCGGCGACTGTGAACTTGCGCTCGTATAGGGCTCGGCCGACTATTGCGCCCTCTACGTTGGGGGCGGCGTTGCGGGCTAGGGCTTCGAGGTGGGAGAGGTTGCCGACTCCGCCCGAGGCGATTAGGTGAGCTTTCGTGGACGCTGCGATTTGGTTCAGCTCATCGAGCGCTGGGCCCTCCATCGTGCCGTCCACCTCAATCGCGGTGCAGAGGAAGCGGGTGACGCCTCGGGAGGTCAGCTCCGCGACGGCCTCTACAACCCCCTCCTCACCTGCTTCTGTCCACCCCGCCAGCGCGACTTTGCCGTCGCGGGCGTCAACGGAGACCACGACGCGCTCGCCGTGTCTCTCCAGTGTGCTTGCCAGAAACTCCGGATCTCGAAGCGCCGCAGTGCCGATCACCACTCGCTCTGCGCCGGCGTCGAGGACCGAGGCGACCGAGGCGGCGTCGCGCAAGCCGCCGCCTACCTGGATCGGGCACTCGACCCCCACTGCGATTCGCCCGATCGCGTCCAGGTTTTGGGGCTCCCCCGCCTTCGCCCCGTCCAGGTCGACCACGTGGAGAAACTCCGCGCCTTCTCCAGCCCAGCGCTTGGCCGCGTCGACCGGATCAGCGTCGTAGGCCGTCTCGCGCTCGTAGTCGCCTTGGGTCAGCCGCACGGCCTGGCCGCCGCGGATGTCGATCGCGGGATAGAGGATCACGTCTATGCCTACGCTGGGATGGAGGCGCAGATGCCGGCGAAGTTGGAGAGCAGCCTCAGGCCCGCCGCGCTCGACTTCTCCGGGTGGAACTGGACGCCGAAGACGTTGTCGCGCTCGGCGGCGCAGGCGAAGCGGGCGCCGTACTCTGCCGTGCCAAGCAGGTCAGCCGGCTCGGGATGGGGCGCGAAGGAGTGGACGAGGTAGAAGGGGGTCTCGGAGTCGATCCCCTCGGCGAGGCGAGACTCGCGCTCCCAGCGGATCGGCGACCAGCCGATGTGCGGAACCTTGAGCCCGGGCGCGTCGAGCTCCGCGACCTCGCCGGGCAGCAGGCCGAGGCCCTCGGCCCCGCCCAGCTCCGTGGTCGAGTCGAAGAGCAGCTGCAGCCCCAGGCAGATGCCGAGGATTGGCGTGCCGGCGTCGCGACGCTCGCGGACCAGCTCGTCAAGGCCAAGCTTTCGAACGCCCTCCATCGCTTTGGGGAAGGCGCCGACACCGGGCAGGATCAGGCCATCGGCGGCGCGAACCGTCGCCGCGTCGCTGGCGATCGTCGCGGTCGCACCGACGTGCTCGAGCGCCTTCTCGACCGAGCGCAGGTTGCCCATGCCGTAGTCGAGGATGCAGATGCGCGCATTACTCACTGAGGGTCCCCTTGGTCGACGGCACGCCGCTCTCGTCGGGGTCGACGGAGACCGCCACGCGCAGCGCGCGGGCGAAGGCCTTGAAGCAGGCCTCGATCATGTGGTGGGCGTTGCTGCCGTAGCGGACCGATACATGCAGGGTCAGCTTGGCGCTGTTGGAGACGGCGCGGAAGAACTCCTCGGCAAGCTCGGTGTCGAAGCCGGCGATCGAGGTCGTCGGCAGGTCGGCGTCGAAGACGCAGTGCGGCCGGCCCGAGATGTCTATCGCGCACTCAGCCAGCGACTCGTCCATCGGCACCACGGCCGAACCGTAGCGCCGGATCCCGGCCCGGTCGCCGAGCGCCTGGTCGAGCGCCTGTCCGAGCACGATGCCGACGTCCTCCACCGTGTGGTGCGCGCCGGTCTCGAGGTCGCCGTTGGCCTCGACCTTCAGGCCCAGGCGTCCGTGGCGGGCGAGCAGGTCGAGCATGTGGTCGAGGAAGCCGACCCCCGTGGCGGAGCTCGACTCGCCCCCATCGAGGTCGAGGGAAAGCTTGATCTGGGTCTCGGCCGTGCTGCGCTCTTTTGTCGCTGTTCTGCTCATTTCTCGGTCCTAATCATCGCCGACTCACCGTGCACGGGGAATCCCTCGGCCCGGGCGATCGTGTCGACGTGTGGGGCCAGCTTCGCCGCCGCCTCGGCGGAGACCTCCACGGTGGAGATCTTGCGGCGAAAGGTGCTCGGCCCGAGGGGGCCCGCGAAGCGGCCCGCGCGGGTGGTCGGCAAAACATGATTGGAACCCGCCACATAGTCGCCGAAGGCGGTCGCGCCGTGCCGCCCGACGAAGACGCAGCCCGCGGTTCGCACCCTGGCCGCAAGCGGCGCCGCAGCTTCGTCGAGCAACTCCAGATGCTCTGGTGCAAAGACGTTGGACAAGTCGATCGCGGCGTCGAGATCGGGCACACGGATCAGCGCGAGCGGCGCCTCTCCCACCCCTGATCGCTCAGCCGCTGCCCGCTCGACGGCCGTCCACACCGACTCGAGTACGGCGTCGTCGACGGCGGCAACGACGAGTGGTCCCTCGGCCCCGTGCTCCGCCTGGGCGCATAGATCGAGTGCGGCCCAGGCTGGATCGACGCCCGGCCCGATCACGACCATCAGCTCCGAAGGCCCTGCATAGGAGTCGATTCCGACGAAGCCATAGGTAATGCGCTTTGCCTCCTGCACCCAGGCGTTGCCGGGCCCGGCGACGACATCGACCTGGCCTACCGACTCGGTGCCGTACGCAAGAGCAAAGATGGCCTGCGCCCCTCCCATCGCATAGACCTCGTCGATCCCACAGAGGGCAGCCGCCGCCAAGACCAGCGGGTGCACGAGCCCTCCTGAGCCGGGTGGCGAGGCCAGCGCCACGCGCTCAACACCGGCAACCTGGGCGGGGATCGCGCACATCAACACGCTCGAGGGGTAGGCGGCCTTTCCCCCCGGCGCATAGATCCCCGCCGCGCGGACCGGGACTTCGCGAACAGTCACCCTCTGCCCCTGGGGCAGCTCGACCGTTCGCGGCTCGACATCAATTTGCGCCTCGGCGACCGCCCGGATGTTCGCCGCCGCGGTTTGCATCGCATTCCGCAGGCGCGGGTCGAGCGCCCGCAGCGCCCCGTCAAGCTCACCCGGATCCACCCGCAGTGAATCCGGGGGCCGCTCGGTGGCGTCAAAGCGAGCCGTCAGGGAAAGCACGGCGGCGTCGCCGCCCTCGCGCACCTCCCGCTCGATCGGGAGCACGTTGACGCGTTCCAGCGCATCCTCTGTCCAGCGCCGCATGGCAAGCCCCGTCGACGCAGCCCCCTCCCACTCGAAGCGCTTGACCCTCACCTCGTCAGCCCCTCCCGCAGCTTCCGTGTCAGCTCATCCACCTCCGCGGCCCGCAGCTTGTGCGCGACCCGATTCGCGACGAACCTCGCTGTGCACTCGAGGATCTCCTCGCGCACCTCGAGGTCGTTCTCTTCCAGCGTGCGGCCGGTGGCGACGAGGTCGACGATGCCGTCGGCGAGACCGATCAGGGGCGCCAGCTCGATCGAGCCCTTGACCTCGATCACCTCTACCTGACGGCCGGTCGACTCGAAGTGGTGTTCGGCCGTGCGTGGGTACTTGGTCGCGATCCGCATCATCCCCAGGCGGCGCTGGGACTCGCCGAGGCTCTCGTCACCCTTGCGGGCGGCGAGCACCATGCGGCAGCGGCCAAAGCCGAGGTCGAGCAGCTCGTAGACGACCCGGTCGGCCTGCTCGAGCAGCACGTCCTTGCCGGTGATGCCGACGTCGGCGGCACCAGCCTCGACGTAGGTCGGAACGTCGGAGGGGCGCATGGTGACCAGCGTGATCCCCTCCGTCTCGAAGATCAGCGAGCGCGACTCGCCGCGCACCTCGCTCGTGTCGATGCCAATCGCGTCGAGCGCGTCCAGCGTCTCGTCGAGCAGGGCGCCGCGCGGCACCGCCAGCTTCAGCGGCCCCTCGGCCTTGGTGTGGCCCAGTCCGGCGACCTCAACGCTCATGGTCCCTCCCCCCCGCGTGCCTCCTCCATCTGGGCGACGTGCACCCGCTCCAGGTATAGGGCGAACCCCGCCGCCGGCAGGTCGAGGCCGAAACGCTTCAGCAGGCCGTCGTAGCGGCCGCCTCCGCCGAGGACGTGGCCGATCGCAGGGTCGTAGACCTCGAGGATCGCGCCGCTGTAATAGCCGAGGTCGCGCAACAGCCCGAGGTCGATCTGGACGCGGTCGGCGACCCCCCGGGCCTCCAGCGCCTCGAAGGTGTCGCCGATCCGGGCCGTGGCCCGCTCGACCGCCGCGCCCCCCAGCGCGCGCGCCTCCTCGAGCACCTCCTTGCCGCCGCGCAGCTGCGAGAGCGCGACGCATGTGTCGACCTGCTCGGCGCCGATTCCGTCGAGCTCGGATAGCTCGGCCTCGAGCCCGACCAGGTCGTGGGCGGCGAGGCGGCCGAGCACCGAGTCGCGGGCCTCGCCCTCGACGCCCAGCTCACTCAGCAGCTGACGGAAGAGATCGGAGTCGCCGAGGCCGATCACGGCGCGGTTGAGCCCGGCGGCGTCGAGCGTCGCCTCGAGCACGTCGACGACCTCGGCGGTGCCATCCGGCGCAGGCGCCCCGATCAGCTCGACCCCCGCCTGGGCGAACTCGCGCATCTGGCCGCGTTGCGGACGCACGGCGCGGAAGGCGTTGGCGAGATAGCAGAGGCGGATCGGCGGATCGGCGCCGGCATAGCGGCTGGCGACGAGGCGGGCTATCGGCACGGTCATGTCGGAGCGCAGGGCGAGCAGGTCGCCGCGCTCGTCGAAGAAGCGGTAGGCCGAAGCGGCGGTGCGGCCGTCGCCGCGCGCCATCACCTCGTCGTACTCGATCGCCGGCGTCGCAACCTCGCCGTAGCCACGGCTCTCGAAGACCTCGATCATCGCCAGGTGCAGCCGGCGAAGCTCGCGCATCTCGTCGGGCAGCACGTCGCGGGTGCCGGGTGGAATTGGGTGGATCATCCGCCGGACCTTACGAGAGCGGGCGGGAAAGCCCTGCTAGGCAGGGACCTCTGACGAGCGCCGTTCAATCTGGGCGCCGAGCCCGCGCAGGCGCTCGTCGATCTGCTCGTAGCCGCGGTCGATCTGGCGGATGTTGCCGATCTCCGAGGTGCCGTCGGCCGCCAGCGCGGCGATGAGCATGGCCATCCCGGCCCGGATGTCGGGACTCTCGACGCGTTCGCCGTGAAGCCGGCTCGGACCGCTGACGATCGCCCTATGGGGGTCGCAAAGCGTGATCCGAGCGCCCATCGCGACCAGCTTGTCGACGAAGAAGAGGCGGTTCTCGAACATCTTCTCGAAGATCAGGATCTCGCCGTCGGCCTGGGTGGCGAGGGCGAGGGCGATCGAGGTGAGGTCGGCGGGGAAGGCCGGCCAGGGCCCGTCCTCGATCTTGGGGATCGCGTCACCGAGGTCGGCCTGGACGCGCAGGCGCTGCCCGGGAGGCACGATCGCGTCATTGCCCTCGATCTCCGAGCGCAACCCGAGACGGCGGAACTGGCGCCGCACATTCAGGAGGTCGGCGGGCTCGACGTCGCGGATGCGCAGCTCGCCCCCGGTAGCCGCGGCGAGCGCCATGAAGCTGCCGACCTCGATGTGGTCGGCGCAGATCGTGTGCCTGGCGCCGCCAAGCTTGTCGCGGCCGTGGACGGTCATCACATTGGAGCCGATCCCGGAGACCTCGGCCCCCATCGCGCTCAGCAGCCGGGCGAGGTCCTGCACGTGCGGCTCGCAGGCGGCGTTGGAGATCGTCGTCGGGCCGGGAGTCAGGGCCGCCGCCATCAGTGCGTTCTCCGTGCCCATCACCGAGGGCTCGTCCATGAAGATGTGGCAGGGGCGCAGGCCACCGGCGGGCGCCTTGACCTCGATCCAGCGATCGCCGTCGACCGTGGCGCCGAGGTCCGCGAAGGCGTCGAGGTGCGCGTCGAGGCGGCGGCGGCCGATGAAATCGCCGCCGGGGGGCGGCATCCGGGCTTCGCCGAAGCGGGCCAGCAGCGGGCCGGCGAGCAGGAAGGAGGCGCGGATCTGCTTCGAGAGCTCCTCGTCGACGGCCACCTCGACGACCCCCGCCGCGCAGAGGCGGATGCTGTTATCCCCGGTCCACTCGGCCTCGACCCCGAGCTGTTCGAGCAGCGAGACCTGCGCTTCGGTGTCGCGGATGCGCGGCACGCGGTCGAGCAGCAGCTCCTCCTCGGTGAGCAGGCAGGCGGCGAGGATCGGCAGAGCCGCGTTCTTGTTGCCGGCGACGGTGAGCTCGCCGGAAAGCGGCACGCCGCCCTGGATGACGAATTTCTCGCTCATGCTCGGCTAGGGTAACGACCGGCATGGGGAGAAGCTGGAAGATCCTGATCGGCGTCGTCGCGGCAGTGGTCGTGCTGCTCTTGCTCAACGCGCTGAGCGTCGACCACCAGACCAAGCCGGCGAGCGCCACCGAGCCCGACGGCGAGATTCTCGCCCTCTCGGGCGGAGAGGTCCAGGCAATCGACCGCGGCCCCCGCGATGCCCCTCCGATCGTCCTCATCCACTGCTTCACCTGCGCGATCGACTGGTGGGACGGGATGATCCCGCTGCTCGCCCGCGACCACCGCGTCGTGGCGATCGACCTGCTCGGCCACGGCGGCTCCGAAAAGCCGCGCTCGGGCTACTCGATCCCCAGCCAGGCGGACCTGATCGCCCAGGCGCTCGGCCGGCTCGGGGTGCGCGACGCCGAGGTCGTCGGCCACTCCCTCGGTGGGCCGGTCACGGTCGCGCTTGCCGAACAGTCGCCCCAACTGGTCGAGAGGGCGGTGCTGATCGACAGCATCCCCGACACCTCCTACGGAGACGTCGGCCTGATCGGCGAACTGCCCTTCACACCGGTGATCGGACAGGCGCTCTGGCGGATCAAGCCGGATTTCTCGATCCGGGACGGGCTCGAGATCGCCTTCGCGCCGGGGTTCCAGGTCCCCGATGCGTTCGTCGAGGACGTCAAGCGCATGACCTACAGCTCCTACTCCGGCTCCCACGACGGCTTCGACGAGTACACCGGCGAACGCACGCTCCCCGAGCGCCTCGCCGCGATCGGAAAGCCGGTACTGGCGATCATGGGCGCCGAGGAGCAGATCGCCAGCGACCCGAGCGCGGCTCTGGCCGCCTACCGAAGCGCGATCCCCGATGCCGAAACCAGGCTGATCGCCGGTGTGGGACACTCACCCAACGTCGAGGCGCCGGCGAAGACCGCCGCTCTGGTCCTCGGTTTCGCCGGTGCGTCAACCGGGAAGAACAGCCCTGCCAGGCGTCAGGTGCAAGACCGCCTGCAGGATCGTGATGCCGTCCGCCGAGGACCCTAGATTACGAACCTATGTTCGATACGACGAAGACCTCAACCACAGTCTGCATCGCCGACGCTGTCGACCTGGCGATCGATTTCGCCACCCTGGGCGAGTACGGCCTCGAGCCGGTGGACCTCCGGCCGAGCCCATGCGAAGCCCGGCGCCGCAAGGGCGCGGTACGCAGCAACGGCAGCTGGAACGCCGCGATCGCCCGTTTCGCACCCCAGCACTCCTGAGCCGCTGGTCGTGCCATGAGCTGGCGCAGAATAAGGCGACGCAGCCGCTGGGCGATCGCCGCGGCGGGCTTGCTGGTGGTTATCGTGCTCGGCGTCGCCGCGGCGGGCTGGCATTTTTCCTCCGCCGTGCTCGTCCCGGAGCACGATCCCTGGTACGACCCCGTTGAGGTCGAGGCGGTGGTGCCGGGTCGGGTCGTCCTCGACCGCTCCGAGGCGACCCTGCGGCCCGGCTACTACGGGCTCGTCTGGCACGGGGGGCATGCCGTGGTCGGGCCCGTGCTCGACGAGGACTCGGACTCGGTGACCAGGCGTCTGCGCGAAGTCCAGGGCTATCTCGTCCCGGCGCTCGCCGAGGCCGGGTTCGACAGCAGCGTCTACTCCGGCAATCCGGCCACAGCACGAGGTCTGCCCTTCACCGAGGTAGCCGTGGAGGGCGAGCTCGGCGAGCTGCCTGCCTGGCTCGTGCCGGCACCACGTCGGGAGGCAACCGCGACATGGGCGATAGTCGTGCACGGGATAAACGACGACCCACAGGTGGGCCTGCGCATCCTCCCCACCCTGCGTCGCGCCGGCCTCAGCTCACTCTCGATTACTTACCGCGACGACCTAGGCGCGCCCTCCAGCCCGGATGGAATGCATCACCAGGGCCTTACCGAGTGGCGCGACCTCGAGGCAGCCGCGCGCTACGCGCTTGCCCACGGCGCCCGCCGCCTGGTACTCGTCGGCTACTCGATGGGCGGCGCCCTGATCGGCCAGTTCATGCAGCACTCCCCGCTGGCAAGCCGTGCCAGCGCCCTCGTCCTCGACGCCCCCGCCCTCGACTGGAACGCGATCCTCGAGTTCAACGCCGAACGCATGGGCTATCCCGCCTTCGCCGCCCTCCCAGTCAAGTGGGCGATCGACCTGAGGATCAACCCCGACTGGCAAAGCCTCGACGTCCTCCAGCACACCGAGGACTTCCACCTCCCCACCCTGCTCTTCCACGGCGACGACGACAAGGTCGTCCCGATCGAGACCAGCGAGGAATTCGCCACCGAGCTGCCCGGCTGGGTGACCTACTACGCCGTTCCAGAGGCCGGTCACACCCAGTCTTGGAACGTCAATCCACCGCTCTACGAGCGCCGCCTCGAACGCTTTCTGGTGGATCAGCTAAATCGCAGCCCTCGGCAGAGTCAGGCGCGGTAGCGAGACGCTCGAGTAGCAAGCGGAAAGCCACGAGCACGAGGCGCCGCGTAGCACCGCTACGCAAGCCTTGGGATCGTGGCTTGCCCGCGCCGCTAATCGAGCGTCGCAGCCCGCGACTTACTCTGTCGCGGGCTGCTTAATAAGAACCGGCGGCGACCTACTCTCCCAGGGGGTTGCCCCCCAAGTACCATCGGCGCTGAAAGGCTTAACTGCTCTGTTCGGAATGGGAAGAGGTGTCTCCCTTTCGCTATGAACCACCGGAATTTTGCGAGACCGCCCCGGTGGAGCTTGAAAACCGCACAAGGCCGCAATGGGTAAAGAAATAAAACATCCGTCAAGCCCTCGAACCATTAGTACCGGTCGGCTGAGCACATTGCTGCGCTTGCACCGCCGGCCTATCAACCTGGTGGTCTACCAGGGGTCTTACTCCCTCAAGGGGATGGGAGAGCTCATCTCGAGGACGGCTTCCCGCTTAGATGCCTTCAGCGGTTATCCGTTCCGTGCGTAG
>JANWHD010000034.1 GCA_025450585.1 Solirubrobacterales bacterium
GGGCGGCGGGGCCGCGCCCGGCGCGTTTGGGGTTGCTCGACTCATTCGCGCCCCACCATACCCCCGCCGTCTCCCGGGGGGGGTGTCTGTGAAAACCCGCAATATTGGGGGTTTTTGATCCGACACGCCCCCTGGGAGGTAGTGTCCCGCGCCGATGGCGGACGACCGCAAGCGCCCTGAGGCGCCGCGCACGGAGAAGGTCCTGCCCGGCGTCTGGCGTCTGCGTCTGCCGCTGCCCTGGCCGGGCGTGCCCCACGGCAACGTCTGGGCCGTCGCCGCCGATGGCGGCATCGTCCTCTTCGACACCGGCATCGGCGGCAAGGGGCGGATGCGCCAGTTCGACCTTGCCCTCGCCCAGGCCGGCTTCGGGCTCGAGGACGTGCGGCTGCTCGTCTGCACCCACTCCCACACCGACCACTACGGGCTGGCGGCGCCGATCGTCGAGGGTGCCGGCTGCGAGCTCTGGATGCACCCGGCCTGGGAACACGTTCGCTTGCTCGCCGACGACCCCGCGGCAGCGCTGGAGCAGCGCCTGGAGGTGGCGCGGCAGAGCGGCGTGCCTGCCGCGGCGCTGGAGCGCTACCGCGAGTCCCGCAGCGAGGACGATGACAACGGCATTGACGCCATCGTCGAGCCCGACCGCGACCTGCTGCCAGGGGTCGAGGTCGAGACGGACCTCGGCACCTGGCAGGTCCACGAGACGCCGGGGCACGCACCTTCCCACGTCGTCCTGCACCAGCCCGAACGCAAGCTGATGATCTCCGGCGACCACCTGCTCGGCCGCACGGTCCTCTTCTTCGACCACGGCCATACCCCGGACCCCGTTGGCGAGTTCCTTGGCGGCCTCGACGAGATCGAGCCGCTCGCCGTCGACCTCTGCCTGCCCGGTCACGGCCGCCCGTTCCGCGACCCCGCCGCCAAGATCGCCGAGGCACGCCGTCAGGTCGACGAGCTGACCGGGAAGGTGCGCGAGTCGCTTGCCGATGGTGAGAAGGCCCCCTTCGAGGTGGTCGGCGACATCGTCGGTGCCGAGAACCTGAACACGCCGGTCAGCGCCTGGATCCTGCAGATCGTCCTTTCCTGTCTCGACCATTTGGCAATCCTGGGCGAGGTCGAGAAGGTCGAGGGGAGCGATCCGCAGCGTTGGAAGTTGGGGTAGGGGAGGAAGGGCACCCGGACCTCCTATAGCCTTCCGGCCGTGGCTAGCTTCACTTTCACTCGCGAGGTTTCGGCGTCGGCCGATGTCGTCTTCGAGGTGCTTACCGACCACCGGCGGTACTCGGAGCTCACGCCGTTGCGGAAGTCAGTCCTGGAGCGCGAGGGGGATCCCGCTCCCAATGGCGTCGGGGCGATTCGCAAGCTGACGGCTGTGGGGCCGGCGCTGCGGGAGGAAGTCATCGCTTATGAGGCGCCGAGCCGGTTCTCCTACACGCTTCTTTCCGGCCTCCCGGTTCGGGACCATGTCGGGACCGTGGAGCTGACCCCGAGCGGCAACGGGACGAAGATGGTCTATGCGGTGCGCACGCACCCGACCGTCCCCGTCGTCGGGGCGGTCGTGGTCGCGGCCGTCAAGCAGGGGGTCAAGGGACTGGTCGACGGGGTCGTCGCCGAGTCCGAGCGGCGCGCTGCGGCCGGAGGTTGAGCGGGCGCGGATGAGCCCGCGCGTCGACGAGCAGGAGCTGAGGCGGCGTGCCATCGAGGGCGTCCGCGACGAGGTCGAGGCGTTCGGCAGCGGCGCGGCCGACTCGATCGTGTTCCGCCGCGAGGGCCTGATCGCCTCGGTCGTGCCGGCCGCGCCCCGGCGCTCGCTCTTCAATGGGGTCTTCTACACCGACCCGGTCGCGCTGGCCGGGGAGGTCGACTCGCTGGAAGCTCTCTATGAGTCCCACGGAGTGCGTGCCTGGACGGTGTGGGTTCCCGACAGCGACCGCGAGTCGGCCCGGTTGCTTGCCGCACGCGGCCATGCGCTCGACGCCGAACCGCGGGCGATGGCGATGGAGCTCGCCGATCTCGGCGCCGGGCCGCCGGCTCCGGCCGGCATCGACCCGGGCCCGATCGGCGCGGACGCCTGTGCCGAGCTGAACGACCTCGCCTACGGCTACGGCGCCGACGGCTTCCGCGCCGGTCTTGCCGGCGAGACGTCGATCCGCTGGCACGGCGCCTTCGACGGCGTCGCTCCCGCCGGCTGCGTCGGCGCGATCGATACCGGTGAGGACTGCTGCGTCACCGGCGTCGCCACGCCGCCCGAGCACCGTGGGCGTGGGATCGCGAGCTGGCTCCTGTGGCGCGCGCTCGCCGATGCGCGCGAGCGTGGACTGGCCACCGCCTCGCTGCAGGCGACCCGGGCCGGCGCGCCGCTCTACGAGCGTCTCGGGTTCCGCGACCTCGGCTTCATCGAGATGTGGGAGCTGCGCCGCTGAAGGGCTTCTGGAGAACCGCGCTCGTGGGCGCATGGGGCGCCGTCAGCCATTTCTGGCACACGCGGCGGGGAATCGCCGTCGGCCTGATCGCCGCCGGTGTGCTCTCGATCGCCGGCGCCGGGTTCCTCGCCTACCAGGTGCTCAAGCGGCCGCCCGACGTCCACAACCCGAACGCGACCTTCACGCCCCAGAAACCGCCCAAGCCGAAGGCGAGGGCGGTCAACTGGCCGGTCTTCGGCCTCAACCCGGCCCGCACCCGCTACCTCCCGGCGAAGGGGGTGAAGCCCCCCTTCCGCAAGCTCTGGCGCTTCACCGAGCGCCCGCTGCTCGAGTTCCCGCCGATCTACGTCGGCGGCAGGCTCTATTTCGTCGACAACAACGGCACCGCCCGCGCGCTCGACGCCGACAACGGCAAGGTGCTCTGGGAGCGCAGCGTCGGCCGTCTCAACGCCTCCTCGCCGGCGTACTCGAAACACCGGCTCTACATCGTCAACCTGACCCCCGGCCACATCGTCAAGCTCAACGCGAAGACCGGCAAGACGATCTGGAAGCGCTCGCTGCCCGGCCGGGCCGAGTCCTCGCCGGTGGTGATCGGCCGAACCGTCTACTTCGGCTGCGAGGACGGCAACCTCTACGCGCTGAGCACGATCAGCGGCAACGTGCGCTGGGCGACCGGCCTCGGCGGCCCGATCAAGTCCGCACCCGCCTACTACGGCGGCACTCTCTACGTCGGCGACTACGGCGGCTACATGAACGCGGTCGACGCAAAGACCGGCCGGATCAGGTGGCAGACCTCCTCCCTCGGTCAGGGGTTCGGCACCTCGGGTCAGTTCTACTCGACCCCGGCGGTGGCCTTCGGCCGCGTCTACGCGGGCAACAACGACTCCCGCGTCTACAGCTTCGACCGCAAGGACGGGACGCTCGCCTGGAGCTACTCGACCGGCGGCTACGCCTACTCCGGACCGACCGTGGCGAACACCCGTCACAGCCCGCCGACCGTCTACATCGGCTCCTTCGACGGCAACGTCTACGCGCTCGACGCCAAGGACGGCAGCGTGCGCTGGAGCCGCTCGGCCGGCGGCCAGGTGATCGGCTCCCTCTCCGCGGTCGGGGACATCGTCTACGCCGCCGAGTTCACCTACAACTCGACCGTCGGCTTCATGATGCGCAGCGGCAAGCGCGTCTTCCGCTACCGGCGGGGCACCTACTCCCCGGTGATCTCCGACGGGCGCCGCATCTACCTCACCGGCTACTCGAGCATCACCGCGCTGCAGCCCTACCGCTACAAGGCAAAGGTGGCGAGGCGGATCGAGGCGCCGAAGGCGAAGAACCCACCGCCGCGCAAGCAGGGGCGGAGCCAGCGCAACCCCAAGCAGAAGCGGCGTTAGGCCTTTGGGGCGATGCCGCCCGGCGGGGGTGGCGGCGCCACCGGGAAGTTCGGCGCGAAGTGGGGGACGCGCGGGTGGTGCAGCCAGTTGTCGAGCACGGCGAGGCTGGAGGGGTAGTTCTGGATCCGGTAGGAGCTCGACGAGCCGAAGTCCTGGTAGTAGATGAGCATCTTGCAGCGGCGGTGGCGGTCCACCCAGGTCAATAGCTTGCGCATGAAGGCCGGGTCGTCGCCGCTGGAGACACCGAACTCGGGCAGCGAGAAGGGCTTGTTCGAGAAGCGCCGGTACATGCCGGCCAGCGATTTCCAGTCCTGGTTGTCGGAGTAGAAGTCGGTGCCGACCCAGTCGACGTAGTCGTCACCGGGGTAGAAGTGACGCGGCCGGTTCCGGGGTACGGTGGGCGAGCCGGCCGGCAGGGTGCTCCAGATCACGGCGATCGGCGCCCGCGGCAGGCCGGCCACCTCGCTGCGCAGCGGTACGACGCCGGCCTCTGCCAGGCGCCGGTCGATCTGGCGCCGCTTGCCGCCGCCGTGCAGGATCACGTACATGCGGCGGAAGGCGAGTTTGTACCAGCGTGTCTTGTGGGCGGCGTCGCGCGGGTTGCCCTCGCAGTCGTAGGTGGCGTAGACGTTGAGGCAGCGGTTGGGCTCGCCCAGCGGCCGGATGTAGGCGGGCATCTGCTTCTCCCAGAAGAGCCTGTTGAGCCGGATCAGGTACTCGTCGCCGTAGCCCTGGGCGATCGCCCGCGGGCTGATCAGCTCGTGGCCGTCGTTGTTGTCGGCGGTGGTGAAGTGCAGCACCGGCCGCGCCCGCGCCTCCTGCCAGCGTTCGATCGACTCGGGGAAGTCGGAGCCCCAGGCGCGGAAGGTCTCGATCAGCGCCGGGTGTTTGCGCAGCGCCGTGCTGAACTGGCCGAAGTCAGCCGAGTCCCCGGTGTCGCTGACTCCGAAGAAGATCTTCTTGCCCCGCGGCAGCAGCGCCCCCGCCTCGGCGCTGGCCGCCCCGCCCAGGCCGATCAGGACCGCGGCCAGCGCGACTAGGAGGGATTGGCGAAACCCCCGCGCACGTCCAGCGGCGGCGGACACTGCGCGGTACCGCGTCCTCAGTCGGCCAAATAGCGCTGCTATTCGGCCTCCCTGCGTCCTTGTCCCGCTTGGTCCGGCGCTCGCTGGCCCGCCCACGCGAGTTTCGCCAATCCCTCCTAGTGCCGTTGGCTTTCGCGTTCGATGCATGCGTCCGAGTTGATTCGACTGGCGGAGCGTCGGTCCCTGCCCGCCGGCGGGCCCGAATCGGAGGTGTGGTTGACACCGGCCCGCCGGCGGGAGAGAACGTGAGACGTGTGGCCCTAACACTCGGGCGCGGCGATCGATCCGGTGCCGGCGACGATCTCGAGCACGTCGGTGCCGTGCTTGGCGATGAAGCTGGGGCCGACGCCGCGGATCGCGGCGAGGCTCCGCTCGTCGACGGGACGGCTCGCGGCGATCGCGGTCAGCGTGGTGTTGTGGGCGACGGTGTAGGCGGGCTTGCCCTCCGCGGCCTTCAGCCGCCATGCCTTGAGCTGCTCGAATAGCGGCGCGTCGGCCTCGGAGAGATCGACGGGCGGTGCGGCGGCGGCCTTGGCCCGCCGCGGCGGGCGCACCGCGATCGTCTCCGGATCCGGTAGCCACTCGACCGGGTTGCAGAAGTCGCAGCAACGGTCCAGCGGACGTCCCGCCTCGCGGTCGCCGAAGTGGTCGAGGACGCTGCGCCGCCGGCAGCGCTCGGAGTAGACGAACGATTTGATCGTGCGGTAGTCGCGCCAGCCGCGCTCGCGAGCGATCGCCAGCTCAGGGTCGCCGCTGCGCTGCTCGTTGAAGCGGACCAGCCGGCCGAGGTCGGCTTTCATCGCGAGGAGCACCGCCCGCGCCGGCAGCCCGTCGCGCCCTCCTCTGCCAGCCTCCTGGTAATAGGCCTCGAGGCTGGTCGGGATCGTCATGTGCCAGACCGAGCGCACATCGGCCTTGTCGACGCCCATGCCGAAAGCGTTAGTGGCGACGACTATCTCGGTCTCGCCGCTCATGAAGCGCGCCTGGGCGGCGCTGCGGTCCTCGGTCTCGATCCCGGCGTGGTAGGCGAGCGCCCGCAGACCCCGTTCGCGCAGGTGCTGGGCCAGCTCGTCGGTATCGCGCCGGGTGCCGCAGTAGACGATCGCCGGGCGGTTGGCCGGGTCGCTCAGCCCCGCCTCGAGCAGGGCCAGGCGCCGCGCCTTGGAGCCCTTGCCCTCCAGCGGCACGACGTCGAAGGAGAGGTTGGGCCGGTCGAATCCGGAGCGCACCTGAAGCGGCTCGCGCAGGCCGAAGCGGGAGACGATCTCGGCCGCGACGGCCTTGGTCGCCGTCGCGGTGCAGGCCATCACCGTTGGGCGGCCGAGCCGCTCGGCGATCTCGGGCAGGCGCAGGTAGTCGGGGCGGAAGTCGTGGCCCCACTCCGAGACGCAGTGAGCCTCGTCGACGGCGAGCAGGTCGATGCGCCGCTGGGCGAGCGCGTCGAGGAACACGGTCGAGGCGAAGCGCTCCGGCGAGCAGTAGACGATCCGCGCCGCGCCGCCGCGGACCTGCTCGAGCGCCGCCCGCGCCGCTTCGGCGCTCATCCCCGAGGAGATCATCGCCACCGGGTGCCCGGCCGCCGTCAGCCGTTGCCACTGGTCGTTGATCAGCGCGATCAGCGGGCTGACCACGATCGTTAGGTCCTCGGTCGCCAGCCCCGGCAGCTGATAGCAGAGGCTCTTGCCGCCGCCGGTCGGCATCACGATCAACGAGTCTCGGCCCTCCAGCGCGGCCTCGACAGCCTCTCGCTGCCCGGGTCGCCAGCTGCTGAAGCCGAGTTTGGCCAGCAGCTCGTCCGCGCGTGTGTCAGCCGTGAGCATCCAGCGAGGCTACGTGCCGGAGTGGATGTCGCGCAGTTGTGCCTGACGGACTTTGCAGGGTTTCGATTTCCCCTCACAGGGCAATTAGGAGAGTCCCCAACGTAAAGGAGGCAGCGATGTCAACCCTTGCAATCGTCGCCATAGTCATCGGCGCTCTGATCGTCCTCGCGATTGTGGTCTCGGTTGCCCGCCGAGCCCGCAGCCGCCGCGAGCTTGGCCACATGCAGTCCGACGCGACGCGTGACGACGCGCGCCACCATCGCGAGAGGGCGGAGGAGCGGCGCACCGAGGCCGCGATCGCCGAGGAGCAGGCGAAGCGAGCGCAGGTCGAGGCGGAGCTCGACGAGGAGCGTGCCGAGAAGCGCGAGCGGGAGTTCGAAAGGAACTAGTTAGGCGTACTGCCCTGGCTGTCGTTCACGGCAGCCAGGGATCGGACCACTGGCAGATGCCGCGGGTCAGATTCTCGGCTTGGGGCGGTCCCCAGGTTCCCGGCGCGTAGGGGTGCACGGGCCCGGGTTCGTCGAGCAGGGGCTGCACGATCCGCCAGGTCTCTTCGACCGTGTCCTGGCGCGTGAAGAGCTGATGGCGGCCGGCGATCGCATCGCCGAGGAGCCGCTCGTAGGGCTCCGGCTCCGCACCCGGGACTTTCTCGAAGAGGACCTCGAGGTCGGCAGGCTCGTAGGCCTCCTCGCCCGCCTGCTTGGCGAAGAGGCGCATGCGGGCACCGGGGGTGGGCTCGATCCGCACCGTCATCCGGTTGGGGTCCGGCTGCTTGTTCGGCCCGACTCCCAGCTTCGGCGGGCGCTTGAAGACCACGGTCACCTCGGAGGACTTCACCGGCAGGTTCTTGCCGGCGCGGATGAAGAAGGGCACGCCGCTCCAGCGCCAGTTGTCGATCGCCAGCTCGACCGCGGCGAAGGTCTCGGTGGTGGAGTCAGGGGCGACGTCTTTGACGTCGAGGAACCCCTCGTACTGGCCGCGCACGTAGCGCTTCGGGTCCGCGGTCCGCGTCGCCTTGAAGAGTTCAAGCTTCTTGTCGCGGATCGAGTCGTGGTGATTGCCGGTCGGCGGTCCCATCGCGACCAGGGCGAGCACCTGCAGGGCGTGATTCTGGATCACGTCCCGCATCGCTCCCACCGCGTCGTAGAAGCGGCCGCGGTCGTCGACGCCGAAGTCCTCGGCGATCGTCATCTGCACGTGGGAGACATGCTCTTTGTTCCAGACCGGCTCCAAGACCGAGTTGGCGAAGCGCAGGTAGGCGATGTCCATCACCGGCTCCTTGCCGAGGTAATGGTCGATGCGGAGGATCTGGCGCTCGTCGAGGACTTCGCAGAGGATCGCGTTGAGGGCCCGAGCCGACTCGAGGTCGTGGCCGAACGGCTTCTCGATCACGACGTGGGCGTTCCCGGTGAGCCCGGCGTCGCCGAGCCCCTTGACCACGGTCGAGAACAGCGAGGGCGGGATCTCGAGGTAGAACACGGGACGCTGCGCCTCTCCCATCGCCGCGGCGACCCGTTCGAACGTCTCCGGGTCGGCGTAGTCGCCCTGGACGTAGGAGAAGCGCGCGGCGAGCCGGCCGAAGACGTCCTCGTCGGGGTCTTCGACCGTGGCCGCGATCGCCTCGCGGGCGTGCTCGCGCAGCTGGTCGACCGACCACTCGTCGATCGCGACCCCGACGATCGGGCAGTCGAGCCTGCCGCGCTCCTCAAGCTTGTAGAGCGCCCGGAAGGTCATTTTCTTCGCCAGGTCGCCGGTGATGCCGAAGATCGTCAGCACGTCTGCGGCCTCGACGGAGCGATTGCCATTGCTGCTCGCCATCGGCCTCGGAGGCTATCTGCCGCCGAGGCGTGTCTGAGCTTGACCACGAAATGACGTGGGTTAGCTCAGACACGTCGCAGACACGCAGGTTCGCGAAAGTCGCCGTCGTCCCTCTCCCGTAGGGTTGGGCTATGGACCTGGGAATGGTCGGACTCGGCCGCATGGGCGCCAACATGGCGCGTCGGCTGATGCGAGACGGACACCGCATCGTCGCCTACGACGTCAATCCCGACGCCGTCTCTGAGCTGGCTGGCGAGGGGGCGGAGGCCGCCGCCTCACTACAGGAGCTCGCCTCGAAGCTGAGCGCCCCGCGCTCGGTCTGGGTGATGGTCCCAGCGGGCGAGATCACCGAGAAGACGATCGCCGACGTCGCCGCCGTGCTCGAGCCCGGCGACGCGATCGTCGACGGCGGCAACTCCTACTACCGCGACGACATCCGCCGCGCGGCGAAGCTGCGCGAGCAGGAGGTCGACTTCGTCGACTGCGGCACCAGCGGCGGCGTCTTCGGCCTGGACCGCGGTTACTGCCTGATGATCGGCGGCCCCGGCGAGGCCGTGCAGCGGCTCGACCCGGTCTTCGCCTCGCTGGCGCCCGGCGTCGGGTCCGCCGAGCGCACGCCGGGCCGCACCGGCGAGCCCGGTCCCGCCGAGAACGGCTACCTGCACTGCGGCCCCAACGGCGCCGGGCACTTCGTGAAGATGGTCCACAACGGGATCGAGTACGGCGTGATGGCCGCATACGCCGAGGGACTCAACATCCTCAAGAACGCCGACGCGGGCAAGGTCCAGCGCGAGGCCGACGCGGAGACCGCGCCCATGGATCAGCCCGAGTACTACCAGTACGACATCGACCTGCCAGAGGTGACGGAGGTCTGGCGGCGGGGCAGCGTGATCGGGTCCTGGCTGCTCGACCTCACGGCCGCCTCGATGCAGGAATCGCCCGACCTCTCCGATTTCGCGGGCCGGGTCTCGGATTCCGGCGAGGGCCGCTGGACCTCGATCGCGGCGATCGACGAGGGCGTTCCCGCACCGGTTCTCACCACGGCGCTGTACGAGCGCTTCTCCTCGCGCGGCCTCGACGACTTCGCCGACAAGGTGCTCTCGGCGATGCGCAAGCAGTTCGGCGGCCACGACGAGAAGCCGTCCTAGGCGCGAGAAGGCGGATGGGCATCGAACTCCAGGTCGTCGCCGACGAAAAGGCGGCGGCGCGCCGGGCAGCCGAGCTGATCGCCGAGGTCGGCGTGGCCGCGGTTGCCGAGCGCAATGCCTTCGCGCTGGCGATGAGCGGCGGACGTAGCCCCTGGGCGATGCTGGCGATCCTCGGCGAGGACGAGTCGATGCCGTGGGAGCAGACCGAGCTGTTCCAGGTTGACGAGCGGATCGCCTCGCCGGGCAGCGAGGACCGCAACCTCACCCACATGGTCCTCGGTCTCTCGATGGATCACCAGGCGATGCTGCGGCCGATGCCCGTGACTCAGCGCGATTTGGAGGCTGCTGCTCGCGACTACGAAAGCACGCTTCCGGCGCCGCTGGACTGCGTCCACCTCGGCCTCGGGCCCGACGGTCACACCGCCTCGCTCGTCCCCGGCGACCCGGTCCTCGCGGTGGCCGATCGGCGCGTGGCCCTGACCGAGAGCGCCTACCAGGACCACCGCCGCATGACCCTCACCTACCCGGCTCTGGCCGAGGCCCGTCAGATCGTCTGGCTCGTAACCGGCCCCGACAAGCGCGACGCCCTCGCCAGGCTCCTCACCGGCGATCCGTTGATACCGGCCGGCCGGGTCCAGAACGGAAATATGTCCGTTGTGGCCGACGAGGCCGCAGCGGGCGCCTGAGTGGAGCGAAGTTCGGAGCGTTAGCGGATTCGCTAACATATCAGTATGACGGTCATGCCTCGCAATGCTTGGAGGTCCCTCGCGATCTCGCCAGGCGCAGCATTGGTCGACGAAATACGCGCCCGCAGTGGGCTGAGTCAGGCAGAGCTCGCTCGCAGGGCTGGGTTGCCGCGTTCGGTTGTCAATACTTATGTCCGGGGGAATCGCGAGCCCGGCGCGGACACACTCGCCCGCCTTGCTGCGGCCGGGGGGTTCGAGTTGGGTCTCGTCTCCCGAGCGCCTGGCGTTGATAAAGAGCGTGCCGGACGCCTCCTTGTACAAGTTCTCGAGCTGGCGGAGGCACTTCCATTCCGACCTCGTCCGGAGCTCGACTATCCCCGGCTGGCGAACAGGTTGGCGAAAGAGGCCCAGCAGTGAGCGAGCTGGTCGACAAGCTGATGTCCATTCACGACTCGCTCACCCAGGCGGGTATCGCCCATGCGTTCGGCGGTGCCGTGGCCCTCGCCTACTGCGTCGAGGAGCCGCGTGGTACGCGCGACATCGACGTCAACATCTTCGTCGATGCCTCAAAGGCGGAGGTGACCCTGTCCCGTCTTCCCGATGGGATCAGGGTCCGGCCCAAGGATCTCGCAAAGGTGATGCGCGACGGTCAGGCCAGGCTCGATTGGGATGGCACGCCGATCGACGTGTTTCTGAACAACGTCCCTCTACACGATGCCGTCGCCGCCGCGGTTGTCTGGGTGCCGCTCGCGGGTCGCGATATACCGGTCCTCGACTGCGCGTCCCTGGCGATCTTCAAGGCCTTCTTCGACCGCACCAAGGATTGGGCCGATCTGGAGGCGATAGCCCAGGCCACTCCGGAGGACATCGATGCGGCGGCGGCGACGATTGCCAAGCTCGTCGGCCCTGACGATCCGGCCGTTCGCCGGCTCGAGAGCCTGATCCCGCTCGACGTCGGTTCGTCTCGGTGAGCTTCTCTTAAGCGGGCCCTATCGCGACCGCATGATTGGCCACGATGCGGTCCTCGGGATCGTAGGCGCGCTTGATCTCAGCGAGTCGCGAGCAGACCTCGGCGGGAAGGATCGCGTCGACGTCGCAGGGTCGTTCGGTGAAGTTGAAGTAGCCGCCATCGGCGGCCCAAGGGGACATCGCCTCCTCCAGGTGGCGAAGGTGGCCGTGGATTGCCTCGCCCAGCTCCGACGTCATCGGCATCCCGACGCTGTACATGACGAAGTCGGCGTCGAGGTGCGAGAGCGCGCCGCCGTTCTCGGCCGGCCGGCCGACGGCACCGCCCAGGTGGCGCAGCTCGCTGAGCAGCAGTGGCGAGCCGGAGTCGGGGCCGGTGGCAGCGGTGAAGGCGTCGACCGCCTCGTCGGGCAGGGCGGCGATTGTGACCCCGCCGCCGATTCCCGGCACCGGGTTCTCCGGGTCCATGTGGATATGGCTGAGTCCGGCGGCGGGCATCTGCGCGAAGGTGTCCATGATCGTCTCGCCCAAGCTGGCGCGCAGCGGTGCGATCGTCGCTTCGCCATTGGACTGGTCGCCTATACAGGCGGCGCCGATCGTCAGCAGCGGCACGCCGCGGATCGGCTCGGGCACGTCCGGGATCGGCGGTGGGGTGACGAAACGGACGATCGAGGTGACCTCGTCGGGCAGGCTCGCCGCCCAGTCGCGGTAGATGCGCACCGCCTCGCCGCCGACCGCCGCCGGGAAGACCAGGGCACCGGCGTAGAGATCGGCGACCGGGAGCAGCTCGAGCTGCAGGGCGGTGACGATCGCGTAGCCACCACCACCGCCGCGCAGCGCCCAGAACAAGTCGGGGTCGTTCTCGCTATCCACCGTGCGCGCCTCGCCGTCGGCGGTGACCAGCTCGATCCCGCGCACGTGGTTGCAGGCGAAGCCGTGGGCGCGCGCGAGCCAGCTCATGCCGCCGCCGAGCGTGTAGCCGACCGTGCCGACGTCGGGCGAGGAGCCGGGCAGGGCGCTGAGGCGGTGCTCGCCGGCGGCGGCGCCGAGCTCGGCCGAGAGCACGCCGGCCTCGATCCGGGCGGTGCGCGAGCTCGGATCGATCTCGATCCCGCGCATCCGCTCGGTCTTGATCAGGATCGTCCCCTCCAGCGGCCCGAGTGGGGCGGCGCCGTGCCCGGTTCCCTGGCCGGCGACCCGCAGGTCGTTCTCGGCGGCGAAGCGGACGACCTCGGCGACGTCGTCGGCGCTCTCGGCGAAGGCGACGGCCTCCGGCCGCTGGTCGGCAATCAGGTTCCAGGCAAGGCGCGCCTCGTCCCAGTCGGGGTCGCTCGGCGTAGCGATGCGGCCGGTGATCTTCAGTCCGGTGAAGTCACTCATGTGGGCCCCTCCTCGGGAGTCAGCTGAACGTGGATCTGGTCACTGCGCCTCCGGCCCCCACCAGCAGCTCGCTCACCATATCCGGCGGAAAGAGGCCGTGGGCGGCGACGCCGGGGTCGGCCTCGAGGCGGGTCGCGAGTGCCGCCGGATCGTCGATCTCACCGCGGTGGTCGGCGATCGCGCCGTCGTCGGGACTGCGCGGGACGTCGCGCAGCTCGACCTCGGGGCCGAGCCGGGCGAGGGTCGAGCGCAGACCGAAGGCGAAGAGCTCCAGCGGCACCGGCCCGGTCAGCGCGTCGACCGGCTTGCTCGAATCGGAGATGACGACGAAGCGTTCGGCCGCCGCGGCGACGATCTTCTCGCGCAGGTGGGCACCGCCGCCGCCCTTGATCAGCCAGCCGTCGGGGGTCACCTGATCGGTGCCGTCGATCGCGATGTCGAGCCGCTCCAGCGCGCTGAACTCCTCGACCGGGATTCCCAGCCCCCGCGCCTGCTCCTCGGTCGCCACCGAGGTCGCCACACAGCGGATGCCGCTCAGCCCGCGGGCGGCGATCGCCGGCAGCAGGTGGGCGACCGTCGAGCCGGTGCCGAGACCGACCGTCATCCCATCCTCGACCAGTTCCGCCGCGGCCTCGGCCGCGATCCGCTTCTCGTCGTCCGCGCTCACCGGAGCGGACTCTATGCTCGCGGCGATGGATGCGCGGATCTGGCTGACGGGAGAGGGGGGAGCGCCCCGGTCCGTCGCCCTGCCGCCCGGCAGGACGGTGGTCGGCCGCGACCCCGAGGCCGGCCTGCGAATCGATGACGAGGCGGTCTCCTGGAACCACCTCGAGATCGAGAACCGGGGCGGTGTGCTGATGGCGACCGATCTCGACAGCCGCAACGGCACGGCCCTGAACGGCGAGCCGCTCGACCGGCCGCGGCGCCTGCGCGACGGCGACACGCTGACGATCGGCGGGCAGCGGCTCGAAGTCTCCGACCCGGTCCCCGGCCGCGCCGGCGGAACCGTGGCCGCCGCCGCGCCCTCGGTCGCGCTCAACGAAGAGGAGCGGGCGACCGCCGCAGCGCTAGTAGCTCCCTATCGCAGCGAGGGAGCTTTTGCCGGCCGTCCCGCCACCCGCGCCGAGATCGCAGCTGAGCTCCACATAAGCGAGCGCACGGCCCAGCGCCGCCTCGACGCTCTGGCGACAAAGCTCGAAATCCGCGGGGACGCTGGCCGCGACCGCCCCCGGCTGATTGCCGCGCGAGTCATTGAGCTGGGTCTTGACCGGTCCTGACCCCAGAGGCGTGGGGGGGGGCCCCCACGGGCCGCGGGGCAAAAAAAAAGCCGACATAGCGAGCGGGGGTGGGGGGGGGGGGGGGGCCCCCCCCCC